>JBKJUR010000038.1:0-88876 GCA_046590165.1 Methylotenera sp.
AAAGTTTGTTCTCTGCGGTGCGGTTTAGGCTATTAATTCCTAGAACTAGTCTATAGCATCGGTTTTGGTCATTCGAGCGTTGTGTGCGCGCCCTAAGTTGAGTGCTCTTTTAAGAACCTCTTGGCGGGTGTACCTAATGCGCTCTAGGCCGCTACCACTTGAGCCTTTTTGGTTCAGGATGCTAGCCTAGGCTGTATCCGTGGAGAACTCCTAATTTAATGCAAAGTTAAAATGTTGTGCGGAGTGACTTACCGCAACTCGTGATATTTCAAATCTGCCAAAGTAACAATTTCTAAACATTTGGCATTACAAGCCTCTAAAATGACCGGTGGCGCAAAGCCTGCTTCACTTGCTTCTAGCCAGCGTGCTGCGCACACACACCAGCGGTCTCCTGCGCTCAGACCTTCAAAATCATATTCTAGCCGTGGTGTGCTTAAATCGTTACCGCGTGAAATTGAAAATGCCAGAAACTCATCAGTCATTTGCGCACAAACAGTGTGGCTACCTTGGTCTTCAGTGCCTGTTTCACAACAGCCATTGCGTGCAAAGCCTGTTAGTGGGGCTAGGCTACATAGTTGTAATGCGGTGCCAAGTACGTTTTTAGCTTGAGGTATTTTGCTTAAGTGATTGGCCATATATATGATCTCTAATTTTTGATAATGTCGTTTAACTATATTGTCGTACAATTTGTGCTGCAAATCATAATAAAATTAACCCCCAAAAATTTCCTAATCAAAATTAAGTATAAAGGTGAAATATGCGCTACTGGCTAATGAAGTCTGAGCCTACAGATGTATCGATTGATGATTTAGCGAATTTTCCCAATCAAACTGTTGATTGGTATGGCATTCGAAATTACCAGGCCAGAAATTTTATGCGCGACCAAATGAAGGTGGGTGATGGCGTGTTTTTTTATCATTCTAATTGCGATGTACCTGGTATTGCCGGTATTGCGGAGGTCAGTAAACTTGCATATCCAGACAGGTTGCAGTTTATAAAAGGTCATAAATATTATGATGAAAAAGCCACACCAGAAACACCACGTTGGTTAAATGTGGATGTAAAGCTGGTGCGCAAAACCCGCTTGCTTAGCTTAAAAGAGTTACGTGAATATCCTGCGTTAGCTAATATGCGCATATTGCAGCGTGGCAATCGTTTATCTATTACGCCTGTAGACCCCAAAGAGTGGGAGTTTATTAACAGTAAATTGGCGGCTTAATAATTTATATAAAATAATTTGATGAGCTAAAGTTAAATAAAAAAGCCCCGAATTTCGGGGCTTTTTTATACTTAACTATTACAAACTAACGCATATTAAACTACAAAGGTTTATCTAAACTACCCATAGATTTAGGGTAAGTCACAATGCCCCACGGTAATTTTTTGTCTTCAATTTGTTTTGTAACTTCCAGTTTCTCAGCATCAATGACGAATACAGCATCTGATTTACCGCAAGCTAGTAAAATCTCTTTGTCATCTGGTGTAAATGTAAAGTGCCAGCAACGATTTCCTGTTGGCACATCTTTAATTTTTGCATAAGTTTTAGCATCAAATACTTCTAAGGTCTTGGCTTTGTTTGCCGCTACGAATATGCGCTCACCTTTACGGTCAAAAGAAATGCCATAAGGCGTTGCGCCCGTATCTACAGTACGTAACACTTTAAAGTTTTTATTCATCACCATAAATTTATTGCCGTATTCTAGTGTGACTATATAAGTTTTGCCATCTGGTGATACTTTAACGCCACGTGGTCTGTCACCATATTTGTGGGTTTTGATGGTTTTAAGCAGTTTGCCTGTTTTCATACTGTGCACAGTAACAGTGTTATCCGCTTCATTTGTGATGACCAATTGTTTACCATCCGCGCTAAATTCAACACCTTCTGTTTCGGGGCCACCAATAATCTCACGTACTTTTTTACCTAGCTTTAAATCGATAATGCCGATACGTGCTGGTTCTTCGTCATCATCTTCTGCTTCTGCGGAAGCAGCTTTAGCCTCTGCAGAGCCTGCGGCTGGAGGTGGGCCGCCTTTTGAGCTTGGCTCATAAGAAACAAAGGCAAAGTTACCGCGAATACGCACAAACTCAGGATTTTTACCCACTGGTACTTGGCTTACAATTTGATTCGTTGCAGTGTCGATAATAGAAACACTGCCATTTTCACGTGTTGCAACTACTAATAATTTACCATCATCAGTGATAGCTAGACCACGAGGGCCTTCCCCTTTTACGTCAATATCAGTGGTTGTTGTCAGTGTGTTTAAATCAATGATTGATACGCCGCCATCTTGATTAGATACATAAGCTTTACCGCGATCAGCAGCGTTAGTGTTTAGGCTGATAGTCATGCCGACTGTTATAACCATTACCAAATGCGTTAACTTCATACTTTATTTCTCCTTAAGGTCAATCTACGTTGCTTGTGCTGTATGGCACACTGAATAAGGTTAGGTTCAATCATGTGTAGCATGTTTAATACAATTCATTATTACGGTCTAGTTAAACTAATGATATTAACTAGCAAGAATTGTTCTCAACATTTAGGCTATTTAAAACAAAGGGTTACATTTTTAGGTTGTGACTTATGGCTGTATATAGCCACCGACCTGGCTATATACAGCCAAATTGGTGGCTATTATGCAAATAAATTTAACCTAAGAATAATTGATAAGCAGGATTATTGGTTTCATCCCAATGTGGATAACCTAGATTATTTAAAAACTCTTTAAAATCTGCTGTATCAGCGGGTGGTACTTGCATACCTACTAGTACGCGGCCAAAATCTGCGCCATGGTTGCGATAGTGGAACAAGCTGATATTCCAGTCGTGACCCATCGTATCTAAAAATTTCATGAGTGCACCTGGTTTTTCAGGAAATTCAAATCTAAATACCATTTCATGCTCTGCTTGCGGCGCATGACCCCCTACTAAATGCCGTAAGTGCAGTTTTGCCACTTCATTATCAGTTAAATCAATGGTGGGTAAGCCCTGCGCTTGGAGTGCGCTTACTAAGCTAGCAGATTCTGACGGGTCGGCTATCGCCACGCCGACAAAAATATGTGCATTTTTGGGGTCAGAATAACGATAGTTAAATTCTGTAATATTGCGGTCTCCCAGTAAACGACAGAATGTTTTAAACGCACCTGGTTTTTCTGGGATAGTTACCGCTAATACTGCCTCACGTTTTTCGCCGACTTCTGCGCGCTCTGCAATAAAACGTAAACGGTCAAAGTTCATATTGGCACCTGATGCAATGCCTATCAAGGTTTCACCATTTAAGTTATTACGCTTTGCATATTCTTTAATACCTGCCGTAGCTAGTGCACCAGCAGGCTCTAAAATGCTACGTGTATCTTCAAATACATCTTTAATAGCAGCGCAGATGGCATCGTTATCCACGACGATCATTTCATCTACATATTGCTGACATAGCGCAAAAGTATGTTTGCCTACTTGTTTCACGGCTGCACCATCAGCAAACAAGCCTACTTGGTCCAACATCACACGTTTACCTAACTTAAGTGATTCTGTCATGGCTTCAGCATCTTTTGCTTCAACGCCAATCACCCTGATTCCAGGGCGAACTGCTTTAATATATGCAGCTACTCCAGCTAGTAGGCCACCTCCGCCAACGCAGCAGAATATGGCATGGATAGGCTCTGGATGTTGATTAAGAATTTCCATTGCCATCGTACCCTGGCCAGCAATCACGTCTGGGTCGTCATACGGATGTACAAAAGTCAGGCCTTCAACTTGTTCAAGCTCAAGCGCATGCGTGTAAGCGTCAGAGTAGCTGTCACCAAACAGCACTACTTCCGCACCACGGCTTTTTACCGCGTTGATTTTAATGAGAGGCGTTGTGGTAGGCATCACAATCACAGCGCGGCACTTGAGCTTTTGTGCCGCCAACGCTACGCCTTGCGCATGATTACCTGCAGAAGCTGCAATAACACCTTTTGCAAGTACCTCTGCCGGTAGATTAACCATTTTATTGTAAGCACCGCGCAACTTAAACGAGAATACAGACTGCATGTCTTCGCGTTTTAATAATACCTTGTTGTGTATGCGCTTAGATAAATTGGTTTGTAATTCTAGCGGTGTAATTTTAGCAACGTCGTACACGCGGGAATTCTGGATTTTGCTTAAATATTCGTTGATGTTCAGTAATGATTCATTCATGGCGTATTTTATTTTGTAGCAAAGTTAATGATGAGTTTTGCGTTAATTTGGCAATTTTCAATCACTACCCTGCAGTGTTATAGTATTAGATGTATGCAATTATAAAGAAATTATAAGGATTTAACTAAAATGGCCTATACGCAGGATGAATTAAAGCAACAAGTAGCAAAAGCGGCGGTGGAATATGTAAAAAGTGGCATTATTGGTGTAGGTACAGGTTCAACAGCAAACTTTTTTATTGAAGAGTTGGCAAAAGTTAAGCATAAGATTGATGGTGCAGTGGCAAGCTCTGAGGCTACGGCACAACGTTTGCGCAGTCATGGTATAGAAGTATTTGATTTAAACAGTGTAGATGGCATGGATATTTATGTAGACGGCGCCGATGAAATTACCGAGCACATGCACATGATTAAAGGCGGTGGCGGTGCATTAACGCGTGAAAAAATCGTGGCGGCAGTGGCTAAACAATTCATCTGCATTTGCGATGCAAGTAAATTAGTACCAGTGTTGGGTAAATTTCCGCTACCAGTAGAAGTGTTGCCAATGGCTAAAAGTTATGTAGCGCGCGAGTTAGTTAAATTAGGTGGCCAGCCGGAATTGCGCAACTTTACAACTGATAATGGTAATGTGATTTTAGATGTACATGGTTTAAATATTACAGACCCGATTGCACTGGAAGCTAAAATCAATCAAATTGTTGGTGTGGTCACCAATGGCTTGTTTGCGGCACGCCCAGCTAATATACTATTGCTAGCTACTGCAGAAGGCGTTAAAACCTATAAGTAACAAAAAGTATAGTCAACATAAGTAATGTTTGAAATATTGCTGTCATATTTGACTACTACTATCACTTAACAGAAAATTGTGATTAATTAGCGTTATAGTTGGTAAACCTCAAGGAAGTAACATGCAAACTGAACACACCTTTAAGCAGTACGACGCAGAGTTAGAGGCCGTACGTGCCAAAGTGCTTGAAATGGGCGGCCTAGTAGAGCAGCAAATCGTGAGTGCGCTAGAAGCATTGGTAAAGTTAGATCCAAAACTAGCCAAAGAAGTGATGGAAAATGACCATCGTGTAAACACGTTAGAAATTCAAATTGACGAAGACTGTAGCCATATTATTGCACGCCGTCAGCCAGCAGCAGGGGATTTACGTATGGTCATGATGATGGTGAAAACCATTACCGATCTTGAACGTATTGGTGATGAAGCCACTAAAATCGCCCGAACCGCCCAAAAGATTTACGAAGAAGACCGCATGTACAAACCGCGTTTCAACGAGATTAAATCCATGGTTGCGTTAGTGCGTGAAATGTTACGTACAGCTTTAGATGGCTTTGCGCGTTTAGATGTGAGCAAAACGGTAGAAGTGGCAAAACAGGATGAGTTGGTGGATGAGCAATTCCGTGCAGCGATGCGTCAGTTGATTACGTTTATGTTAGAAGACCCACGTACTATTTCAATGTCGCTAGAAGTGTTGTTTGTAGCCAAGGCCATTGAACGTATCGGTGATCATGCAAAAAACATTGCAGAATATGTGGTGTATATGGTGAAAGGTAAAGATGTACGCCATATTTCTGTTGAAGAGATGGAGCGCGAGACTTTGTAGTTTAGTCTTTAAGTTACCACTAAACAAAAAGCGCCAACTAAGGCGCTTTTTGTTTAGTGGATCAGACTTCTAGAAACGCGATAAGTCTCGCCTTAGCTACATAATGATAATACTTTAGCTTTTTTCTGGCACATAGCCAGTCGCAGTATCCGCACCATCACCAAAAAAGTATTTTTCAGTTTGTTCAGTTAAATATTTACGTGCGGCTGGGTCGGCTAAACTTAAGCGATTTTCATTGACCAGCATGGTTTGTTGTTTTAGCCATATTGCCCATGCTTCTTTAGAAACTAGCATATAAATACGTTTACCAAGTTCGCCTGGGTATGGAGGAAAGTCCATGCCTTCTGCCTCTTTACCTAATTTAATGCAATTAACTGTACGTGCCATATTTATCTTCTTTAACTTGTAGAAAGGTTTAATTTGGTGAATAGATACTTAATACGTAATGATAGCGCATGTTAAAATTTACGCATTAGAATTTCATTCATATTGATAGAAAGCTTACGATGCAAACCCCTGATCAACATTCAAAAGCCACTAAAGAGAGTCCATTTAAAGGTAAAACGGGTCTTCCCCGTTTAATGAATGCTTTTGGCTATTCATTAGAAGGATTTAAGGCGGCATTTAAACATGAGGATGCTTTTCGGCAAGAGGTTTTTTTAGCGATTGTATTGATTCCGCTTGCAGTTTATTTGGGTAAAAGCCCAATCGAGCGCGCGTTGATGATTGCTAGTGTGCTGCTGGTGTTGATTGTAGAGTTATTGAATTCGGCGATTGAGGCAGCAGTAGACCATACTTCGACAGAACACCATGCACTTGCTAAACGCGCTAAAGATATTGGTAGCGCAGCCGTATTCATTGCCCTTGCAATAGTAGCCGTTGTTTGGGGCTTGGTGCTTCTTGGATAAATGCTTCACTGGGGCAGCCAGTTGTAGGTTACCTATAATAAAACTATAGCTAGTTAGCGTATTTAAAATGCCAGCCTTGATGGCCGTTAACATCGGCTTTGTACTCAAATACCGCAAGATAAGCAATGGCAACTACAACAAAAAATACTGCACCGAAAACAATGTATTTAATAGTACTCATTTTTTAGTTATCCATAGTTAGTATTAATAGATTGAACGACTGGTATGTGTTTGATCCATTAGCTATTTAACCACAGTTATGTTGTAAGAGATGCGGATTAATACAAAAGCTATCTTTGCAACGACTCCCATCTCTTACAACTCATCAGAATAACTGTGCTTATAAATTAATGGCATTTAAAAATCACTACGCAAACCTATCAATACCGAACGCTCCCCTTGCGGTGAAATATCTTTTAAGAATGAAGCATGCTCGCGAATTTCTTGGTTTAACAAATTGTTAGCTTTGGCGAACAGTTCTATGTTGAGCTTGGTCGGCAATTTGTAACTCACCAAGGCACTTACATCAGTATAGCCATCTGTAGCCAGCTCATTTTCCGCAGTGCGACCTTGGTTAAAAGCATGTAATACATTCACTCTCGCGCCAAAATTATTCTTTTGATATTGTAGGCCTGCGCCTAAGCGTAATGGTGCAATGCGTGGCAGTGCATCGCCATTATCGCGATTGGTTGCGCGTACGTAATCACCTGTGAGTGTTAAGTCTAAGTTGTCGACTAAATTAAATTTTCCTTGTGTTTCAAAGCCTCTGAAATCTGCTGCGAATGCGCTGAACTGGGCGATAGGTAAATTTGAGATTGGGTCTACGTTACCTGTATCCAATAAGCCTAAAAAGCTACTAAAACGCGTGTAATAAGTACCTATGCTGAATGAGTTTTTAGCATCTTTCCAACGAATCTGGGCGTCAACACCATTTGAACGCTCTTTATCAAAGTTGCTATTACCGACTTCAAATTGCCCGGTGGCAATATGTGCGCCATTGGCGTAAAGCTCAAAGTAGCTAGGCGCTCGCTCGTTGTGTGATAAGTTGGTGGCGAGTGACCAATTAGGCGTCAATGTGTAAAGGCCGCCAAGGGCGTAGCTAGTAGGGTTGAAGCTTCTATTTATTGTAGGGTTCGATCCGAATGCATCTGCATCCACTGACGTATGTTCAGTACGTCCACCAAAACTTACCTTGAGTTTGTCTATTGGTAATTCTTCATAGATATACAGTGCTTTGGTTTGTGTATTGGTATTGGGTACAAAGGCTTCTTCACCGAGTGCTTCAAAGTTAGTATTTTGGAACTGAAAGCCTAATACGCCGTTTACATTGCCAAGTGCTGTACGGATAGGCGTATGACCTGCTTCTAACGAGCCTTCAACACCGCGATTTTTGAAAGTAGTGCCCACTTCGCCATCTTCAAGTTCAACATGCTCATAATCAGTATGCGCTAAGCGCACTTTTACGCGGTTGATCACATTTCCTAAGTCAGTAAATTCAGAAGCAATATCCCAGCGTTGGCTTTTCATATCAATGCGCACGGCTTCTTCAGCGACCGTGCCGTAGTTGCTGTTAAAACCTGAATAGGATGCACCTAGATAACCATTATCAAAGGTGAGCGATGCACCAATTGCACCGCCATCGCTATCGGCACTGCTATTGACTAGCTTGCCTTTATTTTCACGCGGTGTGCCGTCGGCTTCACTTTTACGTTTAGAAACAGCAAAGCCAGGAATATCTAAATCACTACTATTTCGGCTATAAACATCGCCATGAATTGCAAATTGACCATTTCCTGCGTCAACCACACCCGCTAGATTGCTTTGGTTATCTGGCCCGCCCAAGCGTGCCTCTGTTCTCCCAATCACGCCATCCAGTTTTTCGGTAGGAATCCGATGGTCAATCGCATTCACGACGCCACCCACTGCACTGCCCCCGTATAACAAAGCTGCTGGGCCACGTATCACATCAATTTGTTCAATAATCAATGGGTCAACTGAAACAGCATGATCAAAGCTTAATGATGACGCATCTAATACGCCAATACCGTTTTGCATGATGCGCACGCGTTCGGCATCCAGCCCACGTATCACAGGGCGCGAAGCATTTGGACCAAAATTGGTGGCACTCACACCTGGAATACCGTTAAGCGTTTCACCCAATGTACTTTCACGCTTCAGTGATAACTCGCGACCGTTAAGTACGGTGACAGGAACAATTAGCTCATCCGAGCCCACCCCTAATGGATTGCCAGTTACAGCTACAGTAGGAAGTTCGATAACAGTCGTCGTTTCTTTAGCCGCATTTTGATTTGTAATAGCATCATCAGCAAAAGCTGATGGAGTGGCAATAGCTGCTAGAACACTTAAAAATAAAGGCTTATAAGTAAGTTTGGGGTGCAATAAAGATTGCACTTTAGTGGATATATTTTTCATGAGTACTCTCGCGTAACAGGTGCGCAAAAAATAGCGCAAATAGTAATAGGCACAGCCAAAAAATAGGTGGCTGCAAAATAGCTAAGTGTTAAGCGAGGGTAGGCGGTGCGCGAGCGCTGTAATTGCGTGGTTTTGTGAAAGAGGTTGTTTGTAAACTACTGGTGATGGCCAGATTGGTCATCGCCGTGGCCATAAACGCGGCATGACTGCTTGAAATTATATTGCCTAGTTCTGCGTAAGTGACGCATTTTTCACATACTTGATTATGCGGGGTCTGTTTGTGTTGACTAGGTTTTTCTTGACTAGCTAGGTTGAAGTTTATGTTTGAATCTTGCGACTGGTTTGCCGTTACCGCATCGGCATAATGCGAAAACTCATGCGTGAATGCGCTCATTTGACCGAAGCCAAACGAGACAATAAGCAATAAATTAAGTATTAAGCGATGCAACATAATTGCATTTTACCAGAAAATTAATTCATTTAGATGACAGTTTGAAATGATGATTAAATTCAGGCTTTAAAAAAGACGTGCCTGTGACCTTTTTAGTTTTATAGCTTAACAACTAGGCGCTAGATTAACTTATGTACGTACCTGATATGTACTGGTTTATTGGGTTGGTTTTTGTAATACTAAGTCACTATTAAATTAAAAGCATAAAATTAGATGCGTATCAATTAAATACGTAACTTCAATAATACCAAGTATTTATAATCACAAATCTTTTAAGAAAATTCACCTTTAGGGCATATATGGGTTCATCCGACTTTCTTGTTCAAGCTACGATATATCTATCCTCTGCAATATTTTTAGTGCCTTTGTTTAAAAGGCTAGGATTAGGTTCAGTGCTAGGCTATTTACTTGCAGGGATTTTGATAGGCCCTTATGCACTAAAGCTTATTCCTGACCCTGAGCAAGTACTCCACTTTGCTGAGTTTGGTGTCGTGCTGATGCTTTTTCTAGTAGGCCTGGAACTTGAGTCTCAGAAAGTATGGGAATTACGCAAAATCTTATTTGGATTAGGTGGATTGCAAGTGCTTAGTACGATAGGGCTAGTGACATTTGCTTCATATATGATGAATTTTACATTGCCAGTATCCATCGTCATTGCGATGGGCGTGGCAATGTCTTCAACTGCCATCGGTTTGACCTCACTCACAGAAAAAAAGCAGCTAAGTACGCCTGGAGGCCAAGCTTCGTTCGCGACACTTCTTTTTCAGGATTTATCAGTAATCCCGCTATTTATGCTGCTAGCACTTATCGCGCCAAATAATGCCAAGTCTGGTTTTGATTTATGGGCGGTAGCCAAAGCGATTGCCGTCATCGTTGCTATCGTCTTTGCCAGTAGAACCTTGTTGCGCCCCATCATGCGAATAGTAGCGCAAACGGGAGTTCGTGAAATTTTCGTCGCATTTTCATTGTTGTTAGTTATAGGTGTTTCGCTAGCGATGCAGTCTGTTGGCTTGTCTATGGCACTCGGTACATTCCTCGCAGGTGTTCTATTGGCTGATTCAGAATATCGATATGAGCTTAGATTAGATATTGAACCTGTAAAAGGCTTGCTCTTAGGTCTATTTTTTATTGCAGTTGGTATGTCTGTCGATTTAACATTATTAGCAAACTCACCATTGATGATTTTTGGTTTTGCATTGCTAATAGTAATAACCAAAATGGCTATTTTGATGGGACTCGGACGTTTATTTAAGTATTCATTTCGAGATACGTTGTTATATGGCGTAGCGCTCTCTCAAATTGGTGAATTTGCCTTTGTCATTTTTGGCGTGGCTTTAACGCAAAATAGCATTCCGCGAGAAACTTACAATATTCTCAATGCGATTGTTGCCGTATCCATGCTCATTACGCCAATATTACTGCTACTTTATGACCGATTTTTGACCTTGCAATGCGGAGAGCGACCGAAAGATGCAATAGCAGAAAATAATTCAGTCATCATTGCCGGGTTTGGTCGTTTTGGACAAATTGTTGGCAGGGTGTTGCTAGCTAAAGGCGTAACTGCAACATTGATAGATAATGATCCGAATCAAGTCGATTTGATGCGTGAATTTGGCTGGCGTTGTTATTATGGAGACGCATCAAGATTAGATTTGTTAGAAGAGGCTGGAATAGCCAAAGCAAAACTATTTGTTATTTCAGTGAATGATCCTGTTGCAGCATTAAATATGGCTAAACTGGTGAAGGAGCGATGGCCTGATGTTGCAATCGTGACTAGGGCACGTAGCAGGACCGATGCATTCGATCTACGAGATATTGGTCTGGATCCAATACGCGAAACATTTTACTCATCGTTGGTTGCTGCTAAGCAGGCTTTGTTGGCAATCGGCGAATCGCCAAATGCGGCAACAAAAATCATTAAACATTTTGAGCGTCATGATTTGGAGCAGCTTGAAGCAACTCGTAGTATTAGACATGATAAGAGCGCTTTACTGACCATGGCAGAAAAAGGTCGTCAAGATTTGAAAGACTTATTTGCGTTAGAACAGGCTGAAACCGAGATTAATAAATTTAAAGATAAGGCTTAGTTTTATATAATGTTAATTGAATAAATTAAAAGCCTTAGAGTTTACTCTAAGGCTTTTAAATATCGCAATTTACAAAGTTCGTATTGAAGATGTAGAAACAATCTTTTACTTATGCAAAGTTTGCACTGGCAAAATCCCAGTTAGCTAATGAAGCCAAGAACACTTCAACGAATTTAGCGCGTGCATTGCGGTAATCGATGTAATAAGCGTGTTCCCATACATCAATCGTTAATAATGCTTTATCGCCAGTAGTAAGCGGTGTGCCTGCTGCACCCATATTCACGATATCTACTGAGCCGTCAGCTTTTTTCACTAACCATGTCCAGCCTGAACCGAAATTACCTACTGCTGAAGCTTGAAATGCTTTTTTGAAGTCATCAAATGAACCCCATTTTGCATTGATTGCATCAGCTAGAGTACCAGTAGGCGCGCCGCCGCCATTAGGCTTCATGCTGCTCCAAAAGAATGTATGGTTCCAAATTTGAGCAGAGTTGTTGTAAATGCCAGCTGAAGATTTTTTGATGATTTCTTCTAAACTTAGATTTTCAAACTCTGTACCCTTAATTAGATTGTTTAAGTTAGTCACGTAAGTTTGGTGATGTTTACCATAGTGAAAATCTAGCGTTTCTTCTGAAATGTGCGGGGCTAAAGCAGTTTTAGCGTACGGTAATGCAGGTAAAGTATGTTCCATGATATTTCCTTTTAACAGTTGGTAGGTGATGTTGAATTATTTGCATGACAAATTGATGTGTTTTTAGTTTAATTGCTTAGCAGTTTGTCTTTTCTAAGTATCTATTTTTTCTTTGCGCGTGGATGTGCTTTATCGTACATAGTGGCAAGATGTTGAAAATCAAGATGTGTATATATTTGCGTGGTACTAATGTTGGCATGACCTAACATTTCTTGAACTGCCCTTAAGTCTTGGCTGGATTGTAGCACGTGAGTCGCGAAGCTATGACGCAATAAATGTGGGTGCATATTGATGTTAATGCCTTGCTTGATCGCCCATTCTTTAATGCGGTATTGCACAGCGCGTGGTGTGATTCTGTGGCCTTGCTTCGTTACAAATACCGCTTTTGGGTTAGTGTCAGCAATGCTTATTTCAATGCGCCGGTGCAGCCAGATTTGCATTGCGCTTATCGCATGGTTACCTATAGGAATAATGCGGGTTTTATTGCCTTTACCCGTCACCGTCACTGTGCCTTCAGAAAAATCCAGCATATCAATGTCTAAGCTCACCAGCTCAGCTAAACGTAAGCCTGAAGAATAAAATAACTCCAAAATGGCGTGGTCACGCTGCTCCAAAAGTTCATCACCTTTAATATCCACAAACTTGACGGCTTGATCAACAGACAGCGCTTGCGGAAGAGTTTTAGGTGATTTTGGGGCACGTAAACCTATGACAGGATTTTGTGTAAAGCCATGATGATGAATCAAATAGTTATAAAAACCACGCCATGCCGAAAGTGCCCGTGCAATGCTTTTGCCACTTAGCCCACGGCTATTGAGTGTTGCGATAAATCGCCGGATTTGTGTATTTTGAATAAGCTCTAAATTGGTTTTTTCGGTTGATGCATTATCAGCTAAAGATTCTAATAATTTAATATCTCTTGCATAGTTTTGGCACGTTAAGGCACTTAAGCCACGCTCAAAAGTTAAATGTTGAAGGTAGTCATCCAAGTGGTTCAAAGCAAATTCAACTAATTTTTATCTCAAATAGCCAGTTATAAATTAAGTGACCAGTAGATAATTTATTATCGCCACACTTACAAGTTCGCCAATGCGTTCAAGATACATGGTGCCCATATTTTCTTTGAAGCGATGCGGCTGTTCAGAGCCGAGTATCAGCACACCAAAGGCAGGTTTATCAGAGTCTTTAAATAATGGAATAAATGCAAATGAGTGTAAATGATCAGCCACTAAATCAGCAGTTAATGCTGGTTTTATGCCACAAAATGGTGTGCTTAATGTCATTACCCAGTCGCTGAACATTTCGTCGACTGCAGTAAAAGCAGGCTCTTGTGCAAGTACACTATCGTGAGGCTTTAACCAAACGCGTAATATGGATTCGGTCACGCCGAAATCTTGCTGCATACTTTCATTAACAGATTGCTGCAGTTCATTAAAAGTGTTGTTGGCAATCAATTTAAGACTTAAAGCATGCACCTTTGCGCTAGTTGCATCGTTCTCTTCTGCAAATGTAATCAAGTCGGCCAATTTGACCTCTAACACACGAATTTTATCGCGCTGTGCTAATTGCTGGCGCTCAGCTAGCGATATTGCACCATTACCATGGGGGCTAGGCAGGTAGATTTCAGTGAGTAGGCTCGCATGCTTCTCAAAAAAATGTGGGTGATTGCGCAGAAAATCACTGACTTGATCAGCGGAAATCTCGTCGATTTTAGTATTGTTATTGGGCGTTTGATCGTCTGTTTGCATGGTAATCCTTATTGTTGTTACATTGCTAATGGTAGCGTTACTGACCCAGTAAATACCGACACTGCTGGGCCAGTCATCATCACTGGTGTGTTGTCACCCTGCCATGCAATATGTAGTTCACCACCACGAGCAGATACTTTTACAGGAGATTCTAATCGACCCAGTTGGATACCCGCCACTACTGCTGCACAAGCGCCTGTGCCGCAAGCGAGTGTTTCTCCGCTACCGCGCTCAAACACTCTTAATTTGATATGGTGTTGATTGATTATTTGCATAAAGCCTGCATTAACTCGTTCGGGAAAGCGTGGATGCAACTCAATTTGACTACCAAGTGCTACCACTGGTGCAGTTTCAACATCGTCTACAATTTGCACTGCATGTGGATTACCCATGGAAAGTGCAGTAATTTCGATAGGCTGGTCATTCACTTCTAGCAAGTATGTTGTTGCAACAGCATCTGCTATAAAGGGAATTTTATTTGGCGTAAATACAGGCGCACCCATGTTTACAGTTACTAAACCATTTTGCTCTAGTTTTGGCGTGATAATGCCGCTGGCTGTTTCAACTTTAATTTCTGGTTTTTCTGTTAATTGATGATCAAGCACAAAACGCACAAAGCAACGTGCGCCATTGCCACATTGGGAAACTTCGCTGCCGTCAGCATTAAAGATACGATATTTGAAATCAGCGATTTTTGAAGTTTCGACCAATAAAAGCTGGTCAAACCCTATACCCAATTGGCGATGTGCTAAGGTTTTGATTTGCTCAGTAGTCAAATTGATAGGCTGGTTAATAGCATCAATCACCATGAAGTCGTTGCCTGCACCTTGCATTTTGCTGAAGCGAATAGTTTGTGTCATTTTTAAGAAGTTATATAATTTTTATAGTGAGGCATCAGCATTAATTTTAACGCGTTTTTCTCTAGATAGCTGTGGCTGCTTAAAGCGGCGATAGCTCCATAAGTATTGTTCTGGTTTTTTACGTACTAAATGTTCAATCGCATTGTTAATGTCTTGTGGCGTGTTACCTGAATTCAATGGCTCTATGTGAATTACATAGCCACGACCCCAAGATAGGCGTTCGCCATAAGCGAGTAACACAGTTGCGTTCGTTGCTTCTGCTAACTTGCTGACCAAAGTCATGGTATATGCGGGCTCATCAAAATAAGTGGCCCATACGCCATCGCCTAAGTCAGGTACTTGGTCAGGTAATATACCCACCGCCTGCCCAGCTTTTAAGGTTTTCAGTAGGCTCCGTACTCCGCTTAAGTTGGTTGGTGCTAATGTTGTTTTGCTGCGTTGACGACCGCCTTCCATAATGCCGCTTAACCAGTTTTTTCGTGCTGGACGGTACAGTACTGTCATAGGATGCTTTGCCGCGTAATATCTGGCTGTGATTTCATAACAACCTAAATGCGGCGTTAAAAAAATGATTCCTTTTTTAGCCGCTAACGCATCCTCAACATAATGCCAACCTTTACAGTGTTTTACCCACTTCAGTACACTGCGTTCTGATTTTACCCAAATAGCTAAAGTTTCTAAAATACCTTTACCAGTTTCATTCACATTTAATCTTACTAAATGCCGATGTTCTTTTAAAGTGGAGGCTAATTTACTTTTATGAAGATTGTTGCGAACTCTACGTGAGAACTTCTTGTCCGACCAATACGAAATCCAGCCAATCACGATACCTAAACCATGAATAACTGGTAAAGGTAGCATAGCGATTATTTTTAATAGCGTTTTTGACATATCAATACGAGTTAGTAGGCCTATTTTTATATATTGAGTTTAAAAGTAAAGGTTGAAAATAATGTAATTCAGTATTTTAACAAGTATATTTTATTGGTGTATGTTTTAGTTCGTGTACAATTTCGACTCTTTGACGCTTACTTCAGCCTTTAGTAAGTGTTTTCTTAACTAATTTTCTTCCAAGGCAGGCCATGAACGAATATTTATTTACTTCAGAATCGGTTTCTGAAGGTCATCCAGACAAACTTGCAGACCAAGTATCAGACAGTATTTTAGATGCTATTTTAACCCAAGATCCAACAGCACGCGTTGCGGCTGAAACACTAGCCAATACTGGCTTAGTTGTGCTGGCGGGTGAAATCACTACTACTGCCAATGTAGATTACATTAAAGTTGCGCGCGATACGATTAAACGTATTGGATACGACAACACAGAATATGGTATCGACTATAAAGGTTGTGCCGTATTAGTTGCTTATGACAAACAATCTCCAGACATTGCACAAGGTGTAGATGGCGCACATGATGACCCGCTAGACCAAGGAGCAGGTGACCAAGGTTTGATGTTTGGTTATGCGGTAGATGAAACACCGCAACTTATGCCATTGCCGATTTGGCTGAGCCATCGTTTGATGGAGCGTCAAGCGCAGTTGCGTAAAGATGGCCGTTTGCCATGGTTGCGTCCAGATGCGAAATCGCAAGTGACGGTGCAGTATGTGAACGGCAAACCCTACAAAATTGATACGGTATTAGTTTCTACACAGCATTCGCCAGAAATGAGCTTAGAGGCGATACGAGAAGCGACGATTGAAGAAATCATCAAACCAATGTTGCCTAAAGAGTTAATTAAAGGTGATATTAAATTTTTAGTGAATCCAACTGGCCGCTTTGTAATCGGCGGCCCGCAAGGCGATTGTGGTTTAACTGGCCGTAAAATCATTGTTGACACATATGGTGGTGCGGCCCCTCACGGCGGTGGAGCATTCTCGGGTAAAGATCCCTCAAAAGTAGACCGTAGTGCGGCGTATGCTGGTCGTTATGTGGCTAAGAATATTGTCGCCGCTGGTTTAGCAACACGTTGTCTTGTGCAAGTAAGTTACGCTATTGGCGTTGCACAGCCCACCAGTGTTATGGTGGAAACTTATGGTACTGGTAAAGTGTCTGATGAGTTGCTGAAAAGACTCGTGCTAGAACATTTTGATTTACGTCCGAAAGGTATAGTTAAAATGTTGGATTTATTGCGTCCGATTTATACCAAAACTGCTGCTTATGGTCATTTTGGACGTGACGAACCTGAGTTTACCTGGGAAGCTACGGATAAAGCTGCTGCATTAAAATCTGCTGCTGGACTGTAGTTAAGTAAAAAAACAAATGAAATCATAGCGTTGTTGCGATAATTTTTTGACAATTGCTTTGATTTCATTATAATCGCGTTTTCAGTAGTATTTAAATTAACCGAGGAACGTTGCGAGGTTTGCTTCATGCAAACCCCAGGCTCGGTTTACAAACTTCATCAAAGTTTGTAACGGCGTTCACCTAATTTAAACCGTGCCAGACACGGGATTTGGGTGAAAAAAGACCGTTACTTGCTTCTGTAATACGTCTTTTATTCTAGCTTTTCCCTTCTGGTCACACTTCAAGGAATTTATAATGAATACTGTGACTGCTGATGTTAAATATACAGCCAAAGACTATGTGATTGCCGATATTAATTTGGCAACATTCGGTCGTAAAGAAATTGCTATTGCTGAAACTGAAATGCCGGGATTAATGGCGATTCGTGAAGAATTTGCTCTCTTACAGCCATTAAGAGGCGCGCGTATTACTGGTAGTTTGCATATGACGATTCAAACTGCTGTGCTGATTGAAACGCTTAAAGATTTAGGCGCAGACGTACGTTGGGCATCATGCAATATCTACTCTACACAAGACCATGCTGCTGCTGCGATCGCCGCTGGCGGTACACCTGTTTTTGCTATTAAAGGCGAAACCCTGACTGAATATTGGGATTACACTCACCGTATTTTTGAGTGGACAGATGGCGAAGACGGTAAGCAAAGATTTAGCAATATGATTTTAGATGATGGTGGCGATGCTACATTGCTACTGCATCTAGGTACGCGTGCTGAGAAAGATTTATCCGTAGTTGCTAATCCAACTTCAGAAGAAGAAATCTGCCTGTTTGATGCCATTAAGGAAAAACTAAAAGTTGACCCTACTTGGTATTCAACACGGTTAGCTAAAATAATCGGTGTAACTGAAGAAACTACTACTGGTGTGCATCGTTTGTATCAAATGCACAAAGAAGGAAAATTGGCTTTTCCGGCAATTAACGTAAATGACTCAGTAACTAAGTCTAAATTTGATAATCTTTATGGTTGCCGCGAATCTTTAGTGGATGCCATTAAGCGTGCAACTGATGTGATGATTGCCGGTAAAGTGGCGGTTGTTGCTGGTTACGGTGACGTAGGTAAAGGTTCTGCGCAAGCGTTACGCGCATTATCTGCCCAAGTGTGGGTAACAGAAGTTGATCCTATCTGTGCATTACAAGCTGCAATGGAAGGCTACCGTGTGGTAACAATGGACTACGCTGCAGCACATGCAGATATTTTCGTGACTGCAACTGGTAATTATCACGTGATTACGCACGATCACATGGCAAAAATGAAAGACCAGGCTATTGTGTGTAACATTGGCCACTTTGATAACGAGATAGATGTCGCTTCACTTGAAAAATATGAGTGGGACGAAATCAAGCCGCAAGTGGATCATGTGATTTTCCCAGACGGCAAAAAAATCATCTTATTAGCTAAAGGCCGCTTAGTGAACCTCGGTTGCGGTACTGGTCATCCAAGCTATGTAATGAGTTCAAGCTTCGCAAATCAGACGATTGCGCAAATTGAGCTATTTACTCAGCAAGCTAAATATCCTGTTGGCGTTTATACTCTACCTAAACATTTAGATGAGAAAGTAGCGGTGTTGCAATTGAAAAAACTCAATGCACAATTGACTACGTTAACCGATCAGCAAGCGGCTTATATTGGCGTACAGAAACAAGGCCCATTTAAACCAGATACTTATCGTTACTAATATTGTTTAGCTAAACTAAAAAAAGGAAGCCACATGAAATTATTAATTGTTTGGTTGTTAAATGCCTTAGCGTTAATCGCGGTCGCTTATTTTGTACCTGACATTCATGTGGCTAACTTCACCGCAGCATTGCTAGCAGCGTTAGTGATCGGTTTGGTTAACATGTTGATTAAACCTATTTTAGTGATACTTACACTACCTATAACCATACTCACACTAGGACTTTTTATTTTAGTGATTAATGGTGTGTTGTTTTATGCAGTGGGCAATTGGGTGCAAGGATTTGAAGTAAGGACTTTATTGGCGGGCATGATAGGGGCGTTGGTTTATAGTGTCGTTTCCTACTTGTTAGCCGCCGTTGTGATTGATGACAAAAAGAAATAGTTGTTTAAGAATTAAAAGTTAAAGAAAAAGAAATGAATAAAAAATGAAAAAGTCGGCAATTAGTTTTGAATTTTTCCCTCCTAAGACGGCCGATGGTATCGCTAGCTTGCGTGAAACACGAGTCCAGCTAGCAAAATTTAAGCCTGAATTCTTTTCAGTCACATTTGGTGCTGGTGGTTCTACACGTGATAGAACCATGGATACAGTACTGGAAATGCACAAAGAAGGTTTTAATGCTGCGCCGCATATTTCATGTGTTTCATCTAGCAAAGAAGAAATCCGTGATTTATTACACACCTACCAAGCACAGGGTATTAAACGTATAGTGGCATTACGTGGTGATGTGCCTTCTGGAGAGGTGAGTGTTGGGGATTTCCGCTATGCAGTAGAGTTAGTCGAGTTCATTCGCGCTGAAACCGGCGACCATTTTCATATTGAAGTTGCCGCTTACCCAGAGTTTCATCCAGAGGCAAGAACACCAGAGAAAGATGTGCTCAATCTCAAACGTAAAATGGATGCTGGCGCTAATTCAGCCATAACGCAATATTTTTATAATGCAGATGCTTATTTTCGGTTTGTGGATCAATGTGTGGCGTTGGGTATTACTATGCCCATCGTGCCAGGCATCATGCCGATATATAACATCACACAATTAGCACGTTTTTCTAGCGTTTGCGGTGCAGAAATCCCGCGCTGGCTGAAAATGCGTCTTGAGGAGTACGGTGATGATATGGCTTCATTACGCGCATTTGGTATTGATGTCGTAAGTGAACTTTGTGAGACTTTGCAGGTGTGGGGTGTGCCAAGTTTACATTTTTATACGCTAAATCGTTCTGGCGTGATTAGCAACATTATTGAAAATATCAGCGATTAAACAAAGCTCAACAAAGCCCAACAAAGCCCTACTGATATAGGGCTTTGTCATATCAAACCGACCTATTCAATGTAGTGTCGGTTTTTGTTTATTAAGTAGTGCATCTTCTATAAACAAGTATTCTTTGGTTTTGTCTGGACCAGATTTGCTTGCGCCCCAAGTAATCATGAGCACTATCCAGCGCATTTCTTCAATGCTGATTTGTGGTTGTGGTAAGTTCATTGCGAGTTCAAGTACTAGTTCGCGTTGCGCGGTATTCAGTATATTGGCTTGCACTAAAAACAGAACGAAGCCGATGCTTTCGCCTGTGATTTTTTTGAGTTCGTCATCAGTGAAAATGCGGGTACTGACGTGGTTAGGATTTTCAAAAATATCAGGCTGTTCGGTCATCAGTTCTAGCTGATTAAACCAATCAAAAGCGCCGTTAATATCTTGCTCATCAAATCCTGCGGCAAATAACTCTTTTGAGAGCGTATTTTCGTCAGGTCTAAAGTGTGTATCAATGTAGTTTTCAAACATATAAACCAATACTTCAAACATAATATTTATCCTTAAATAAAGTGGCTTTTAATGAAAGCAGTTAAATAAAGTTTTTACTTAAGATTTTCGACTTAAGCGTTATGGTTTATGCACAATCCAAGCTTGAAATTAGTAAATTTACCTAAGTTAAAAAGTTTGGATTGAAATCTTGTTACACAGTTTATTGTTTTGCTTAATTAGGTCAGTTTTTGAAACTGTCCGCCTGTTAAGCTTGCGACACTCCCTTGTAATTCCAATAACATCAGCATGGATGAAACTTCGCTTACCGTCAAGCGACTTAATTGCACTAAACTTTCTAAGGTAATTGGTTCGTACCCCATCAGGTCCAGTATTGGATGGGGTGCTGTAGTTTTTTTGCCAGTTTCATCGCTATTGATGGCGCTGGCAGTACCTGAATTATTTTTATTGAGATCCAATTCTTCTACTATATCTTGCAGACTATCCACCAATTTAGCGCCTTGTTTGATTAGCTGATGGCAACCCTTAGACATTGGTGAATGGATAGAACCTGGAATGGCGAATACTTCACGCCCTTGTTCTGCGGCCATACGTGCGGTGATTTGTGAGCCACTTTGTAAATTAGCTTCCACCACTAAACAACCTAAACTCAAGCCGCTAATAATACGATTACGCTTGGGAAAGTTTTGTGGTTTTGATGGTGTACCTAAAGCGAATTCAGAAACAATCAAACCATGCTCTACAATTTGATGGGCTAAGTCGCGATGTTTAGCAGGGTAGACAATATCTAAGCCCGTACCTACTACCGCGATGGTTGAACCATTTGCTTTTAATGCACCTCGATGCGCGGCTCCGTCTATACCTAATGCTAGCCCACTGACCACGCACAAGCCATAACTACATAAGCCTTGAGCAAAAGCCTCAGCATTTTTCTCGCCTTGCACAGAAGCATTACGGCTGCCGACAATGGCAATGCTCGGTTGATTTAATAGTGCTAAATTACCCTTTGCATAAAGCAATGGGGGAGGGTCAGTAATTTCCAGTAATGCTTTGGGATAATCAGGGTCGGCGAGTGTGACGAGATGATTGTTGGCTTGAGATAACCAAGCCAACGAATCAGCTAAAGCGTCTTCATCAACGCCTTTGATGATTTCAGCGGCAATTTTGTCTGAAACAACTTCTTTTAATTGCTTGCCGCTTGCCGAGTATATGTTGCTTGGGCTACCAAATGCTTTAAGTAATTGGCAAAAGGTTTGTGCACCTACGCCATGAATACTACTTAAACTAATCCACAGCGACTTTTCTGCAATCTCATCGCTGTGGTCATATGACATAAGCAGAATAATTTAATCAATAACTTAAGGTGTATTGACTGAGTCAAATTTGTTGATTGGCTGTGATGCCTGCATTACTAAAGCATAAGATACACGCTCAAACACACGGAATACCATCAGTAAACCGACGCGCTCATCTGGTAATTTAATCATGCCAGGCTCAAGCACTAACTCAGTTTTTGCAGGTTTTTTTTCAAAATTAACAATTGGTTTGCCGTCTTTATCTTTACTTACGTCAAAATTTAATTCTTTCAATTTTGGTTTGGTGTTAGCATTTTTATCTTTAGATGGCTCGGGGTCTTTAATCACACGACCATAACGATTAATCGCGAGTACATGCCCAACTTCAATGCCATCTGCAGAACCTCGGCTGATGGAGACGATACTTTCGGGTCCAGCTTCAGCTACGCCACCGTAAATGTTGATGATGCGTCCTGATATTTCTGTATCAGGTGCATGTGGTACAAAACTAGTCTCAACGACATCATTTGTGGGTACTAGTCTATCCTTAGTGAAAATTTCCTCTTTGGCTTTAACGATGTCAGCGCTAGCGGGTTCGCCGTATTTTGTAATTGTGGCGTCGCCTAGATACAGCGCTTCTGTACCTAACACCTCTTTAGTATCAGGATCAACTAACTCGCCACCTGGACGGTATACAAACCAGTTAATACCATCGCCTTCTTCAATTTTATTGATATAAACACGTGTGCCTGGGCTTAAAACCACGCGATTGTCTTGTCCTGCAATAATTCTTGGTGAAGTTGCTAGTTGATTTTTTTCAATCACAAGTGGCTGGCTTAAAAATGGCGCGATTACATTGAGTGAAATTGTAGAAATAGCAGTTTTTTCGAGTGGTTCGATGACAACACCTGGTTGCAAAGTAATGGTTTCACGTAGCAAACGCAGTTGCGGCGAGCCGCTACTCATATCAAGCACTATGACATCGCCCGGATAGATTAAATGCGGATTTTTGATTTGCGCACGGTTAAGTTGCCAAACTTTTGGCCACAGCCATGGGTCTTTAAGAAACTTGCCTGAAATCCCCCATAATGTGTCGCCTTTAACCACTACATGACGGTCAGGATGATTGTTTTTGAGTGCAACTACTTGAGCATGACTGCTTAAGCTTATGCAACAAAACATGAGCAGCGTTATAATGTGGCGAAACATATTGTTGACCTCAGTCAATTAAACGTTAAAAAGCAGTAAAAAATACGTGGCAATGCCGCGAAATTACGTTAAATTTATCACGTAATTCATTCAACAATCAAGCTTTTATGGAAACAACAGTACTTTTATGGCAATTTTGAACATACTCAACTATCCAGATCCGCGTTTGCATACGGTGGCAAAACCTGTAAAAGAGGTGGATGCGACAATTCGTCGTTTGGTCGATGACATGGCGGAGACAATGTACGATGCGCCAGGAGTAGGGTTAGCCGCTACACAAGTGAATCAGCATATACAGTTGATAGTGATTGATACCAGTGAAACTAAAAACCGTTTGCAGGTATTTATTAACCCTAAAATTATTGCGAAAAGTGGCGAAAAAGATTACGAAGAAGGTTGCCTGTCGGTGCCTGGCATCTATGAAAGCGTAACGAGGGCAGATCAAGTGACGGTAGAAGCTTTAGACCGTGAAGGTAAAAAATTCACCTTGAAAGCAGATGGATTACTCAGCGTATGTATTCAGCATGAAATGGATCATTTGCTGGGGAAAGTGTTTGTTGAATACTTATCACCTCTTAAACGGAATCGTATCAAAAACAAAATGTTAAAGCTGCAGCGTGAACGCTAGGCGGTTGCTCTTATGCTAAAACATTTAAATTAACATCTGATAAATTCGCATTTAAAAAATATTCAATCATGAAAATTATCTTTGCTGGTACGCCAGAATTCGCCGTACCCGCGCTGGCTGCGTTAATTGAAGCGGGTCATGAAATTGTCATGGTGCTTACTCAGCCAGACCGTCCAGCAGGGCGCGGCATGAAGCTTAAAGCCAGTTCAGTTAAGCTGTTAGCAGAACAACATCAGCTCAATATATTTCAACCTTCTACGTTAAAAGATGCAGAGGCACAAGCGCGCATAGCCGATGTGAACTCAGATGTCATGATTGTTGCGGCGTATGGACTGATTATTCCAACTGTAGTGCTTAATATGCCACGTTTCGGCTGCTATAACATTCATGCTTCCTTGTTGCCACGTTGGCGTGGTGCAGCGCCGATCCATCGTTCATTGTTGGCAGGAGATGCAGAGACAGGTGTAACGATTATGGAAGTAGTACCTGCTTTAGATGCAGGCGCGATGGTCAGTTGCGGTGTAGTGCCGATTACAGACTTTGATACCACGCAAACTTTGCATGATGCATTAAGTAGCATTGGAGCTAAATTGATGGTGACAGCTATGGCTACTTTGCAAGATAAAAGCACCCTGCCAGCTACGCCGCAAGATGAATCATTAGTAACGTACGCACACAAGCTAGAAAAATCTGAAGCCACGATTGATTGGCAAAAAAGTGCGATAGAAATCTCACGTCAAGTACGTGCCTTTAATCCCTTCCCAGTGGCGCAGAGCACACTAAAAGGCGAGGTTTATCGTATATGGATGGCGACAGCAATCAGTAGCGGGATTAACGCCAAAGCAGGCGAAATTGTCAGTGTGCAAGATGGTCTGACGGTAGCTTGTGGAGATGGTTTGTTACGTATCACTGAGCTGCAGGCCCCGGGCGGTAAGCGCTTAAACGCACAAGTATTTGTGCAAGGACATCATTTAAAAATTGGTGATACTTTTAATGCTTAGTTTCAAGCGGCGTAATTAAAATCATCAGCAACTTGAATTTGTGGCATTTACCATCATCTTATACGTAGTCAGAATCTGACAAATTAGGAGAGCACAATGTTAGGTAATTGGTTAAAAACAAGCATTTTAATGGCAGGGATCGTTGCGCTATTTGGCGTGGTTGGCGCAGCACTAGGTGGTGCTAGCGGCATGATGATTGCGTTGCTGATTGCTACTGGGATGAACGTCTATGCCTATTGGTTTTCAGATAAAGCCGTTCTCAAAATGTACGGTGCGCAAGAAATTACGCCAGATAATATGCAGTTCCGCAACTATTACAATATGGTGAAAGAACTTGCACAAAATGCACAACTGCCTATGCCTAAGGTTTACATTATGGATGAGCCGCAACCAAACGCATTTGCCACAGGTCGCAACCCTGAACATGCGGCCGTAGCAGCAACCACAGGTATTATACGTATTTTAAGTGAGCGCGAATTACGCGGCGTAATGGCACATGAACTCGCCCACGTTAAACACCGTGATACTTTAATTTCTACGGTTTCTGCCACGATTGCAGGTGCAATTTCATCAATTGGTACTTTCGGCATGTTATTAGGTGGTGGGCACAATGCCAGCGGTGAACGCAATGTAAACCCCATTGTTGCGATGCTGATTATGGTGTTGGCGCCGATGGCCGCCATGCTGATACAAATGGCGATTTCGCGTGCACGAGAATTTGAGGCAGATAAAGCAGGTGCAGAAATTTGCCGTGATCCTAAAGCCTTAGCAAGTGCATTAGAGAAGATTCATAATTACGCACATCAAATTCCGAATGAAACGGCAGAAGCACACCCTGAGACCGGGCAGATGATGATTATTAATCCATTATCGGGTGGGGGTTTGAGGGGATTGTTTAGTACGCATCCTGAGACTGAGGAGCGGGTGGCGAGGTTGATGGTGATGGTAGTATAGGTATGAATACTTTATCGACGCCGCAAGAACTGATGGATGCGGCATTTGATAATTATTTTGTACTATCAAAACTACTGATGGAAGACTTACAGGCCTTGCTTGAGAACGAGTCTGACTCACAACATTGGCGTCGCAATTACATTCGTGTTAGTGCCTCACTTATTGAGGGTTATGCGCACTGTCTTCGCGAAATGTGTACTGTCAGCTTTGAGTGTATTTCACTAGAAAACAGTCAAAAAGATCAAGAAATCCTTCTTTCGGAGCGGAGCTTCGATGCAAATGAGCGTATCAAGCGCACTCTGCGCGTTGCGTACAAATTATTTGAGCTTCATCCATCTCCAAGTTTTGGTGGTCCAGAGTGGCCTCGAGCGCAACGAATTCTAGCAAAGCGCCATTTACTTATGCACCCTAAAACCCCTGCAGACCTTAACATTTCAGATGAGCTCTGGTATGAGTTACGCGATGATGTTACTTGGTTGATTGAACAACTTTTTAATTTTATTTCTGCATTAGATAAGAAATATAATAGCTAACTTCGTTAAGTGACAGGTCGCTTTCGCGCGACTGGCGAGTTTCTTTCTTTTGGCTAAGCAAAAGAAAGAAACCAAAGAAAAGGCTACCCCCTACCACTTGTTTCCTGTGCTGCTCACCATCATGGGCGGCAATCGAAAACTCGCTTCGCTCAAACAGTCGATTGCCGAAAACTCCCATGATGGTTGCGCTGCTCGGCGCGGTAGCAGGGGGTTAAAATCAATTTAGGTTTCACTGATTTATATATTCTTCAGCCAAGTTGCAATTTTCACCGTCGTCTTACCAGAGGAGGCTGGTATCCAGTCAACGTGGCGCTCACGTATAGATGTTTATTTTTAAAAACAATTGTATTCATCTTGCCACGTTACTCTTGCAATCACATAACTATGTGTTTAATTCGCTTAAATTATTTTATCGGCGTGCATCTGCCTTCAACGGCGGTTAGAATAGACTTTTAGTAGTTAATCGAAAGTCTTTTTTTGTATCTCTCTCAACTCATCGCCGCTGATGCTGTGCATCAAGTGTTTTCTGGTCGCAATCTTACTTTGGCGTTGCCTGCGGCATTGTCGTTATTTCCGGCCGCTACACCGCAGCAAAAAGGTGCTGCGGCAGACTTAAGTTATGGCACATTACGTTTTTATGGTGAGATTGATGCTTACCTAACTCAGTTAATGGAAAAGCCACTGACGGATGAGCGTATTCATGCTTTATTGCTAGTGGCGATTTTTCAGTTATTGCATGATAAGGCCGATGCTTTTACGGTGGTGAACCAGGCTGTGCATGCGGTGAGCCAGCTTAAAAGACCTGCGCCTAAAAGTTGGGCTAAAGGCTTGGTGAATGCGATTTTGCGTAATTTTTTACGTCAAAAAGATCAGCTTGCAACACGACTTAAAGTCAGCGAGGTTTCAACTTATTCTTATCCACAGTGGTGGATTAATAAACTGAAAATTCAATATCCTGATTATTGGCAAAGCATGTTGGAAACAGGCAATCAACATCCTCCGATGACTTTACGGGTGAATACGCAAAAAATCAGTATGCAAGATTATTTGCAGTTACTTGCTCGCCAAGATATCGAAGCTACAGAAATCGGTGCGCAGGCGGTGATTTTAACCAAACCCCAGCCTGTAGAAAAAATACCTGGTTTTACCGATGGTATTGTGTCGGTGCAGGATTACGGCGCTCAGTTGGCGGCTCCTTTGCTTGATTTAAAACTAAATATGCGCGTTCTGGATGCTTGTTGCGCCCCTGGTGGCAAAACTGGGCATATTCTTGAGTCTGTCAACGTGGCAATGACCTCGCTTGATAGTGATGAAATACGTTTGCAGCGCGTACAGAGTAATTTGGACAGGTTAAATTTGCAGGCGAATTTAGTGGTGGGTGATGCATCATCTACAGGTTGGTGGGATGGCGTGAGTTTTGACCGAATTTTAGCCGATGTACCATGCACAGCTTCTGGTATTGTGCGCCGTCATGTGGATATTAAATGGCTACGTCGTGAGGCTGATGTTGCGTCGTTTGTTGCGCAGCAAGCGAAAATTTTGCCGAGCTTATGGCAGATGTTGGCAAAGGGTGGTAAATTACTTTATGTAACATGTTCAGTTTTTTATGAAGAAAATCAAGGGCAAGTGGATAAGTTTTTACAAAATAATAAGGATGCTACTCAATTGCCATTTGAGCTACTAGAAAACCATAATAACTTAAACAATGCGCAAACAAGTATCACGCACATCAATGGCCAGTTGATTCCCTCTACCGCACATGACGGCTTTTTTTATGCATTATTGCAAAAAAATTAAACAACTTTTATTCACTAGTTTGCTAGCCTGCATGCTAAGCATGTCTGCTACTTTTGCCATGGCTGGCAATAGCAACTTGAGCATTGTAAGTGCTGATATAGAAGCACTAGATGACAGTTATGTATTGAATGCTGATATTGATATTAAATTCAATGAAGAAATTGAAGAGGCACTTATCAAAGGATTTGAACTCAACTTTATTACTGAGTTTCAGTTGGTAACGCCACACCAGTATTGGTTTGATGATGAAATCGCAACGGTAACGCGCCGCGTTACTTTAAGTTATCATGCACTCTCAAGGCAATATTTGCTTACGCATGGAGAACAGCAAAAAACCTTTGCTACGCTAGAAGATGCTATTGATGCACTTTCTGAAATCAAAGGTTTGAAAGTATTTCTAAAGTCAGAGGTTGAAAAGGCGGGTATTTACAAAGCAACTTTGTTGATGCGGCTAGATAAAACTAAATTACCCAAAACTTTACAGGGTGATGCAATAAGTTTGGATGAATGGAAAATGACTTCGCAACGTTTTGAGTGGTCGCCTAACTTATTTAAATGAACATTAGCCTAACGAAATATATTAGTTAATGAAATATATAGTATTTGCTAGCGCTGTTCTAGGCGCAATCCTGCTTTTTCTACTCTCTAATGCTAGCGCCAATACAGCTGCATCCGGTGAATATTACACTTTGCTCGTAGCGCTCAATGTTGCATTGGCCATTTTCCTGATTGTATTGGTGGGGGTGCAGCTTTGGGGTATTTATCGAAAAATCCGTCTACGTGTGGTAGGCAGTCGTTTTACATTGCGCCTGCTAGGGACTTTTGCTTTAATGGCAATTATTCCTGGTTTAATCGTGTATTTGGTCTCAGTAAATTTTTTAACACGTTCAATTGAGTCTTGGTTCAACGTTAAAGTTGAAACTGCACTTGAAGGTGGGCTTAATCTCGGCCGTACTGCACTTGATATTTTGCTGGCAGACGTAAAAGAAAAAGGCGAGAGCATGGCGACAAGCTTGGCTTTTCAGCCTGCCAATACACATTTTTCCATACTAAATGATTTACGCGAAAAAAGTGGTATTCAGGATGCTACTTTGTTTACCGTACAGGGCAGGATTTTAGCGGTTTCCAGTAACGACTCCTCGACTTTTCTACCTGATTTACCAAGTATTACCCAGCTCAGGCAGGCACGTACCCGTATTTTAGGGACAATTGAGCCAATCGCTGATAAAGGCTTGTATTTACGTGTACTTGCGCCCGTAAACGTGCAAGATTTAACAGGTGAAACGCGTATTTTGCAGTTACTGCAGCCTGTACCAAAGTCACTTGCCAATACTGCTGAGGCTGTACAGGATGTCTATCAAGATTATCAGCAGCTTTCATATAGTCGCGCCTCGTTAAGGGAGGTATTCGCACTCACACTTACTCTAGTGATGATGCTGTCAATGCTAGCAGCAATGGCAATTGCTTTTGTCTTGAGCCGAAAACTATCTGCACCACTAACGGTGCTGGCAGAGGGAACTAAGGCAATTGCGAGTGGCGACTACAGCACAATGTTGCCGGCGCATGGTAAAGATGAATTAGGCGTGCTAGTGCAATCCTTTAACAGTATGACGCAGCAATTAGGCGATGCCACTAAGGCTGCCGATAGAAACCGCGCACGGGTTGAAGCCGCACGTGGCTACTTAGAAACTATATTGGCGCATTTATCATCTGGCGTACTGGCTTTAAATGAGCAGGGTGAACTGCGTACCTTTAACCAAGCGGCATCTAATATACTGGGTGTAAGGCTAGAGGGTTATGTAGGATTCACGCTGGATAAAATTATTGCTAAACAAACTCGGTTAGAAAGTTTTTTAAATGCGATTGCAGCACATAGTGCGCAAGATGCTCTGCAAAATACTGCACTGGTAAACGGCCACATCAATACGCAAAAAAATGGGCAAACTGACACACAAAAGAATTTGCAAAAAGAAGAAGCACAGACACAAATTGAACTTGCAAATACGCAAGGTAAACAGATTCTTACCTTACGCGGTACGCGCTTACCAGATGGCGGTTATGTAGCAGTGTTTGATGATGCTACGACTATGGTGCAAGCACAGCGTGATGCTGCTTGGGGTGAAGTAGCACGGCGATTAGCGCACGAAATTAAAAATCCGCTCACTCCTATACAGCTTTCGGCTGAACGTATGGCGCATAAGTTGCATCATAAATTGGATGCTGCTGATGCGGAAATGCTTAAACGCTCTACTGAAACGATAGTTAATCAGGTAGATGCCATGAAAACCATGGTGAATGAATTTAGTGAATATGCGCGCTCTCCAGCACCACAATTAGAACGTTTAGATTTAAACAAGTTGATATTAGAAGTGACTTCGCTTTATGATTTTTCTGCTACTAAGGCATTAAGTACTAAGTCGACTGAATCTAAAATCAAACTTTTGTTAGAAAAACAGGCATGTAACATTAAAGGTGACAGTACGATGTTACGTCAGGTGCTTCATAACCTATTGCAAAATGCGCAAGATGCGCTAGATATGCATCCGGCGCCTATGATTACTGTAAAAACAGAGGCATTGAATGGAATGTTGGTGTTAACGGTGGAAGATAATGGCGCAGGTTTTCCTACTGAGATGATGCCTCATGCTTTTGAGCCCTATGTGACTACGAAATCACATGGTACTGGGCTAGGTTTAGCGATTGTGAAAAAAATTATCGATGAGCACAAAGGTAGTATTAAAATCGAAAACATCGCACATGCAAATTTAGAGCAAGATATTGATAAACAATTAAATAAAAACCAAGGTAATAATTCAGAGGCAACACCAATAAAAAATGCTCAAAGATCGGGTGCAATAGTGACTATTAGCATCCCACTTTTGTTAGATATGGCAACTACAAACACTTAAAAAATTCGCTTAAACACAATTTGTAAAACTAGAAGATAAACAGCATGGCATCAAAACATATACTAGTCGTAGACGATGAAATTGGCATTCGCGAGTTATTGCGAGATATTTTGCAGGATGAGGGTTACAGCGTTCAGTTGGCTGAAAATGCTGCTGCAGCTCGCGCAGTACGCTTACATGAGCGACCTGATATTGTGTTGTTAGATATTTGGATGCCTGATTGTGATGGCATTACCCTGTTAAAAGAGTGGGCAAATAATGGCTTGCTTACCATGCCTGTGGTCATGATGTCTGGCCATGGCACGATTGATACTGCGGTTGAGGCAACCCGTATCGGTGCATTTGATTTTTTAGAAAAACCAATTGCACTACAAAAACTATTAAAGACGGTTAGCGTTGCCTTAAAGCACAGTGAACAATTACCAAAATCTGAGATGAGCTTGGTTAATTTAGGCAAAAGTCCTATCGCTATCGCACTAAAAGAGCGCTTGGATAAAATTGTTGCCAGTACGACCATTAATCCTAGCCCAGTGCTGTTAATTGGCCCCAAAGGATGTGCAGCAGAACTGTGTGCACGTTATTTGCAAAGTGTGAATACCCCGTGGTTGCAACTAATAGAGTCTAGCCAACTGATACATGCCCCGTTAGATATTTTAGAGTCCATACGTGATGGCGTGTTTTACATCGCCGAAATTGCAGATCTTAATAAAACAGAACAAAAAGGTTTGCTACTGCTAATTACAAAATCAGAGAAATATAATGTGCGTGTGGTGTGTAGTACCAGTGAAAATCTACCAAAACTACAAGCAGAAGGCTTGTTTGATCATAATTTATTACAAATATTGTCTGCGGTTTCGTTACGTGTACCAGCCTTAGATGAGCACAAAGAAGATATTCCAGAACTAGCTACAGCGATTGCCAACCTGCAATTTGAGCTTGTAGGTACTGATTATCGTGAATTTGATATTGCAGCCTTGAACGCCTTGCGTAATGCTGATTGGCCAGGTGATTTAGCGCAGTTAGATGCTGTAATACGCAATTTGTTACAAACTAGTCTAGAAGAAAAAATTACTTTAGATGATGTGAATCGCGTATTGCATCAATTTGATGATGCACAAACCACGCAGCAAGTTACTGCAGAGCAAACGCAAGTGAGTAAAGTATTACCTAAGTTCTTAGAAAAGCCTATTGGCGTAGAAGCTAATTTAGATCAGCCATTACGTGATGCAAGAGATGATTTTGAACGGTTATACTTTGTGCATCATTTGAAAGATGTTTCTAATAATATGAGTAAACTAGCCGAGATAGCAGGCTTAGAACGTACGCATTTATATCGCAAGCTCAAACAGTTAGGGATAAAAATTAAAGGTTAAGGGCTATTTTTAAGCTGAAGTTTTATACGGCTTGTGAAATTTCCAACACAACTGGTGTATGGTCAGAGGGACGTTCTAACTTACGTGGTACTTTATCAATATGTGCTGCTCTACAATCAATCTTGAGTGCATCACTGACTAAAATATGGTCAATACGCATGCCAAAATTGCGCCTAAAACCCATCATGCGGTAATCCCACCAGCTGAAACTCTTTTCAGGTTGTTCAAATAACCTGAAACTATCGTGCAAGCCCAAGCCTATTAGTTTTTGAAAAGCTTCACGTTCAGCAGGGCTGACTAATATTTGCCCAATCCAAGCTGCAGGATCATGGCAATCACGATCCTCTGGTGCAATGTTATAGTCACCCAACAACATGAGTTTAGGATAGGTAATTAACTCTGTTCTAAGCCAATCTGTGAGCGCATTAAGCCAGCGCAATTTATAATGGTATTTATCAGAGTCTACTGCCTGACCATTTGGAATATACGCACAAATTATCCTAATGCCATCAACATCAGCAGCAATAATGCGCTGTTGGTCATCTTCAAAGTTGGGTATATTGCGTTGAATATTAGTGAGTGGGATGCGACTTAAAATCGCCACGCCGTTATAAGTCTTTTGGCCAATATGAATCGCTTCATAGCCTGCTTCTTTTAGTGCCACGTATGGAAACTTGCTGTCTTCTTGTTTTGTTTCCTGTAAACATAAAATATCAGGCTGATTGTCGCGAAGCCAATCCAAAACATGAGGTAATCTAACGTTTAAAGAATTTACGTTCCATGTTGCAAGTTTCAATTTCTATCTCTCATCTGATCGGTAATACTGCGTTGGCAATAAATCAATTCCCTAGCCAAACTAATTTACGTGCTTCATCAATTGCCTTATTGCCGCCTTGTCTTGCCCTCAAGCTGAGAACAGAAGTAGTATATGAACCCTATTTAGTTCATACCGTTGTGGCGGAGTAGGGCATCGATACTAGGCTCACGGCCACGAAAAGCTGTGAAAGATTCCAATGCAGTGCGCGAACCACCTTTTGCTAAAATCTCTTGCCAATAGCGTTTACCTGTTTCAGCCGAGAGCACACCATCCTCCTCAAACATACTGTAAGCGTCCGCAGATAACACTTCTGCCCATTTATAGCTGTAATAACCGGCTGAGTAACCGCCTGAGAAAATGTGCGTGAAATTGTTCGGGAAGCGATTCCACTTTGGTGGCCGCACTACAGCTACTTCATCACGTACGGCCTCAATTAAGTCAAGCGCAGTTGCTGTGCCATTTGGGTCAAACTCGCTATGCAAACGAATATCAAACAATGAGAATTCAATTTGGCGAACGGTTTGCATGCCAGCTTGGAAGTTTTTTGCAGCTACCATTTTATCGAACAAGGCACGAGGTAATTGTTCACCAGTGTCTACATGTGAAGTCATATTGCGTAATACCTCCCATTCCCAGCAGAAGTTTTCCATGAACTGGCTGGGTAACTCCACAGCATCCCATTCCACACCTTTGATACCGGATACGCCGTAGTCATCGACTTGGGTAAGCATGTGATGTAACCCGTGACCAAACTCATGGAACATAGTGATTACTTCATCATGTGTGAATAATGCGGGTTTTCCACCTACAGGCGCAGAGAAATTACAGGTTAAAAATGCAACAGGTGTGGTGAGCTTGCCGCCAACTCTGCGACGCGTAATCGCTTCGTCCATCCAAGCGCCGCCACGTTTGTTATTGCGGGCGTATAAGTCCAAATAGAACTGACCAATCAAGTGACCATTATGGTCTTTAATGTCATAAAAACTTGCATCTTCATGCCAAATGGAAGCTTGTGATTTATTCACATGTACATCAAAAATGGTTTCTACTACTTTGAACAAACCTGCTAATACTTTGTTTTCGGGAAAGTATTGTTTTACCTCGAGGTCAGAGAACGCATATTTTTCTTCACGCAGTTTTTCCGATACATAGGCAACGTCCCACGCCTGCATATCTTTAATAGCAAGCTTAGTAGCGTATTCTTCAAGTTCTTGTTTGTCTTTAAGCGCATAAGGTTTAGCCTTTTCAGCTAAGTCGTACAGAAAGTCATTCACTTGCTTTGCAGATTCAGCCATTTTTGTTGCAACTGAAAGCTCCGCGTAATTCGCAAAACCTAATAAATTGGCCGCTTCTAGTTTTAACTTAAGAATCTGTGAAATGAGTGGTGTGTTATCCCATTCAGATTTGCCGAATTCGGAAGCACGCGTGGCGTAAGCGCGGTATAGTGTTTCACGCAACTGGCGGTTATCGCCGTATTGCAAAACAGGCAGGTAAGAAGGAAAATGTAATGTAAATTTCCAGCCAGATTTATCATCAGTCTTTGCCGCTTCAGCTGCGGTTTGAAGTACATCCTCAGGAATGCCAGCCAAAGTAGCGGCATCCTCAATATAGAGTGCATAGTCATTAGTGTTGTCTAATACGTTTTCTTCAAACTTAGACGAAAGTTTAGATAACTCTTCTTGAATAGCTTTGAAGCGAATTTTTTGGGCTGAGGGTAATTCGGCGCCACCTAAGCGAAAATCGCGTAGCTCATTTTCAACAATCTTTTTCTGTGATGCAGTTAAAAAATTAAATTGTTTGCTAGCACGTAAAGCCCGGTATTTGGTGTACAAACGCTCATCTTGGCTCAAATCTGCATAAAAATCAGTCAGTTTAGATAAGTTGTCATTATAAGCTTCGCGTAATTCTGGGCTATTGACCACGCCATTCATATGGCCGACTTGTGACCATGCACGACCTAACTTCTCTTCCATATCTTCTAATTTGGCGGCAAAGTTATCCCAACTCACTTCATCCTTGCTATTCACTAAAGTTTCTATCGTGGTTCTTGCTTGGCTAATTAAATGCTCAATGGCTGGCGACACATGCTCGGCTTTAACCTCTTTAAATTTTGGTAAGCCAGAAAAATACAAAAGCGGATTTGTATTTAAATTACTTGTATCTAAACTGTTAGTAGTCACATCGGTAGACATCGGGGTAAATCCTTTTTGTGTATCTAAACTAGTTAATTAAACGTAGAGTAAGTGGGTAGCGATAAGTTTCGCCTTTGCTAGTAGAGATGGCGGCAATTATGCATAAAACAATATTGGCGAGCCAAATAACTCCCATCAATACAAAACCAATCAGTATGAACGCTAGAATGAATGCAATAAATTGCCCTATCAATACGGTAATTTGAAAATTCAAAGCTTCTTTTGCTTGTGATGAAATATATTCACTATCATCTTTTTTCAGTATCCAAACGACCAGCGCAGGAATAAATGAAAATACTGTGCCACCTAAGTGTGTGACTGTAGCAATATTTTTATCATCGTTACTGGGGGTCGTTGTTAATTCAGTAGACATGGTGATTCCTTAAGATATGACGAATGATGAAGACGATAAATTACAAGGCATGACAAACTAAAAGTTAATGTAGATTAAATTTAGCCACAAGTTGTTCAATTTTTTCAATATCGGTGAGCCCCAGTACTTTACGGGCATTACTGCTGAGCTTGGTCATTTGGCTGTTAAGCACCTGCTGTTTTACGGTAAGGATGTGTGATGGATGCATAGAAAGCTGCCGTAAACCCATGCCGATCAATAGCTTGGTAAGCTTAGCATCCCCAGCCATTTCACCACATACTGATACAGATTTACCTAATTTTTCACCTGCTTTAATGGTCATTAAGATTAATTTCAATACTGACGGATGTAATGGATTGTATAAATGTGCAACAGTGTCATCGGTACGGTCAATTGCTAATGTGTACTGGATCAAGTCGTTTGTACCAATGGATAAAAAATCCAGTTCTTTAGCAAACGCTTCTGCATTAATTGCTGCTGCAGGTATTTCTATCATGCCACCTAAAGCGATATTCTCGTTAAATGGAATATTCTGTTTACGTAAACTCAATTTCGCCCGTTCAAGTAAGAGTTTGGTTTGACGTAACTCTGCTAGCGTACATAGCATGGGGATTAATATTTTAACATTGCCAAAATGTGAGGCACGTAATAAAGCACGCAATTGGGTATGAAAAATCTGCGGTTCAGATAAACATAAACGAATAGCACGCAAGCCTAGGGCAGGGTTTGCACAGGTGACAATCGTGTCAGGATTCATTTGCTTATCTGCACCTAAATCCAGCGTACGAATCGTTACTTCAGCGCCTTTCATGTCTTCAGCGACTGTTTTATAGGCGGTAAACTGCTCTTCTTCATCTGGCATTTCACGCCGATTCATAAATAGAAACTCAGTCCGATACAAGCCAATGCCCGTTGCCCCTGCGGCTTTCACTTTGGCTACATCTTCAGGCACTTCAATATTGGCAAATAAATCAATGCTGGCACCATCTAACGTTACAGCTTTGGTAGACTTAATGCGCTGCAGTTTTTGTTGTTCAAGCTCCCATTGATCCTGGCGTAATTTGTATTCTGTTAAGATGCTTTTGTCAGGGTTAACGATTACTACACCCTGACTGCCATCAACAATAATCAGCTCGCCATCGCGAATTAAATCGCGCGCTTTTTGCAGCGCTACAATAGACGGAATATTTAAGCTACGGGCTAGAATGGCAGTATGCGAGGTTACGCCGCCAACATCGGTTATGAATGCAGCAAACTGATGTTGCTTGAATTGAATGGCATCTGCAGGTGAAATATCGTGCGCGACTAAAACAAGTTTACGCTCTGAATGTTGCGCGCTAGTTTGTTGTTCTGTGGTCAGTTGACTTTGATGACCCAGCAATACTTTAATGACACGTTCAACTACTTGAATCACATCTTGTTTGCGCTCACGTAGATACTCGTCTTCAATTTGTTCAAATTGGTCGACAATCTCATCCATTTGCAGCTTAATAGCCCATTCGGCATTGCATTGCTCATTTCTGATAATTTCTTTTGGGGTTTCACATAAAGATTTATCTGCCAGCATCATTAAATGCGTGCCGATGAATGCGCCCAGTTCAGCAGGCATGTTGCTACGTAAACTACTGTGGATAAGCTTTAAGTCGCTGGTAACGGTTGCTATCGCGTTGTTAAAGCGCTGAATTTCGTCATCAATTAAATGCTTGGGTAATTGATAATGCACTACCTCTAATAAGGCATTGGAGACTAAGTGCGCATGGCCGATTGCTATGCCGCTGGAAACACCAACCCCATGAATACTGAAGCTAGTCATATGCGGTTACTATTACCAAAAGGATGTTCTTTTTGAAACATATTATGTTGCTATTCGCCTTCACCAAAATAATCATTGATAAGCGTTGTTAAAGACTCAATTGCTTGTGCTTCATCTTCACCGGTCGCATCAATCGTCACAAAGGAGCCCTTTGCTGCAGCTAACATCATCACACCCATAATACTTTTTGCGTTGACGCGGCGGCCATTCCTAGTCACCCAAATTTCACTGGCAAACTTACTGGCAGTTTGTGTGAGTTTAGTAGAAGCGCGAGCATGTAAACCTAGTTTATTGATAATTTCTAGTTCTGTGCTAATCATATTAATTATTATTGTTCATATTAGTGATTGTTTGGCATATTGATATTCTTTAAATCTTTGCAATTAACTTAATCTTGCTCATATCTGCTACAGGACTCTTTGTTGAAATGTACCACGCCTTCTCGACCGCCACTCACAGCCTTTTCAACCAATGTTAACAATGGTTCATGCCGGTAAGTTAAAGTGCGTACCAGCATGGGTAAGTTTACACCAGCAACACCTTCAACCACACCAGGCTGTAACAGTTTACCCACTGTGTTGCATGGCGTAGCACCATACATGTCAGATAGCACCAATACGCCATCGCCACTATTGAGGCTTTTCACTAGGTTTTGTGCTTCTGGGTACAAGCCATTAGGGTCGTCGAAATTATTTACGGCAAGAAATGCTAACTGTTCAGGCTCTCTGCCAATAACGTGCTTTGCACACGATAATAAACTTTCACCTAAACTGCCGTGTGTGATGATTAAAATACCGATCATTTGTGTTCTTTACTCCAAATTTTCTAAATATTAGTCTTTTCTAACTACGGGTCTTTATTAGTTGCAAATAATCTAATCACTTACATGCTTAAGTGCATTTATTTTAACTCTCTATGACGTGTTAACACTTTTTGCTGTGTCTTAAAATATTGACTCAACTGCTCTACAAAATAAACCGACCGATGTTGCCCGCCCGTGCAGCCAATGGCTACTGTAAGATAACTCCGATTATCCGTTACAAAACAGGGTAGCCATTTTTCTAGGTAATCTTGAATATCTTTGAGCATATCATGCACCGCGGCGTGATCTTCTAAAAATGATTTTACTGCAGTGTCGCGGCCAGTCAGGTCGCGCAAATTAGGGTCATAATGCGGGTTGGGCAGGCAGCGTACATCAAATACAAAGTCTGCATCTAGCGGAATGCCATGTTTGAAACCAAATGAAGTAAACAGCAGTGTTAGCCTAGCATGTTCAATAGAGACAATATCTTTTACCCATCCGCGTAAGGTATTTGCACTTAGGTGACTGGTATCAATGACATGGCCTAAACTGCCCAAATTGCCAAGTAGCTCACGTTCATAAGCGATACTTTCTGCTAAGGTTGTATTGTCTTTGCTTAATGGGTGTTTGCGGCGTGTTTCGCTGAATCTTTTTACCAAGGTTTCAACATTAGATTCTAGAAATAACACTTGAATGGTAATGTTTTGTGATTTAAGTTGTTCAATATGTGCTGGCAGGGTCTCAATTGCTGCACTGCGACTATCAATACTAATCGCTACACGCTCTTGATTAGCAGTGTGCAAATGCTGCGCAATTTGCGGCAACATAGTTGCGGGTAAGTTGTCGATACAGTAGTAACCACTGTCTTCAAGCGCGCGTAACGCAATACTTTTGCCTGAGCCAGAAAGCCCCGTGACGATAATCAATTGTTTCATGATGTGAGTTAATATAACTGCCGCTATTTAGATTTTTTCATCTCGCGCTGTTGTCGTTGTGTAAACTGCTTAGTTGCGTTGATACCGCGCAATAATAACATGTGGTTACGAATCGCAACTTCCACCAGTACAGCGATATTTCGTCCAGCTGCAATCGGTATTTGTACTTTAGGAATTTTGACGCCCAATACTTCTTCAAGTTGCGCTTTAATATTGAGTCTATCAAGCAATTGTGGTGCTAGCTTATCTGCCATCACAAGCTGAATAATGAGATCTAGTGGCTTAGTAGGCTTAACTGAATTGTCGCCAAACAGCGCGCGTATATTCAAAATTCCTAAACCACGCACCTCTAAGAAGTCTTGTAATAATGATGGACAACGACCCTCAAGACGCTCTGGTGAAATGCGGTAAAAATCAACAATATCATCCGCAATCAGTCTATGACCTCGAGAAATAAGTTCTAGTGCAAGTTCACTTTTCCCAATGGCAGCATCACCTTTAATTAGTGCGCCAAAGCCCTGCACTTCCATAAATACACCATGTAGGCTTACTGAATCAGCTACAGCTAATGCTAGAAAGTGACTCAGAATATCCATCAACTCAGGGCTACGCAGCGGTGAGGAAAAAAGCGGGGTAGTGTGGGCATCGGCAGCAGCTATCAGTGAATCTGGTACTGACTCGCCATTGGCGACGATTACAGCTGCTAAATCAGTAGAATATAAGTTTGCAATGGCGCGTTCTGCATCTGTTGTTTGCAAGCTACGTAAATAATCCATTTCAGCACAACCCATCACCTGTACACGATTAGGATGTACAAAATTAAGGTGACCTATTAATGCTAAAGAGGGTTTAGTAACTGCTTGGCTGGTAAGCGTGTTAAACCCGCCGGCAAGCCCAGCAATCCATTTCAGTTTGAGCTTACGGCGGGTTTGTTTGAATAGCTCGGTTACGTTGATTTGAGCCATAAATTGCGATTAAAAATTATGAAAACTGCTCTATTTATAAAATGATTAACGATATAAAAATAAGGTCTATTGAATAACTTGATGCTTCACTGCGCCATTCGTTTTATGATGGTCGGCATTTTTTTCTTTGTGTTTGACCACTTGGCGATCCAGTTTATCTGTGAGCATGTCTATCGCGCTATACATATTGTCATCCTCGCAGGCGGCGTGTAAATCGTTGCCTGGTACATGCAGTGTAGCCTCCACCTTTTGGGCAAGCTTTTCTACACTCATGGTGACTTTGACGTCGATGACATGGTCAAAGTGGCTACTAATTCTGGCTAATTTGCTTGTGACATAATCACGCATTGCAGGTGTAATTTCTAAATGAAGACCAGTTAATTGTAAATTCATGACTTACTCCTTTTCAAAGATGTTCTTGAGTTTGAGTAGCCTCTAAATTTCAACCTTCCACATTTTCTTAATACGATTACTATAAAAATAATCAAAGGTTGAAAGTTTTTAGCATTTCAAAACTTATCGAACAATTTCAGTTTACTACTAAAAATTGCATCTGTGCCACTGAAAAAAAGATATTTGTTGACGCTAAATTAAGCGTATAGTCTTTAGTAATAGGTAGTGAAAATCAAAAGTACATTTCTTAAACAGATTGTTTTTTCTAAGATTAAGTTAAAGTGTTTTTCTCAAGCTAGCTGGTGCAATGTTGAGCGATTCACGATATTTAGCAATAGTGCGGCGTGCTACTACAATGCCTTGCTTCGCTAATAGGTCAGTAATTTGATTGTCAGAGTAAGGCTTTTTAGGGTTTTCTTCATCCACCAACTGCTTAATCAATGCGCGAATTGCCGTAGCTGAACAAGTACCACCAGTATCGGTTGCTACCGAGCTGCCAAAGAAATATTTAAGTTCAAAAATACCCCGCGGAGTGAGCATGTACTTACTTGTGGTCACTCGTGATATGGTTGATTCATGCAAGTCTAGCTCATCGGCAATTTCACGTAATACTAATGGTCGCATGGCCACTTCGCCATATTCTAAAAAATTGCGTTGGCGGTCTACAATCGCTTGTGACACACGCAGAATAGTTGAAAAGCGTTGCTGAATGTTTTTAATCATCCACTTCGCTTCTTGCATCTGGCTTTGCAAATATTGGCTAGAACTATCGCGATTACGTTTTAGTATGCTTGCATAGAGTTGATTGATTTTCAGTTTAGGAATGACGCCGTCGTTAAGCGTGGCAATCCAAATGCCTTTTACTTTTTTTACAATCACTTCATGTTGAATGTAATGTTCAGAACCAATGGTGCTAAATGTACTGCCTGGCCGCGGATTTAAACTGGTAATCAATTGCTGCACGTTTTTAAGCGTGACTTCATCGCATGCTAGTTCTTTACGCAGTTTTGTAAAGTCGCGACCACCAAGCGCAGGTAAGTGATTTTTTGCTACTTCAGTCGCTAAGGCTAAATGCGGTGTATTCGACGGCAATAAGTTCAGTTGCAGTAGTAGGCATTCACTTAAATTACGCGCACCCACACCAATCGGGTCCAAATTCTGCACATGGCGCAGCGCCGTTTGTAGTTCTAAAGCATCTATTTCAAGCTCTAGCGGCATATTATCTGCAATTTCTTCCAGAGACTCTTCTAAATAACCGTCTTCGTTGATGCTATCTACCAGCAGTAATGCGAGCGTTTGATCACGTTCTGATAGTGGCATCAATTTCAGCTGGGAGAGTAGGTGTTCACGCAGGCTGATTTGCAACGTTTCTTGTTGTTTGAAATCACTGTCATCATCTGCCGGTGTACTGTTTTCATCCCAACGACTGCCATTTGAAAATTCATCAAATTCGTCGTTAAAGTCATTTTGATAATCAGGAGTGCTGGGTTCAAAATCGGCAGACTCAGATTGCTGGATTATTTCAGGTTGGTTTGATTCAGCTGGATTTGATTGAAAGCTGTCTACTTCAAAGCCGTCTGAATTATTTTGACTAGAATTTAGGTTAACTTCTGGAAATTCCGTGTCGAATCCTTCGCCATCCTCTCTGTTTGCCTGTGCGTTATCTTCTGCATTGCTTGCATTATTAAGGCTAGCTTCGTCAGTACTATCTTCTGCGTCATTGCCATACTCATCTTCACCATCACTGCCTCTTTCTAGCAATGGATTAGTCTGCATTAAGATATCAATTTCTTGATTCAGCTCAAGCGTAGAGAGTTGCAGTAGGCGAATGGCCTGCTGCAACTGCGGTGTGAGCGAAAGGTTTTGCGAAAACCTAAGTTGTAAGCCTTGCTTCATAGACGGAAATCTTTACCTAAATATACTTCGCGTACACTTTCGTTCTCAACAATCTCGTTAGGAATACCAGAAGCAAACACATGACCTTGATTCACTATATATGCGCGGTCACAAATGCCTAAAGTTTCGCGCACGTTATGGTCTGTAATGAGTACACCAATACCACGTGCACTTAAAAAACGTATTAACTTTTGAATGTCAATCACTGCAATGGGATCAATACCGGCAAACGGTTCATCTAATAGAATAAAACTAGGATCCGTTGCAAGGCAGCGCGCAATCTCCACGCGGCGACGTTCCCCGCCGGATAAACTCACAGCGGCATTATCGCGAATATGTGAAATGTGTAAATCTTCTAGCAAAGATTCTAATTTCTCGTCCATTGCTATTTCTGACATGTCTTGCAATTCCAACACTGCCATGATGTTATCTGAGACTGACAGCTTACGAAAAATAGACGGTTCTTGTGGTAAATAAGACAAGCCCATTCTAGCCCGCATATGGATAGGCATATGGCTTAAATCTCTGCCATCCAATAAAATTCTGCCTTCATCTAGCGGCACTAAACCTACCATCATGTAAAAACTGGTAGTTTTACCTGCGCCGTTAGGCCCTAATAAGCCTACTACTTCACCGCTTTTTATATTTAATGAAATATCTTGTACTACCGTGCGGTCTTTGTACGATTTACGCAAATTTTCTACAATGAGTTCGCTCATAATGGCTGGTTGTTATTCCGTTTTATTCAATGTATAGGTTGTTAGTGCATTGTTTGCTTGGTTAACGTTCATTTTGTTTCAGTTGCAAGCTCTAAACTTCTGCTTAAACGTGAGTCTTTCAAAAACGTTTGAGCACTGTTGTTTGTGCTAGGGATACTAGAGCTGGGTTTTGTAGTTGCGGGGCTGGGTTTTGAATTGTCAGTATCAGGTACTGTAGGTTTTTTATTTTTAGGTTGAATGATTGCACGTACACGCCCAGTAGAAGTGCCATCTGTAGACTTGCTACCACCTATTACTTCTGCATATTCCGCGTTAGCGTCATAGCTGATGTAGTCGCCATGCACAATATCTTCACCACGTTTTACCCATGCTTTAGTATATAGCTGAACTTTGTCCATGCGGCCATCGTACTCAATACGCTGTGCACTACCTTCCATAAACTCATTTTTACCCTCACGTTTTTGTTTAAACGTGGTTGGGTTGCCTAACGACGTGCTGTGTTGAAAGCCCTCCTTATCCTCACGAACAATCAGTTTATCCGCATGTATCACTAAGGTACCCTGCGTTAGAATAACGTTGCCGGAGTAGGTGCTGATTTGTTTCGCATCATCTACTTTCACGCTGTCAGCTTCTAAATCAATCGGCTTGTCACGGTCGGCTGATTCAGCAAATGTATAGCCAGAAAAGCTAAATAACATGCTACTCAACACTAAGCCTGTTAAGTGCGCGGTCAGCTTATGTTTTATGGTGGTTAAGTACTTACTCATAGCGTCTCCGAATGCGCGCATTATTAGTGTTAGGTTTAGTAGTTTTAGGCTCGCTAGCGCTGGTATTTTTAGCACTAGGTTTCTTTAACGTTTCAACTGAAGAATTGTTAGCTTTTACAGGGTTTGCATTAGTTTTTTTAATACTGGGCCGCTCATAATGCGCACGAACTTTATGTAGCAATGTGACGGTATTTTTTTTCTTGTCATAAATCATGCCTGTGGCATAAATAATGGTTTTTGGCGCTTGTCGAATCACAACTGGGCTTTCAGTATGCACTAAGTCTTCTTTAGGGCGAATGTTTAAATACTCTGTTTCTACAGTCATTTCGCCTTTATTCGCAAAAGCTTGACGCGTGATTTTTACATTATCTACCAGTTGCACATCTTCACCATCACTAGAAACATAGCCGCGCAAACCTTCTGCCTGCGTGTAGGGTTTACCTAAAGTAAATTGTGTATAACGAGGCCGCTCTAAATTAGTCGTGTCATCATCTGGAAAATGCCTCATTTCTACTGCAGCTAATTTATAGCGCAAACCACCATTCACATCTGTTTGTGTTGTCACAAAATTGCTCATTATATAATCAGGGTCATGGCGACTGCTGCCATCCATTTTAGGTAAAGGCGGTTGTACAGTACTGTTAATCCAAAAAGTAAGCAATGCTAATAATGATAGCAATATCAGTGGAAAAACAATTGCTGAGCGTGCATTTACTTTCATACAGCGCTACTTATTATTGTTTTAATATGCATACCTTAATTCTTTGTAATCTTGGCCTGAGGCATTAGTTCGATATCTGTGCTTGGGATAAAAACTGCGCCATTTGCCCGTCAAACGTACCTTGTGCTTGCATAATCATTTCGCATACTTCACGCACGGCACCGTGGCCGCCCATTTTGCTAGTAATGTAATGCGCATGCCTAAGCACCAATGCAGGTGACGCTGGAACGGCAATTGCTAAACCACACTTGAGCATGGGTGGTAAGTCTACGACATCATCACCCATAAAAGCACATTGGCTTGCTTGCAAACCGCTAGTTTGTATTAACGCGTTAAATGCGACTAATTTATCTTCCGCACCTTGATAAAAATGTGCAACGCCGGTACTTTCAGCGCGCTTTTTCACGACGTTTGAAGTGCGGCCAGTAATGATTGCCAACTCAACGCCTGAAGCTTTTAATAACTTCATACCCAAGCCATCATGTGAGTGAAAAGTTTTGTATTCCTGGCCATCATCACCTATGGTTAAGCCGCCATCGGTCATGACACCATCTACATCCAATACAAGTAATTTGATATTTTCTAAGCGTTTTTGTAAATCTGCAGCGAGTGCGATATTTGTTGTTAATAGACTGATTTCAGTATGCGACATATTGACTCAAACTACCTTTGCTAATAAAAGATCATGCATATTTAACGCGCCAACTAAGACACCCACATTATCTGTGACTAATAACGCGTTGATTTTGCGTTTTTCCATCATTTCAACTGCGACAATTGCTAGCTGATCTAGATGAATGACCTGCGGATTAGCATGCATCACATCCGCAATGCTAGACGTAGCTACATTCACATTTTGTTCAAATGCACGGCGTAAATCACCATCGGTAAAAATACCAATCGGCATATTCTGATCATCGACAATCGCCGTTAAACCTAAACCTTTGCGCGACATTTCCAGTAAGCCTTCAGACAAAGATGCGCTCATAGGAACTTGCGGGATATTACTGCCAGTGCGCATCAAATCAGCCACATGAATTAACAAGCGTCGTCCAAGGCTACCACCAGGGTGTGAGCGGGCAAAATCTTCCGCGGTAAATTCACGCTGGTCTAGTACACATAAAGCAAGCGCATCACCCAATGCCAAGGCAACTGTAGTACTTGAAGTGGGCGCTAAACCTAATGGGCACGCTTCTTTGGAGACAGACGCACTTAAATGAATGTCGGCTGCTTTTGCGAGTGAAGATGAGTCTTTGCCAGTGATTGCAATGATTTTTGCACCTAGTCTTTTGAGCGGCGGCACAATGGCAAGAATCTCGTCGCTTTCCCCAGAATTTGAAAAGGCAATCACAATATCACCTGCGATAATCATGCCCAAATCACCATGGCTCGCTTCAGCAGGATGCATGAAAAATGCAGGAGTACCAGTACTGGCAAAGGTAGATGCGATCTTGCCGCCTATATGGCCAGATTTACCCATGCCGCTCACGACCACACGGCCTTGGCATTGTAAAATTAGGTTGACTGCTTTGGTAAAGTTATCGTCCAAGCGCTTTGCAAGCGCATCAATTTCACTGGCTTCAAGCAATAAAATATCGCGCGCAAGGGCCAATGTCGGTTGCCTTACGGATTCAGTATTGGTAGCAGATTTTTGTTGATTTAGTAGTGATGACATTGTGCTTAAATTGGCTTTTAAACGTAGCTTTATTAAAAGTTGATAGAGATTTTTGCTTATTAATTTGTATATTAAAACGAATACTTTATTAAAATTTACATACTTATCAGTTAGTATAAAAGGGAATGTCACACTTATAAAGCCTAAAAAGACACTATTAGTGACAATTTTAGTAAAATTAACATAAGTTTTTTGTTTTAGGCACAAATTTTGCTAATGCGCATTTTAAAGTACTTTTAATTGGCTACTTTTTGTAGCCAATTATTAGCCTGAAACAACCAGTTCTAAAAATTGGAAAACTGACTTAAGAAGTAATAATAAATCGTCATCTTTACAGGTAAAACATGTTTGAAACCTTACCCTTAATTTTAATTCTATTGACTAGCTCTGTGCTGGGTGTTGCATTATTCCGTGCATTACGTTTACCCGCCATGCTGGCTTATTTTTTAGTTGGCTTAGCATTAGGCCCGCACACCTTTGGCTTATTGCCAGACAGTGAAGCAAATCGCGAGTTTGCAGAGTTCGGTATTGTATTTTTGATGTTTAGTATTGGCTTAGAGTTCAGTTTGGCTCAGTTATATGCAATGCGTAGCAAAGTGCTGGGTTTAGGTGGCGCGCAGGTAATCATAACCTTGTTGGCGGTTATGTGTATCGCAAAATTTTCTGGTTTAAATTGGCCTGCAGCATTTGTGGTTGGCGCGGCGTTAACAATGTCGTCTACTGCGATTGTCTCTAAAATACTTGCTGAACGAGTTGACTTAAACTCGCGCCATGGTCGATTAAGTATCGGTGTTTTGCTGTTTCAAGACATTGCAGTTGTGCCAATTTTGGTGCTGATTCCCGCATTAGGTTTAGCAGACAGCAACTTAATGGATGTGCTTGGCATGGCTATGCTGAAAGCTACCGCCATGTTGCTGTTCTTATTTACCATTGGTAAATGGCTCATCAATCCTTGGTTCAATTTGGTCGCTAGTCAGCGCTCACGTGAATTGTTTGTAATGAACGTACTAATGGTGACTTTGCTACTTGCTTTTGCAACCAAAATGGCAGGGTTATCTTATGCATTGGGTGCGTTTATCGCAGGTATGCTGATTTCAGAAACGCGTTATCGCTACCAAGTGGAATCTGATATTTCACCATTTCGCGATATTTTGCTTGGCTTGTTTTTCATCAGCGTAGGCATGCTGTTAGATTGGAAGCAAATATTCAATAACTTTGGCTTAGTGTTGCTGATTCTTATCGCATTTATTGCACTTAAAGCTGCGGTCATTAGCTTGGTGGTCAGGTTGGTCAAGTATGAGTCTGGCGTTGCGATTCGTACTGGTGTGATATTGGCGCAGGCAGGTGAATTTAGCTTTGTTATTCTAGCGCTAGGCTTAGAGCAACATCTAATTGAAGGGCCCGCGTTGCAATTGGTGTTAGCCGCATCAATACTTTCTATGGTGGTTGCGCCATTTTTAATTCAGTACAACGGTCGTATTGCCAGAAAACTAGTGCGTAGTTACAGCCGTAACAGCGGACAAGTGGTGCAGGACATTGATGATGTTGGTAAGCACTTAAATGGTCACGTGATTATTTGCGGTTATGGTCGTAGCGGTCAATATTTAGGTCGTTTCTTAAAAGAAGAAAACATTGCATTTATTGCATTGGATATTGACCCTGCACGGGTACTAGAGGCAGCGGCAGCTGGTGAAAACGTCATGTATGGTGACGCTGGTAGACGCGTAGTACTTGAGGCTGCAGGTGGTGCACGAGCTAAAGCTTTAGTGATTAGTTACTCTGACACACCAGCTGCCATGAAAATTTTACATGTAGTGCAAGAGTGCTATCCAGAGCTGCCCGTGATTGTGCGTACTGTAGATGATAGTAATATGGAAATCCTGCGCGAGGCAGGCGCGGCTGAAGTGGTACCAGAGATTTTAGAGGGTAGTTTGATGCTAGCCTCCCATGCGCTGATGCTACTCGGTGTGCCACTGAATCGTGTAGTGAAGCGTATCCGTATCTTTCGTGAAGAACGCTATAAATTATTCAAAGGCTACTTTCACGGTATTTCAGATGCTGAAAATGAAGATTTAGAAAAACAACAGGTACGCCTGCACTCTGTGATTATTTCAGCAGGCGCGTTTGCGGTTGGCAGGCGTTTGGTCGATATGAATCTAGATAATTTTAATGTAGAAGTTAAGGCAATTCGTAGGCCGAATTTAATTGGTATACAACCCACGGTTGAAAGTACATTGGCTGAAGGCGATGTGATTGTGCTGCTGGGCCAACCTACAGGTTTAACTAACGCGCAAAATGCCTTACTTATTGGCCGTGTTGCGATTAAGTAGCCTTTACATAAAAACAGTTGTATAAAAACTTTACATAAAAATTATGCGTAAAAAAGTATTGATCGTGGGCGGCGGTATCGTTGGCTGCATGACCGCCATGGAGTTAGTGAAACGCGGCTGTAGTGTCACCATAGTGGAACGCAATCAGATTGCCAGCCAAACTTCTGGAGAATCCTCTTGGGCTGGCGGTGGCATTCTATTGCCACTGGTGCCTTGGATGTACTCAGACGAAGTCAATGCACTGACTAATAACGGCGCAAATGCCTATCGTCAGCTTAGCCAGCAATTACAGCAAGAAACAGGCATTGATGTTAATTTTGAGCAATCAGGCTTTTTAATATTACCCAAGTTTGACGCTGAAGTGGCTCAAACATGGTGTGCGCGCAATCAAATGCCTGTTCAGCGAGTAAAAGCATCCGCTTTCGGTGTGCAATCTTCAAATGGTGAAGATGCGCTTTGGCTACCCACCGTGTGCCAGATTCGCCCGCCTTATCTCATGCAAGCGATGCGTAAGTGGCTACAGCAAAATAATGTCACCATGCTAGAGCACACGGAACTCATTCCTCTAAAACAAACACCAACCTTGAATGAGTGGGAAACAGTAAACGGTGAAAAACTGACCGCAGACCAGTTTGTCGTCACCTCTGGCGCATGGAGTTTTGAGCTACTCAAAGAAACCACCGCCAAACTCAACATTAAACCCATGAGGGGGCAAATACTGCTCTATAAACCTCAAAAAAATCTCGAACAAATTGTGTATAAAGAAGGTTTTTACTTGATACCGCGCCGTGATGGCTACTTGCTGGCTGGAAGTACTTTAGAAGATGTTGGGTTTGATACTGCAGTGACAGAAGCTGTACGCGCTGAAATTAGCGCAAAAGCTGAAGCAATTATGCCTGTACTAAAAAACCAACCCATCATTAAGCACTGGAGCGGCTTACGCCCAGGTACGCCGGAAAATTTACCTACTATCTCAGCGCATCCTACCATTGAGAATCTTTACTTGAATACTGGGCACTTTAGATATGGCTTGACGATGGCGCCAGCCAGTGCGGAGTTGGTGGTGGCATTAACGTTGGGTGAAGCGCACAAAATTGATGTTAGACCCTATAGCTGTGCTGTTTAGTGGGGGTTAATTAAGTTGGTGCATGCATGGCTAAATTGCGGTAGCTAGTGACATACGAATTCGGTCAGTATTTTTATCTCCGAACCAAATGAGCCAAGCAGATTCGCTGTTTTCAAGTTCTGTTGGAACAGATTCTGGTTTCCAGACGAGACCTATTTTTACATGTTCCCATATGACTGATTTCAGGTAAGCAACCTCTTTTTCTAGAATAAATCTCGCTTCTTCTCTCTTTTTATTTTCCAATTTTTGTCCGTCAGGGTTGTATGGATTTGGCATATGAGCATATCCACCAGCAATTTTGCAGATATTTATCAGCCTGTCATGCGTAAGTTTAGCGTCACCTTCATTAAAGTGCTTAGATCCATCTGGCTTTTCTGTCATTGGCCCGAGAGGGTGAGGTAAAAAGTGTGGACTTATCTTCGAAAGACGAACGAGTATTTCTGCAGCATTCCAGTCAAGCGTGTAATTCCCTTTATCTTTTGGATTTTTTCTAGCATCTAGTTCGCGTGATCTTTGATAGCGCTGTTCATCCGAGACTATTGCTGAGAAGGTAATGAGTTCTATAATTTTACGAACTTGTAAAAATGCGCACTCAGTGTCGATTTCACTATCCTTTGTGATAGGCTTTTTGGCACCTAGAATCCAATCAACCGCAAGGAGTCGACGTTTGACTTCTACCATTTGCGTTAAATAAAGCTCATGTGGTTGCAAATTAGATAACATTTTTATATGTAGGTTATAGCTTACCTGCTAACCAATCACCCGATTTCCCGCCATGTTTCTCTAACACTTTAATATCATTAATTGTCATGCCTCTATCCGCCGCTTTGCACATGTCATAAATCGTTAATAAGCCTACGCTCACAGCGGTTAGCGCTTCCATTTCAACGCCTGTTTTGCCATAGGTTTCTGTCGTAACGGTGCATAAAATACTGGAGTGAGCTTCGTCAATATCGAACGTCACTGCAACGCGAGTGAGTCCAATTGGGTGGCACAGTGGAATTAAGTCTGATGTTTTTTTACTTGCCTGTATCGCGGCAATTCTGGCGATGCCCAATACATCACCTTTTTTGCTATTACCTTGTTGAATAAGGTTGAGCGTAGCAGGTAGCATTTTGATGCTGCCGCTAGCAATCGCGATACGGTGCGTTTCGGCTTTTTCGCCTACATCCACCATGTGCGCTTGACCGCTGTTATCAAAGTGTGTGAGCGTGTTGTTAGGGTTATTTGAAGTTGGCGTCATAAGCTTAAGTATTGGTTTAAGAGAAATATTGTAATGTTTTGATACATTTTTTTCATGAACTGAATGGCTTTAACTATTATCATAACAACAATGAAATTAAAATCATCAATTATTATTACCACGCGAACTGCGTTGTTGGCATTAGCGTTTTTCTTACCAGTAACAGGCAAATTATACGCTGCCGCTAACGAACTACCTGAGTTAGGTGATGCTTCTGGCACGGTGCTATCTGCATTGCAGGAAACGGCGATTGCCGAGCAAATTTTGCGCGATGTTGCCGCCAGCGATGAGGTGCTGCATGACCCAGAAATAACGGATTATTTGCAAGCATTGGGTGCAAGGTTAGTTGCTAATGGGCCCGATAAACAGCAAAAATTCAACTTTTTTGTGGTGCAAGATAATTCAATCAATGCGTTTGCCATGCCGGGCGGCGTGATTGGCGTGCATACAGGTTTAATTTTGGCGGCCAATAGCGAGTCTGAAGTGGCTAGTGTATTAGGGCATGAAATTGGACACGTGACGCAGCACCATTTGGCGCGTATGCTGGCTTCGCAAAAGTACGATACTTTTAAGAACATTGCAGGCATTGCGCTGGCTTTGCTGGTAGCGCGCGCAAACCCAGAGTTGGCGAGTGGTGCGCTGACTACCTCTGCAGCGGTGGGTGTGCAAAATCAGCTGGATTACACACGCGAACATGAGCGCGAGGCTGACCGTATAGGCTTACAGATATTAGATAGCGGTGGTTTTGATGTGCGAGCCATGCCGGCTTTTTTTACTACGCTGTTGCGTGGTACGCGCTTTGCAGAGGGTAATGCGCCTGGCTTTTTGCGTACTCATCCACTCACTACTGAGCGTATCGCAGATGTGGCGAACCGCGTAGATCAAATGCATTACAAGCAAGTGCCAGATAGCATAGAGTTTCAATATGTACGTGCTAAATTGCTGGCGAGTTCTGGTAGCGTGCAATCTGCTGTAGATGTATTCGAGCAAAGTTTACGTGAGCGGCGATACAAAAATGAATCTACTGAGCGCTACGGTTTGGCAGTGGCTTTATTGCGAAAAAATGCATTAGCGCAGGCTGAAAAAGAAATTACATGGCTTAAAAAAAATGCGCCACAACACGCCATGATTGAAAATTTAAGCGCACGTTTAGCTGTGGCTAAAAACAACCCGCAGCTAGCGGCTAGGCAGTATGCAGCAGCTCTGCAGGTGTTTCCCGATAATAGGGCATTGATTTATGGCTATGCTGAACATTTTTTAGCGGTAAAACAAGCAGATAGCGCAGCTAAGCTGACAAAAGAAAAGCAGGCTTTGTACCCCGATGATGCATATTTGTATGACTTAATGGCAAAAGCTTACGCCATGCAAAACAAGGATTTACTCAGCCATCAAGCGCAGGGTGAAGCGTATTATAGAAAATATGATTTAGCTAAATCGATAGAGCAAATGGAACTGGCGGTTAAGGCGAACGATGGTGATTTTTATCAAAAATCGATTGTTGAGGCACGCTTAAGTGAACTGCGCCGTATGCAGGGTGATGAGAAAAAGGCGAAACTTTAATACGTACTCAGAATATATATTTAGTCGTTATATTGAATAAAGTGATGGGGTAGATGATGCAACGCAGAAATTTTGTATTGAGTTTATTAAGCTTGTTAGTGCTTGCACCTATTAATGCCTTAGCGGCTATTTGGAATAAAGCTGCTTTTGAAACCGTTAAGTTAAATGAGGCTACAAGCAATTTAGGTATTGCTAATGAATTTCACAGCCAAGATATTTTAATTACCGCTCCAGATCGTGCAGAAAACGGCGCAATTGTGCAGGTGGAAATAAAAAGCAATATTGCCAATACTGAGTCAATCGCAATATTGGTAGAAAAAAATCCAACACCTTTAATCGCTACTTTTAAGTTTAGTAATGGCGCTGAGCCTTTTGTGGTAACACGCATTAAGATGGCAGATACGTCTGATATTAAAGTGGTGGTAAAAGCGGGTGACCAATATTTTACGAATGCACGTAATGTCGTGGTTTTAGAAAATGGCTGCGGTTAAAGTGGAGTTTTGCGATGGCAGATAATATGAAAATGCGCGCTCAACTCAAGGGCGAGATTGTCGAAGTAAAAGTACTGATGAGCCACCCGATGGAAACCGGGCGAAAAAAAGATGACTTAGGTCAGTTGATTCCTGCGCATTTTGTGCAATTGGTCACAGCAACTTTGAATGGTAAACCGGTGCTGGAAGCGCAGTGGGGTACGGGGGTAGCTAAAAACCCTTACCTTACCTTTAGGTTAAAAGGCGCTAAAGTTGGCGACACCATTTCTGTGACGTGGCACGATAACGTGGGGGCAACAGCTACGCAAGATATTGCGGTGACACAAGCTTAATAAACTAGCTTAGTAATTATCATTACTCACGGAATTACCGTAGTAAACAAATACACTGCAAAAATCACCAAAAGTATCACGCCCTGTAGCACATTGGTGCGGCCTGTAACGAGTGATAAAGAGCTGACAAATAAGGCTAATAGCAATAGCAGGGTAGATTTCATATCAATGCCGAGTATCAATGTCCAACCTGTGATGAGCGATAAAATGGCGACTGCTGGAATGGTAAGTCCGATACTAGCAAGTGCGGAACCAAGTGCTAGATTCAAGCTGGTTTGGAACATGTTTTTGCGGGCAGCACGCACTGCAGCTAAGCCTTCTGGCAGCAGTACAATACTTGCGATAATGACCCCAACAAGTTGGTGCGGCGCACCGATTAAAGCAACTACTGCTTCAATATCCGGCGCTAGTGATTTAGCGAGTAATACCACTGCGACTAAGCAAACCAATAGAAACACAGTGCTTATCAATGCAACTTTCGTACTTCCGCTTGCTGATTTTACTAATTCAATTTGTGTATTGTTCGTTGGAGCATCGTCATCATTATTTTCGTTCGCATCTAAAAAATAATTTCTATGACGAATGACCTGCACAAATACAAATGTGCAATAAAGTACCAGTGAAACGATGGCAATAAAGGCTAGTTGGCTGGCGCTGTAAACCGGGCCAACACTTGTAGTGGTGTAATTTGGCAATATCAGCGTTAATACAACAATGGCGGCAAGTGTGGTGAGCGCGGCATTAGCGCCATGTAGCTTAAAAGTTTGTTCTTTATATAACACGCCACCTATCAGCATGCACAGGCCAACAATGCCAGACACGATAATCATGACTGCAGCAAATACGGTGTCACGCGCTAAAGCAGCTGTTTCAGAGCCGCCTGTCAACATTAGCGATATGATTAATGCAACTTCAATCACAGTAATTGCAACAGCCAGTAAAAGAGTACCAAATGGCTCACCTAATTTATGTGCAACCACTTCTGCATGATGCACCGCAGCCAACACTGCGCCGATTAGGCCTGCGGCCATAATAAGTGAGCCAATAATACCCAAACTAAAGCTTAGTTGGCTGCCCGCTAGTATTAACCAAGCTAAAGTTGGTGTAACGATAGACCAAGTTGCAGTTTTGCCAGAAATTTTTAATTCGTTTTTCATCTCGACACTTTTAGTTCAATCACTATAGGTTCAAGTTTATATAAGTATTGCAAATAGCTAACCATTTACAATACTAAGTGCTACTGCTTCAGCTACTTTAATGCCATCAACACCGGCAGATAATATACCGCCTGCATAACCGGCACCTTCGCCAGTAGGGTATAAGCCTTTTGTGTTGATACTTTGTAAATCATCGTCATTCCGTTTAATGCGGATAGGCGATGAAGTGCGGGTTTCAACACCAGTCAGAATGCCGTCTGCCATATCAAAACCTTTAATCTGCTTGGCAAATTGTGGAATCGCTTCGCGAATTGCAGTAATCGCAAAGTCGGGCAATGCTGTATCTAGGTTGGTTAAATGCACGCCTGGCGTATAAGACGGCGTGACTTCACCAAATTTTGTAGAAGGTTGATTGGCCAAAAAGTCGCCGATTAACTGCCCTGGCGCTTTGTAATTACTGCCGCCTAATAAGTACGCTTGGCTTTCCCATTTACGTTGTAATTCCATGCCTGCCAGCGGGTGATCCGGAAAATCGACTTCTGGGATAATGCCCACCACAATGCCTGCATTCGCATTACGTTCGTTACGTGAATATTGGCTCATGCCGTTAGTGACCACACGACCTTCCTCAGAAGCCGCCGCCACTACCGTGCCGCCCGGGCACATGCAAAAACTATACACACTGCGGCCATTGCTGGCGTGATGCACTAGCTTGTAATCCGCCGCACCTAGAATAGGATGCTGAGCATTTGGGCCGTGGCGTGCATGATCGATGAGTGACTGCGGATGTTCGATTCTAAAGCCGATACTAAATGGCTTCGCCTCTACAAATATGCCGCGTTTGTAAATCATTTCAAAGGTATCGCGCGCACTATGACCAACGGCCAATACTACATGATTGGTTTCGATACGTTCGCCACTTGCCAATACCAAAGCCTCTACTTCATTATGACCCTGGGCATTAGTGGCAATCTCAATATCATCTACCCTGCTTTGGAAGCGAATTTCGCCACCCAGTGCAGTGATAGTGTTGCGCATTTCTTCCACCATGCCGACTAATCTAAACGTACCGATATGTGGATGGCTGACATATAAAATCTCTTCAGGTGCACCGGCTTTTACAAATTCTTGTAACACTTTGCGGCCGTAATGTTTCGGGTCTTTAATTTGGCTGTAAAGCTTACCGTCAGAAAACGTACCTGCGCCACCTTCGCCAAATTGCACGTTTGATTCAGGATGCAACTTAGATTTCCGCCATAGATCCCAAGTGTCTTTAGTGCGCTCTCGTACCGCTTTACCGCGTTCTAATACCAATGGTTTAAAGCCTGATTGCGCGAGTATTAACGCGGCAAATAATCCTGCTGGGCCTAAGCCGACAACGACTGGTCTGTTTTTAATGATTGCTGGCGCGTTGGCAACAAATTTGTACGAAGCATCCGGCGCAATTTTTACATGCGGGTCTTTTTTTAGTTTGGCTAATACTTTGGCTTCACCTTTAACTGTTACATCCAATGAATACACTAATAGAATCGCATTGGCTTTACGCGCATCTACGCCGCGCTTGAATATAGTAAATTCAACTAAGTCAGCGGCATTAATCGCTAATTTCTTAATCAGGGCAGCATTGATTTCGCTGGGTTTATGCTCAAGCGGTAATTTGATTTCGGTGACACGTAACATAAGATTTAGATGGCTTTATAAATTGAGCGGAAATTGCAGTAATTGCCGCAACATAGGTACGGTAACGGGTTTTTTGGTAGTGAGTGACCACTCATCCAACGCATCCAGCGTAGACATTAAAGTAGATAGATCTCGTTTTAAATAGCGTAAACAGTAATCCACTACTTCGCTGGGTAAGCGCATGCCGCGTTCGGCAGCATGATTATTTAAAGCTAGGGCTTTTTCAGCGTCGTTTAACGGCTGTAATTGATAGACTAAACCCCAAGCCAATCGGGTGGCTAAATCGTCGCGCAAGCCCATCTGATTGGGCGCGTGCAGGCCAGCCGTAATCAATATGCCACCAGCTTCTTTAAGTTGGTTATAAGTATTGAATAAGTTAATTTGTGCTTCTGCATCTAGTAAATGCACATCATCTGCGATATACGCATTTCGCGCTTTGCAGGCGTGCAGTAGATGGCTTTTGCCACTACCAGCTTCGCCCCAAAGGTAAATGAAGTTAGATTGTGCAGTATGGCTAAAAGCGTCGTTCAAGCTGGTAAGTGCTTCTGCGTTGCGCCCCATTACAAAATTGTGCAATGTAGGCGGTGCCGCCGGTTTAATGTCGAGTAAAAGTTGTTTCATGCGTTGAGTAAAAATAACTGACTATTTGAGATAAGTATCACTATTAAGATAGTTATCTTTAGTATGGCGCAAAGCTACTGCCAGCGCTGCGCTGACTGGCAGTGCCAGCAATACGCCAGTGAAGCCGAATAATTGCCCGCCTGCCAATAAGGCGAAGATGACCACGACAGGATGTAAACCAATGCGGTTACCTACTAATTGCGGCGTAAGTATCATGCTTTCTACTAATTGACCCAAGGTAAACACAACGACAACAGGTACTACTTGACCAATGCTGGTAAATTGCAAAGCTGCCACTAACATGGCTAGTAGCACGCCCAAGGCAAACCCCAAATATGGTACAAAACCTAATAAGCCTGCAATTAAACCTATTGGCAGCGCCATGTCTAGCCCTGCCAGCCATAAGCCAGCTGCATAAAAAAGACTCATGGCGAGCATCACGGCAAGTTGACCACGTAAAAATCCAGCCAGTACTTCATCGACTTCTTTAGCAATATTGACGGTTTTATCATGCCATTCTAATGGCACTAATTGACCAATCTTCGCAACTAGAATATCCCAGTCACGCAGTAAGTAAAATAACACTACTGGCAATAACAAAATGTTGGCAATAATGCCAATTAGCGCTAAGCCGTGATTACCAGCCATTATCAGCACATTACCTAAAATGTCCCCAGCCGTTTTCCAGTTTTTGGTGATAATTTGTTGAATTTGTGTGCTATCAATGGCAAAACTAATGCCAAATTTAGCCTGTAACCAAGGTTCAATCGTATTGCGAATATTGCCAATAACCACAGGTAGCCGTTCTGCAATTAAAAATGATTCTTTTTGTAACAGCGGTACTAAAATTAAAAACAGTAAAGTAATGCCGCCAAAAATAGCCACCATCACCAAAACAGTTGCTAATGTGCGGCCAATTAAAAATTTACCTTTGCCCACGACACTAAGTTTGTCGACGAGCGGGTCGAAGATGTAAGCCAAGATAGCGGCTACTAAAAAAGGCGTGAGTACAGGTAATAGCAGATACATCAAAAAGCTGACTATTGCGATAAATATCAACCAGCGATTGTTAGTAAAAATATTTTTTGGTGCTGATTTTTTGGGTTCAGTCGTCATATAGGTTAAAATTATACTTAATATATTGATTAACTTCTTAAAACCATTCATTAAACCTGAAATTTACTATTAAGACATTTTTTATAAAGAGAGCTCCGTTTTGACTATACCTTCTTCTAATAACCCATCAGATAGTTCAACATCAATTAGCTACCGTGATGCGGGCGTAGATATGGAAGCTGGCGATGCGCTAGTAGAGCAAATTAAACCTTTTGCAAAACGTACCATGCGCCCTGAAGTATTGGCGGGCATAGGCGGCTTTGGCTCATTGTTTGAAATGCCGAAAAAATTCAAAAATCCTGTACTAGTCTCCGGTACAGATGGTGTGGGCACTAAACTTAAATTAGCCTTTGAGCTAGATAAGCATGACACCGTTGGTATCGATTTAGTCGCCATGAGCGTGAACGATATTTTGGTGCAAGGTGCAGAACCGTTATTTTTCTTAGATTACTTTGCTTGCGGCAAGCTAGAAGTGGGTACGGCTGCACAAGTCATTAAGGGTATTGCACAAGGTTGCGAACAATCTGGCTGTGCGTTAGTAGGTGGTGAAACGGCTGAAATGCCAGGCATGTACCCAGCTGGCGAGTATGATTTAGCTGGCTTTGCAGTGGGTTGCGTCGATAAAGAGGCGATTATTAATGGCACTACCATTGCAGCTAGCGATGTAGTGCTGGGTTTGGCTTCTAGCGGTGCACATTCAAACGGCTATTCACTGATCCGCAAATTGATTGCAAAGTCCGGTATAGATTTTGAGTCAGACTTTCATGGCAAAAAATTCAAAGACGTGGTGATGGCACCAACGCGTATTTATGTGAAACCATTATTACAGTTAATCGCAACGCTGCCAGTCAAAGGCATGGCGCACATTACTGGCGGCGGTATTACAGAAAACATTCCACGCGTATTGCCAGCGGGTTTAACTGCTGAAATTAAAGCGGGTAGCTGGACTATGCCGCCGCTATTCACTTGGCTGCAAGCGCAAGGCAATGTGCTTGATAGCGAAATGTATAAAACATTTAACTGCGGTATTGGTATGGTGGTGATTGTGGCAAAAGAAAACGCGGCTGCAGCACAGAAATTGCTGCAAGATGCTGGCGAAACAGTATTTGAAATTGGTACTATTCGCGCACAACAGGCTGGTGAAGCGCCAACGATTGTCGTTTAGTTTGTTTATTTTCGCTACCAGCTAGCTATCTGCAAATAAAAACTTATATAAATATTCAGCCAATTTGTATCTAAAACTCAACTTCATGCGTTAATCATAGCTGCGTGTTTATTAAGGAGTTGTTGTGTCAAGTTACGTTAAAGTCTTGTTTATTGCATTTTGTTTTATAGTCACTACCGCTTCAGCCGCTCAAGATGCACTACCTAAGCGTATTCAGGCAAATTATGAAGTCACCAAAAACGGGCAGCCTTTTGCTACAGTAAAAGAGCAATTTGTTGTTAGTGGCAGCACTTACAAAATAGAAAGCGTTACCAAAGGTATAGGTGTCTATGCCTTGTTTGGTGAGCGTAAATTAACTAGCGTAGGCGAAGTAACGGCCAATGGCTTGAAGCCTGCTCGCTTTGAATTGCAGCAAGGCGATAATCCTAAAAAAGCATTAATCGCGGATTTTGATTGGCCTAAAAACACCTTGCATATGCTGGTAAAAGGTAAAGTAAAAGATGCTGCACTTACTACAGGAACGCAAGATTTAGCGAGTTATCCTTACCAGTTTATGTTTTTGCCTGCACCATTGAAAGAAGCGATTACGGTGAACCTTACTACGGGTAAGAAACTTAATCAGTATCAGTACAAAATCAATGCCGAGCAGGAGGTTCTGGAAGTCGCAGGTAGATCATATAAGACTTTGCATCTAATTCCACCTGAGCAAAGTAAAACGCAAACCGAAACTAAAGAGCTTTGGTTAAGTATCGAGCATCGTTATGTGCCTGTACGTATATTGCTGATTGACGATAATGGGCAGAAGCTAGAACAAACACTTACAGAGTTACATCTGGATTAGTCGTATTTTGAGTAGCTGGAAACGTTTACTGCAGCCTGTACTTAAAACTGCCAGCGATCAGCGGCTTGTCATTGCGCTGTTACTTTCAGTGATGCTGCATTTGTTTTTAATTGGTAAATTTCAGTTTAATGTATCTGGAGTTGATGAGCAGCCGCAAATGATCGAGGCGAGATTGCTGATGAAACCTCCAGCGATGGCAAAGCCATTACCTGAACATGTTGCCAAGAAATCAAAAGCGAATCCAATCCCTGTTAACCCCCCGCCTGCAGATCTCGTACCCAATGAGCCTGTTTTGGACAATCTGGCGCCTGAAATTCAACAAGAATCAAGTCCTGTAATTGCTGAATCAACGGTATCAGATGAGCTACCTGCGCCTAGCGATGCAGTTGAAATCAATAATAAAGTGTCTTCTGAATTAACTGCAGAGAGTCAGTCAGATGATGCTAGTGCTAATCAAGCTGTAGAGGTAAATTCAAGCGCTTATAAGTATGTTGAAACTACCTTTGACGTGCGCACAGACATAACGGCGGACATTGAAACTAGCCCAGCAGGTAGTGCTACTATGACCTATGAATTGCTGTCAAACGGGGAGCAATACCAATTAAAAAGCTTGATGCAAGCAAAGGGATTGGCTGCATTGGTGATTCCAGATTTGTTGCAAACGAGTGAAGGTTTTTTGAGCAGTACCGGGTTGCAACCAAAACATTATCTCTACCAGTTTGGAGATAGAAAAAACAAAACTTATAGTGCAGATTTTGATTGGGAGCAGGGAAAGCTGAGTTTGCATAATACAAAAGGTAATCAGACTGTGGCGCTATTAGAGGGCACGCAAGATTTGCTAAGCTTTATGTATCAATTTATGTTTGTGGCGCCTTTGCAAAATATGCAGTTAAACATTACTAATGGCAGAAAATTAGGCACTTATGATTATGTTTTAGAGGGTGAAGAAATCATTGCAACTAAAATGGGGAAAATAAGTACGATGCATATTGCACGCGGAGAAACTAATGCCGATGAAAAAACTGAATTGTGGTTAGCCTTAGATTATCAGTACGTACCTGTTAAAATACGCAAAACGGAAAAAGATGGCAAAGTGTATGAGTTGCTAATCACTAGTCTCAGAACAGAAAAGCCAGTCAATAAATAGAATTAATTAGCATTAAAGAGTGCCCATTTTAGAGGTGCTATCAACCATATAAAGAGAAGCAAATGACGCCAAATTTAATACGGCAAGCCGCAGTAGTGTTATCGAACCTACTTGATTTTAATAGTCCAGCAGATGTGAAACTAAGTGATTTTTTTCGTAATAATCGCGACCTAGGGACCAAAGAGCGTGCTTTTGTGGCAGAAAGTGTCTACGGCGTATTACGCAGATTACGTTATTTAAGTGCGGTAACTGCAAATGAAGAAAATGACCCAGATGATGCTCGTAAGTTGATTTTAGCGTGGATGTTGCGTGTACAAGGTATGAGCATACAAAAGCTTGAGCCTATGTTGAGCGAGCAGCAAATCGAGTGGGCGCATACCATTAAAGCAAAATCGACAGAAAACATGCCGTTGGCAGTGCAGGCTGATGTCCGCGATTGGCTATGGGATAAGCTGGTTGCGCAATATGGCGAAGCTGAAGCATTAACCATTGCCCGCAGCATGCATGAATCAGCTACGCTAGATATTCGTGTCAATACCATTAAAGGGTCACGCGATGAAATAATGGCAAAAATGGTGGCTGAAAACACGTCGGGCGAAGCCAATATTACAAAAACACCTTACTCACCGATTGGCTTGCGCATGCCATTGCGTTTGAACATTAGCCGTCATGTGTTGTTTACTGAAGGTAATATTGAAGTGCAAGATGAAGGCAGCCAGTTACTTGCACACCTGGTGGCGCCTAAACGGGGCATGATGATTGCGGACTTTTGTGCAGGTGCCGGTGGAAAAACTTTAGCAATAGGCGCGCTAATGCGTAATACAGGTCGTTTGTATGCGTTTGATGTGTCAGAAAAACGCCTATTTAACTTAGGCAAACGTTTAAAACGTTCAGGTTTAAGTAACCTCAACGCTCAAGTGATTAGCAGTGAAAATGACCCTAAACTCAAACGCTTAAATGGTAAATTTGACCGTGTGCTAGTGGATGCACCCTGTACAGGCTTAGGAACGCTACGACGCAATCCTGACCTCAAATGGCGTCAAACGCCTGAAGATTTAGCGCAGCTGAATGTAAAGCAGGCTGCAATTTTAGCTCGTGCAGCAAGGTTAACTAAAACAGGCGGACGTTTGATTTATGCCACATGTAGCTTGCTACAGGATGAGAATGAAAATATCGCAGAAAGCTTCTTAGCAAATCATGCAGACTTTAGGTTGCTCAACGCTGCAGAGATTTTAAGCCAGCAGCAGATTGATTTAGATACAGGTAAATACTTAAAATTATTGCCACATTTACACCAAACTGATGGTTTTTTTGCCGCAGTATTTGAAAAAGTGGCTGTAGGTACTGAGCCAGTTGTAGTTGCTGACATAGTTGCAGATGTTGCATCGGTAGAAAGTGAAATAGAACCGAAGCTCAAAGCTAAAAAAGTAGCTGCGCCGAAAAAAGTAGCGGCAGTTAAAGATGACCTAATTGAAGCTCCTGTGTAAAGCAACAAAACCCAAAGCGGTCAAAGTATTAAAAGAAAAGGTCGTAAAAGAAAAAATTGAGAAGGTAGTTAAGCCAAAAGTTGTCAAACCTAAAACTACTAAAGAGTAAACGCTCATGAAACTGCCTAGCCTCAATATCCAAATTTTACTAGGTGCAACTTTTGGTGTTGTGGTTGGGCTTTATTTTCATTCTTTAGGCTTAGAAAATCATGTGGTGCAAAACAGCTTGTATGCTTCAGCTCTAGTTGGCACGCTGTTTATTGATTTACTTAAAATGATTTTAATTCCGCTGGTGTTTTGTTCCATCGCGGTAGGCATCGCCAACTTACGGCAGCACAGCCAAATGCATCGCGTTTGGAAAACGACGCTGGTGTTTTTTATGTTCACCATGGCCATTGCAATTACGCTTGGTATGGTAGCCAGCAATTATTTCAAGCCTGGTAGTGGCTTGCAAATTGCAATGTTTGCAGATGCCATGCAAAATTTTGAGGCTCAGCAGTTACCGTTGCCCGAATTTTTTGCCCAGTTTTTACATGGCTTATTTATGAACCCTTTTGCTGCCTTGGCAAAAGGCGACGTCTTAGCTGTTGTGATATTTGCACTTATTTTGGGTGTCGCACTGGTGGTGGGTGGTGACCGCTATAAAAATATTCTGAATCTATTGCAAGAGTTGCTAGAGCTGACCATGCGCATCGTCGGTTGGGTGATGATCTTAGCGCCATTTGGTATTGCTGCATTATTGATTAAGCTAGTCGCAAGCCAAGACACCGCAATGCTAGGCACACTCGCTAAATTTATCGCAGTCGTCATCAGCACCACTTTACTGCACGGTGTGGTCATCTTGCCTCTACTTTTATACCTCATTACTGGCAAGACCCCGTTATGGTTTTGGCGTGGTGCGCGCGAAGCGCTTATTACTGCCTTTGCTACCAGTTCAAGTTCGGCTACGCTACCTGTTACCATGCGGTGCACTACGCAACACTTACACGTTAAGCCAGAAATAGCAGGCTTTGTAGTGCCGCTAGGCGCCACTGTGAATATGGATGGCACAGCACTTTATGAAGCTGCAGCTGCATTGTTTATTGCCAATTTGGTCGGAATAGACCTTAATTTAACGCAACAACTTATTGTGTTTGTCACTGCTATGATAGCTGCTGTTGGGGCGCCTGGTATTCCAAGTGCAGGCATGGTCACTATGGTCATGGTATTGCAGTCTGTTGGTCTACCCGCAGAGGCGATTGCAATTTTGTTACCTATTGATAGGTTGCTTGATACGATACGCACCACAGTAAATGTAGAAGGCGATATGATCGGTAGTTTAGTCGTACAAAAATTAGTCAGTAAAAATTAAGTCAATTTAATAAGTTAAGTCAACATGCTCCAGTTTCATAAAGCCGAACTCAGCGATGCGCAAGCCATCGCTGAACTTATTAACTCTGCCTATCGTGGCGAAAGCAGTCGTGCAGGTTGGACAACCGAAGCCGATATTCTCGATGGCTTACGCACTACTACGCAAGAAATTGCCCGTATTATTCAGCGTGAAGATGCATTTGTTTTAGTCGGCGTGCTCCGCGATCAAGTTGTTGCCACCGTGTGTTGCGAGCGGCAAGATGCTTATGGTAAAAATATTGCACATCTCGGCATGATAGCTGTAAAGCCTACCTTGCAGAATAAAGGTCATGGTGCCGCCATGATTATGGCAGCAGAAGCGATGACTTTAAGAGAATGGCGTGTAGTGGGCTTTCATATGGCGGTTATTACCTTACGTGAAGAGCTCATCGCCTTCTACGAGCGACTTGGTTACTCTCGTAGTGGTGAGTTCAAAAACTTCCCTGAAAAGTCTGAGCTATGGCAACCTAAAGTTGCTGACCTGACGTTGGAGTATTTGGTTAAGATTATTAAACGGTAAGCTATACCGAATTGGAACTAGCTAATTGGAACTAGCTAAATTGTTCTCGCCCTAGCTGGCGAGCCAAATATATCAAGGCTAGCGTTTAGGCGCTGGCCTTTTTCATTTTTGATGTAAGCACTATGTAAGCAATTTTGATATTAATTATACTGCTTTAAATCTGTCATTGGCTACCCTACCCACCCTCCCTCCCAAGAGTGCGCATTTGTAAACACAAAAGTGCAAACACGGTGCTTACATAATTTTCAGGTTTTATGGATGAGTTATTGGTTACAAGGTAACGACAATGAGAGCCTTTCAATTTCATAATTAAGCAAATCTGAGTATATCCGAACATTTAGATTATTTAGATAGTCAAATATGGAGGGGTTACCAATCCCATAGTATTCACTCATTAAACCTAGCACCCTTCTGAATGGGCTATTAGCAGGTAAGTCTTTACCATCGATTTCATCAAGTGATGTTTCTAGGATTGTAATTAAACTGTAAAATTGTTCTTCTGGATTACATTTTGGCCAAATGTAATCACCTAGAATTTTAAACAATAACTCACTATTCATATACTCAATTTTTCTTGGTATTGCTCTGAGACCTTTAGGATTCAACTCAATCCAATGCTTGATAAGTTTCACTTCCTCTTCAGCCCAATATGCTTTACTGTTACCCTCCATTGCTCTACTAGAGGTTCTATACGCCGAAATACGATAGGAAATCGCAGACTCTTTGAAAGCCTTAGAAGCTTCCTCAAAACTTCCTTTTATAAGCAGAGTCTCGCCAAGCTTGAATAAGTCTTCAAGCGACTGCTTGTCACCTTTTGTGGATAGACGAATGAGTTCATCGCGATTCATTTGCACTCCCAATTATTTTGGGGCAGTCTTGAAAAGTTAATTCGGTTGTGGTGTAAATGCTTCCATCTTTAAGGTAATAGGTGCCAATCCACTTCATAGATTTATCTGGGAAATCTTCTTGGATAGATTTACAAAGTTCTTGATTTGCTTTTACTACGAATTCAGACTTTGTGACATTCGGCTGAGTAATTAAATATGTTGCTAAAACTGAATTTCCTATAGAGGTTATACTCTGAACACACTGCCCCTTATCACAAAGGGGATATTTGTATGTTTTATTTAGTTCTCTGGCGAAGTAGGAGGCTATGTTTTCATCAGAAACTTTCTGTTTAGGGATTGGACGTTCTTGAACAAATTCACCTTTAGCAATATGGATTGGCCACAGAAGGCCTTTTGCAAGTGACATTGCGGTCAAGAACCCATCCCTCCATAAAATTTGTCTACTAATCCTTGCTTAAGTCCTTCGCGGGCTAAATAATCACCAAAGGCCGCTAATAGATAAAAACATATTATCCAGTAAATAATTTTATTTCTCATTATTCATCTCAAGATGGTTTAATTAAGAGCAATATTATTTTCAAACATAGCAATCGTATATTTAGTGCAAATAAAGCACAAATAAAGCACAAAAAATCATAATCTATATAATGACTTTCGGTGCTGAATAATTTCTAAAAACTGTTAATCCGTGTGTCCCTGGTTCGAGCTCAGGTCGAGGAGCCAATTTAGGCTCGAACAAAGTTTTAGACTGGTTTTTTGAACTGATCCAACCCACTCATCACCAAGGAGTAAGCCGCTGGCACTACCACCAAAGTCAGCAATGTCGATGAAATCATACCGCCGATAATGGCGACTGAAAGCGGTTTATTCGTCTCACTGCCTGCACCAAGTCCTAGCGCTGCAGGCAACAAGGCTAAGATAATCGTGAGTGAGGTCATTACCACAGGTCTTAACCTAATCGGGCAGGCTTCTTTAAGTGCATCGTTAATACTAGCGCCGCCTTCTCGTAGTTGATTGGTTAAATCTACCAGTAAAATTGAATTCTTGGCGACTAAGCCAATTAACAACACCAAGCCTATCATTGAGTACATATTGAGTGTGTCGCCAGAAATCAGCAATGCAATTAACCCGCCGATAATGGCTAGTGGCTGAGCCAGCATAATGATGAATGGTTGAATAAAAGAGTTGAACTGGCTTGCTAGAACCATATAAAGCAAGATGAACGCGAGTAAAAATACAAAACTTATATTTTTGATGGTTTTGCCAAATTCTTCTGCTTGACCAGTAAGTTTGATACTGTAATTAGGCGGCACAACTTTAGCGGCAGTTTCATTGACTATGTTTACAGCATCACCCAACGGAATATTCGGGTTAGCGTAAAAATTGGCAGCGTAGCGTAAATCATAGCGGCCAATGACGGCTGCACCTAACTCTTGCTTAAAGCTTGCTAGTGCATCTAGGCGCACGAGCTCACCACTGCTGCTTCTAAGATAGATTTTGCTTAAATCTGCAACACTTTTTAAATCACCTTCTGTTGTTTTGAGGCGAATATCGTAGCGTTGACCATCGCCTACATTATCGTTGAATTTGGCTACGTCAATACCGCCAGCATATAAGCTTACTGCAGTTGTAATATCACTCGCACTCAAGCCGAAAGTGGCGGCACGTGTGCGGTCAATTTTCATGGCTAGTTGCGGTAAATCTAATTGAACATCTAAATCTACTTTACCTATATCGGTATTGCTGCCAAGTGCTTGCTGCATGAGTTTAGAAACACGACCAATTTCTTGTAGATTATCCCCAGTGAGGTTGAATTGTAATTTCTCTGAACGTTGGCCACGTGCAATTGATGAGGCAGTAGGCAGGGCGCGAACACCTGGAATTAAATCAAATTCCTTTTTAAGTTCTTTAATGAGTTTTTGCTGGCTTTTTTTACGTTCTGTTTTAGGTTTTAAGCGTACGCTGATATTACCTTGGTTTACCTGCCCGCGTGAGCCAGCCCCAATGGTGGCAAAGTAACTGGCTACTTCATCTTTGTGGCTTGCAATAGTGGCTTCTACTAACTTCATACGAGAATCTGTGTAATCTAAACTAGAGCCAAGCGGAGTTTTTACTGTAACTGTAAAGCTACCTTCGTCGGACTCTGGTATGAAATCTTTATCCACATATTTGAGTGTTAAAAATCCACTGACTGCTACAAAAATGACAGTCACTAAAAGTACTACGGCACGATGGTGCAACGCCATACTCAATAGTTTTCTGTATTGATTATCAAAAGAATCCAGTGCTCTGCCTATTGTGCTGTAAAACTTATTTTCTTTAGTACTAACGTTTAAAAAGCGTGAGCACAACATGGGGGTAAGTGTGAGTGATACAAATAATGAAGCCATCACACCGAACGTAACTACTACGCCAAAAGACTTGAATAGCTTGCCTACAATGCCATCCATAAAGATAACAGGGGCGAAGATACACACCAATGATAATGATGCTGCAATGACCGCAAACGTAACCTCTTTAGAGCCATTAATGGCTGCAGTCATGGGGTTAGGGTCTAGGCGTTGTCGGTGCCGGTGAATATTTTCAAGCACTACAATGGCGTCATCTACCACTACGCCAATTAACAGGAGTAGTGCTAAAAGCGTCATGGAATTGAAAGTGAAGCCTGAAAAGTACATCACTGCAATGGCTGCTAAAAGTGAGACAGGAATAGCGGTAGCAATAATTAAGGTCGAACGAATAGATCGAAGGAAAATAAAGACGATGAAGGCAGCTAAGAAAGTACCTTCAACCAAATGTTCTTTAAGTGATGCAACTAGTTGATTAATGAAAATAGAATCATTGGTAGAGATTTCTAAGTGCATACCAGCAGGCAGATTAGGCCTAATATCTGCATTTAGCCGGCGCTCAACTTCATCAATAATTGCTACGGTATTTGCATTTGCGACCTTTACTATGCCTAAGCCTACGGTGGTTTTACCATTGTATCGAGCGATTTGACGATTATCTGTAATGCCATCTTCTATGGTAGCTACATCTTTTAGGCGTATTGGGGCGCCAGCTTTTGCCACGATGACGAGTTCATTTAAATCTTTAATATTGTGAAACTCAAGATCAAGTTTTAATAATTGCTCAGACTGATTACTCACCAAGAAGCCACCCGGCAACTGCACGTGCTCTCGGTTAAACGCAGTAATGAGGTCGTTAGCAGTGAGTTTGTATGCCGCCATGCGTTCAGTCGAAATATTCACGCGAATCACGCGGTCTCTACGTCCACCAAGCGTCACTTCACCTACACCATTAATCGTTTCAAATTTCTTTTTTAATATATTGTTAGCGTATAAATTGAGTTGTTGTATGGTTCGATCACCGCTCAGAGCCAGCCATATTACAGCGGATGCATTGGTATCTACTTTTTGTACGATAGGTGGGTCAGTGTCATCGGGTAAGCGCCGTAATACTTGGCTTACTTTGGCTTGTACTTCGTTATAAGCAACATCAATATTCTTATCAAGCGAAAAAGTAATACTGATACTTGAAACACCAGGGGATGAAGATGATTGAATATGCTCAATGCCAGGTGTGGTATTGATTGACGATTCAATCACACTGGTGATGCTGGCGTCTACTACATCTGGGTTAGCGCCGCGCAAGGTGGTGGTGACTAGAATCACTGGAAAATCAATAGCAGGAATGCGGTCTACACCGATGCGCTGATACGAAATGACACCGAGTAAAACAATCACGCCTGATAGCATCCAAGCGAGGACGTGACGTTTGATGGAGAGTTCAGGTAAGGTCATGTTCAGATGTTATTTTTAAGATTTACAATTTTTTAAAGCTAGTTTTATTTACTAGTACTGGCTTCATTCACTTTTACTGGAGCATTGTCAGTTAAGAAGCCGGCACCATCCACTACAACGATGTCATTTGGATTGACACCTTCTGTTAACTCTATTGAACCCTCCTTGCGCAAACCTGTTGTTACAATGGCTTGATAGGCAGTGTGATTGCGTACTACATAGACTACTTGGCCTGCAGGGCGCAATACTACGCTTTGCTCCGGCACCATCATCGCTGTAGCTTGCTCACCTAAAATAACGCTGCCAGTCACGCTGGCACCAGGTTGCCAGCCTGTAGCATCAAATACATCGGCAATGACGTCTACAGTGCGGTTGTCTGCGGTAATCATCGGTTTTAACTCATGAATTACCGTATTGAATACTTTAGAAGTGGTAGGTGTAGTTAAACGTACTTTTAGGCCAGGTTTAAGTTTTGTTGCAATTTGTTCAGGAAAAGGTAAATGTGCACGCAAGCGCTGTTGAGAGATGATTTGCACAATCGGGTCGCCCACATTCACAAAATCACCTGTATCTACTAATTTTGTTTCAATTATGCCGCTCACGGGTGCAAAAATTTTAGTTTTGCTACTGGTATGATTGATGCTGCCGACTCGTGCCTTTGCCCCTTCTAACTGTTGTTTTAGAGCATTTTTCTGAGCCATATCGTTATCAACAGCATTTTGTGAAATAAACTTCCTATCTACCAACGCTTGATTGCGCGCTACGGTTTTGGCTTGGTTCGCTAATAGCGCCTCTATGCGCGCCACCTCAGATTGTGCCTCGTTACGTTGCATACCAAAATCTGCTGCGTCTAAGGTTGCAATCAATTGTCCTTGTTTGACTGATTGACCGGGGTTTACATGAACTTTGATGACCCTTGCAGCAACTTCTGCGGCCACTGTGGGGTCAGTTAAGCTTTCTAGGGTACCAATTGCTTCTTCGGTGATTTCTAGTGGCTGTTGCTTCACTTGCGTGACTGTGACTAAGGTTGGCTTAGGTGTTTTTTGTTCGGCTGATTTATCTTCTTTATTGCTGCAGCCAATTAAGAGTATGGAAAATAATGAGATTAAGATGAGTTGAATATTTTTATGCATAAATGAATTAGTTTGTGCTTTTATCTTTAAAAAGTAACATTTGTATATGACGTTCTTAACATACAGCTTCAAATAACCTTTTTAGATATAGTTAATCTCATCAGTGTTTAGTGATTAGCAGACTTAATTTCCGACCAATCAAAAAAAGGTCCTGGATCTGTTTTCCTACCTGGTGCAATCTCAGAATGTCCCACAATATCTTGTATAGGATAGCGATTTCTGAGGCTTGCTATCAAACTCATTAGTGTAAGGTATTGTTTAGCTTCAAATGCGTCAAAGTCTGAACCCTCAAGCTCTATTCCGACAGAAAAATCGTTACAGCGTTCACGCGATTGCCATTTTGATACCCCAGCATGCCATGCACGTTTTAAACATGACACAAATTGTATAAGTTCGCCATCACGTCGAATCAAAAAATGTGATGAAACTTTACGCGTATAAATTTCTGCGTAGTAAGGATGTTCATCCGGATTAAGTTGATTGGTAAATAGTTCAATAATGCCATTGCCGCCATATTGGCTAGGAGGCAGACTAATGTTATGGACTACAATCAGGCAGATATCGACTGGCGCTGAGTTTTGAAGGGTTGAGTTCTTAAAAGTCAGGTTTTCGGAAGATAACCCATTTGCCAACGTTGGGCGTTCATCGTAATTAGGTGACGCAATAAATTGCGTATCCGCTACAAAACCTGCATCATCAATCACATAAGTTTTCATATCAGCTAATTTTATGCGAAATTGTAGATAAATATTCTAGTAATCCGATAAAATCATGGCACTGGTAAATAATTACTTAAATTATTTTGTGTTAGTTTGATCATTTGTACCAAATTTATTATTAAAAATTTAAATTACCCAGTTTTAGTTTACAAAATTTAAGGAAAGCCTAAATGGTATTTTTACAACTATTTGTCATGTTGATTCTGATTTTAATAGCCGCAGAAGTATTTACTAATGCATTAGAGCACTTGGGTGAAAAACTCAAAATTTCAGAAGGTGTGACAGGTTCACTATTTGCTGCTGTTGGTACTGCATTGCCTGAAACTTCAGTGCCTTTGCTTGCTTTGCTTGCAGGTACACAAAATATGGAAACCAACCATGAGATTGGTGTGGGTGCTATTTTGGGTGCACCGCTAATGTTGGCTACGCTTTCTATTTCTTTAATGGCAGTAGCGGTTTGGAAACGCCGGGGCACGCACGGTAATTTAAGGCCAGAACGTACAGGTCTAATACGTGATCTGAACTTTTTTATAGTTGCATTTGGCTTTGCTGCCATCGCGATGTACATTCCGCATGATCAAATAGCCGTACGTTACGGTATTGGTTTTTGCATGGTAATGATTTACTTTATTTACGTGATGATGACAATTCGGGCTTCAAAAGCATTGGTAGAGGAGGGGCATGCAACTGAGGCGGGAAGTGATATGTTCTTATGCAAAGCTGGTTTACCCAATAATATGGTGGTGATTGTAGTACAGTTGGTATTAGGCTTAACTTTATTGATTGCAGGCGCTAAAGGCTTTATTGATGGAGTTGAAGAGGCAGCTGAGCTGATTGGTATATCAGCGTTATTATTATCCTTACTGATTATTCCTATCGCTACTGAGTTGCCAGAGAAAGTAAACAGTATCTTGTGGGTACGCAAAGGTAAAGATACTTTGGCATTCGGTAACATTACTGGTGCAATGGTGTTTCAAGGCACATTGTTACCTGCAATCGGTATTATGCTTACGCCCTGGGAGCCAAGAAAAGAGGTGGTGCTAGGTATTGCGATGACTTTGATGGCTGCAATTTGGCTACGATATTTAATGGCAAAAGGTGGAATTAAAGTCTGGCATTTATTGGTAAACGGAGTAATGTACATCACCTATTTGGCATTGGTTTTAAGCTAACACCTTAAAGTTCAAGCTGACAATCAGTTAAAAGCATAGCTAGTTTGATTTAGTTTGAGACTCATGATGCTGTAGTTCATTATCCTGAGTCTCATTCTCCAAGTCTGAGTCAACATCCTCTTTTGCTAAGCCAAGTTTAGCAAGCCGATAACGTAAAGTACGGAAGCTGATTCCTAGTAATTTAGCCGCAGCAGTTTTGTTATTGTTCGCGGTATCTAATGCCTTAATAATGGCTCTCTTTTCAATATTCTCAAGATAATCTGATAGGCTTATTTCCCGTGTTTGCTCTAGGTCGAATGAGGTCTTTTGTTCGATATTTGCTTTCGACTGATTCTCAACCATTAAGTCATCAATGGTAATTTTCACTCCATCGCACATTGCCAAAGCGCGTTCCAGCATATTTTCTAGCTCACGTACATTGCCTGGGAACTGCAATTTTTTGATGTAAGCCTGAGCGCTAATATCAATCTGCGGAGTGGCGATATTCATGTTGGTACATAATTTTGCCATCAACATATCGGCAAGTAGCGGGATATCACAAGAGCGATCCCGTAGTGCTGGCATTTTTAACTGAATCACATTAAGACGGTAATATAAGTCCTGCCTAAACAATCCAGCATCCATCATTTCACTTAAGTTTTTATGTGTGGCGCTAATAATGCGTACATCTACGGTTTCTTCTACGGTGCCACCCACCATACGTACTTTTTTTTCTTGAATGGCACGTAATAACTTGACTTGCATTGCTAGCGGCAAATCAGCAACTTCATCCAAAAATAATGTGCCACCACTCGCAGCTTGAAACATGCCTTCTTTATCTTGATTCGCTCCAGTAAAGGCACCTTTTTTATAGCCAAAAAACTCACTTTCCATCAAATTTTCAGGAATCGCTCCGCAGTTCACGGCAATAAAAGCACCATCTACGCGCGAGCTATTGTTGTGAATCAACTTTGCTGCTAGCTCTTTCCCACTCCCTGATTCACCACTGATATAGACCGGTGCCTGACTGCGCGCCAGTTTGGTAATCATATTACGTACGTAGGTAATCGGTTCGGAGTTACCTATCATCTCTAATGTATTCGGTTTTCTAGTGTTGGTTTGCGTAGAAAGTTTAAGTGCAAACTCAACCAAAGGCCTTAGTTGTTTTAATGAAATTGGCTTGGTTAAGTAATCAAAAGCGCCTGCTTTAAGTGCAGATACTGCGTTTTCAGCACTTGCATGAGCAGTAATCACGGCAACTGGCAATCCAGCATGATGCTCAGTAATATAATTGACTAGATCTAAGCCTGTACCCCCAGACATTTGCATATCAGTAAGACATAACGCATATTGACGTTGTTTAAGTAAGGTTTTGGCTTCATCGATATTACAAGCGCTGTAAGTTTCAATATCCATACGCTCTAACGTCATCGTAAGCAGCTCACGAATGTCAGTTTCATCGTCGACGATTAAGCAGGTTAGTTTTTGAGTCATGCGCTATTATGCCTTTTTGAGCCTTAGAATAAACGCGCTACCTACCGGTAATGCCTGATATTGCAAATTTGCGCCGTTTGCTTCTGCTAATTCTCGTGAAATATAAAGCCCTAAACCATTGCCCGTTGTTTTGGTGGTAAAAAACGGTTCAAATAATCTAGCACGATCTTGTTCTGTTACGCCACTGCCATCATCACAGATTTCAATGTTTAAAGCAGTGACATTGATATTATCACCACTCATTGCCAGACAATTTAAATGTAAGCTACCTGCCTGTTTTTTACTATGCTCCCAACCATTTTTACAAAGATTCCATAAAATTTGTGTTAAGTGACGCTGGTCAAAAGAGGTGTGAAATTTTGTTAAACACGGTTTTAATTGAAAGTGTGTAGCAGGTATTTTTTCAACAGCACAGAATTGTGTATAAAAATCGCCTAAAAATTGCTGCAGTTCAATTTTCTCCCGTTGGGTTCGGTCGCGACGATTCAGTTCCAGCACATCTTTAATGATTTGATCTATCCGCCCAACATTACTGGAGATAATTTCTAACATGCGTTGCGTGGGTAGTGATAGCTGCTCTTCTTCTTGCAGTAATTGATTGGCGTGGCTAATAGCGCTGAGCGGGTTGCGAATTTCGTGAGCAATATTAGCGGTGAGCCTGCCTAGTGCTGCCAATTTTGCCTGTTGAGCAGTAGACTGAATCTGGCTCCAGTCTTGAATAAAAATGACTGCTCCCGAGCTGCGTAAAGTGCCAATCGGTTCGAACCTCAGTTTTAATTCACGTCCAGCGATTGTTACGATTACGTTTTTACTGATGTCATTGCCTTTTACCCAATGACTGAATACTGCGGCTATATTAGGTGCGGTATTGTTTAAAGTGATGTTTTCAGTATTATCGGTGGATAAAAGCAGTAAAGATTCGGCTTGCAAGTTGCGATGACGGATATTTAGGTCTTTATCCACCACAATGACGCCATCTTGCATCTCTTGAGTGATGAGTGCATTTACTTGGGCTAAATTTTCAAGATCTAAACCACGTGCTGAAGCTAGCTCTTCACTGCGAAGCATACGATCTGCCAGCGTGTAAGCCAGCCATGCGGTAGCAAAACAACTCAAACTCAGCATAGCAGATTGAGTGTAGCTAGTGACCGCTAAATCCCCCAAGAAAATTTGATAAGTCTGTTCTAGCAGTAAACCGATAGTGGCGATAGCAGCATAAAATAATGCCAGTCGGCCATTACTCACCAAGCTGGCAGTTACAATGATAATAATAAGTAGTAAACCTAACCCGCTACCGATGCCGCCAGCTGCGAACATGAGTAGTAGAATAAAAACAATATCCGCAATGATTTGTAACGGTAATAGAAAGTGAGAGGGTGTGTTCTGTAATGAACTAATCAGCAATATCAATATGCTGAAGATAAAGTAAGTCACCGATAATTTTAAAAATAGGGGTGAAGACTCGTTGACCCACAAATGTTCTCTACCCATATATAGGTAAGTGAAAATAAAAACTATACTTAATAGAAAGCGAAAGACATTGAGTACATTTATTGCACGCACTTGTATCGGTGCATCGCTTGGGCGGGCAAGGTCTCGATAAGCGCTTAAATTAAAGTTTAACAGGCTCATTTCTTCTGTATATGTGCCTTGCTGCAGTAAAAATTACCATCAACTAAAAAGGCTTCAGACCTAGGTAAATGCACTGCACATTTGCTGCATTGCACCATGTTTTCAATACTCTCATTTTCGATATTGCTTTCAGATTCGCTGGCGACAGGTTTGTCGGTAGTATTATTTGGTAAATTTGATTTTCCAAAGTTGCGTTTGAAAAAATAAATAACCAACCAAATTACTAACCCTAAAAAAATTAGTCTCCACATCATCATCTACTCAATAATTTAATTGATATGATTGTAACTAAAGCTGAGCCCAGTGCAAGATGTAAACACTTAGATGAAAATATAAACCTGATATAATTTGATTGAAATTGGTGATTCTTAGTCAGTAAGTGACAAATAGACAACATTCAACTAGTCCACACTAATTCATATTCAATCAAAATCAACGGCACGGTAATTACATAATGGTTCATCCCGAATAATGGCTACAAGCAAAGAACTTGCAGATTTTCTTGAGTCTGTGGAGCGCCGCGCCTTTAAGCAGACAACGTATGCTGTGCGCGACGATCATGCCGCACTTGATATCGTGCAAGATGCGATGATGAAACTCGCAGAGAAATATGGCGATAAACCTGCTGCAGAGTTGCCTATGCTTTTTCAACGAATCTTACAAAACACCATGCGAGATTTTTGGCGCAGGCAAAAGGTGCGTAATTTATGGACAACCTTATTATCTTCATTTAGCGGTAACAGTGAAGGTGACGAAGATCGTGATCCACTAGAAACGATAGATGTTGAAGATGACAGCGACGAACCCGCCGCACAACTTGAGCGTAGCCAAACGATAAAGTTGATTGAGCGTGCATTAGAAAAGCTACCAGCACGTCAACGGGAAGCCTTTGTCCTGCGTTATTGGGAGGAGATGGATGTGGCAGAAACAGCCGAATCGATGGGCTGCTCACAAGGCAGTGTTAAAACCCATTGTTCGCGGGCTGTTCATGCGTTAGCCGCCGAGCTTAAATCGCAAGGTCTAGAGAAGCTCGGCATGCTCAACGAACGTTTAGTTAAGCCACGTTTGATTAACCCTGGTTTAGGCGAGCAATTGTCCGCTAACACTGGCTCGAAAAATTAGGAGGCGAGCGATGAGTACACAAGAAAACAAAACGATGTCTGAATTTACGCAAACATATCAAATGTCTGAAGAGCAGGTGGCACAGAATGTGGTCAACTTGTTGAATGATGATGCGCAACATCTAAACCCAGCCTTGACGCAGCATTTGTTTGCCGCTCGTAATTTAGCCGTTAATCATTTAACTGCCAAGCAGTCAGCTGCTGGCTATAGTGTTGTTGGCCGCAGCGGAAACACCTTACATTGGATTGGTGACCATGTAGGACATTTCCTTGGCAGTCATCGCGCAATGTCTGGCGCTATGATGGCAGGCGTAATGTTGCTTACATTTTTTGCGGTACAAGAATTTAATTTTGATAATAATCTAGAAAATAGTGATGCATTCTTGCTAGCATCAGATTTACCACCAGAAGCTTATGCAGATAAAGGGTTTGATACATGGTTAGTTTCAACACGAGATTAAAAAATAGCGTCCTTGTTTGCTTGGTATTGATGTTTAGTGGGTTTGTGCATGCGGATGAAAATAATGTATCTTGGGCGCAATTAAACCAAGACCAGCATAAGATTTTGAGTCCGTTAGCTTCAGAGTGGGATACTTTGCGTCCTTGGCAGCGTGAAAAAATGCTGGATATCGCTCGGGATTATCCAAAAATGAGCCCAAGTAAACAAGTGCTGGTGCAAAAGAGACTGTCAAATTGGAGCCGTATGACGCCGTACGAGCGCGAGAATGCGAGAAAAAAACACCAGCAATTTCAGTCATTAGCCCCCGATAAAAAAAATGAGTTGCGCCAAAAATGGTCTGAATATGAAAAACTGCCAGAATCAGAACGAGCAAGATTACGATCAGAGTCACCTGATACTTATGACGATGCTGACCTGCAATAACTGAATGTGATTAAATTATGCAAGACAAGCAAAATGCACAAGCAAAAAAAGTACAGGCAATAAAAGTACTAGAATTAAAAGCCCCATCCTTACTTAAGCTTGGGGCTTGTCTTATTTATGAATCGCTAGTGATCATTGCACTTTCATTCGCTTGTGCTTTGGCATTCTTACTAATAGCAGGCGATGCTAGTCATGACATTAAGCGTTATGTGCTACAGCTTTTTTTGTGGCTATCTATCGGTATTTACTTTGTATGGTGTTGGCAAAAAAGTGGCCAAACACTGGCGATGCAAACTTGGCGTTTAAAAATATTAGATAAAAATAATCAGATACTTACTATTAAGTTAGCCATTGCTAGATATATATTAGCATCAGCTAGTTTGATGTTATTCGGGTTTGGTTTTTTATGGGCGATTATTGATCGCGATCGATTGTTTTTGCATGATAGGCTGCTACAAACTCAAATTATCGTCGTTCCACGTAGTACAACATAGCTAAGCCAGCTATCAAGAACAATATAGTGGGCATAACAGCGCTGAATAATGGTGACCAATCATTCAGTAGGCCTAAATGCACAAATACCCGATTTAAGATTTGATACAACACACCTAGCATAATGCCGACAAATAGTTTGGTGCTAGCGCCAGTGGCACGTTGTTGAATAAATCCAAAGGGCAAAGCCAAAATTACCATCACTAGGCAAGCGAGAGGGTAAATCATTTTTGCCCAAATCGCGACCTCATAGCGCGTGGTTTTTTGTTTATTAATTGCCAGGTGATTAATGTAGCTATATAGGTTCCAGGCTGACATTTTTTCAGGCAAAACTAGCAATACATTAAGTAGTTCTGGTCGAATAAGTGAACGCCATTTTGCATCTGCAAATTTGGACACATGAACGGTATCTGAACCAAAATTAGTTTGGGTTACTTCTTTTAAATTCCAGTAATCTTCCACAAACTGCCCGCGTTTAGCGGTAGTGGTGCTTTCGAGCTTAAAGCTTTTGTCAAACTGATATATGTGCAGATTTAGTAATGTCGCATCAGCTAGCACATCTTCAACGTTAACAAAACTACGGCCATCTTTTACCCAAAGACCAGATCTAAAATCTTGTGCAATCACAGAATCTGTAGCTCTAATGCGCATGCGTTGAGCCATTTTTTCACTAAACGGTGTAATTAGTTCACCGACTAAGAAGGTGATGATGGTAAATACTAAACCAACTTTTAACAGCGTTAATGTGATGCTTTGTAGTGAAATGCCGCTTACTCGCAAAACAACCAGCTCAGAATAGCGGGCAAATTGACCTAGGCTATACATACAGCCAACCAGCACTGCTACTGGCATTACCTCGTAAATATGACCAGGTGCGCTGAGCAAAACATACAGCATAATTTTACTTAAGCCATAGCTACCTTTTCCTAAGCTTTCAAGTTCTTGAATTAAGTCGAAAAATGAGAACATGGTCATGAGCGCCACTGTGACGAGCAGCACATTTCCGCTGATTTCTTTGAGTAAATATCGAGTAATAATTTTCATGTAAACGTGTTTACGATTTGATTGATGCAGTTATATGGTGCTTAATGTATATTTAACTTTATCGTGCGTGTGACCAGTTAAGTTTTATTCCGAATTTTTGACCAAATTGCTGGGAAAAAGTCAGGGAAAATAGGTAGCTGTTTTACACGTCGGTAAAACATATAGGCTGTGAGCGACAAAAATACTAAATGTACAGGCCATAAGCCCACCGCATCATAGACCTTACCCTGTGCTACCCAAGCTTGCATAATACTTAGCATGTTGTTGTAAATCATGTATATAACGAGAGCTAATACAAAGTTAGCTGAACGACCAGCGCGTGGATCTAGCGAACTTAGTGGAATGGCTAACAATGCGAGTATCAAAGCAGAGATTGGAATTGCAAGCCTCCATTGCAGCTCAGCACTATTGGCTTGGTCTTTATTTTGAATCAATTCCCGGCTTGATTTTGATTGTGTAGTAGGTGGCTTTTGTTTGACTTCAGCAGCCTCTACTCGAATGGCGTATTTTTCGAACTGGGTGGTTGAAAATTCTGCCGTGCCACGCTCACCTTGATAGCGGCGACCATTTTCCATGACCAAAAAGTTATCACCGTTTTTTTCGGTAAAGCGGCTACCTTGCGCAGCGACAATGATGCCTAATTTTTGATGTTGAATAGACTGTACGAATATATTTTTAACAATATTGCCAAGCTCATCAAAGCTTTCTACAAAAAATACCCGCTCTGCATTACTAGATTCTTTGAATACACCTGGGCTAATAGAGGCCAGATCATCACGACTTTCGAGCTGAATGCGGTAGTCTTCGCCTTTGTTAGTGGCCCACGGCATAATAAATAAACTCAACATGGAAATTAATACGATGATAGGAGTCGTAAACGCAAGTACGGGTCGAATCCAACTATTGATACTGAGACCTGAGCTAAACCAGATGACCATTTCAGAATCGCGATACCAGCGTGATAATGTCATGAGTACGGCTAAAAATAATGTGAGTGATAACAACATGGGCAGGAACTTAACCATGTTAAAACCTAACATAGTAGTGATGGCATCGTTTGGCAGTATGCCTTTTGCGGCCAAACGAATTAAATAGCCAGCACGCTGCGCAATCACAATCCCCACTAATATTAAGAAGGCACCAGCAGCGGTAGAAATAAGTTCTTGTAAAAGAGAGCGCCTAAAGAGCATATGATTTATTGAAGTCTAATTATTTACAACTATGAATTACGTGTAAAACACGCGATAATTTAATTTACTAATAGAAAAACATATAACAATACGGAGTTTTACGTTATGAAATCCAGCACCATAGAATTTAGCATAAAAAACGGTCATGCGGAAAAACAGCTTAGTAATTGTGTGATAGTCGGCATATATGAATCAAATGAATTATCTGACGCAGCGCAAGCAATTGACCGTGCATCGTCAGGTTATATCAGCAATATTGTTAAACGTGGTGATATGGATGGCAAGCTGGCGTCATGCTTAATGTTGCACAACGTACCAGGCACTTTAAGTGAGCGTGTCTTATTAGTTGGTTTGGGTAAAGCTAATGAGTTTAATGACAAACAATTCTGCCAAACAGTACGAGCATCTATCAAAGCGTTGGCTGCAAGTAACGCCAATGACGCGGTCACTTTTTTAGCAGAACTGCCAGTTAATCAACTTAGCACACGTCGCAAGGTAGCGCATTTGGTTGAGGCAACGCTAGATGTAACGTACAAATTTGATGCAATCAAACGTAAAAAAGATGATGACAAAAAAGAGGACGGTAAGAAAAGCGAGGCTAAGAAAGGCATCACAAAATTATCGGTTAATGTTTCACAGGCTAATGAAGTAAAAGAAGCTGAAGCAGGTGCTGCCGATGGTAAAGCCTTGGCTGCCGGTGTAAGTCTGGCCAAAGACCTAGGCAATTTACCACCAAACGTATGTACACCAACTTACTTGGCTGAAACTGCTGAATCGCTAGGTAAAAAATATGATTTTAAAGTTAAAGTACTAGATCGTGATGAACTTAAAAAGTTAGGCATGGGTTCATTTTTAGGCGTGGCGCAGGGTAGTGAAGAGCCACCGAAATTTATCATCATGCAGCATTTAAAAGGTAAAAAAAATCAAAAGCCGGTAGTGTTGGTAGGTAAAGGTATTACTTTTGATACGGGCGGTATTTCATTAAAACCAGGTAGTGAGATGGATGAAATGAAATACGATATGTGTGGCGCGGCGAGTGTTCTAGGCACATTTAAAGCAATTGCTGAGTTAGATCTGCCACTTAATGTGATTGGTGTTATTCCAACCTGCGAAAATATGCCTGATGGACGTGCAATTAGACCTGGTGATGTATTAACAAGTATGTCAGGCTTAACAATCGAAGTACTCAATACCGATGCTGAAGGTCGCTTGATTTTGTGTGATGCACTTACTTATGTTGAACGTTTTGAGCCAAGTGCAGTTGTGGATATTGCAACACTTACAGGTGCCTGCGTGATTGCCTTAGGCCATCATGCGACTGGTTTATTTAGTAATAACGATGATTTAGCCAAAGAATTGTTGCAAGCTGGCGAAACATCACTTGATCGCGCATGGCATATGCCGATGTGGGATGATTACCAACCACAATTAGATAGCAATTTTGCCGATATGGCTAACATTGGTGGGCGCGCTGCAGGGAGCATTACGGCTGCCTGCTTCTTGTCACGCTTCGCTAAAAAGTATGAATGGGCGCATTTGGACGTTGCAGGCACTGCTTGGAAATCAGGCAAAGAAAAAGGTGGTACAGGTCGGCCAGTGCCTTTATTAACTGAGTTTTTAGTAGCGCGTGCTACTAAATCTGCTGCCTAATTTACTTTAATGACACGCATAGAATTTTTTTTTAATGTACCAGATAAACTTGCAAAAGCCGCAGAGTTATCTGAGAAAGCAGTGGCTAAAGGCCGTCAGCTAACGATTTTTAGCCAGAATGATGCTATGAGCAGTGCCATGCAACTACTACTTTGGCAGCAATCGGGTGCTAGCTTTTTACCAAGCAGCATGTCTTTAGAGGCGGGTAGCAAGTTTTCACCTATCGTATTCGATAGTAATGGTGAGAACTTGATTCAAGATGATATTTTGATTAATTTACAGGCTCAGCATCCGCCGTTTTTCAGTCGATTCAGGCATTTAGTTGAGCTTGTTGGCGTGGATGAAGTGGATAAAGTTGCCGCAAGAGTGCGTTTTAGATTTTATCGCGACCGTGGTTATGAAATTAAAACATCAGATATGGCTGCTGATTAGTATTAAGTCTTGTATTAAGTTGACTGAGTTAAACTAAGTGGGCTGAGTTAGATAATTGCAGCCAAATTGAAATTAATAAAGATGTGAAAGGGATGCCATCATGCAAGAAGAAGATATTCCTATACTGACACAGGTGCATGCCACAGCAGCACGTCCTGCAATCAATCAAAGCAACATTACTGCTGATTTGATTGCCGATATTATTGCTCAAATTAAGCCTCAATTAAAATTGCAACTAGAGGAGGACATTGAGAAATCTGTCACTGAAAAATTTAGAAAAAAAATGCATGATGAGCTAATTAATTTTTTATTGAGCGAGTCGGCGAACATTCAAAAGGCTAATCAAGCGTATCTTTCAAGTGCACTAAATCAACAATATGATCAGCAGTCTCAACAGCTAGCACAAAAATTTGAGTCAACTGAACAAGTGGCGACAGCGGTTTTTAAACAGTATGTCATTGATGAGTTGGCCGCGGCGCGTCTTGTTAGCAATGCCACTATGACAGACACGCTGAACGCGGCGATTGAGCAGTCACAACAAAGCTTAAGTGAGCAAATTAATGTAACGTTAGTGCAAGAATTGAAGCAGGCGGTAGCGAACGCAGAGCGGGCAGTGATGGATAATACTGCCGATTTTGTAGATAGAACTAAAGCTGACTTAGCGACTGAGTTGCCCAGCTTGCTGCATGCAAGTGCGGCTATCATTAAAACCGATATGGAAACTAATCTCCAATGCGCTTTGACTCAAATGCAGGCGAATGGCATTGCTGAAGTGCAAGACAAGCTTGGCGATGTGTTGCCAATGATGCAGGCGTCATTGACTAATCAGTTGCAAGAGACTTTAACTAACTTACAGACTACAACCATTGAAAATGCAACAAACGCATTGCAAACTAAAATATCACGATTGCATGAAGACCTTCTAACTGAGCATCAAACTAAGTTGGCGACTGAATTAGCTTCTATGTATCAAAGTCTCACGCAACAATCGCAAGCAGAGCTAAGCGTGTATTTGGATGCGCTGCAATTACAGTCGCAGCAGCAGTTGGAGCAAAAGTTAGGCGACACTTTCCCTACTTTGTATCAGAGATTGTCAGATGAGTTGGGCGCAACATTGAAGCAAGATTTTGCTGAATTGGCAGATACTGCTAAAAATAACTTTAAACAGGCTTTGGATGCAGAGTTGCCAGCTATAGAGCAGGTATTAACTAGCAAAGTCCATGAAGTGCTAGATGTTGAAGTGCCGCGTATTGAGCAGAATATGAGCCTGAATATAAAAACAGAAATTGAAAAGTTGATTGAATCAGTACGTTTAATCTTTCAAAAGTAGTATGTTATTAAATGCTTTAGGTGGGTTACAGCTGGTTAATTAGCGCCTTGTAAGCTTTTGCAGAGAGCAATTTTTTTTCAAAATCATTTTCACTTGGTTTGAATTTAAAAATCCAGGCTTGATAGGGTTTGTCATTGATTTGTTCAGGGCTATTAATTAAATCTTGATTAATTTCAAGCACTTCACCATCTATTAATGCATGCAAGTCTGAGCCTGTTTTAACCGATTCAACTAACCCGCATGGTTGACCCGCTATTAGCAAACTGCCAACCTTGGGCGCATCAACAAAAACAATATCTCCTAATAAATCCTGTGCGTAATCTGTAATACCCGCTTCCCATATACCTTCAGAAGTAGGTTTCGTCCATAAGTGTTCAGCACTATAAAGTAGAGATTCTGGAGTACGCATTTTTATTACTCAGTTTGATATCGAGTGTAAATTTTACCGTTAATTTGGCTCTTCTAAGTTGAATTAATAATATTTAATTACTTAAAAATTAAGGCTACATTAGAGCAAGTAGTTGGCTGTTAAATAAAAATAAAATTTATTAATGACAAACCTAAAGTTTTTATATAGTATTCATTTGTAACTACATGACAATGAACAAACTTATTAAATCTTATGCGTAAATTTTTACTACTCTATATTGCGTTTATGCTCAGCTTTTCTCCAATAGCATCGCATGCTGCTGGTAAAAAATCGGGTAAGCATGTCTCTACTAGCAGTAAATATAAGATTTCTAAGCAAAAACCCAGTAAACACATCAGCAGTAAAATTCACCATCGTTTACGTGCGCAAAAAGCATCTATTGTGTATGCGGATGCATATGACGGCAGCGGACCGTTACAGCTGGCGTCTGCTAAAGCGTTAGTAATTAACCAGCTAACCGGTGAAACACTGTATGCAAAGAATACAAATTTATCTACGCCAATCGCATCTGTAACCAAGTTGATGACAGCAATGGTAATGTTAGATGCACATCTGCCGATGGATGATTTACTTTATATCGCAGATGAAGATGTAGATTATCTCAAAGGGACACATTCAAGATTGGGTGTTGGTACATCGCTCACCCGCGGTGAGCTTTTACAATTAGCGCTGATGGCATCAGAAAATAGGGCTGCAGCTTCTTTAGCACGTAATTACCCAGGTGGCATTAACACCTTTATTGGCGCGATGAATCGCAAAGCAGAGGTATTGGGTATGAAATCTACCCATTTCTTTGACGCTACAGGGCTAAGTAGCAGCAATGTCTCTACTGCAGAAGACCTAGTGAAAATGGTGAACGCGGCCTATCATTACCCAGAAATTCGTCAAGTGACTACAACTGCTTCGCAGGAAATTACACTTTATGGACGTAGCAGCCCTCTTAACTTTGTGAACACAAATGCTTTAGTACGTGGTGGTAATTGGTTAATTGGTTTATCAAAAACTGGATTTATTAACGAAGCAGGCCGTTGCTTAGTGATGCAAGCGGAAATTTCTGGTCAACCGATGATTATTGTTTTGCTTGATTCTGAGGGTAAACTCTCAAGAATTGGGGATGCAAACCGAATTCGTAAATGGATTGAACACAATGACACTAACTCTCTAGGTGAGAATGTTAGTGGGTAACATGTGATTATTGTTTAAGCACCATAAAAAAAGCGGCTAAATTGCCGCTTTTTTTATGGCTTATATCTTACATATTTTTAGCTTGTAACCTTAGCGCTCGCAGGCTTTTTAGGGCTAGCTTTTTTAGCTGGTGTTTTCTTGGCCGCTACTTTTTTCACAGGTGCTTTTTTTACTGACACTTTCTTAGTGGTTTTATTTGCTACTGCTTCCGTCACATCAGACTTTTTTGCACTGGTTTTCTTGGTTAAAGTTTTCTTAGCTACAGTTTTCTTAGCCGGTATTTCTTTGGCAGCCTTAGCGCTTAATAGCTCTAAAGCTTCGTCCAAAGTAAGCGATTCTGGCTCTACGCTTTTTGGCAACGTTGCTCTTACTTTACCATGTTGCACATAAGGTCCGTAGCGGCCGGCAAATATTTCAATTTGTCCATCTTCAGTAGGATGGTTGCCAAGTGAGCATAATGGCGCAGGGCCTGTGTTAGCTGCAGCTAATAGAGCCACGGCTCCATCTAAATCAATAGTAAAGACACTCTCACTTTTGGGTATAGATTTGAATTTAGCATCATGATTCACATAAGGCCCAAAACGGCCAATGTTAGCGATAACCTTTTTATTTGTGACGGGATGTAAACCTAAGTCACGGGGTAAAGATAGCAGCATATTTGCTGTTTCTAAATTCATATCAGCAATAGAAATTTCTTTAGGCACACTTACGCGTTTTGGTTTCTTTTTCTCACCTTCAACTGCTAGACCTAGCTGCAAGTAAGGGCCATAAGGCCCGTTCATCAGCATAATTTCTTTATCTGTGGCAGTATCAGTACCAATGATTATTGGATCGCTACCAATTTGTGCCGCACCATTTAAACTACGTTTGTAATCACATTTTGGCGTATCGTTGTAACCAGTACAGCCAATAAATGTGCCATAACGACTTAATTGCTTTTGTAGAGGTTTACCGCATTTAGGGCAAGCTTCATCAATCAATTCATTACCTGGACGATCTACGTTCGCCTTGCTGAGTAATTGTTGGTTAAAACCCTGCCAAAACTCATCCATGAGTGGAATCCACTCACGTTCACCTTCAGCCACGCTATCTAATGCATTTTCTAAATTGGCGGTAAAGTCGTAATCCACATATTTGGTAAAATGTTCGGTTAAAAATTTATTCACTACACGACCAACATCGGTGGGTGTGAAACGTTTTTTATCCAGTAATACATATTCCCGGTCTTGCAGTGTACTGATAATGTTGGCGTAAGTAGAAGGGCGGCCAATACCATACTCTTCTAAGATTTTAACTAAGCTGGCTTCACCATACCTAGGTGGAGGCTCAGTAAAGTGCTGGTCACCATATATTTTTTCCACGGTGAGGATTTCACCCGTTTCAAGATGTGGTAACTTGCTTTCACCCTCTTCTTCCTCGTCATCAGTGCCTTCCATGTATACGGCGATAAAGCCTGGAAATACTAAAGTCTGACCAGAAGCACGGAACAAATTGGCATCGCTACCTACGCTTAAATCTACACTCACTGCATCAAATTTAGCCGGCGACATTTGGCAAGCAAGTGCGCGCTTCCAAATCATTTCATACAGTTTGAATTGCTCGTCTGTTAAAAATTGACGCACACTTACTGGTGTACGGCTAATGTCTGTTGGGCGAATCGCTTCATGTGCCTCTTGTGCACTTTTAGATTTCGTTTTGTACATGACAGGCGATTTTGGCAAATATTCTGTATCAAAATTCTTTTTCACATAATCACGAATTTGCATCACAGCTTCCGCGGCGATACTGAACGAATCAGTACGCATGTAAGTAATCAAACCTACCGTACCGCTACCAACATCCATACCTTCATAAAGTTGCTGGGCAACACGCATAGCACGTGCGGTGGTAAAGCCTAATTTGCGCACTGCTTCTTGTTGTAGCGTTGAAGTAGTAAATGGCGCGGCAGGGCTACGGCTACGCTGTTTTTTCTCAACCCGAGAAACGGTCGTTTTACCCGCACTTGCTAGTAATAGTTTGCCGACAATGTCAGATTGTTGGTCATGGTTGATAACTGTAAATTGTTCAACTTTTTCGTTATTAAGTTGAATTAACTTAGCACGAAAGCCGTGACTATGCTTTAGAGCATCTAAATGAATTGACCAATACTCTTGTGATTTAAAAGCTTCAATCTCTAGTTCACGTTCAACAATCAAGCGTAAAGCTGGGCTTTGTACGCGACCAGCTGAAAGCCCGCGACGGATTTTTTTCCACAATAATGGTGATAAATTAAAGCCTACCAAGTAATCTAACGCACGACGTGCTTGCTGTGCATTTACCATAGGCATAGAAATGTCGCGTGGTTCGGCAATGGCGTGTTCTACGGCACTTTTGGTGATTTCATGGAACACTACGCGTTTCATGAGTTTGTTTTTAAGTAGGTTCTTAGATTTTAAAATCTCGGCAATATGCCATGAAATGGCCTCACCTTCGCGGTCCGGATCGGTTGCGAGGTAGATGCTATCTGCATTTTTCACGGCTTTGGCAATTGCATCTACATGCTTACTATTGCGTTCAATAATGTCGTATTTCATGGCGAAATTATCGGCCGTATCTACCGCACCATTTTTAGGAATTAAGTCGCGTACATGTCCATAAGAGGCGAGTACTTCGAAATCGCTTCCGAGATATTTTTTCAGCGTTTTCGCTTTGGAAGGTGATTCAACAATTAACAGTTTGGACATGAATGCCTAAAAATGGGATGCAGCAAATGGGATTAAAAGGTAATTACTTGAATGATAACAAGGTAAATGGCTACAGGACAACAACTTACGGTACATAGTACGTTAATTTACTGATTCTCAGATGTTGTTTTGTTGCGCGTAAACTCGATTCTTGTGCCATCCGTGCTATTTAAACTCAAAGCCGGACCTTCATTAGCAATGTCACCGAACAGAGGATCTTCATCTTCTGGCTTTGCCTGGGTTAGATTTTTAAAGTCATACAAGTTAAAGTCAGCTAAATGTGAAGGCTCTACATTACCAATGGCACGGAATATATTATTCACGCGTCCTGGCTGTTCGCGCTCCCAAGCTTGCAACATGTCTTTTACTTTTTGGCGCTGTAAGTTTTCTTGGCTACCGCATAAGTCACAAGGAATAATAGGGAACTCCATTTGGCGGGCGTAGCTGGCAATATCTTTCTCACTGCAATAGGCCAACGGGCGAATCACAATATTTTGTTTATCGTTGGTAGCCAATTTAGGCGGCATAGCTTTCATTTTTGCGCCAAAAAACAGGTTAAGAAATAAAGTTTCTACAATGTCGTCACGGTGATGCCCAAGCGCGATTTTATTCGCCCCCAATTCTTTTGCTGTGGTGTAAATCACACCGCGGCGTAAACGCGAACATAGCGAGCAAGTGGTCTTACCTTCAGGTATTTTTTCTTTAACGATAGAATAGGTATCTGCTTCAACAATACGGTAGTCAATGCCGAGTTTTTCAAAATAAGCGGGCAAAATATCAGCAGGGAAGCCTGGCTGCTTTTGATCTAAATTCATTGCGATAAGCTTGAAATTAATCGGCGCGCGCTCTTGTAGCGCTAACAATATCATCAGCATGGCGTGAGAATCTTTACCGCCACTCATACACACCAGCACGGTATCACCATCTTCAATCATGTTGTA
>JBKJUR010000057.1:0-51390 GCA_046590165.1 Methylotenera sp.
CGTGCCAACGTTCAAGCTCTCACCTGCAACAATGCCAGTAAATCCTGCGCTCGCAGTATTCAAAGTCGCACTGGTGTTGCCGTCATATATCTTGTCTGCAGCGGTGATGCCAGTAACTGCGGTGATATTAGCTTTATTGATGGTGCTAGTTGTGTTATCCACATAAGTGACTTGGTAATTGCCACCACTATTACCATCATTAACCGCTACAGCGCTTGTAGTAACAGTTTTATTGTTGATACCTGCATTTTTGTCAGTGTAAGCAAATGTGCCACCACTTAAGCTATCTAGCGTACCGCCGTTGCTTGCATTATTAAACAATGTGCCACCTGTCAGTATCGCAGTGCCCGCAGCTGTAGTATTGCCATCATAGGTTTTAGTCACATCAATAGTGCTTACAGTAATGTTAGCTTGGCTAATATTGCCTGTATACGTGCCACCGCTGAGTGTGTAGTTGGAAGCCAAGCCCGTACCATCAACCAGAGCCAGTGAATCTAATGATATTGTTTGCGCAGCGCCTGCATTAGCGCTGGCTACTGAGCCAGCACCTGAGAGGTTGAGTGTTTGGCCTAGCACGCCATTGATAGTACCAAAAGTGCTTGCATTAAAAGCAGTGGTGCCGTTATAGGTACGTGTGCCGTTTAAGTTAATAGTAACTGGCGTCACCGTCATGGCGCCATCCACATAGCTAATCACATAGTTACTGGTGTTAAATGTGCCCCCAGTAGCTGCACTGCCAGTGATCACATAAGGGCTGCCCACAACATTTGCCGTATTAGCAGCGCCTGTGCTTGTGAAAGTAGCACTGCCGATAGTCTCGCCATTTTGTAAACCTGCACTCGTAAATTCCGTGCCTGCAAAACTAAAAGTTTGACCGTAGGTTTTAGTTTGGTCATTAGCAGTCACTGTCAACGCAGCAGGGTTCACTGTGAGCACACCAGTAGCGTTTTTAGTCAGGGTATAACCCGTTGTTGCTATGATTGGTGTGACATCAATAGCATAGCCACTCACATTTGCAGTGACTGAAGATCCTATTGATGTTGCTGAGCCTGTGACCGTATTAGCTGCTGTATCTTGCGTGAATACATTACCAAACGTTGCTGCATTGATAAAGCCTGTCACAGTGTATGCGTTCGCTACCGTTGGCGCACCATCTTGGCCATAGGTTTTAGTTTGATTCGTTGAAGTGACAGTTAAGTTTGGGGTATTGGTAAATACATAACGATTGCCTGTTTGTGAAACGGCAGTTGGATATGTGGTGTTCCAAATGGCTTGATTGCCACTTAACAAGCCACCAAAAGTATCACTTGCTGGCGCTGTAGAGTAAACCAACCAGCGACCACTAGCAGACAATGCCGATGAACCTGCATTATTGATGAAGTTTGTACCCGCTAGGGTAATATCACCACCCGTAGTAGTTACGATATTGGCAAGCGTCACATTGCCACCTGCCTGCACGATTAAATTACCCGTTAAGTTTGATGCGCCATTCCCCAATACAATCGCGTTGGCATCTTGCAAGTTTACGTTTTTAGCGCCACTAATATTAACGGTAGAAAAGTTATTGGCCGCATTACTTGCTGTTACATCACCAGCACCGACAATACCAAGGTTATTCGCCGCTGTGACAACGCCATTTAAAGTGAGTACTGATACCGCCGAAGTAGTACCAATTGCGCTATTACTCGCGGTTGTAACATTGCCAGCCAAAACTGCTGCGCCAGTTCCTGTGAGTGCGCCTGCAGCGCCTACTCCAGTCCCATTAATGGTAATAGATTCTGCCGCTAGGTTAACATTATTCACATTGAGTGTTGCGCCACTGGTTACTGTTGTGCCACTTGCAACGGTACCTAGTGCCGTTGCATTAGCAGCGACTAGCGCACCTGTACTAACAGTGGTTGCCCCTGTATAAGTATTTGCGCCAGATAAAGTCACTGTACCATTGCCTGCTTTGGTAAGGCCTACTGCGCCACTTACCACAGCAGATACGATTAAGCCATCTGCCGCATTAGTAGTAGTAAATGTACGTGTTACTGCACCCATAGCAAGGTTGCCGCTGATACTAGCGTTACCAGCACCCCCTGTTGAAGTGACATTACCGCCCAATGTGAGAGTGCCTGCACCCGTCGTCACTGTGCCGCCTGTAGTACCACTATTGACAGCAAGTGCACCAATCGTGTCTGAGAAACCATTGAGATCATAGGTACCACCGTTATTAACCGTCACAGCGCCAGTAGAAATTGTATTATTTGCACCGTTTCTGAGTGTACCTGCATTAATAGTAGTAAGACCTGTATAAGTGTTAGCACCTGTGAGCGTGAGTATACCTGTACCGTTTTTAGTCAACGTGCCAGTCGTTGTGGTAATGGTGCCATTAATCGCAGTGTTGCCTGTGCCATCTACCGTGAGTGTACTTGTAGCGCCTGTCACAGCATTTGCAGCGCCAAGAGTGAGCGTACCAGCGTCTGATTGAATTTCACTATTGCCGGCCAAAGTGACTATACCGCCGTAACTATTATTACCGCTGATATTGTTCAATGCCCCGATGCTGCCAGCACCTGTGCCATTGATGCTTAAAGCTTCTGCGCCAATGGCAATGCCGCCTTGCAATACTAAGGTTGCACCACTAGCCACTGTTGTGCCAGCCGCCGTTGTGCCAAGTGCGCTTGAGTTTGCGGCTACTAGCACACCAGCATTGACTGCCGTTGCTCCTGTATAGGTGTTAGCGCCCGACAGTGTGACCGTACCAGCGGTTGTTTTGGTTAAGGCGCCAGCGCCCCCAAGAACAGCAGCCACTGTACCGCTTTGCACCGCATAGGAAGTGCCTGTGAGCACCCCAGTTGTTCCATTGATATTGCCACTAGCCAGAGTCACTACGCCAACGGTATCGGTAAATGTTCCAATATCGAAAGTGCCACCTGATACAGTGACTGCACCGCTAGAAAGTGCGTTATTTACACCCTCTGCTAACGTTCCTGCATTGACAGTGGTCAACCCAGTGCAGGTATTATTGCCAGCTAAAGTAAGTGTGCCTGTGCCCGCCTTAGTAAGGCCGCCCGTGCCACTCGCGACACCAGTATAAGTGCTACTAGTGTTGCTCGCATCACCAATAGTCAGAGTGTTTGCACCCAGCACTGTTACACCTGCACCCGTCATAGAGTCAATGGTTTTGGCAGCAGCAATACTGAAAGTACTAGAGTTGGCTACTCCAGAACTCGCAGCTATTGTGCCTGCTGCATTAAGTGCCAACGTACCAGCGCTAATAGTGGTTGCTCCTGTATAGGTATTTACGCCACCTAAGGTCATCACACCACTTCCTACTTTAGTTAAACCGCCTGTGCCGCTCATTACACCTGTGTAAGTGGTTGCGGTGTTGTTGACACCTGTCGTTAAAGTACCTGACCCCAGCGTAACATTTCCACCCGCTGCTCCGCCGCCAGCCAATGAACCAATGGTTTCATTGGTGCCGTTCAAATTGAGCGTTGCTCCAGCCACATTGGCCAGTGTAACGGCTGAGGTATCTGCAATTGCTGCTCCGCCTGCAAGTTGTAGGGTACCTGCATTGATAGTGGTTGCACCTGTGTAGGTGTTTGCACCTGACAAAGTCAATGTGCCTGTGCCTGCTTTAGTGATACCGCCTGTGCCGCTCGCAACACCACTGTAGGTACTGCTGGTGTTACTTGCATCACCAATGGTCAGAATATTCGCACCTAGGACGGTTGTACCTGCGCCTGTCATTGAATCAATCGTTTTGGCAGCCGCAATGCTGAACGCCGCTGCATTAGCCACGCCAGAACTCGCCGCTATCGTACCTGTGGCGTTCAGTGCCAGCGTTCCTGCACTGATGGTGGTAGCGCCGGCGTAGGTGTTGACCCCTCCTAGGGTCATCACGCCCGTGCCGGTCTTAGTCAAACCGCCTGTGCCACTGATGACGCCCGCAACCGTGGATATTATGTCACGATTACTGAGCGAAACTACACCACCACCACTGTTGATAGTGCCAGCTGCTGCGCCAGTGATTCTAAAGCCAGAAAGTGTGATTCCACCGCCCGCTGTAGCTAACCCTGCATTAAGTGTTACAGTTCCAGTACCATTATTATCTGCATCGGCAGTAAGGTTAATTGAGCCAGTACCTGTTGTGGTAACGGCAGCATTGATGTCAATGCTGTTGTTAGCCTGCAATACTAGGCTGTTATTGGCTGAACCCGTAGCAGTCGCCACATTAAATGCGTTGCTAACGGTAATATTATTAGTCGCTTGTAAGGTAATGGTGCTGCCCGCTGCGATGCCCGCAAAACTGCCAGTGCCAGCCGTAACATTGAACACACTAGCCAAGCCGAAGTCATCAGCAAACGCTTCAGTAATATCACTCGCTGCAGTGAAGCCTGCAGTACTAGTATCAGCGCCATTGCTAATAGTGATATTGAGCGGGTCTAGCAGCAAGTTACCGCCTCTGCCTTGTGCAGCACTTAAATCAGCTTTACCTTGAAAATCCAATAAACGTTTGCCTGAGACTTCAGCAAACCCACCGTTGCCAGATGCGCCTGCACCTTTGGCAGAAATGTTACCGTAGTAACGGGTGATATCATTTGCCCAAACCACCACTTTGCCGCCATCACCAGAATCTAATGCATCCGCAATAATAGAAGCCCCACTTGCTACATAAGTGCGGTCAGCATTTTGTATATTGGCATTCTTGCCTTGATAATCGCCACCCACCAGTGCAGTGCCACCGCCAGCATTACCTGATACATCGATGGTTGTACCATCAAGCAGTCCTACCCGCTCGCCAGTCACGGCAACATAGCCACCTTTAGCGTTGCCTGTTTTGCCACTTGCTTCAAGCTTACCTGAGACGAGGACGGTGGAATTTGCACCGCCTTCTAGGCGAATCACGCCATTGCGCGCTACTAAGCTATTGGCTTGAATAACGCCACTTACGTTGATTGCGGCGGTACGCGCGTTAGTTGCAAGCTGCACAGTGCCGCCATCAGCAGCAATATTGCCAGTGTTGTTAACAACCGCATTCAGTGCATCGCCATCAAGTTTAACTTGCACAAGGCCATCGCCATAAAAATCAAGTAGTGCAGATTGTGCCGAAGCTAATACCACGCTACCTTGATTTGCAACGAGCGAGCCGCTATTTTCTACCGTGTTACCCAGCAACACGATATAGCCGCCATCTTCAGTGCGTATCGTTCCTTTGTTGATGACTGATGCAGTGGAATCGCCGCTAAATTTATATTTTTTTGCTAAATAATCTTCATCACTCATTTGCATGCTGGTTGCCACAAGGCTGCCCACATCAACCTGTGCGCCGGGTGCAAATAAAATACCATTAGGATTGATTAAAAAGAGACTACCCGTCGCACTTAAATTACCAAAAATCTGCGATGGATTGGCGCCAACCACTCTGAAAAGGGCAGAACCTTGATTCGGTTGGTATAGATTAACAGCCTCATTGGCGGCAATGCCGAAAGATTGCCAATTGACAACGACTTGCTGGGTGGTTTGATTAATATATAAAGTTTGTCCATCACGCACAAAGCTGGCATCACCTGATTTCACGACCTCACCCGTTGGCAAGGCATAGGCGCTATTGAAAGCAGTGCCAATTAAGCAAGACAGCATGATTTTCATGCTGGCATGTTGCGTTAAATTAAACTGCTTTTTAGATTGATTATCTTTTTTCATTCTATGTCCGAAGTATTATGACTACTCTAAAACTGTGCTTGAATCTGACCCCATACCCTTGTTTCATTCTCTGTTGCAGCGTCTTCAATCTGACTTTTTTGATGAGAAATCGTCAATCCTAATCCCCAATTTTTGGTAAGCCTAGCATCAACACCAGCGCCATAATGGAATGATTTGACATGATTGCTATCACTCAGGGCACTATGGTTGATAATGCCTCTACCATAATCAAAAAACGCATAGGGGCTCATTTCTACTGTAGGCAAAAAGCTTGCCAAATACGGTAATGGTGACATTATTCGCCTTAACTCTGCGCCAACAATCAACCCCCTATCTGAAGAGGTAGGGAACTCACCAAATTCACGCCAACGGTTTGCGCCACCGATAGCTAGCTTTTCTGCACCATCCAAGTTTTTAGTAGTGCCTTGAAGTTCAGCGCTCAAAATGAGGTTGTACCAAGGGTTTAAAGGCTGTATGCGGGATCCAAACAAATTATATTTAACAAAATTACCCGCGATATTTGCACCTTCAGTATCAAAGAGTTTTGAGATGGCGTTCTTTTGTTTAACATCGCCTAATTTAAGGTTGAAGCCTAATTGGTTCAATCCATTGAACTGAGCATCGCGCCAATCACCAAAGAGCCCCATTTCAATGGCACTAATACTGTTTTCAAATTTTAAAATTGAAATGTCATCAGAAAAATCTAAGTAAGAAAATCCAACTCTTGAAGTAAGGTTAGCTTGCCTAGATCTCAATAAAGGCTGGTCTAACGATGTGCTAATGAAAGATCTATCGCCTTTTGCATCAAGATCAGAAAACGGTCCTCCTAACTGATAATCAGAATAGCCTGCATTTAAATTCAGGATAGTGCCAGACTCATGAATCGGCACAAGATATCCGAGTTGAATAGCACGTTGACCTTCGTGATTGGACGATTTCAAATTAAGACTTAACCTATCACCCCTACCAGCCAGATTATTCAAAAGCAGACCAGCAATTAATACTTCTCTACCAGTAAATCGATTACCGAACGTATTCGCTGCTAAATATCCTGAAATACGTGGCAAAGCCTCTATCTGAATTTCAATGTCACTATAACCAACTTCCTGCCCTGGAGAGATTTGAGAAATAGCTTGTAATCCTGGCAGTGAATTAATCAGCGTAACATTTCTAACCAAGTTTGATTCTTTAATCGCATCATTGCTAGCAAAGTCATGAGTAGCCATTTTTTTCAAAAAAGCCTCATCAAGCTTCCCTTTTGCATTGAGTCTCAACTCACCCAAATAACCTTCAATCACTGCGATTTCAAGCGTATTTTGATTAATATCCTGCTCAGGCAAATACGCTTGCGCCAACATAAAACCATGCTGGCGATAATAACTTGTCACCAATGCGGCCATTTGATTTAGCTCTTTGATGCCTAGCGATTGCCCCAGATATTCTTTTAGCAGGTTTGAAAGCACTGCATCACTTACATTTTTATTACCTGAAAATTTAAGGCTATTCACGTTCACTTTAATGCCAAGATTTTCTGGCAAAGGCGCTGGATATTTTGAATCCTCTTTTTTCTCAATCGTAGGACTGATGATAGGTAGGCTAGGTTGAGTTTCAAAACGGGGCAAGTTGGCGGGATCAGGTAAATCAGGGGCGGCAATTGCCGATGTAGCGATAATTAAGTTTGCAATTATCGCGATAAATGTCTGCGATACCAGTGTTAAGCAGTTTAATTTAAGTGTCATAACTCGCGATTCTAACTGAATGACTGCAAATTTCAGAATTTAAGTTAGTGTTTTCAGTCCTGCGTGAGTTAGTTGCGGATACTCATGTTGAACTTGTATAAAAAAGCTCACCTTAAGTGAGCTTTTTAGCTTTATATTTAGGCCGGCAAGATTGTCACTTGCTGACCTAAATATCAATTAAAAGCACAAATCAAAGTAATGCTTTTATGGTGCTAGCCTTCTGCCGTAACTCACGGCATAAGCCGCTGGGCGTGCAAGTAATATTGGGTCATCTGAAGGCTCAATGCCATCCACTAAAATCAACGGATTAAACATGGTTGCTTTTTCAAATTTCACACCATCAGCATCTACAGTTTTAATGGTTAACGTACCCAATTCAACTTGTTTTCTAGCTTCTGGCCATACTACCGTTGGGTCATTCACCACATCGTCTTTTTCAGCCAATTGCACCGCCAAGCTATATTGCACTGGTGCTTTAGCCAAACGTGCTGGCAACTCTTCAAACAAGTAGTTTGGTGTTGCTTTAGCCGCTTGTTCTTTGGTTAAAAATTCTGCACCTTTGACTGGTGTAATGCGATAACGTCCATATTGCGTTTCGCCTTTTGCATTGGTAAATTTAAAGGCATTCACCCCATAAAATGGCTGAGTACCAAAGCTCACTGGTGGCTGCTTAGGCATTTGTACAAACTTAAGCGCGGCTGGATGTGATCCTAAAAACTGTTCGACAGGGCTTGGTTTTGCTGCATCAGAGCCACTAGCTGCTACCGCGTTCAATAACCCTAAAAAGTCTTCAGGTTTAGCCGCTGGGAAACCGTTAGTAGAAATACTCACAATGTCGGTATAAGCACCTTCTGGCAACTGAAAACGAATCGCGATGCCCTTAGGGAAAGCATTACCGTCTGCATCTGGAATATTAGGTACGCCAGTCGCATCTGAGAATCGCACAATCACTGGGCTAGGTTTTTTTTGCAAATGGACCGCATTGCTAATACTTGCGGCTGATGCCGCAGGTACAAACTCACCCAGCACAACAATGCCTTTAGCATGGTTGGCACGGTAACCTTTATGTGGCCCACCAGAAAGTTTAGTGAGCGTGTTAACGATCTGCTCTACCACTGGCTTGTCCGCCTCTGCAGTTATAGCTTCTTCAGCATAAACGTTAGACACACTTAAAATCATTGCAGAAATTGCAAATGCCTTGAGTGTTGGGAATTGATACGATTTTTTCATTGTATTCTCCTTGATTATTTACAAAAATTAAAACTAAAAAACGTGAATATTCAATACCTTAAATCTTAAGATTAAATACTGTGAAATTAAACATTATGAGATTAAACACCGTGACGTTTCAGCCAGTCACGTGTTAACTGCCAGCCGTAATCCGCTGCAGTTTTGTTATAGGTCGGTCGATAGTCTGCATTAAAACCGTGGTTCACATTTGGAAAGACGACGATTTCTGAATGACTGTCAGACTTTTCCAAACCTGCTTGCATTTGTTCGATGATTTCTGGCTTAATAAAACTATCCTGGCTAGCATACAAGCCAAGCACAGGCACTTTTAGTGTACTGGCAATATCAATCGGGTCATTCGCCTTGATGTCAGATTTCATACCGTTGAGCAAACCATAATAGGCCACACCTGCCTTAATGGCTGGGTTATGTGCTGCATATAGCCAAACTGCACGACCGCCCCAACAAAAACCGACCGTTGCCAGCTTGTCCATATTGGCTTTACCCGTAGATTTTACGTAAGCCACTGTGGCATCTAAGTCTGCAAACACTTGCGCGTCGGGCACTTTTGAAACCACTTTGCTTAAAATCTCAGCGATTTCAGTCATTTTTGATACATCACCTTGACGTGTAAATAACTCAGGTGCGATTGCCAAGTAGCCCAATTTAGCAAACCTGCGACACACATCTTTAATATGTTCATGCACGCCAAAAATCTCTTGTATCACCAAAATCACTGGTAGATTTTTACCTTTTTTTGGCATGGCGCGATAGGCAGGAATCTTGCCATCAGCCACAGTGATACTGACTTCACCCGCGATTAAACCATTTTCGTCAGTTGTAATCGCTTGCGCCATGATTGGATTCGAGGCAATCGCAAAGCCTATCGCCAGAGTAGTCATCATAAAATCACGGCGGGTAAACATGCCAGATTGCTGCGCTAGCGTTGCTTCATCTGCATTAAAATCCAGTGACTTTGAACCATAAGTTTGTAAATCCATTGTTTGCTCCATATTAAAGTTTAGTTAAATATCGTTAAATAAAATCATGTCGTTATCAATTTAAAACTTTGAAAAATACAATTAATATAAATCAAGTTTATTAAGCTTTTGTTGAGTTTTTAATTAAAGCGGCTCTTAGTGAGATGAGCTGGCTATTTAACTGCTGCAACTCACTTAAAGAGCAGCCTGTATTGCAAGCTATTTGCATAGGTACAGTTGACGCTTGCTTACTGAGTTGCTTACCTGCTTGAGTCAACGTTACGATGACTTTACGTTCATCATCCGCTGAGCGCTGGCGCTGAATAAAGCCAAGCTTTTCTAAACGTTTCAATAGCGGTGTCAGCGTTCCCGAGTCTGAAAATAAACGCTCACCGAGCGTATTCACCGTCAACGCGTCTTTTTCCCATAACACCATCAACACTAAATACTGGGGATAGGTTAGCTTTAGCTCCGCGAGCAAGGGCTTGTAAGCCTTAGTCATGCTCAATGACGCTGAATAAAGTGCAAAACACATCTGCATATCTACATTTAGCAGGTTTTCATTTGTCATCGTTGAAATCGGTGGTATTGCTTTAAATTCCATTTAAAACCTCATAGTTTTCACTTTTTTTATATTCTAACATCATTTAAATTTAACACAATTAAATTGTGTGCAATATAAATTATCAATCTATTTAAAAGCGTGATTTTCAAATAAATCAAACCGCGATATGTTTTATATTGAGCTGTACTTTTTGCGTACCGTTATAGGTATTCGTTTGCAACTGATAAGCTGCTTGGATAGCGCCATCTAAAAACTCGGAGTGATTAAAATAGATAGCGTCAATCACTGGCGCTGTACTGGTGGAATAAGCATGCGAAACAAGCTTTAATGTGAGCTTTAAATGCTTTTCACCCAACACGCGCTGATTAACCACTTCGAACGCATCATAAAACAAAGGTGGTGCAAAGCCTTGCCCCCACACCAGCTTTTCTAAAGTTTGTGCTGTTTCAAAGTTCATGTCTTTGCCCAGCAAACCGCCATCCACTTCAAGTACAGATTCTAAATCGGCTTCGGTAATCAAGCTTTTAACGACAATTTCAAAGCTTTGAATAAAGCGCTCAAAATCGGCTTGCCTGATAGTCAGACCTGCAGCCATAGCATGACCGCCAAATTTAACAATCAAATCTGGTTGGTGCTTGCTGAGTAAATCCAGCGCATCACGCAAATGCAAACCAGCAATCGAGCGGCCCGAACCTTTCAGCATACCGTCGTTGGCATCGGCAAATGCTATCACTGGGCGGTGAAAACGTTCTTTAATACGAGACGCTAAAATGCCGATAACACCTTGGTGCCATTCAGGCTGATACATGCTAATGGTAAATTGATTGGCAACATCAATATCATCTAGTGAGACATTAGCGCCGTCTTGCATGTCCGCCTCTATACTGCGGCGTTGCAGGTTTAAGTCTTGTAATTGCTGTGCGATTTTTGTCGCTTCAGTTTCCGATTCAGCCAGTAAACACTGTATGCCTAGTGTCATGTCATCTAACCGACCAGCAGCATTCAGGCGCGGGCCTACATAAAAACCTAAGTCTTGTGCATTCGTAGTTTGATATTGCCGACCACTGACATTTAATAGCGCTAAAATTCCCTGTGAGCAAGCACCAGCGCGAATTCTACGTAAGCCCTGCTCTACCAGAATACGGTTATTTTCATCCAGTTTCACCAAATCAGCAACCGTCCCTAGTGCGACTAAATCGAGCAATTCAGTTAAGTTTGGCTCAGGTTTTTCTTTATATATACCGCGTTCACGTAATTCTGCACGCAAAGCAAGCAAACCATAAAACATGACACCGACACCTGCCAAGTGTTTACTTGGAAAATTACAGCCATGTTGATGCGGGTTAATAATACAAGCTGCTTGCGGCGTTTCCATCCCCGGTAAATGATGGTCGGTAATCAATACTTGAATACCAAGCTTATTGGCTGCGGCTACGCCATCAACACTGGCAATGCCATTATCTACCGTGATAATCACATCCGGCTTTTGCATTGCCGCCAAGGCCACAATTTCAGGTGTTAGCCCATAACCATACTCAAACCGATTAGGCACCAAAAAATCTACACTAGCGCCAAATGCACGTAACCCTTTAACGGCAACAGCGGTAGCCGTGGCACCGTCAGCATCATAATCGCCAATCACCAATAATTGCTTTTTGCTAAAAATAGCATCGGCAAGCAGTTTGGCCATGGCAATGTTATTGGTAAGTAGCTGTGGTGGAATGAGCCCACTCAAGTTAGCGCCCAGTTCTGAGGCTTGAGTCACACCGCGTGCCGCTAACAAGCGTGACATCAAAGGCGAAACGCCATCTGCTTGTAAATGTTGTTCTGCTTCTGCAGAGACTTTGCGTTGTACGATAAGCGTCATGTTAAGAAGTTTGTGATAATAGATTTGAAATTGGTTTAATGCTTCGCCAAAATTTGTAGGTGTCTAGTGGCGTCATCTCAACAATCAGGCTTTTTTCATAAAAGCCTAAATTTAAGATGAGCTGCTTAATTGTTTTGTTTTTTAATGCAGCCGCAATGAGTTCAAAACTATCTTTTATATCAGTTAACTCCAGTCGAACATGCAAATTGTTAACGCTTAATAAGCTATTCAAGTCTCTAGGTACTCTTTGATATTGAATGCCCGAGTGTTTTGCCAAACCCTGATAAAACGCACTATTTGCAATAATCAAATCTGCATCATATTTTAAAGTGGCAGATTGCAACATTTGCCCACCACCCGACAGCCAAAGACTATTCACAGCAAGTTCACCTTTTGCCTCCCGCGCCTGATTCGCTGGGTGCTCATGCAATAACATCTGAATTTCATTTAATACGGATAACCACTTAGCTGACGCCGCACCTAACGGCATGAATTGGTGTACATTTTTACCTGCAGCCACACTGGGCAATGTCGTTTTAATCTGTAAAGGCAGCACTGAACGTGCATAACAAGCGCCTGAGTTGCCGATTAAGAATGTTAATCCATCTTGGGCAAAATGTTGATTCAAAGATGCAATCATCTGTTGTGCATGCGCAAGCTCTACAATCAATGGCACAGGCTCACCCAAGCTGAAACAATCGCGTTGCAATACCAAATGCACAGCATCTGCGCGTAGCCAATAGGCATTTGAAACATCCAGGCCGTCAGCTTCTGCAGCAATCGCCGCGATTGGATAATCCGACTGAATTTCTGAAGGCATCGATAAGCCAAACTGCGCACAGACTATAGCCTCTAACGGCATATTAACTTGCGTCACTTTTGCCTTACTCAGCAAATAGTTTAAAGCCATATTGTCTTGCAAATCCAACAACTGGCTATTTAATGCGCAATCTACCGTTAATTTCACGCTGTGTTTTAATCTAAAAGATCATCTAAAAATTAGTAGCTTTGATTTTACTTGCTAGTAGATAAATACGGGTAGATATTCAATAAAAAACCTAGCAACTTTTATAGTTGCTAGGTTTATGTTAAGAACTAGATTTTTGTTAACTAGATGATATTAGCTAAATTTGATGCACTAACTAACGACTAATAATAGCGATCATCTCTATCATGCTTATTCCAACCGCGGTGCTTACCATTGTCATGGCGTCTATGGCCATCATCCCAGTCAGAATCGTCATAGCTAATTTGTGTTACTGGTCGGCTAGCCTGCGATACTGCAACATTTACCTCAATAAAACGCCCTGGATGACTATCAGTCACGGTTGAATACACTCGACCGTTATATTCATAATTCACCAAATAACCCGCATTCACCGTTTGCCAGTTGTCCACTTGGTAACAAGTTTGCACTGGTACTGAACGTGTCACCACGCGATTGTTATACTGATTATTACCAATACGGTCACCCGCGATTGCACCTACACCAGCACCGACAGCAGCGGCAGCCACACGGCCATTACCACGGCCGATAGTGTTACCAAGCAAACCGCCTGCAATACCGCCAATCACCGCACCAGCAATTGAACGGTTGCCATTGTTGTAACCTTCGTTATAACTTTGTTGCTGATATTCTGTACGGCATTCTTGACGTGGTACATTCACACGCTCTGTTTGTGGTGTCACTGAAATCACACGAGCAGTATCGTTATATTGATCTGTAGCCATTGCTGGCAATGCAAATACTGCCGCCATTAACGCTGGTAATAATACTTTTACTTTATTTAAATGGTTACTACTCATTTTACTTCTCCTAATCACTCTAGAATTTAATTCCGTCATTGATAACTGTCTTTACAACTATAAGCGGTTGATTTTTTCACTTTCAACCTCTGCTAATAATTTTGCAGATGGGCATTCAACGCGTCGATTTGGCAATGCGCTGACGGCGAATTGTTAACGCTTTGTAACTAATGATTTTCATGAAACAAACTTTAAGGCACGAAAAAGGTCATACACCTGTGAAAAATTAAGTATTTTCAGCTATGTGACGATAGTTACAGAGTCTTTATTAGATAACGCCAATAATGGACTAACTGCCAAACTATAAAGCAGACCTTTGGAGAAATATCGTGAATAAAATTAGCATGAATACCATCAGAAGCTTCACCCTATTAGCCAGCTTATCTTTTGCTAGCTTTGCTTTCGCGGGAGAGTTTGGCGACTACTGTACTAACAGCTTATCAAAAGGTACGTTTCATAAAACCAATTGTGAAATCAATGAAGTCTATGAGGGCAAAACTTACTGCTTCAGTAATGAAGGTTCGCGTGATTCATTCCTGTTTGACCAAAAAGGCATGATTGCGAAAGCAGCTGATTTTTACGCAAAAAATGCTGAGCCAGAACGTGCAAAAATCACGCAAGAACAAGCCATGACACAAGTCAACAGCAAGAGCTGTGACTTATCAAACAAAGACGTAGGTTATCTAAATTTTGATGGTTTAGATTTACGTCACTGCAACATGGTGAATACCAGCTTTTTTGGCGCATATTTACGAGGTGCAAACTTAACAAATGCAGATATGCAAAGAAGTTATTTGAATTTAGCCAGACTGGAAAACGCTAATTTAAGCGGCGCTAATTTAACTGGTGCAACGATATTTCAAGCGATTTTTGACAAGACTAACTTTCATGGGGCTAACCTTAGCAACGCACGCATGATAGGTACTTTAGGCAATGTGGATATGAGTAATGCCACTGTTAAAAATGGGCGCTACGGCTTAGATATAGGCAACCAGCCAATGGGTGCAATGCGCTTTGATGCGATTGGCGGAAAGTTTGCCAATACGAACTTCGAAGGCTCCGACCTCAACCGCTCTAATTTAAAATTTGCTGACTTAAGAAATGCTAATTTACGTAATACTGATTTATTCCGCGCGGATTTAAGTAAAGCAGATTTAACTGGCGCTGATATTACAGGTGCAAAAATGGGCGAGGCGATTCTGGATGAAACCATCATGACCAATGTAAAAGGCTTAGCTGCGATTAAAGGTTACGATGTAGCCAAAGGTAAATGTATAGATTGCATGGTAAAAGCAGACATGATGGAAACTGTATCTAGCAACGAATCAAGTTCTGAGCCTGTTAGCAAAGTCGCGGCGATGGAAGCTGCAGCCTGCGTTAAGGCTCAGCAGAAATAAAACCATCTAATAATGCGTTATCGTCATTCCCGCATACGTTGTAGCAACTGCTCTAGCGCTTAGCGAACCGGAGGATCCATGCGGTAAGCAGGCGGGAATGGCGAACTCTTAATTTTATGCCCTCATTAAGTGTTAAGTATCACCCTCTATTTCTAAATCAGGAATGTGATTAAACGCAATTCGCATTGGTGCATCTTTCAATGCATCGTGTGCGCCGCCAAAGTAGATTGTGTGTTTTCCATACTTCAAATTTAACTTATCTATCGCTTTATTCAATTTTTTCTCGTTCTCAAGCGGTTCAATCTGAAATAAATCACGCGCTACTTCCTCCGCGGTGACCAAGCCTGAAAATGAAACGCCCACCGCATAAGGAATATCTTGCGTTTGCGGATAGAATTGCAAAAAAGTCTCTAGCGCGTTAATCAAACTTAAGGTGTTATCTGTGGGAGAAATTGCGCTTTCCAACCCCCAACTCGGTACGCGCTCAAAGTGAGTACCACGAAACTTCACTTTCACACTTATTTTTGAAGTCAGTAAATCATAACTGCGCATACGCATACAGGCTTTTTGCAACAACCTATGCAACACTGCTTTTACACCGCTAAAATTACGTTGCTCCGGCGGCATCACATGCGAATGACCAAGGCTGCTACGCGCATTTTTCACATAATGTGGCTCTAGCCCGCGCAGTTTTTCGTACATGCGCTCGCCTTCTACGCTACCCCACGCCGTTTGTAGCTGATTACGATTCGCCGCATACAATTGCTCAATAGTCGTGATTTTGTAACGATTCAAGCGCGCTTCCATTTGCTTGCCGATGCCGTTCAAATCACGCAAACGTAAATCATATAAACGCTGTGGCAGTTCATGCTGCTCAATCAGCACGCAGCCATCTGGCTTTTGCATGTTAGAAGCTACTTTAGCAATGAAAGTATTGGGCGCAATACCAATAGAACATTTGATAAACTCACCAGCCTGCTTATAAAGCTCTCGTTTGATTTTCGCTGCAAGTTTCAATGCATTTTCTGGAACCTGCTGACTACCTGTGAGCTTACAAACCATTTCATCAATCGATAGTACTTTTTCCACATGTGTACAGCTTTCCACGATCTCAATCAACTTATGATGAAACTCTACATAAAGCGGCGGTCGCGCCTCCACAAAAATCATATCCGGGCATAACTTGCGGGCATCGCGCACGCCAGTACCGGTTTTAATGCCAAAGGCTTTAGCTTCGTAACTTGCGGCAATACAGCAAGTCGTCTCTGCCATCACAGCCAACACGCCGATTGGCTTACCGCGTAATTCAGGGCGCAATTGTTGCTCAACTGAAGCGAAGTAAGAGTTAAAATCTACGTATAAAGCATTTAATGACATGACTGAATTTTGAATATCATCTTAAAAAAATGTAATGTTCTGTGTGGAATATTGACTAAGTATTGTAAGGTTAATTGACAAAATATAAGGCAAAAAATTATGAGTAACGAACAAATTGCGGTATTTGCAGGTGGCTGTTTTTGGTGCACCGAGCCGGTGTTCAGCCAGCTAAAAGGCGTGAGTAAAGTTGTGTCTGGCTACATTGGCGGGCATACGCTTAATCCCACCTATAAAGATATCTGCAATGGTGATACAGGCCACGCCGAAGGCATACAGATTACCTTTGATGCAAACCAAGTGAGCTTTGAAACGCTGCTGGAGATATTCTTTGTGTCGCACGACCCCACCACGCCAAACCGTCAAGGTAACGATGTAGGTACACAATATCGTTCAGCTGTATTCTGCCAAAATGTCGAGCAACGTGAAGCCGTTAAAAAAATGATTGCCGATTTTAATGCAGCGAATATATTCAACGCGCCTATTGTGACGCAAATCAACGATGCTGAAACTTTCTATCCAGCTGAAAACTATCATCAGTATTATTTTGATAAGAATCCGAACCAGCCTTACTGCATGGCAGTAGCCGCACCAAAAGCAGCGAAGATTCGTGCGAAATATGCCGCTTTGATTAAGTGATTTTTATCTATATATCTCTAAATATAGCACCTGTCATTCCGACAAAAGTCGGAATCCAGTGTCGTTAACTATGCAACCCTGCGTCTACATCTTAGCAAGCAAACGTAATGGCACATTATACATCGGCGTCACTTCGGATTTAATCAAGCGAGTTTGGGAGCACAAATCCGACTTCATTCAGGGTTTTACCAAACAATATGAAGTACATGATTTAGTGTGGTATGAAATCTCCGAAAGTATGGAAAGTGCAATAGTCCGTGAAAAGCAGTTAAAAGAATGGAAACGGCAATGGAAACTGGATTTGATTGAAAAAACTAATCCGTACTGGAATGATATATACCCAACGATAGTTTAGCTTTAGCAGATACAGAACTTTCGTCATTCCGACGAAAGTCGGAATCCAGCGACTTTGATTGTTCAGTGACTTAGTCTATCTAGTTCAAAACCTTTAAGGCACTGGATACCGACTTTCGTCGGTATGACGGAGTGAATAAAAGTTACTGAATTAAGTCTTACTACTTAACCACTGCCGGCGCCAGAAAATCATAATCATGATAAGCGCGATACCACCCATTAAACCCATCGCCCACCAAAAGCCGTCCTTGTCTTCCAACAACGGCATCTCATGAAAATTCATACCAAAGATACCCGCAATCAGTGTAGCCGGCATAAACATCATAGCAACCACGGTTAACGCGCGCAGTTCCAAATTCACACGCTGACTCACACTCGCCATATAGATATCCATCATGCTACTTAAACTATCGCGAATAGACTCAAGCGACTCAATAAAGTTAACCGTGTGATCATATACATCACGCAAATAAGGCATAGTCGTCGGCTTAAAAAAGTCGTTTTCATTACGGGTTAAGCTGTTAATCACCTCACGCAACGGCCACACGGCGCGGCGCAGCTCTATACTCACATGCTTAAGCTGATGAATACTATGTAACTCGGCGTTTGAAGGCTTACGCAACAACAAATCCTCTAACACCTCACTTGCCTCGCCCACATCTTCCAGCACGCTAAAATACCTATCCACCACGCTATCTAACAATGCATACGCCAAGTAATCAACACCCAACTCACGAATATGCGCACGGCTAGCTCGCATGCGCGTACGCACAGGCTCAAAAGTGCCCGTCGAACGCTCTTGAAAAGTAAGCAGATAATCACGCCCCAACACAAACCCAACCTGCTCAGAATCGACAGCCATATTAGGTTTGTCGTACTTAAAACTACGTGCTTCTAAAAACACATAATCATCATATTCATCAATTTTAGGGCGCTGCTCGGTGTTAAGAATATCTTCCTGCACTAGCGGATGCAGGTGGAATAAATCGCCAATCTGCTTAATCAGCGCGGCATCATGCACACCGTGAACATTAAGCCAAACTTTTTTTCCTGCTTTGCTGTAGTCGGTTAATTTGAAAGCAGTAAGCTCTTCTGTACTGAATACTTTTTCCGTCAAATCCGCCGCGTCATAAATCATCACGCTCACTATCGGCTTTGCCATTTTGGCTACATCAGCATCCATATCACCTACATACACCAGTGAGCCTGGCGGCATGCCGATTTTTTTAGTCAGTTGCTTTTTAGATTTGTGTGAGCGATTCTTTTTCATTTAATAGTCTTTGCATGCCGTAAAGCTTCATGGCGTACTTTAGTTTCTGGCGTCTGCGCCATCAAAGTAAACATACGCGCATCATCCACCCACTGCAAACGCTCAAGCAAAGTGAGCTTGCTAAACGCAGCTAACTGCTCGTCACTCACAAAATAGCTAAATCCGTTTAAGGTGTTTTGAGTATTATTTTTGATCATTTAAAAAACGCTCTAAATGTGTAATGTCTGATAAGTCTTGCGCGCGTCCTGCTGCCTTTTTGAGCGTAATCATATCTTCAATTGAAGCGAGCATCACTGGTGTGCCGGCAATATCACGCTCTACTCTACTGACAAAAGCCTCTTTAAAATCAAGCGGATGATGGATCAAAATATCCACAGTAGGCGTTGCATTAGTTTTACTAATTAAAGAGAGTGCAATTAAATGCTTTTCCTCAAACAAAGTCTCGCGCACTTTTTCATCTGCAATATCTTGCAACTTCACTGGCACATTTGGGTAAAGCCCAAGCGCCTCTGCACAGGCAATTAATTTGGCAATATTGCTGGGCTCAAGTGCAATCATTAAATCTACATCCATCGTCATGCGCGGCACACCGTGCAGGTTCATGGCCAAACCACCCACTAGCAGATAGTTGATTTGGTATTGATGTAAGGCTTTAAAAAGATTGAGATAAAACATAGGGTTAATTGTAATTGGATTGGCTATGTATTGCGAGTGAGCGATTTACTCAACTCACTATCTATATTAACGGGCAATGTAATTTTTGAGTTTAGATTTTTAATGAATTGCTTTTTGGATTTATGGGAGCGGTTTTTTCATCTAGAGTTTATTTACCCAACCAAACTTTTACAATTTGTGAAATCACATTACTTGCTTCACTTACTGGTGAGTCCTAAGCTTGATTTGTCTCAGAAAATACACCTTTTGCAATATCACTTTTAATTTGCTGAGCTTTGGCTTCATCAAATAAAGCTAGATATGGGTCAATTGTCGAAAGTATTAACTCTCTACGGCGATTTATTATTTCAGTATTTCGATGTTTGCCCGATTCTTTAGCTAGATAAAACGCAGGAACAAATAAAATTAAAGAAAATGGTACTCGTCCAAGTGTTAAATGCCAGTCTAGCTGATAGTTTTCTAAGTCATTAATTATTTTTAATATTTCGGGCACTACTAATATCGCAACCCCAGATATCATAAAGACTATCGCAAAAAACCTATAGAAATTAGCCGTTTTCTTTTCTTCATTTGCATATGAGGAATATGCTCCTGCTTGCAAAGTGTTACTTACAACTCCGTAAACCTTTGCAGCCTTCTCTTGATAGCTATTAAGGACTTTTATAATTAACTCTGATTTAATGGCTAACTCAGAAAATCCATCATCAGCCTTCTTTTCATACTTAGCCCTTATTGCCTCAAACTTTGTATCTCTATTGGTTTCATTGGCTTGAAATTGCGCGTTAAAAGTTGCAGTTTGCTGCTGTATTGACTGCTCGACTATTTGTAGCTTCTCTTTCAATGCTGCCAACTCTTTTACATTAACTAAAATGTCTGTCTTTAGTTTAGTTAAATTAATTTTTTCAGCTTCTATCTCTGTATCAATAAATAAGCTAACTTTACTTAGGTGTTGGTCTAGAGTGTCTGAATAAGCATTTGCTGCTTTCGACAAAGCTCCCTTTTGTAAGCCTAGCGTAACAAATGGAGTTTGACTTATTGCTGTAATCATAGAATCTATATAAGTATTTGCTGTATTTAAATGCCCAACATTTTGGTCACCTTTAAACGTATTTATTTGTGGTATGCAGTTTGTTGCATGCTGATTCAGATTATCAAGTAGAGAAAGTGGTACTAATTCAGGATCAATTTGTTCTACAACACTCTGAATATATTTGACCACTTTATTTAAGCGCGCAATTTCTTTAATTGCCGCTTCATTGTTGGTTGTCTCAAGCTCTTTGTCTTCCAAAGAGGTTTTTAATGATAATAAAGTAGTTAAAAACGCATGATTTTGAAACTGTTCATTCCACCTTGATGACATTTTGCTCCCCTATTTTTGCCAAGCATCCCGCAAAGTCACGGTTCTATTAAACACCGACTTACCTGCCATACTATCTTTTTTATCCGCTACAAAATATCCATGGCGTTCAAATTGAAATCTATCCTCAGGTTTTGCGTCTTTTAAGCTTGGTTCTAGTTGCGCGGTAATGATTTGCACTGAGTTTGGGTTAATGTCGGCTAAGTAATCTCTATCACCACTTCCTGGATGCGCTTCTTTAAACAACCTGTCGTACAAGCGAATTTCACACTCATATGCATGTTGCGCGCTTACCCAGTGAATATTGCCCTTTACCTTTACAGCATCTGAGCCTGGCGTGCCTGATTTAGTATCTGGCAAATAATCACAATGCACCACGGTGACATTACCTGCGGTGTCTTTTTCAAAGCCAGTGCATTTCACCACATAGCCATAACGGAATCGCACCATGGCATCTATGGTTAACCTAAAGTAGCCTTTGCTTGGCACTTCCATAAAGTCTTCGCGCTCTATCCATAATTCACGTGTAAGCGGTACAACGCGCTTGCCTAGCTCTGGTTTTAGCGGGTGGTTTGGTGCAAAACAATCTTCCACTTGATCTGCTGGATAATTATCAATTACCAGTTTAATTGGGTCTAACACGGCAATGCGGCGTTCAGCGCTGTTATTCAGCACTTCGCGCATGCAGTCTTCTAGAATCGTGTATTCAATCCAAGAGTCGGCTTTGCTTACGCCAATACGGTCAGTGAATAGCTTAAAGCCTTCTGCCACATAACCACGGCGACGCGCGCCAGCTAGTGTTGGCAAGCGCGGGTCATCCCATCCTGAAACGTGATTTTTCTCTACTAAATCGATTAACTTACGTTTTGATAGCACTACATAGGTTAAGTTAAGGCGTGCAAACTCGTATTGTTTTGGTAATGGATGCGCTAACAAACCAGCTTCGGCAAGGCGCTCTAATAGCCAATCGTAAAACGGGCGTTGGTCTTCAAACTCTAACGTACAGATTGAATGTGTGATTTGCTCCAGCGCGTCTTCAACTGGGTGGGCAAACGTGTACATCGGGTAGATGCACCATTGATCGCCCGTATTATGGTGATGTGCACGTTTAATGCGGTAAATAGCAGGGTCACGCAGATTGATGTTTGGCGATGCCATGTCAATTTTGGCACGTAATACCATGCTGCCATCCGCGTGTTTACCATCGCGCATTTCACGCAGTAGTGTGAGGTTTTCAGCGACAGTGCGATCGCGCCAAGGCGAATTTTTACCTGCTTCTGTCAATGTGCCGCGCGTAATACGCATTTCATCTGCAGTTTGGCTATCTACATACGCATGCCCATTTTCAATCAAGCTTTCCGCAGCGCGGTACATAAAATCAAAATAGTTGCTGGCGAAATACATACTATTTTGATTATGCGCTGGGCCTACATTCTCCCAATCGAAACCCAGCCATTTCACAGCATCACTAATGCTATCTACATATTCTTGGCTCTCTTTTTCAGGGTTTGTGTCATCAAAACGCAAATGGCACACACCAGCGTAATCGCGCGCTAAGCCAAAATTTAAAAAGATACTTTTAGCATGACCAATATGCAGATAGCCATTAGGCTCTGGCGGGAAACGGGTGCGGATTTTTGCAGGGTCGGGCTGACCAGCAGCATGTTGTGTGGCATCGCCTGGTGTGCCTGACCATTTACGACTTGCGTAGACGCCTTGCTCTAAATCTTTTTCAACAATCGCTCGGATAAAATTAGAACCAAGCGGGATAGGTGTTTTTTCAGCTGACATGTTTTTGACTTAAAAATAATTAAAGATATTTTACACGGTTGGGCATGACCCTGCAGAGCTTTGATACACATAGCTGTGCGCTGACTTTATTAACGGCTGTGCTAAACTTCAGTTCAGCATGAATACACTCACTTTTCCTATTTTAAGACTGCTCACAGACGGCAAGTTCCATTCTGGCGAAACCATTGCTAGCCACTTTAATGTGTCTCGCGCCACTGTTTGGAACGCCATACAAAACGCCGAAGCGCTTGGTGTTGAGGTTTTTTCAGTACGTGGTCGTGGCTATAAATTACCCAAAGCGCTCACTCTATTAGACGAACAAGCCATTCTGAAGGCAATCGGTGAACAGCGTGCGTGGTTTAAGCTCGAAGTACATGATCATTTAGAATCGACCAATAGCTATTTGATGAAAAAAGCGAGCGCGGGCGAAGCGCATGCTACCTGTGTTGTTGCCAACCTGCAAACCAAAGGCCGTGGTAGGCGTGGCCGTAGCTGGCAAGCAGGTTTAGGTGCAAGCTTAACCTTCTCTTTATTATGGCGCTTTCAATGTGGCGCATCTGCATTATCTGGCTTAAGTTTAGCGGTAGGTGTTGCACTTATCCGTGCGTTGCACAGCCTTGACATTAGCCAAGCACAATTGAAATGGCCGAATGACGTGCTGATAGGCCGAGAAAAACTTGCAGGGATTTTGATTGAACTGCAAGGCGATATGGAAGGGCCAAGCGCCGCGGTGATTGGCATGGGTATCAACTTAAATCTACCCGATAGCCTCAAAAAAAATATAGACCAACCAGCTACCGACTTAGCCAGTGTTGCTACTCAAACGGTTAACCCTAACGAATTACTTGGGCTGTTGCTCAAAAATCTTGCAGATGTACTGAGCAATTTTGAGCAACAAGGCTTTGCTGCGTTAAGAGACGAATGGATTAAGCATCACGCTTATCATCAACAACCGGTGAAAATGCTGCACCCAGATGGCCGTGAAACCATAGGCAAAGTGATTGATGTGGCTGCAGATGGCATTTTGTTGGTAAACACCACACAAGGTGACCTGCGCTTCTCATCTGGCGAGATTAGTCTACGAGCGCCTTCATGAATTCAGCAGACAACACTATTTTAGCGATTGACGCAGGCAATACACGTGTGAAATGGATATTGTTTGATGGCGCTGGTAGCATACTAGAACAATGCGTATGCCGGCATAACGAGTTGATTAGCACCCAACTACCTCAAACTACACGCGTTATTATTTCAAACGTTGCTGGTAAAAGTATTGAAGACAAGCTTAAGAATGCATTACCTAGCAGCAGCATTCATTGGATGAGCGCGCAGTTAGAAGCATGTGGAGTGAAAAACAGCTATGAAACGCCCTCTACATTAGGCTCTGACCGCTGGGCTGGCTTAATCGCAGCATGGCACATCAAACACGCACCTTGCGTAGTCGTTAATGCAGGTACAGCGGTAACAGTAGATGCGCTGAGTATTCAGCCAGAAAACAATACCGGCATTTTTTTAGGTGGAATGATTCTGCCCGGCTTAAACCTGATGCAGCACAGTTTAGGTGTTGCAACAGCACAATTACCTAAAAAAACTGCAGTTTGGCCAGCTGATAATGGAAATCAGCATACTAATCATCCGACTAATATTTTTGCGACTAATACCGTGGATGCAATATACGCGGGCGCACTATATGCAATTTCAGGGGCAATCAACTTGATGGCACAGGAGTTGCATCGCAATTCCAAGGTATCACCACATGTCGTAATCAGCGGTGGAAATGCAGCGATTATTCATCAGCAGTTAATTAATGACGAGTTAGTCGGTGACGTGACAAACTCAGCCATAATCGTTGATAATTTGGTTTTACACGGTTTGTATCTTTTAGAGAACTCTATGTCTAAACAATTTATAAAAAGTGATGCTCTATGAAATGGTTAGTTTGGTTGTTATTACTTGTGAACTTGGGCTTATTAGTCTATTTCAATTTAGACCGTATTTTACCGAGCACACCACTAGCCAAAACGACTGAGATTAATCCTGAAAAAATTGAGGTACTGTCACAAAAAGAAATAGCAGCACTACCGAAAAAACTTCATGAAGCAACTGCACTAGCGGCTGAGACCACAATCGCAACGCCTGCAAACACATGTTTTGAATGGGGCGTGTTTTCAGCAACCGGCCTTGTTGGTGCACAATATGCTGTCAATAAATTAGCCTTACAAGCCACAGTAAAACAACAGACCTATCAAGAGGCCAAACGTTTTTGGGTATACAAACCACCCGTTAAATCAGCAGCAGAAGCGCAAAAAAATGCCCTTGAATTGCAGGCTTTGGGCGTTGATGAACTGTTTGTGATACAAGAAGCAAGGTGGAGAAATGCTATTTCATTTGGTGTTTTTGAAGATGAGCAATTAGCAAATAAATTATTGAGTGAGCTTAAAGCAAAAGGCGTAAAGGGTGTGGTGAAAGCCTTGCGTAACCAAGGTAAAGGCCATTCCAGCTTACTATTTAGCAATCTCGGGGCTAACCAAATTGCTGAACTTAATCAGTTAAAATCGGAATTTCCTGAAGCTGCGCTTAAACAAGTGGCTTGTAATTAAATAGTTAAGCTTGTGAATTTAGTTAACTTTTTGTAGTTAACTTTTTGGGAATAACTTACCTGGATTCAAAATATTATTCGGATCAAAAGTAAGCTTAACGGCTTTCATCAGGCTCATCGTCGTTTCATCAATCTCGCGCGAGATGAATGGTCGTTTTGCCATACCAACGCCATGCTCGCCAGAGAGCGTACCTTGCAATGATAGCACTAGGCTAAAAACCTCATCTAAACACGCATAAGCACGTTTCATCTCATCAGCATTATCTGGATTCACTAGCAAATTAACGTGAATATTGCCGTTACCTGCATGACCAAAATTGACATTTGAAATTTGGTATTGCGCTGCTAGTTTTTCTAATCCAGTCAATAATTCTGGCAAATGTGAAACTGGCACCGCAATGTCTTCATTGATTTTTTTCGGTGCGATGTCTTTAAGTAAAGGCGACAAAGCCTTACGTGCAGCCCATAACGCCTTGGTATCTTCTGCACGCTTTGCTTCAATTAACCCATCGACTTGGCAAGCCTGTAATATTGCTTCAGTCGCTTCAACAATTTCTTGCTGAGAGCCATCCACTTCTATCATTAAGTAAGCACGTGCATTTTCTGGCAATAGATTTTTATGACGACCACGTATCAGATTTAACGCACCATTATCCAAAAACTCTAACGCACTTGGTGTATAAGGTTGCGCCATAATCGCTGCGATAGCGCGTGCGCAACTGCCGGTATCGGCAAACTCTGCAGTTAAACCACCCGTATGTTTAGGCAACGGTGTAAGTTTGAGTGTTGCCTCTACAATCACCGCCAGCGTACCTTCTGAGCCTACTAATAATCGTGTTAAATCATAGCCGACCACGCCTTTGCTGGTGTAACAGCCCGTTTTAATAATATCACCATTGCCAGTCACTGCTTTTAAACCAAGCACATGATCGCGCGCCACGCCGTATTTCACCGCATGTGGCCCAGCTGCGCAAGTCGCTAAATTGCCGCCTATGCTGCAATACGCTGCGCTGGATGGGTCTGGTGGCCAAAAGAACCCCACAGATTTGATGGCATCTTGCAACTCTTGATTAAGAACACCAGGTTCGATAATCGCCATACGATTATCTGGGTCGATACTGATGATTTTGTTCATGCGCTCAAGCGAAAGTGCCACCCCACCTGCTTCTGGCACACTCCCGCCTGCAGTGCCTGTGCCACGGCCGCGCGGTACTACAGGCACTTTATGTGTATTACATAGCACAATAACCGCTTGAACTTCTTCAGTCGTTAATGGAAAAACCACTGCAATCGGCGAGTGAAAAATACGGGAGTTATCGTATGCGTAAGCATAGCAGTCGACAGGGTCCGTGTAGACCCTGTCTTGCGGTAATAGCTGCGCTAACTTTGATAGAAAGTCTGGATTTGACATTACCAATAACTATCTTTTCTTGATATATAAGTCGGTAATCGTACCTTCTTTCATCTCAGCCGCGAAACAAATAGTTTCAGATAGTGTCGGATGTGCGTGGATTGTTAAACCCAAATCATGGGCATCAGCACCCATTTCAATCGCTAAGACTGCTTCAGCTAGCAATTCGCCAGCATTGACACCGACAATTCCCGCGCCGATTAAGCGATGGGTTGTTTTGTCGAATATCAGCTTAGTTGCGCCTTCTGTGCGGGCTATCGAAATAGCACGGCCACTAGCAGCCCAAGGGAATGAAGCTTTTTCGTACTCAATACCTTTGGCTTTGGCTTCAATTTCAGTCACGCCTGCCCAAGCGATTTCAGGGTCTGTATAAGCGACTGATGGGATAGCAAGCGCTTGAAATTCGACTTTATGCCCTGCAATCACTTCTGCAGCCACTTTGCCTTCATGCGTGGCTTTGTGCGCTAACATTGGCTGACCAACAATATCGCCAATTGCAAAGATATGCGGCACATTAGTGCGCATTTGCTTATCTACCGCAATAAAGCCTCGGTCATCCACGGCAACGCCAGCAAGTTCAGCTGCAATGTTTTTACCATTTGGACGACGACCGATAGACACCAATACTCGGTCGTATACTTGAGATTCTTTAGGTGCTTCTTCACCTTCAAAGCTCACATGGATACCATCTTTTTTAGCTTCCATTTTTGCCACTTTGGTAGAAAGCATGATCTTTTCAAAACGTTTTTCCATACGTTTTTGCAATGGGCGTACAAGGTCGCGATCGCAACCTTGAACAAGGCCGTCCATAAACTCGACTACGCTCACTTTGGTACCCAACGCGTCGTAGACTGTACCCATTTCCAAGCCAATAATACCGCCGCCAATCACCAGCATGCGTTTGGGGATATCTACTAAAGCCAGCGCACCTGTTGAATCCATAATGCGCTCATCTGTTTTTCCACTCGCGTCTGTAGGCGCGCCTGGAAATTTAGTCGCTTGCGAACCTGCGGCGATAATCGCGTGATCAAACGACACGGTGGTCACTTTACCGTCTGCAGCAGTCACAGCGATTTGGTTAGGGCTGGTGAATTGACCAACACCTACAACAGTAGTCACTTCACGCTGTTTAGCCATTTGCGCTAAACCGCCAGTGAGTTTGGCAACCACATCGTTGGCTTTCCAGTTGCGGAGTTGGTCTAGGTCAATATTCGGCGCACTGAAACTAACACCATGATGCGCTGTTTCTTCAGCTTCAGTAATGACTTTAGCTGTGTGTAATAAAGCTTTAGATGGGATGCAGCCTACGTTGAGGCAAACACCGCCAAGTGTCGAATAGCGTTCAATCAACACCACTTTTTTACCTAAGTCTGCCGCACGGAACGCAGCTGTATAGCCGCCAGGGCCAGAACCTAAGACAACGACCTCAGCATGTAAATCTGCAGTGCCGACTGCGGCTGCAGGCGCCACTGTAAGCTTAACTTCAGTAATAGCTGGTGATACAGTTGGAGTTACGGCCGGCTGTTGCTTAGCTGGTTCTGTAGTAGTGGCGACAATTTCAGCAAGCAACATCAAGCTACCTTTAGCGATTTTATCGCCCACTTTAACTTTAAGTTCTTTAACCACACCAGCTATTGAAGATGGGATATCCATAGAGGCTTTATCAGACTCCACTGTGATAAGTGAGTCATCAAGCGCGATGATGTCGCCTACCTTTACAAGCACTTCAATCACATCTACGCTCTCAAAGTTACCGATATCCGGTACTAAAACTTCCACTACATTACTCATGCTGGCCCTTTGCTAAAACTTCAATAATTTCCATGATTTTATCATCAAACCTAACTTTTCCGCCCTAATCTAAGCCTAAAACCATGCTCAAAAGCTTGAACTTGGTTTTTGGTACAGCCAGTAGTACTATTTGCAAATAAAACTAATTAAAAACCGAATAAAAATAATGCTGTGAATCAACATACAGTACAGCTTATTCAAACTAAGGGTGGCCATGGCATTTCTTAACGTTGCTGTACAGTACATTAAAATAACTTTTATCAAGCTGTGGCAATTATTAAGCGCCTTCCTTAGTTTCTTCTTTGGCTCTGTGCATTATCAAGCGCCCGATTGGATGAAATGGGCTGGTGCAAAACTCATCAATCTACGCACGATTGTTCATCAAAAACCCGCCAAGAGCTTAGGTATTGTTTTGTTAATCGCCGCATTAGGCGTAGGCGCATGGCAAGGCTGGCAATGGTACCAAGCGCGGCCTCAACCTGTGATGGCAAAAATCACTGTGACAGCACCAGCAAGAACTGTGCTGGAAGAAAACTTGCCGCCAAATCCTTTAGTGATTAATTTTGACCGCTCTGTCGCGCCCATCGCACTCGTTGGAAAAGTGGCAATTGATGGCATTAATATCATGCCGAAAATTGCGGGTGAATGGAAATGGTCTGCCGAAAACGAACTGGCTTTTCAACCGAAAGCCGATTGGCCTGTAGGCGAGAAGTTTCTTGTGAGCTTTAATGCAAAAGCATTTACGCCTAAAACCTTGCTAGAAAACTGGGAAGTAGAATTCACCGCGCCAGTATTTAATGCCAGCATCACCAGTAGTGAGTTTTATCAAGACCCAATAAACCCAGCCATGAAAAAAGTGGTGGTGAATCTTAATTTCAGCCACCCGGTAGATGCAGTAAAACTAGAAAAAAGTATCACACTTAAAATGCGTACAGCCAAAACCAGTTTATTAAGTTTTGGTAATAACAGCACTCCTTTTGTGGTGAGTTACGATAAGCTGAAACTCAATGCTTACATACACTCTGCCCCGCTTGATATTCCTAAAGACGATAGCGTACTTGAACTCCATATTGATGAAAACTTGAAAGCCGCTCGTGGCGGCAAGCCTTTTGAAGCGGCATTAACACAGAATATCAATATCCCAGGTTTATTTAGTTTAAACATCAATGAAATAAGCCCTGTAGTGGTTTCTAATCAGCAAAATGAGCCTGAGCAGATTTTGGTATTGAATGCTTCTGCCGCCGTGCATGAAAAAGAAATTGCCAGCCACATCAAGGCTTGGGTATTACCACGCAACAAACTCGTCAGCACGCCTGAAGAATTAAAATACCCTCACAATTGGGGTAACTATCAAGAGGTTACACCCGCAGTTTTAGCTGCTGCAAAACCGTTAACTTTAGAGGCTATTGCTGCAGAGCGCGAAAACATTGAAACCCATTCATTTAAATATAAAGCCGATGTAGGCAGCTATATTTATGTACAGATTGACAAAGGCTTGAAGTCATTTGGCGGCTATCAGTTAGGCAAAGTCAGCCAACACATTTTACAAGTACCGCCGTTTCCTGCTGAAGTAAAGATTCTAAGCCAGGGTTCGTTGCTCGCATTAAGCGGTGAGCGTAAGGTTGCGGTGTTAGCGCGCGATTTACCAGGGTTAAAAATGGAGATTGGGCGTATTTTACCTGGCCAGCTACAGCATCTCATTTCACAGAGCAGCGGCACGTTTTCTAGCCCGCAGTTTAACTATTACATGGATGCTGACAATTTAACAGAACGTTTTGAGCGAAACATTCCATTACAGTTTAACCCTGGAAAAGCGCATTATGAGGCGCTAGACTTAGGCGAGTACTTAAGTGAAGGTAGCAGTAAAGGCAGCGATGAGAAACGCGGCGTATTCTTGCTTACTGTTCATGGCTACCAGCCAACTAAAACTCCAAACAGCCCCGAAAATGCAACAGAAGAACAGAACCCAAATTACCCACAAAATCCAGAAAGCTTTATCGATAAACGGCTGATCCTGGTCACTGACTTGGGTTTAATTGCCAAAAAAGAATTGGATGGCAGTCAAATCGTTTACGTGCAATCGATTCACACTGGACTGCCAGTAAAAGACGCAATTGTGGAAGTGATTGCAAAAAATGGCGCTACTATTTTCAGCCAAACAACAGATGCAAATGGCCGTGCAAGTTTTACTAAGTTAGACGGCTTACAGCGCGAACGCACCCCTATTTTATACATCGTGAAAAAAGCAAGGGATTTAAGCTTTTTACCCATCAACCATTACGATAGAAATTTAGATTATTCACGCTTTGATGTAGGCGGCGTAGCGAACGCGGCAACTTCAGATAGTTTGAATGCTTATCTATTTTCTGACCGTGGTATTTACCGCCCAGGTGACACTATGCATATTGGTGTGATTGTTAAAACCGCCACTTGGGCAAAAGCTTTGGATGGCTTACCGCTAGAGGCCGAAATTTTAGATTCACGCGGGCTACCCGTTAAAAAACAAACGATACGCTTAGGCGCTAGCGGCTTTAACGAGCTGGAGTATAAAACACTCGAAACCTCACCGACTGGCAGCTATACCGTGAATGTCTATTCGGTGAAAGACAATAATGCGTACCAGCAATTGGGCTCGGTTTCAGTCAAAGTGCAGGAATTCTTACCAGACCGCATGAAGGTGAAAGCGCTGTTTGCAAAAGATACCACCTTGTATCCAGAAAATAGTGAAGGCTGGCTGAATCCTAAAGACCTGAAAGCCAATATCAATGTGCAGAATCTGTTCGGCACTGCTGCAGAAAACCGTCGCGTCACCGCCACACTTACGCTTAGCCCTGCTTATCCAGCGTTTAGTGCTTATAAAGACTTTGTGTTTTACGATCCACTACGTGCAAAGGAAGGCTACTCCGAAAAACTAAGCGAAACCACAACTAACAGTGAAGGCGTAGCCGAGTTTAATTTAGGCTTAGAAAAATATGCCAAAGCGACCTACAGGCTCAACATTGTTGCACAAGCCTACGAAGCCGGTAGCGGTCGTAGCGTATCTGCAGAAGCGGCATCGTTAATTTCAGAATCACCTTATTTGGTCGGCTTTAAAAACGATGGCGATTTGAACTACGTTTCTAAAGCCAGCACACGTGAGGTGAATTTAATTGCAGTCAATTCAACCTTACAAAAAATAAATGCCGATGGTTTGAGTTTGAATTTAATCGAGCGTAAATACGTATCTGTATTGACCAAGCAAAGTAACGGCACGTTCAAATACGAATCGCGCAAAAAAGAAATATTGGTAAAAGAAACGCCATACAGCATTAAAGCCGCTGGTAATAGTTTAAGCCTGGCTACTGAAACGCCAGGCGACTTTGCTTACGTGCTTAAAAATAAAGAAGGCTTGGAGCTTAACCGTGTGGAATACAGCGTGGCAGGTTTAGGCAATGTAAGCCGCTCGCTAGAGCGCAATGCTGAGCTGCAATTGGTGCTGGATAAAAAAGATTATGCGCCAGGACAGGAAATCAGCGTCAGTATTCGTGCGCCTTACATCGGTGCTGGCTTGATTACGATTGAACGCGATAAAGTCTATGCGCAGCAATGGTTCAAGGTGAACACTCAGGCTTCTGTGCAAAAAATCAAGCTGCCTGCTGACTTTGAAGGCAATGGTTACGTGAGCGTACAGTTTGTACGCGACCCAAGTTCAGATGAAATCTTCACTAGCCCGCTGTCTTATGGCGTGGTGCCATTCGCGACCAGCTTGGCGCAACGTACTAACACCTTAAAACTCACCTCACCTAGCTTAATCAAGCCTGGCCAAGTACTTAAAATGAAGCTAGAAGCCAGCAAGCCTGGGCGTGCCGTGGTGTTTGCGGTTGATGAAGGTATTTTACAAGTCGCAAGGTATCAAAATCCTGATGCTTTAGGCTTTTTCTTCCAAAAACGTCAGCTAGAAGTATCGACAAGCCAGATTCTTGACATGATATTGCCAGAGTTCAAAAAAGTCATGGCTGCGACAGCACCAGGCGGTGATGCCGACGGTGCGCTTGGCAAACATTTAAATCCGTTTAAACGCAAAACCGATAAACCAGCAGTGTATTGGTCTGGCATTGTAGATGTAACTGGTACAAAAGAGTTCAGCTATACCGTGCCCGACACCTTTAACGGTAAATTACGTCTACTCGCCGTGATGGTGAACGATGACAGCATAGGCGCTACAACCAGCGCGGCTACCGTGCGAGGTGACTTTGTATTATCACCCAACGCACCGCTTACAGTAACGCCAGGTGATACGTTTGACGTAAGTGTAAGTGTGGCTAACAACGTACAAGACTCTGGTAAGGATGCCGCGGTGACACTTAATTTAGTGGCATCACCTGCATTTGAATTAGTGGGCAGTGCAAAACAAACGCTAAAGATTAGTGAAATGCGCGAAGGTTCTGCGCTTTACAGACTCAAAGTAAAAGAAGGAAACGACCCTAAAAACGGCGCTAAACTAGGCTCTGCCCGCCTTGAGTTTACGGCGAATATCGGTGCTAAATCTGCTAAATTAGGCACTGAAATCAGCGTACGCCCTGCCACACCGCACCTCACCATTTTGCAAACCGGCAGCTTTAAAGGCGACACCCAAGTAATTGTTAAACGTAATATGTTTGCAGAATATCGTAAACTGCAAGCCAGCGTTTCGCCATTACCCTTAGTGGCGGCAGGTGGCCTGTTAGATTATTTGAGCAACTATGAACATAGCTCTACTGAACAATTGGTGAGCCAAGTATTGCCGCTGATCGTATTGAAAAAGCGCCCAGAATTACTGGTGAACACCGCTAGCAAACCTGCTGGATTTGATGGTGCACTCAGCGTATTACGCTCACGCCAAAATGCTGAAGGTGGTTTTGGATTATGGGATGCCAGCGTACAAGCGGATGAGTTTGCCAGTGTTTACGCAGTGCATATGTTGCTGGAAGCTCGTGACCACGCTAACGCAGGTGAGGCAGTCCCTGCCGACATGCTAAAACGCGGCTTAGAGTACCTACATCAATTAGCCGCAAGCCCAGCCAACAGCCTAGATGAAGTACGCGTACGCGCGTGCGCAAGCTACTTACTCACACGCGAAGGCATTGTAACCACGCCTATGTTAACAAGTTTGCGCAGCACATTGGATGCCAAAGCGTTAACTGACAGCAGCTTTAAAGAGTGGCGCTCAGACTTAACCGCGGCTTATCTAGGGACAAGCTACCAGTTGTTGCAACAGCATCAACTGGCGAGTGAGCTCATGACTAAGCCGATAAAATTGCTCACCAGCAGTAGCCAAAAAGCCATATACGGGCACTATTACGATGATGTGGTGAGAAATGCACAAACGCTTTATTTGGTCTCGCGCCACTTCCCTGTTCGTGTAAAAGCGGTGAATGCAATTGCCTTAAGCAATATTATGCAGCCAATTTCTGAGGGACGTTTTAACACGCTATCATCGTCTTATGCACTGCTCGGTTTTGACGCATATGCAAATGTGGCAGGTGTAAAATTAGCCTCGCAAATGGGCATTAGTGCGATTGATAATCAAGGAAAAATCACCGCTCTTAAATTGCCGCAAAACATTGCACCATTGGTGAATTTTGCACCAAATACCTCGCGCCTAAAACTGCAAGGACCAAGCGACTTGCCTTTATTCTATGCGGTGACAGAATCAGGTTTTGACGTAAAAGCACCAGCGACTGAACTTAAACAGGGCATGGAAATTATCCGCGAATATACGGATGATAAAGGCGTTACACTTAAAACTATCAACATGGGCGATGAAGTTACCGTACATATTAAAATTCGTTCAATTGACGGCAATGTAGATGATGTTGCGATTGTAGATTTGTTGCCTGGCGGCTTTGAACCTGTGCTGCAAGCTGAAGCTAATGTCACCGAAACAGCTATTCAAGAAGGTTACGAAGGCGAAAACAATGGCGATTACAATCACTCGCAAGCAACTAGTTGGACCAGCCCGCTTGGTATCGGCGGTGGATGGCAACCCACCTATGCAGATATTCGCGAAGATCGCGTTGTGTTTTATGGTGCGGTAACCGATACCATTACCGAGTTTACCTACAAAATTAAAGCAAGCAATAGTGGACAATTTGTAGTGCCGCCCGCTTATGCAGAATCTATGTATAACAGATTGCTGCAAGCGCGCTCTAAACCTGGCTCCATGACTGTAGAGCGGACTAAATAAAAACACTATTACTCACGTCATACCAGCGAGAGCTGTATCCAGTCAACGCGAATAATGGCTAATTTAAACAGCCATTCGTGACTATCAATCTGACTGGGTTCCCGCCTACGCAGGAATGACGAATTTAGGCACTTTAAATTGAAATACCGTTTGTGAAAAGATTGTCATTGTTAAAAACCACACCGCCTAAAATTAAGAAGTTATGGTGCTATTCACTGTGCTATTTATGGCACTCTTCTAAGCATAGTCTAATCTTTATCGCCCTAATTGTAGTCATTTTAATCGCACTCAGGCTATACCCCAAACCTGCTCTGACTGACTTAATCCCTCACTCGACTGCCATTTATGCGGCAGATGAAACCCTATTACGCATGACGCTTGCACAAGATGCACAATACCAACTTTGGGTCCCATTGAAAAACATCAATCCAAAAGCAATAGAGGCAGCTAAGCTATACGAAGACCGCTATTTTGATTGGCATTTTGGCGTTAACCCCATTGCACTGTTACGTGGCATATTGCGCACCTATTCTGGCAATGCGCGCCAAGGTGCTTCAACCATTACCATGCAGTTAGCCCGCAGTTTATATGGTATTGATTCACGTAGTGTGGGTGGAAAATTCAAGCAAATTTTCGCCGCGTTATGGCTAGAGTCTGCCTATTCCAAACATGATATTTTGGAAGCCTATTTAAATATTGCACCTTATGGCGGCAATATTAAAGGCATTGCGACTGCAAGTTTGGTGTACTTTAACAAACCTGCAAGCCAGCTCAACTTGCCTGAAGCAATCACGCTTGCAGTAATTCCGCAAAACCCTAATAAACGACTTAACTTAACTCAACAAAACACACTACTTAGCCAAGCTAGGCAGCGCCTCTGGCAAAACTGGCTGGCAAAACATCCGCAAGATGCGCAATACAATGCAGACTTGGCGCTGCCGGTTATGTCATTAAATACACAACAAAATAAAACCAAGCTTAAGCTACCTTTTTTAGCACCCCACTTTACCGATGCCCTGCTTTCAAGCAATCAGCTATCCGCCATTCATACAGGTTTAAATATGCATGCGCAGCTTACCTTGCAGCGCATGATTAATCGCTACATTGAAAATAACAAACACTTAGGCATTCACAACGTAAGCGCGATGCTATTCGATGCTAAAACCATGCAAGTCAAAGCCTTAGTCGGCTCAGCTGATTATTTCAATACTGCAATTGATGGACAAGTAAATGGCACTGCGGCTAAACGATCACCCGGCTCCACACTTAAACCATTTATTTATGGTTTAGCTTTAGATCAAAGTTTGATTCACCCAGCCAGCATATTAAAAGACGCACCCACCAGCTTTGGCCCATATAGTCCAGAGAATTTTGACGGGCGTTTTATAGGCCCCATCACTGCAGCGGATGCACTTATCCGTTCGCGTAACGTACCTGCAGTGAGTTTAGCCGCTAAACTCAGTAAACCAAGCTTGTATGACTTTTTAAAAAGTGCAGGTATGAGTAAGCTAAAAAGTGAATCACATTATGGCCTGGCATTAGCATTAGGCGGTGGCGAACTCACTATGGAAGAGTTAGTTAGTTTGTATGCAATGCTGGCTAATCATGGCCGGTTTAAACCATTTAGTTTAGTGAGCAATAATGAGCCTAGCTTTACATTGCTCAGCCAAGAAGCAGCTTTCATCACACTGGATATGCTGCGCCAAAATCCGCGCCCTGATACTAACGAACCTGATATACATAAAACTGCCTGGAAAACTGGCACTTCATGGGGCTTTCACGACGCGTGGACAATCGGCGTAAGCGGCAATAATGTTTTAGCCATCTGGATAGGTAATTTTGATGGGAAATCCAACCCATCATTTATCGGCATTAAAACCGCCGCGCCATTATTTTTTCAGATTTTAGATAGCCTGCGACATCAACGTTTACTGAGCCCGCAAACAGAGTTAGAAGCCATGCCGCCACGTACCCTGACTAAGGTAAAGGTCTGTACCGCCAGCGGAGACTTACCTAATCAATATTGCAAAAATCTCAGTGAAACCTGGTTCATTCCGGGAAAATCACCGATTAAAGTGAGTACCTTGCATCGTCCTGTTTATTTTGACAACACGACTAACCAAGCCATGTGCCGACCTAACGAAAACACAAGAGAAGAAATCATCGAGTTTTGGGATTCAGACATGCTGCACTTATTTCGTGAGGCTGGCATGCCAAGACGCATACCGCCAACATTACCATCAGAATGTAGCAATACAAAAAGCCAAACTAATGCAGAAGCACCGCAAATCACCTCCCCCTTAAGAGGTGTCACCTACACTATTCAGCTATCAAAACCAGAAACGATTCTACTCAAAGCTAAAAATAGAAGCCAAGGTGCAATTTATTGGTTTGCAAACAATGGCTTTATTACTAAAAGCCTAGCTGGTACAGGTATAGCTTGGGCGCCTCAGCAAGCGGGGCATTATGTATTGCGAGCAGTTGATAAAGATGGACAAGCAGATAGCCGTGAGCTACAGGTTGAGTTTGTACCCTGATTAAGAACTTAATTTATAAACCTTAACGATAGTGTGATGAAAGTTAACTACCGCACATACAACATCATTTAAAAGTGATATTTTGGTTATTTAAATTAAAATTATTTAACACATCACTATTTCATAGGATATTAAATTGCTAAGTGACAAAAAGACAACCAAGTCTTTATCAAAAGTACTGAAACAAAGTGAGCAAGTAAAAGACGCTGTCAAAGAATGTGCAGATGACTTATCTACGGTTAATATAATTCTAAAGCAAGAACTTGCTATCGAAAATCCATTGCCAACTGTTAAAAACGCTATTCAAAAAAACGAGACGGTAGAAGATAAAGTACAAGATGCTGTGGAACAGCTCTCACTAGTAAATCAGGCCTTAAAATTGGAGATTAAAGAAAGAGAGATACTTGAAGAACAATTAGTCCTTGTTCAAGCGCAAGAAGAGGCATTTAGCCATGCTGCATTGCATGATGATTTGACTGGTCTTCCGAATCGCGCACTGTTTAATGACAGGCTAGAACATGGATTAGAACAGGCAAAACGGCATGACTGGATGTTGGCTGTCATGTTTTTAGATTTAGATGGCTTCAAAAGTATTAATGATTTGTATGGACATGATGTGGGCGACAATGTGCTGCAAATCACTGCTCAGCGACTTAAAAATAATATGCGTGCCGATGACACCGTGAGTCGTCACGGTGGAGACGAGTTTTTGTATCTCATAATGGAAGTCAAAAATAAAAAAGATATCACTGTCATCGCAAAAAAAATCATTGGTGCGATCAAAGAGCCATGTAAGATTGGAGCTATGAACTTAGTCGTCAACTCAAGCATCGGGATTTCAGTTTTTCCTAACAATGGTAAAACAGCAGATGTACTGATTAAGAGCGCAGACAAAGCAATGTATATAGCCAAGTTAAATAAATCAGGTTATTCATTTGCAGTCTAAATACCATTTGATTGAATTTAGACAAACACCTAACCTCACTGTTACTTGGTGATATAACTGATACCACCAAGTCTATATGGCTGCAACAACTTCATTTGAAGTCATTAGAGTTGAATTAATTTTCCGTAATTCCCATAGCCAGCTTAAGCTCTCGTGCAGTTGTTTCATCTAAATTATTTAACGCTGCAACCATGTTTAGCGCCTCTATCCGCTTACCATTTTGTTCTGCAATTAAGCCCAAGTAGTAGAGAGCACTGCTGTTATTGCTGTTTTTTGTAATAACCTGATTAAAGTGTTCTTCTGCGTAAGCATTGTTTTTTAAGCTGTATTCTGCAACGGCACGATAAAACAATGCTTCTGTGGTGTTAGGTTCTTTTTCAGACCATGCAGTAGCGATGGCACTTAGTGCCTCCCAATTCTCAGTTTTTAGCGGCTGAACAATGCGCATAAAGAATGGCCATTTATCTTCTGCCTCAGCCCAAAAAGGCAGTGCGCTAACGCTGATAATATTCTGTTCGGGCTGATTAAGTAAGCGTCGCACCCACTCAACAGGCATGTTGTAGTAAAAAGCATTGTGACCAGGGCTTTTTACTGTGATGATGCCAACTAAATCACCCGCATCATCAAACATGCCGCCACCGCTATCTCCTAACCTAAATGTATTACTGGCTCTCACAACGACACTGTCATCCATGGGGTATAAACCTTTGATAAAACCAAAGGTACCATTGGGTCGTGGGGAAAAGTTTGCGAAACCTACCGTATAAACAGGTTGCTCATACTTAAGATTTTCACTAAAGCCTATATTAGCGATTGGTGCGTTAAGTCCATCAACCCTTAAAATACATAAATCATGATGCCAATCCGGCTTAAGGGCGCTTGCATTATAGTTTTCACCGTTGGTATTCACACTAACAGAAACTGCATTTGCAACCACATGACAATTGGTAACGACTTGGTCTTTAGCAACCACGACACCTGAACCCAAACCGTATCCACCGTTCGCTAGTCCAACTTGCACTTTTACGACGTGAGCACTGATTTCTTGTACTAACTCGTCGGTTGGCATCGCCAAACTAGAAGTCGCAACACTCAGAGAAAATAAAGCAACAATAAGCCTTGTCATGACCACCTCCAATTTACATACTAAAGTGAATAAACCTCGCAAAAAATTAGATTAAACTTACTGTACTCAAATACTTATACATATTGCCTTTAAATTTAACTTAGCAATTTACATACCAATTTACTAATTAAAAATTGTAATTAAGTGTAAATTGACAGGAATTGCGGAAGTTAAAAAATTGATCTACAACGTATTTAATGCCAATATTGACTGAAATATGGCTTATTTAAAGCATCGCAGGGAAATGAGAAAATATAGATAAGCAGGAAAATTACCTAGATCTTGCTTAGCAAGATTACTTTTGATTACTCATTGAGCTCGACTTTTTGTGTACTTTTATCAGCTAATGTTTTTTCAAGTTAAGCTTTATTAGTGCAAGATAACACTGGACATTAAAAAGACTCATGCCTTTTGGCACTACATTGGTGCTAAAAGGCATGCAAATTAGCTGCCCATACTTTCTTTATAAAACAAGTTTTAAGTACCAAGCCTTTTTAAACCTATTGCCATTCCTGTGAAAGTTGGAATGCAGCCCATAAAAAATTCCGCAAAGTAGAACAACGTAACAGTATTGTTCACTTCGCGGAATTTTTAGTTTTGCTGGGTCTCAGCTCTCGCTGAGATGAAAAGCTAACTGATTGTTTAGTTTAAAGTAATAGCCTTCTTACATCGCTCAACATCATTCGCATATGGCTAGTAAAGCGTGCGCCATCCGCTCCATCAATCACGCGGTGGTCGTACGAAAGTGACATCGGCAGAATCAAACGTGGTTCAAAACTTTTAGTTTTAGCGTCATACACAGGCTGCATGCTAGAGCGTGACACGCCTAAAATCGCTACCTCAGGGCAGTTAATAATCGGCGTGAACATTGTGCCGCCGATACCACCTAAGCTAGAAATAGTGAAGCAGCCGCCTTGCATCTCTTCTACTTTCAATTTGCGCTCACGCGCTTTAGCTGAGAGTTCGCCTAAATCACGCGCAATATCTAGCACGTCTTTTTGATGCACATCACGCACTACAGGCACTACCAAACCATCTGGTGTGTCACAGGCAAAGCCGATATTGAAGTAATTTTTCAAAATCAAGCTATCGCCATCTGGTGCAAGCGACGCGTTAAAGTTCGGATACGCTTTAAGCGCATTCACAGATGCTTTGATTAAGAATGCCAACATCGTGAGCTTAACGCCGCGTTTTTCAGCATCAGTCTGCATAGACTTTCTGAAGTCTTCTAAATCAGTAATATCCGCTTCATCAAACTGCGTCACATGCGGTGCAGTGACCCAGTTCCGGTGTAAATTAGCGCCTGAAAGTTTTTTGATTCGTGAAAGTGGCTTAGTTTCAATTTCACCAAATTTGCTGAAATCAATCACTGGCATTGCCAAGGTAGCAAGACTACCTAAACCTGCACCCATGTTTTCTGTGCGCGGTTTTGCTAATTCGCCCTTCACATAAGCTTGTACATCTTGTTGCAAAATGCGATTTTTAGCTGCTGAGCCTTGCACAAAAGCCAAGTTAACCCCTAATTCACGTGCAAATTTACGTACCGAAGGGCTGGAATGTGAAAGTTTACCGCTAGCAGTCATGGCACTTTCACCTACCGGCGCAGGTTGATGCGCCGGTGCAATAGGTTTAGGTGGCTCAGGTGCAGGGCGTGTCGGCTCTGGAATTGCTACAGTAACTGCGGCTGGTTGTGCTGCTACTGGTGTCGACTTAGCTTCGGCTACTTTGACTTCAGCTGGTTTTGCCGCCGCATCACTTACCTCCATCGTAAGAATCAAACCACCTTGTGCAGCTTTATCGCCCACTTTCATTTTGACTTCTTTTACAACGCCGGCAAATGGCGATGGAATATCCATCGAAGCTTTATCTGACTCCACTGTCATCAGTGAGTCTTCTTTGGCGATTTCGTCACCTGCTTTTACTAAAATCTCAATCACATCCACACTATCAAAATTGCCGATATCGGGGACGAATACGTCTTGAATTGCCATGTGCACGTCTCCTTAAACTGTGGTTGGGTTAGGTTTGTTAGCGTCTAACTTGTATTTTTTGATTGCCTCGGCTACTTTGCTAGCAGGCAACTTACCTTCATCAGCCAATGCTTTAAGCGCAGCGACAACAACATAGTATCTATCAACCTCAAAGAAGCTGCGCAGTGCTTCGCGACTATCTGAACGACCATATCCATCAGTACCTAAGGCCACAAATTTACCAGGTACAAAACCTGCAATCTGCTCAGCAAATGCTTTCATATAATCAGTTGAAGCAATGGTTGGACCTTGTGCGCCTTGCATCACTTCTGCCACGTAACTTAATTTTTGCGGTTTTTCAGGGTTAAGCATATTCCAACGCTCAGCATCTAAACCATCACGGCGGAGTTCATTAAAGCTGGTCACGCTCCACACATCTGCAGAAACGCTCCATTCTTTTTCTAACATTTCGCCGGCGGCTATTACTTCACGCAATATCACACCGCTACCCATCAATTGTACTTTTTCGCCCTTAGCTTTCGATTTACTAAAGTTGTACATGCCTTTAAGAATGCCAGCTTCAGTACCTTTTGGCATTTCAGGATGCGTGTAATTTTCGTTCATCAAGGTAATGTAGTAATACACATCTTCTTGATTTTGCACCATACGGCGCATACCTTCCTGAATGATGACAGCTAGTTCATAAGCAAACGTTGGGTCGTAAGAAATACAGTTAGGAATGGTGGCAGACATCAAATGGCTATGACCATCTTCGTGCTGTAAACCTTCACCATTCAATGTGGTACGCCCTGCCGTTGCACCAAGCAAGAAGCCACGCGCACGGCTATCACCTGCTGCCCAAGCTAAGTCACCAATCCGTTGGAAACCGAACATTGAGTAGAAAATATAGAACGGAATCATCTGCACGCCAGTAACGCTGTATGAAGTCGCAGCAGCAATCCAGCTTGAGAATGAACCAGCTTCGTTAATACCTTCTTCTAAAATCTGGCCGTCTTTTTGCTCTTTGTAATACATCACCTGATCAGAATCCATAGGCTCATATAATTGGCCTACTGATGAATAAATACCGAGCTGACGGAACATACCTTCCATACCGAAAGTACGCGCTTCATCTGGCACGATAGGCACGATGAATTTACCGATTTGCTTATCGCGTACCAAAGTTGAAAGAATACGCACGAAGGCCATGGTAGTAGATATTTCACGCTCACCAGTTGAAACCAGCATATTTTCAAATGCAGATAACGCAGGCACGGTTAACTCATTACCTTTACGACGACGTGCAGGTACTGAACCGCCCATTGCTGCACGGCGTTCTGCCATATAGGTCATTTCCGGTGAATCTGTCGCGGGTTTGTAGAAAGACAAACTTTCCACTTGCTCGTCAGTAATAGGCAAATCAAAACGATCTCTAAACAATTTGAGTGACGTTAGATCCATGCTCTTTTGCTGATGCGTCGTATTTTGACCTTCACCTGCTTCGCCCATGCCGTAACCTTTAACGGTTTTAGCTAGAATTACTGTGGGCTGGCCTTTATGGTTAACCGCTGAATGATAAGCTGCGTAAACTTTATGCGGGTCATGTCCACCACGGTTCAAGCGCCAGATGTCCTGGTCGCTCATTGCCGCAACCATTTCTTTTAGCTCAGGATATTTACCAAAGAAATGCTCGCGCGTATACGCACCGCCTTTAGCTTTAAAGTTCTGGTACTCGCCATCTACGCATTCTTCCATACGCTTTTTGAGTATGCCATCCTTGTCCATGGCTAACAATGGATCCCAATATGAACCCCAGATGACTTTTAATACATTCCAACCAGAGCCGCGGAAATCCGATTCCAACTCTTGGATGATTTTGCCGTTACCGCGCACAGGGCCATCTAAACGCTGCAAGTTACAGTTGATAACGAAAATCAAATTATCTAATTTTTCACGACTCGCTAATGAAATCGCGCCCAATGACTCTGGCTCATCCATCTCGCCATCGCCACAGAACACCCAAACTTTACGGTCGCTGGTATCAGCAATACCACGATCATGTAGATATTTAAGAAAACGTGCTTGATAGATACCTGTGATTGGACCTAAGCCCATTGATACCGTCGGGAATTGCCAAAAATCTGGCATCAACCATGGGTGTGGATAGCTAGATAAACCATTACCACCCGTTTCCTGACGGAAATTATCTAATTGTTCTTCAGTGATACGACCTTCTAAAAATGCACGGGCATACACGCCTGGTGAGGAATGGCCTTGAAAATAAACACAGTCGCCACCGAAATTTTCATTCGCAGCGCGGAAAAAATAGTTGAAAGCAGTATCGTACAAGGTGGCTGCAGATTGGAAGCTAGCAATATGTCCGCCCACGCCTGGTGATTTCTCATTAGCACGTAACACGGTCATAATCGCATTCCAGCGCACTAAAGCTCGAATACGACGCTCCATCTCCGGGTTGCCGGGTAAACGTTGCTGTAAATGAGTAGGAATAGTATTTACGTAAGCAGTCGTTGCGTTATAAGGTAGATTACTGCCTGAGCGACGTGCTTTATCAATCATCGCTTCGAGTAAAAAGTGGGCACGTTCTGTACCTTCGTTTTCAATGACGGCGGTGAGTGCATCTAACCATTCTTGGGTTTCTTGACTATCAATATCTGGACTTACCATATTTGAAGTTAATGACATGCAGGTGGGGCTCCGTGTAGCTATTTTGACAAAATTAATTATGTGCTAATTGCGTATAATAAGTCGCTTGCATTTCAAGCTAGTTAAACTAACTTAATTAAATGTAGCGTGTCTTTAATATACACATTTGGATATACACGCACTCAAGTGCGGTATACGTTAAATTCAGTGTAACCAAAATGGTGTAAAAATCAGTAAGACTGATTTCATAAAACCATAGTGTGGCTTTTTTAGCGATTTTGGTCAAGTTTAGTGATGATTTTATGTGTTTTAGAGAGATATCTTATACATAATCTAACGGTTTTATATAAGACTTAAAGGATAAAAAATGGCGGTAAAATTAGTACAAAATCTGGAAATTTCCATCGAAATGTTGTTAACTTCTTCTAAACATATACTTTTCTTACTTACAGAAAATGAAGAAGAAGCACATATTTTCAGTGAAATTCTGCAAACCAAGTTAAAACGTACCAATGCCGAATTTAAAGATTTAAGTAAGGCACCAGTAACAGCCGATTTACCTGACGGCAGTGTAGTAAGTTTTGTAGTTTTAAGTGACAAATTAAACATGTTCCAGCGCCATAACTTATTACGCAAAGCATTAAAACCTTTATTAGATGAGCAGCCAGAGAGCTTGGCAATTTGCGTATTAGGCGATGAAGCCACTCGCGAAGCGCATGCTTGTGCCGCTTATTATGTAGCCACCGTGAACGCTGCCGAATTACCCAGCCGTAAAAAAGACCATAAATTTAAGCCATTGAACAACGTTAGTATTTACGGCTATGTAGCCAGCCATGATTATAGCTATGTGAATGCGCGCGTGGCGGGTAATGCGTTATGTCGCCAACTCACAATTACGCCGCCAAACGACTTAACGCCTGCTATTTACCGAAAAAAAGTAGCTGCCCTAGCTAAAGAACATGGCTGGAAACATGAAGAATTTGATATGCCCGCGCTTAAAGCAATGGGGGCTGGTGCATTTTACGCAGTTGGACAAGGTAGCGAGCCACAAGACGCCGCAATTGTGCATCTAACTTATGATCCAAAAATGGCCAAAAAGCATATTGCGTTAGTCGGTAAAGGTATTTGTTTTGATACTGGCGGGCATAACATTAAGCCAGCTAAATATATGCAAGGCATGCATGAAGATATGAATGGTTCAGCGGTTACGCTGGGCATTCTATTAGCAGCAACGCAACAACAATTACCGGTAAAACTTGATTGCTGGTTGGCGATTGCACAAAATCACATCGGCCCCCTTGCTTATAAGCAAAACGATGTCGTGACAGCACTAAATGGCATGACTATCGAAATAGTGCATACCGACGCTGAAGGTCGCATGGTATTAGCGGATACCTTAACTTTGGCGAGTCGTGAAAAGCCAGACGTTATTTTAGACTTCGCTACGCTTACAGGTAGCATGATGGCAGCGCTGGGTGATCGTATGAGCGGCGTTATCAGCAATCGCAAAGAACTTGCTGCACAATCCGTTAATGCTGGCGCTGTAGCTGGCGAACGCATTGTAGCGTTTCCTTATGACGATGATTATGAAAGTGATCTCGATAGCGATATTGCCGATATTAAACAATGTACTTTAGAAGGTGGAGCGGACCATATTCATGCTGCGCGCTTTTTAGGCAGGTTCATTGAAAATGATGTCGCATGGGTACATACAGACTTATCTTCAGCTAACCGAAAAGGTGGCCTAGGTGCGGTGCAAAGCGATACTACTGGATTTGGCGTTGGGTTTGGTCTGCAGTTTGTAAAAAGCTTAATTGCCTAATTAATTTTACTAATTACAATCCAGAATTCGGATTAACTATCTCTTTACGAAGTATGAATATAGAAGCAAACAGCAAGGTAAAAGCCAATAAAATTAAGCCCAATCCTGCTGTTTGTTGCGATTCAATCAAATAACTGTTGCACAGCCTTAACTCTGAACCTTGATAAAAGTAACCAATAAAAAACAGCATCATTATCGTACTGCCTATAAAGAATAAAGACAGAATTTTAGGCCCAGCGAACGCTGGCTTTAAGAACACACCCGACAATAGCAAGGTAATCACTTTAAAAATATCCCAATATGAATTGATTAAAGCTTTATCTAAGCTAATTGGCAACATCCAAAACATACTGGCGAATAAAATCCACAGCCAGCAACTCAAGCTTAGGTTTAACCTTGAGCGCTCAGCAGATGCATGTGCAATAGTAAATACTTGCCCACTTATTAGATAACCTGCGATGATTAGAGCAGGAATTTGCACTACCATATGGAATGTCATGCTGGACGCGAGCAAGAATCTAAACATTGGCAATGAAGGGACAACAGCCAATATCAAGAATACCCATGCCAAATAAAAACCTATCCGCTTTGGCGCATATTTTATTAAAAAAATACTGAACATATCAGCGCTGATGACTTTCTTTAGCGGCTTGCATTAATGCGCCTTGCACATCATCATCATTATAAATCCCAAGCAATTTTCCTTGATCTGAAATAACGAGAAATGCGCTGTTATGCACAAACTCCTTAAATTCAGTAGCCAAAACAACCAAACCCAATTTGCTTTTAGCCCACGCTAAGTCGGTGTTGTGCTGCATAGTTGCTAATGACCAAATACTTTCTTCAGCATGCATACGCTTGCGATAGTTTCTTAAACGTTCTGGGCTGTCTTCATTAATATCAAAACTGATACTTAATAGGTGTATCTTTTGATCTAGCCCTTGCGTTTTGATTTGTGTTTGCGCTTGTTGAAAATAATCACCTAGCGTTAAACAGAGTGTTCGGCAGCTCGTATAAATAAATTCAGTGACTAGTATTTTATTGTGTTGTTTCGCTAAGGCCGCTAGGGTTGTTGTTTGTCCATACTCATCAATTATATTTAACAACACTTCGGGTTTAGTCAAAAAAAGATTGGCTTTTCGCTCAGTTTCTAACGTGAGATTTGAAAATCCCGTGGTGATATAAAAGAAAAAAAATCCCCAAAATAACACAACCAAATACGGTTGTGTTGCATTGAGGATTAGCTTTTTTTCTTGATGAGCTACAGTTTTGATAGCTCGTCATCCCCATTGTATGGAGTTGCACGTGCTTTAGTAGATTCACGCACCGACGCAATTAATTTTGCATCAATCGGCTCAGACTTATTGCCCCATTCTGATCGAATATGCGTAAGCACTGCTGCAATTTCATCGTCAGTAAGTAGCTCTTTAAAATGCGGCATTTGACCATTATAGGCTACGCCTTTAACTGTTAATTTACCGCTAATACCATGCAATAAGATATTTGCTAAGACCTCAGGCTTACCCGCAACCCATTCCGATCCTGCCAATGGTGGGAATAAACCAGTAATACCTTGGCCGGTTGCTTGATGACAAGCCACACATTTTCCTTGGAAAATCGCACCTCCATCTATGGCTACTTTTGCTGTAGCAGAACAATCTCCTCCAGCCACCGCAACTTGTTCAGGGCCATAATCACCATCTTGAGGCGCAGCCGTCATGACTGTTTCTGAAATATAAATTGCACTCCACATGAACAGCGCACCTATCGTCATCGTAATAAACCATGGCAATGGCTTTACATCCTCATTAGGGTCAACTCTCTCCCGTCTTTGGGCATCATTTAATTTGTCACTCATTTTGCACCTTCTGTCGCTGGTTTTTCAGTAGCCGCTTTCTCTACGTTTAAACTCTCAGCAATCGTTTTTTTAATTGGATAGGTATGGTCCATGGCTTTCATGTATTCAACCAAGTTAATCGCATCGGTAGTTGCAACTATTGTCACACCTGGTTTTGCATAATCTGGCGGTAGATTCACCACCACATCACCTGGCTTAGCCGGGCCTTTACGCTCAATAAATAAAAATGGGAAAGCTGGCATGATAGAACCTGGCATATAAGCACGAGGCTGGTATAAATGCCCTAGATGCCAATCCTGCGATGGCTGACGTGCGCCGATATTCATTAAATCTGGACCTGTACGCATCGTACCTAGCAAATGCACTTGGTCGTAAGCATAATCCGCCGCAACAGAAGCTCTACCCCAGCCGCGCTTATCATCAGGTGCATATTTTGCATCCCGCGGTTGCTGCGAATGACAATACACACAGCCTAAGCTCATATATACATAACGTCCTTTGGCCTGCACATCTGTGTAAGGCTTGAGTGCATTTGGTGCTTTAACATGCTTAAGTTGAATATAAGGCATGATTACCAGTGCCAGCGTTGCAACTCCAATAATAACCAAGGCGCCTGCTATTAGTTTTTTCTCATCAATATGGCCGGCCATACTAACCTCTCTTCAATTCTGTGGCTGCAATTTTTGCATCTTTAATAAATGGAATATTGACTTTGGGAATCAATAACGCAGGTTCTTTTTTTGTGCCATAACGTAGGCTAATTAAAAAGAAATGCACTACAAATATCACATGTCCCAGCACCATCAAACCGCCACCAATTGAGCGTGATTTCAAATACGGGATCGTCACTGCCACTGAATCCATAAAGGGTTTGCTTGCATCAAGCATGGCGACACCTTGCAACCAGCCTCCAATACTTAATCCAATAAAGTAGATAGCAAAACCAATAGTGACCAACCAAAAATGCGCACTAATCATCCACGGATGCGGCCATTCCCAGCCAACAATCCTTGGCATAATGAAGTAAATAGAACCGAACATGACCAAGGTAAAGAAACCATACATACCCAAATGTGCATGCGCTACCGTGTAATGTGTAAAGTGTGTAATCACATTGACTGAGCGCAATGCCTCTAAAGAACCTTGCGCTGAGGCCGCTACGTACAACATAGAACCTAGCACGATAAATCTAAGCGTGGGTGAATGCACTACTGCCTTGATGTTCCCACCTACTGTCATGTGATGGTTCACCGCTACCGCAAACACGGGAATCACCATCATCACAGATTGCACAATAGAAAGTGTGACCATCCATGTAGGTAATGGCCCGCCGATTAAATGGTGACCGCCTACTTGTGAGTAGAAGAATGCTAGACACCAAAAACCGAGTAACGACAGATTGTAAGAATAAATCGGCCTACCTAATACTTTAGGAATGAAGTAATAAGCCGCACCAAGTCCAATTGGCGTAAACCACAAACCTAATGCATTATGCCCATACCACCAGTTCATCGCCGCACCTTGTACGCCAAAATGCAGGTTTGGAATATTGGCTACAAAGAACAAAATTGGAAACCAAATTAATGCCGCACCGATGTACCAAACAGACACATAAAGATGATCAACCTTACGATTAGCCAATGTAAGAAACAATGGAACGCCCATTAACGCACCGCCAAACACAATGAATATATCTATTTGCCATGGCATTTCTAACCATTCCATACCATCGGTATAGCCTAAGCCTATGGCAGTCACACCACACATCAAGGCTACGTGCCAAATCATGGCACCCCAATAAACAAATTTAGCCCCTACTAATGGCGTTTTTAACAAACGTGGGATTAACCATAAACTTACGCCGATACCCGCCATTGAAGCCCAGCCATAAATAATGCTGTTTAGGTGAATCGTTCTTAAACGCCCAAATGTCATCCATGCGCTATCAACCAACCAGTCAGGATTATGCAGTTTTAGAGAAGCTACAATTGCAGCTGCTGAGCCAATGATAAGCCAACAGACTGAAGCTAATAGGCATACGAAAGCTGGAATTGCTGATGACTTATCAGCAATTTCACGATCATTTAATTCTTTACTAGTTAGGCTTGCGTCAGTTTCACCAGCAGCTTCCTGTAGTTCGTTATCGGTCTGATTTGCAGCAGGATCCTCTACCAGACCGACTTCGTCCTTACCAAAAATTATCAGCGAACCACTTTGCTTAGTATTAAAAAATCCATTCGACATAGACCAGATAAATACAAATAGGCCTAGCACTGAAACCGAGAACGCTAACAATAAAACCAGCGCTGTGTTATCCATAATTGAGGAGGGATTCATGTTGATAAAACACCTTATTTAACATTACCTTGAGTAAGCGTGCTTTTGTGAATAAGCACCTTGATTTAAAACTGCATGCATTTTATATGAAATAAAATTGCAAATAAAATAGATTTTATTTCTATGCTTTAGTTATTTTTCAACTATACAAACAACTTATAATTAAGTCTTATAAATTGCTGCTTGGTAGACTAACGAATATCTACTGGGTTCAATTAATCAGAGCAAAAATATCCATATTATATTAATCAATAACATGTAAAATAATTGAGGCTATGAATACGCATATTTATTATTTTATATAGTATACGCATTAGCAGTTGTAGATTGCTAAATCATACTGAACTACATTAACAATTACTTTCACGATACAATTAATGCATAAACACATCTAAAAAGAGATAGGTAATGCAAAATGCAATCAGTAATTTAATGTGGTTAGAACAGTTTCCTGAGCTAATTAACTTAGACCAAAATGCTAGAGACCTTTTAGCTAAATATGCACGGATTGTTGAAGCGCCTGTCGGTGCAATTGGTTATCGTGAAGGTGACACATGCGGTGCTTATGTGATGCGACTTGCAGGACAATCTCGTGTATATAAGATGTCTGCAAGTGGTCGTGAAATTCTACTTTATAGAGTTACTGCAGGTGAAACGTGTGTAATTACAACTACCTGCTTACTTGGAAATAGTGACTATCCAGCTTCTACAATTGTTGAAGAGCCAATTCGTGACGTCATTATCCCAGCAGCAGTATTTAATCAAATGATGGTAGATTCTGCCGTATTTCGTAAATTTGTAATGACTAATTATGGCGCGCTTATTAGCGATTTAATAGTATTGCTCGACGAAGTTGCATTTCATAGCTTAGATGCCCGTCTGGCAAAAGTATTATTGGACGCGAACTCACCCCAGATTATTCGTACACATCAACAAATAGCAGATGAACTTGGTACAGCCCGTGAAGTTGTTAGCCGCCAATTGAAACGGCTTGAAGTTAAAGGCTCGGTATCTCTGGGTAGAGGTCATGTAGAAATTATTAACCGTAGCATACTAGAGAAATTAGCTGCCTCTAACTAGTATAGCTTCCTGACTAGCGTAGCGGAAAACCCTTAGTTCGAAGGGTTTTTCTTCCCACCAATGACCAAGTTTTAGAATGGAGAGAATATTGCTTAAGAATAACGTTCCTCCAAAAACAAAAAACCCACTATGTCAAAGTAGGATTGAATCTTAGAACTTTCGTCTTATTACTAACGGTAGTTACAAAGTAAAAAGCCTCCACAAGGGAGGCTTTTTAATATAAATAGCTTGGCAGTGACCTACTTTCGCATGCAAAAAGCATACTATCATTGGCGCTGGTTCGTTTCACGGCCCTGTTCGAGATGG
>JBKJUR010000067.1:0-9671 GCA_046590165.1 Methylotenera sp.
ATCACCCAGCCAGAGTGGTTGACTGAAATTACGCACATATTGTTTTGCTTGTGCATCTGCCCAGCGGTATTCATACAGGCGCCAACCTTGTTCAAATTCACCGCGTAGTAGTCTTAATAAACCTGAGTTGAACAACGCAGATATGAAGTTCGGATTAATTGCGAGTGCTCGCTGAAAGCTAGCTTCAGCTTCATCAAATAACTTCATGCTTTGAAAAGCAGTGCCTCGGTTGTAGTGTGAGTCTGCGTAGTCAGGCTTCACCATGATTGCGCGGTCTAAATGGGCAATCGCTTCCTTGATTTGGCGTTTATCAAGCAATGCCGCGCCATAGTTATTCAGTGCATCTGCATAGTTTTGATCTAATCTTACCGCTTCTTTAAAATGCAATAGCGAAGCGTCTTTGTTTCCAAGCTGTTTGTAAGTAACGCCGAGATTATTATGGGTACTGGCATCGTTTGGATTTGTGTTTAATGCCTTTTTAAGGAGCTTTTCGGCTTCACTAAACTGGTTTAATTGCAAATGAATCGTACCCAGTAATGAAAGTACGCGTGCATGTTGAATTTGATTGGATTGCGGCTGGCTTAATATCGCCTGATAGATAGCTGCTGCTTCAGCTAATTCACCTGCCTGATGCAGTTTTAGACCATCGGATAGTTGATACGTATGAGTCGGAACTGATTGTGATTTTGAAACCGCCGTTGCAGACAACATTTTTGCCAACAACGGCGAGGCTTTTGCTTTCTTTTTCATGAACTAAAGTAAACTGGCTAAATTTATTTTCCGCCTACTAAAGATTTAACTGCACTTACCAGGTCGCCAGGCATCACAATAACCTTACTATTTTCTGAAGATGACATTTTTTGCAGCGCAGTAATATAGCGGTCACCCAATAAGAACATTGCAGAAGCATTATTTTCTTTGACTGCTTCAGTAATGAATTTGATAGATTCAGCAGAGGCTTTGGCCGCGACCATTTGCGCTTCAGCATCTTTGCGTGCAGCCTCTAGGCGTGCCTCAGCATTTAAAATTAATGATTGTTTTGCACCTTCAGCTTCCGTTACTACGGCTACGCGCTCACGTTCAGCCGCAGCTTGTCGTTCCATCGCATCCTGCATATTGGGTGAAGGTTTAATGTCTTGTATTTCAACTGACTTGACGGTTAATCCCCAATCAAGCGCTTCGTCAGCAATTGCTGCTTTTAGCTCAGCTTTAATACGGTCACGTGATGTAAGGGCATGATTTAATTCCATTCCGCCAATAATAGAACGTAAATTAGTCTGCACCATATTACGCATAGCCTCACGGAAATTTTCAATCCCATATACTGCACGTTCAATATTACTTACTTTAATAAATGCAACCGCGTTTGCTAAAATCACTGCGTTATCTGCTGTAATCACTTCTTGCTGTGGTATTTCTAAAATAATGTCCTTAGTGGTCACTTTATAGCTTACTTTAGTAAACACAGGGTTAATTACATGCAGACCCGGTGAAAGTACACCGGCAAATTTACCTAAGCGCTCTACTACCCATTCTTCGCCTTGCGGCACGATGCGAACACCTTTAAAAATAGCGACAATTGCTAGAAATATAAGTATTAAGCTAAATTCGGTCATGTGTATTTTCCTAAAAATCTTTATTAAAAAATTAGAGTGATGCTACTTTTGAAGTCTTATTTTAAAGTCTTTTATTGAAGCTTTGGCCAACTTATATTATTTCAATCCGCAGTGCATTCCCTTCAACAGCAACTACTCGTGCGCTACTTCCAGTTTCTATTGTTTGATTGGCTACAGCAGTCCATTCACGGCTACCCATCAATCCCTGTGTAAAACGAATTTTACCGTTTTGAGTAGCACTACAGGCTTCAATTACCATACCCACACGGCCAATTTCTTCACCCTGTGCTTGGCCTACACGTGAGTGTGTTTCAGTTTTTTTGTAATTGAATTTCCATATCGCTAAAGAGCCTAAGGATAACACCGCGTACATCGCAAATTGTGCCGCTTGCGGTAAGCTGGGAAATAGCGACAAGGCGATTGCCACACATAATGCTGCCACGCCAAACCAAAGTACGTAAAACGTACCGGTTGCCATTTCAACCGCTAATAATACTAGGCCTAGTGCGCCCCAAATCCACATCGGTTCAATCATACATAACCTTTTTTTGCTTAAGTGTTTTTAAATCAACAATAATCTTAGCACTTTTTAGTTTATGCCAAATGATTACTGAACCGTCTATGCTAAATTAACTCATAATAATCGCTACCGTGGGAAGTGGCATAAGCCATACTCGAAACGTACTTGGTGAGTGAAAATTTTTCTTGGGTAATGGTTGCTGGGTAGCCAATATGATCAAAATGGTACAGAATTGAAACCAAAGAGTAGAAAAGCCAGTAAAGTAAAATATAAGCTTGGTACCGTCGTCAACAGGAGTTATTTTAGCCATGAAAGCACAAAAGTTAACCATTCCTTGCGACCGAAATGAGCGCCTGCATTACATTAAGCGCCATTTTTCTGCGGCTGAAGGACCAGATTTGGAGCATGAATGGACTGGTGGCCGACTCAATGCATTAAAAAAACTTAATAGTATTGATGCTGACGCCTACGATAGAAATCGTAATTTCTTAAATGGCGCAGTGACCCATCTATCACCTTATTTGCGACATGGTTGCCTCACGCTTAACGAAACGTTTGATTCAGTAAAAAAACGTTTTGGTGTCAGTGCGGAAAAACTATTATTTCAGTTGGCATGGCGTGATTATTGGCGTCAAGTCTGGTTTGCTGAAGGTAATAAAATTTACAGTGAGATGGAGCCGCCAAAAGTAGCAATTGGTCATGCACCATTGAGTGAATTAGTCACGCAAGGTAAAACAGGCTTGCCATGTATGGATAGCTTTGTGAATGACTTACTTACGACAGGTTACATGCATAACCATGCGCGCATGTGGTTTGCTAGCTATGTGGTGCATCACCTGAAAATAGATTGGCGTGCTGCTGCTGACTGGTTTGAGCATCGTCTGTTGGATGGGGATATCGCAAGTAATCATCTTTCATGGCAATGGGTCACTTCTACTTTTAGTTCCAAACCGTATTATTTTAATAAAGAAAGTTTAGCGCGTTATACGGGCGAAAAATATTGTAGCAATTGCACGGCTAAATGCCCGTTCGACGCAAGTTATGAAGTGCTTAATGACAAGTTATTTAACCAAACTTTGGTACCTGTTGCTAGGCAATACACACTTACATCTTTGCCCAAGAATATGGTTTCCGGTTTTCCAACTAAGGCAGTCTTTGTACATGATGAAATGCTATCAGCTGCGCATGCTTTGCTTCAACAGCCTTTTCCTAAATTTTTTGTGTTTGATCCAAAAATTCATGGTGACTGGTCGCTTAATCGATTGCAGTTTGTGGCAGATTGCTTGAACGAAATGGAGGAGGTGGAAGTCTGGTTTGGCGATACTTATGAAATATTGATGAGCAAAGGAGTAGGGCAGGTGCTGACGCAAGATACGCCTAACCTAAAAATTAAGGAGTTATTAGCACCATTTTCACCTAGATGGGAGCCTGTGGCTAAGTTTGCCGATGTTGAAATTAGCGAAAAACGTTTAAAACGTTTCTCTAGATATTGGGAAAAGGTCGGGCCAGTAGTGTTAGGTGATACTGATTATCGCAAACACTAACTTTTTATAGAAAAAGGACTTAAGTAATGTAATTGCCTATTAGTAGTTATGTAATGCTTCGCCATTCATACGTGAAACCTGCTGTGGTAAAATCACGGCTATATGAATACTGTAAACACCCCACCCCAAGAGCAAGCGCGAGAGCTGGCAAAATCCTTCGACCCAAAAACCATAGAAAGTCACTGGTATCAATTTTGGGAGAGTAATGGCTATTACACGGCCGGTTTAAATCCTGAAATTAAAGATAACTTCTGTATTTTATTGCCACCGCCTAACGTCACTGGTACCTTACACATGGGGCATGGTTTTAACCAAACCCTGATGGATGCGTTGACGCGCTATCACCGCATGCGTGGCGACAATACTTTATGGCAACCAGGTACAGACCATGCAGGTATTGCAACGCAGATTGTTGTTGAGCGTCAGCTGGATGCGCAAGGCGTGTCGCGGCATGACTTAGGCCGTGAAAAATTCTTGGAAAAAGTCTGGGAATGGAAAGAATACTCAGGCGGCACCATCACTAAACAAATGCGCCGTTTAGGCACATCGCCTGATTGGTCACGAGAACGTTTTACGATGGATGAAGGCCTTAACAAAACCGTCACCGAAACCTTTGTACGCTTGTATAACGAAGGACTGATTTATCGCGGTAAGCGTTTGGTGAATTGGGATGTGAAACTAGGCACAGCGGTTTCAGATCTAGAGGTAGTGCAAGAAGAAGAAGATGGATTTATGTGGCACATCAACTATCCGCTGGCTAGTGGTGAAGGCAACTTAACAGTTGCGACCACGCGTCCAGAAACCATGTTGGGCGACGTGGCGGTGATGGTGCATCCTGAAGATGAGCGCTATAAGCATCTCATCGGACAAAACGTGAAACTGCCGTTGTGTGACCGTGAAATTCCCATTATTGCTGATGACTATGTAGATAAAGAATTTGGTACAGGTGTAGTGAAAGTAACGCCAGCGCATGACTTTAACGATAATGCAGTTGGACAACGCCAAGGGTTGGATAAAATTATTATCCTTAATCTTCAAGGATTTATTCCATCAACAGCAGAAGTTTATGCTACCGATGGTTCAGCTAAAGAATCAATTGATTTACCTAAGAATTTAATCGGTCAAGAGCGTTTTGCTGCACGTAAGCAAGTGGTTGCAGACCTGGAAGCACAAAATTATTTAGTTAAAGCTGAAAAGCACAAGCTTAAAGTGCCGCGCGGTGACCGTACTGGTGTGGTAATTGAGCCTATGCTAACCAATCAATGGTTTGTTGCTATGAGCCAGCCAGCCGCAAATGGCAAGAGCATCACGCAAAAAGCATTGGACGTCGTAGCCAGCGGTGAGATTAAGTTTTATCCAGAAAACTGGGTAAATACCTATAACCAATGGCTGAATAATATTCAAGATTGGTGTATTTCCCGTCAATTATGGTGGGGTCATCAAATTCCTGCTTGGTACGATGGATTGAATCAGTTTTATGTTGCGCATAATGAGGTTGAGGCTTATCAGCAATTCGAGAAAACTTTAGCTTTTATGGAAGAAAAGGGCGAGCTTGATACAGCTAAACTACTTAGGAATGTGGGATTAAAACGTGACAATGATGTACTCGATACTTGGTATTCATCTGCCTTGTGGCCATTCTCCACTTTGGATTGGACGGGTGACGAAGCTAAAGATAAAGCCAATACAGCGCTTGATTTATATTTGCCGTCCTCTGTATTGGTCACTGGTTTCGATATCATTTTCTTCTGGGTGGCGCGTATGGTGATGATGACTACTCACATCACTGGCAAGATTCCATTCAAGCATGTGTATGTGCACGGTTTGATTCGTGATGCTGAAGGCCAGAAGATGAGTAAGTCTAAAGGCAACGTGCTAGACCCGATTGATTTGATCGATGGCATTAGTTTAGAAGATTTAATCAAAAAACGCACGACTGGTTTGATGAATCCTAAACAAGCTGAACAGATCGAAAAGCGTACGCGCAAAGAGTTTCCAGAAGGTATTGCCGCTTACGGTACTGATGCTTTGCGTTTTACCTTCGCTGCTTTAGCAAGCCCAGGACGCGACATCAAATTTGATTTACAGCGTTGCGATGGTTACCGAAATTTTTGCAATAAATTATGGAATGCGACACGTTTTGTGTTGATGAATACAGAAGGTCAAGACAATGGACTTGAAGAATGCAGTACTCAGCCTGAAGGCTATTTAAGCTTCTCGCAGGCTGACCGTTGGATAGTGTCACAATTACAGCGCACAGAAGCTGAAGTTGAAAAAGCGTTTATAGACTACCGTTTTGACTTGGCGGCAAAAGCCATTTACGAGTTTGTGTGGGATCAATATTGCGACTGGTACTTGGAGTTGGCAAAGGTACAAGTGCAACAGGGTAGTGATGCAGAAAAACGTGCGACTCGCAGGACCTTGCTAAGAGTGTTAGAAACGATATTACGTTTAGCGCATCCAATAATGCCGTTTATCACCGAAGAGATATGGCAAACGATTGGACCGATGAGTGGCAGGACTGGTCCGAGCATTATGCTGCAAGCTTATCCGCAGGCTCAGCCAAGTAAGATTGATGAAGCTGCAGAATCGTGGGTAGCGTTGCTGAAACAAGCCGTTGATGCATGTCGTAGTTTGCGTGGTGAAATGAGTATTTCACCTGCAGCACGCGTACCTTTGATTGCATCAGGCGATGCAGCACAGTTAGCACTTTATGCGCCGTATTTGAAAGCGTTAGCTAAATTGGAAGATGTCACCATTGTGACTGAATTACCAGAAGCGGATGCACCTGTCATGCTGGTGAACGATTTTAAACTCATGTTAAAAGTTGAGATTGATGTGGCTGCTGAGAAAGAGCGATTGGGCAAAGAAATTGCAAGATTAGAGGGTGAAATCAGTAAAGCAAACGCTAAACTCAATAACGAAAGCTTTATAGCAAGAGCGCCAGTAGCTGTGGTGGAGCAAGAAAAAGCACGAGTGGCTGAATTTAGCGCTAGTGCAGAAAAGCTCAACGCGCAGCTAACCAAACTTAAGTAATTAATGCTTTGATTTAAAAAGGCGGATTCAATAATATTGAATCCGCCTTTTTTATGTTTTATTTATGCAGTGGAATTGTCGCAGATGTCCCACAGCGATGACAAAACTTAACGAATGCATTTTTGCGTGATTCGCATTTTTGGCAATAATCGTGCAAGCCTATGCCGCAATGCGGGCAAAAGTCATTGGTTACATCTTTAAGGTCTACACTGCGTTCACAGCCTGGACATACACTTTTTGCCAGCCTTGCCAAAGCAGTGTCATAACTTAACTCTTCACGGCGTTGTAAATCTGGCATTTGTTCTGCAAGTTTTTGTTTTTCCAGATATTTATTGAGTGAGATTATTGCTTGTCGGCCAATGATTACAGTAATAAGAATGCCAACAATATAGCGAACATAACCGCCATAACTTGGCAAATAGGGTACTAACTCTACAAAAAATGCAAATAATGCAAAGTAGATAAAGCCCCATACAAAAGGCCAGTATTGGGTTTTACGTTTTTTAGCAAATAACCAGCCTGCCAGACCTAACAGCGGTAATGTGAGCGCTAATCGGTATAAAAATACGTGGATTTCTTGGCTGCGCTGCTTGTCACTTAGTTTTTTCTGAGCCTTATCTTCAAGTAGATACAGTTTGTCTTTTAGTTTTTGCTCAGTTTGTCCAGTCTCATTGGCTTGCTGTGTAAGCGTATCCATCTCCGTCATTACGCTACGTTCAGCGGATTTTAGGGTATCCAGTGCTTTAGTACGGTTAATCAATTCATCATCTTGGCTGGATTGCTCAGTAACGTGACGAGTAGCCAACCAATTATTAAATGTATCGTGAGCGGTGTTGTAATCGGTACTGGCAGTGTTCAGTTTCAACTGCGCTTGGTTGATTTTCTCATTAAAATCGTCATGTATTCGTGTCGCTTCTTTAAGATTAGCGCGTAATGGGTCTGCAGCGGCTTTATCGATAAAGTCTTCAGTGGTGTAATAATGCTCAACTTGCGGCAAATCACCTATAACGGCGCCACCAAGCCCAATCAAAAAACTGGCGAAAATAATGGCGATTAACCATAGACCTCGATTAAACCATTTTTCTGAAAGCCTTAAGCCTTTACTCATGATTTACGCCTTTGATTTTATTGGAGTTAGAAGGTATACAAATGGGACTATATAAATAAATTAACGTCTGATTCACCTGCAAATTGAAAGAAAGTTGCGGCGCCACCAAATTCAATGCCATCAATAAAATCGGTAGGTTTGAAATCGAATAAATCGACGGTCATTTGGCATGCGATGAATTTAACGCCACTTTCTAAACAAGCTGTGCGGAGTTCTTCGATGGAGGCTACGCCTTTATTGGCAATCTTTTGCTTCATCATCATGGTCGCCATGTTTTCCATACCAGGTAGCATTTGAACAAAGTTTGGCATGGGAACTGGCATAGGCATTGCCGGATTGCCTAGCGGAGAGACTTTTAAATCACTCAAATCTTTTTTGAGTAGCGTGAGGCCGTAAAAGGTGAAAAATATTTGTACGTCATAATCAAGAGCTGCGGCGGTTGAAGCCAAAATAAAAGGTGGGTAAGCCCAATCCAGCGTACCTTTAGAAGCTATCAGCGCCAGTTTTTTAGCCATTTTTCATAAAGTCTATTGGGTTAATAAACCTAATGTTTAGCCGGCCTATTAAAAACCTAGTTAACGCGTTTTTTGATGTAAAAAGTAAATGAAATATCATCTTCGTCAAGCTGCAAAAGCTCATGACCAGTTTGTGCACAAAACGCATTGAAATCTTTCACTGAACCGGGATCAGTAGAAATGACTTTTAAAATTTGAGCCCCACCGATTTCACTTAAGCCTTTTTTGCAGCGCAAAATTGGAAGTGGGCAGTTTAAGCCTGTCGCATCAACTTCTTTATCAAATTCCATTATTTTTATCCCCTTGATTTTTTGGAACAAATGTATAGCCAGCCTTGCCCCAAGCTAATATGCCGCCCGCTAAGTTATATACATTTTTACAGCCTTTGCTTGATGCAAACTCAGCCGCGTGTGCAGAACGTATGCCGCTGTGGCAATAAAACACAATGTTATCAACTTTGGTGAGCGGTTCATATTGCACAGGTAGCATAGCTAAAGGAATATGGACAGCACTAGGAATAATGCCGCGCGCAACCTCGTCGTCGTTGCGCACATCTACTAACAATAACGACTGTGAAGCCATCATATCGAATAACTCTTTAGCTTGAATCTCGTTGTACGTGCTCATTAATAATGCACCTAAATTAACCAATACAAATGATAGCAATTTTGAGTCTATATCGCACTAACAATGTATAAAGCCTGAAGTTTGAATTAGAGCTCACGCCTCTAGCTAACCTTGTCGTATCTCTAGCTCAGGTAATCCGCATATACGATTTGCAGGTACGGCTAGATCAATCATTCTAGGCTTTGGCAAGTTTAAATTATTCATCATTTCAATGAATTCATCTCGCGATTTACCGGCCAACCTTTTATTGGTCGCTTTCTCTTGAGCCACGCAACTTACCCTGCGGTCATTGTAGTCATGCCCTGGGTAAACTAAGGTTTCGTCCGCTAAAGAAAAAATCTTGCTATGGATGTTGTCAAACAATGCCCCTGCATCGCCACCTTGAAAATCTGTACGCCCACAGCCGTTAATGAGTAGTGCATCTCCAGTAAATATTCGGTCGCTCCATAAGAATGAAAGACTGCCAACGGTATGGCCTGGTGTTGCTAGTACTAGTATTTTCTGACTTCCAAAATCCAATACATCGCCATCATTTAACTGTAGGTCTGCAGTTATAGCCCCACATTTATAGCTCACCCCGGTTTTTACCCCAAGCCTTTGCCTTAATAGCCCGCTAGCCGTGATGTGGTCGGCATGTACATGCGTTTCCAATGAATATTTAAGCTGGCACTCAAGGTCGTTTAGTAATGTGATGTAGTCATTGAT
>JBKJUR010000061.1:0-7211 GCA_046590165.1 Methylotenera sp.
GCATATAACCTAGACCATATGCCTTTAGCTCCTATATGCTTGTCAATGTGTTAATGCTATTTTAAATAGTACACTACGATGCTAGGCCTAGAGTGTATTAGTTTATGAAATTCCATAAAGATCATAACCCGGGGTGGAAATTTTGAGCAGTTTATAAACTAATTGGGTATTGTGATTTGCACTCAAACACTTGAGATAAAGATCATACTTCTACTGAAATTAACAACTAAAATCTACCAAGAACTTCATTCAATGCCATGTTAATAACGGATTATAGCGATTTACCTGATGCGATCCTTCGGCGGCATAGCACGCGTTGCTGTTAAATCTTTTATAACATACGCAGGAAATTTCAATTTATCTACTTAAGGGTAAGCCGCCGAACTAAGGCAGTAAGCAGTCCAACCTGTTTATCAATATGCGGCTTTTTGTTATCAATCAGCATGGGAGAAAGGTTTCACCAATGTTGTAATGTAAAGCATGAAACCCTGCTAATGCAAAGCATGATTATCTGCGATTTGTGCAAATTATATATGGCACTAATTTTTCGAAAAATGGATAATAAAACATTATTTACCCATATATTATTGTGCTTAATTCAGCATGGTTGCTAATGTGTAAAACAACAATTTACAGTGCAAAATAAAGGAAAAATAAAACTTGAAACAATCTTTTAATTTATTTGGAGCATTATTATGCATAACTTTCCTCAGCATCAGCTTATTAAAAATATCCGCAGTACATGCCGCTGATAGTAGTACCACTAGTAAAAATACATTCACGGATACCGCTGCAGTTGAGAATACCGAAAGTAATTTCTTACCCCCAGAACAAGCGTTTAAACTCAACATTACTTCAGTTGATGCAAAGACTTTACAAGCCGAATTTACGGTAGTACCTACTTATTACTTATATCATGACCGTATTAAATTCATATCGACAGATGCCACCATTATAGAAATAAATCTCCCTAAAGGTGAAGTTAAAGATGACCCTAATTTTGGAAAAATGGAAGTATATCACCATGATTTTGTTGCCACTATTCACTTAGATAAAGTCCGTGGCAACAAAATCAATATCAATGCTGGCTATCAAGGGTGTAGTGAAAAAGGTTTATGTTACGCACCGATTAATAAAATAATCAATGTAGATTTACCATCGGGCACATCTGCCAGCACAAGCACTCCACCAAACGCGGCAACGAGCAATACAACGAATGATGATAGAGCCAGTGCTGTGCTCAAATCAGGTAATCTTTTATTAATAGTGGCGGTATTCTTTGGTGCCGGTTTGTTACTATCTCTCACACCGTGTGTATTACCGATGATTCCAATTTTATCGAGCATTATTATTGGTAGCAAACTAGCTGCTAGTAATGACAAGCCTACCAGTAAATTATATTGTTTCCTTCTATCATTAGCCTATGTGTTGGGCATGGCATTGAGCTATACATTAGCAGGTATTGCGGCTGGCTTAACGGGTAATTTAATCAGCAACTCATTACAAAATCCGTGGGTACTTAGTGCAAGTGCAGTTGTATTTGTATTGCTGGCGTTCTCCATGTTTGGTTTTTACGAACTTAAATTACCTAATGCCATTGAAAGTCGCATATTAAACGCCAGCAGTCGTTTAAAAGGTGGGCAGTTTGTCGGCGTATTCATTATGGGGGCACTATCTGCCCTCATCGTGAGCCCTTGTATTGCTGCGCCACTAGCCGGTGCTTTAATTTATATTAGCCAAACGCACAATGTGATCTTGGGTGGTTTTGCCTTGTTTGCACTCGCTATCGGAATGGGGGTACCTTTGTTGTTAATCGGCGCATCGGCGGGTACTTTATTACCCAAAGCGGGTAGTTGGATGACCGCTGTACGTAATTTATTCGGGGTACTCATGTTGGCAATGGCGGCTTATATTATCTCACCTGTAGTTGGGCCAGTGATTTCTGATGTCGTTGGTCATAAAAAAAGTAATGTATTGGAATTTACACGAATAAAAAGCGTTGCCGATTTAGAGGCACATATTGCGAATGCCCATGGCAAATCTGTCATGCTTGATTTTTATGCTGACTGGTGCATCGCTTGTAAAGAAATGGAAAAACGGACATTCAGCAATAATGAAGTACAGCAATCGCTTAACAATACCGTCATGTTACAAGCGGATGTCACCGCCAATTCTGAAGAGGATAAAGCCTTGCTCAAACGCTTTGGTTTATTTGGCCCGCCTGGTATCATCTTTTTTGATCGTCAAGGCGAAGAATTAAAAAATCTTAGAGTCATTGGCTTTCAGAATGCTGAAAAATTCTTATTGACAACTCATCAGTTAAAGTAAAGGCCGCTATTTGCATTAGATTCAATTAAATTGAAGGAAACAACTATGACTCCATGGGAAATTAAAGCGCGTGAATTGGCCAATTGCAATTGTTCTTACGGCTGCCCTTGCCAATTTAACGCATTGCCGACTTATGGATTTTGCGAAGCTGTTATTTGCATGCAAATTGACGATGGCTTTTATGGCGATGTTGATATTTCAGGTGTGAAATTTTCTTGTATTGTGCAGTGGCCTGGCCCAGTGCATGAAGGTCATGGTAAGTGCCAACTGGTTGTAGATTCAAGTACCAGTGAAGCGCAGCGTGCAGCAATTTTGAGAATCACGAGTGGTGAAGATACAGAAGCTGGAAAAACTATTTTTAATGTATTTGCTTCCACTTACGACCAAGTATACGAGCCAATTTTTGCTCCAATTGAATTTGAGGTGGATATAGAGGCACGTAAAGGTTCAGCTAATGTAGTAGGTCTAATAGAAATGCGCGGCGAACCTATCTTGAACCCAGTCACAGGTGCCGAGCATCGTGTACGAATTGATATTCCCGATGGTTTTGAATATAGCATTGCCGAAATTGGCAGTTGCAGTAGCAAAACATCGGGTCACATTGTATTAAATTTAAATAGTACTTACGGGCAGTTTGCACATATTCACCTCAATAATAACGGTGTTATCAAATCTTGATTAATATACAAAGTTATTAATTGTAACTAAAGCCTACCAATGCTTGTAAAACTTCTGAAGTTTGAGCAATCAATAACGCTTGTTTGCTTATTATTGATCTGTTTTTTGGCTTGGATATACGTGTTTTTTGGCGCTGGAATGGAAATGAGCGCTTGGGAGATGACTAATTTCTCTTTGATGCCGCACCAACATGCAGGTATGCAAATGAACAAGCCTGAAATGGGCATGAATTCGACTCCATGGTCATTTCAACATTGCTTGATTGTCATACTTATGTGGTGGGTGATGATGATTGGGATGATGCTACCTAGTGCATCGCCCATGGTGTTGCTGTATGTACTTGTGATGCAGCATGCCCAAAAAAACACCCTATCGCAAAAAATGATTCCAACAGCTTATTTTGTCGCTGGATATTTAATTATCTGGTTATTGTTTTCTTTGCTTGCAGCGCTATTACAGTGGTGTCTAGAGAAGCAAGATTTATTATCGATTAATCTAATATCTAGCAATCCTTGGCTATCAGGTGGCCTCTTAATAACAGCAGGCATTTATCAACTAAGCCCATTAAAAGCAACATGTCTTAAATTTTGTCAAACCCCCGCACAATTTATTACAAATTACATGCAAAAAGGGAAATTAGGTGCGTTAAAAATGGGCTTGCGTCATGGTTGGTTTTGTTTGGGCTGCTGCTGGGGATTAATGCTGCTGCTCTTTGTGGGCGGCATAATGAACTTGTTTTGGATTGTAGCGTTAAGTATTTTTGTACTTATCGAAAAAGTATTTCCAAACACCCACAACTTGACACTATTACTCAGCATCACTTTTATTTTATGGGGTTTAGTCATATTGATTATTTATTAATTTCTCTTATTCCATTTAGAATATTGAATCAAACTCAAGTCCTTCAAAATTTTAAGGTCTGTACAAGCAAACTTAAAATTTAATAAGAATATAAATCTGGCTTAAATCACATTTAAATAGAAGTAGTTTTAGCAAGCACTTGCTCTAATTTACCTTCTGGAATCTCTCCTAATATCTTATCTACCAACTTACCGTTTTTATCAATGACCACCATAAATGGTAGACCACCAACTAAATCACCCAGTTTTTTAGCTAATGCCATAGCATCATCTCCACCGATTAAAATAGGATATGGAATTGCATTGTCTTTGGCAAATTTTTCAACTTTATCTGCGTTATCAATGGCAATACCAATAAACTGTACGTTTTTATCTTTGTATTGATTTTGCAAGCCTATTAGTTGGGGTACTTCTTTAACACATGACTTACACCACGTCGCCCAAAAATAAGCCACAACGGTTTTGCCCTTATATTGGTTTAAGGCATGAGGTTGTCTATCTAATTGCTTAAAACTTGCATCAAAAAAAGTATCTACTTTAGCTTGATTATTAGCTGCAACTGCTTGTTCGTGGTTTGCTGTGGTTGCATCAGCTTTTTTTTCTGCATCGTCTGCTAAGTGACTAGCTTTACATGCAGTTAGCGCAACTAATAGGGTAAGACTTAGTAAGGTGAATCGCATTTTTTTCCTCTTTAAATTAAATTTACTATTTTAAGAATATTGAATCCAACTATTGTAAATTTATTATATAAATTCATTTTAGCAATAAATATTGATATGTTAGGTAACTTTATTCACATTTTAATTACTTTAAACAAGTATAATTTATGCATGAATATTTTACGCAATAATATATTATTAACAACCATTTGCTTAATTAGTACCCTATTTTTTGTAATAGCTTGTACAAATAAGCAAGAAACTTTTAATCATTTGGATGTTAACAATGCTGAGCTGGTTAATTTAGGCAAAAAAGTATATAGCCAACATTGTGCGATTTGCCATGGTGTTCATCTTGAAGGTCAACCAAACTGGAGAGAGTTAGGACCTGATGGACGCCTCCCAGCGCCTCCACATGACGAATCTGGCCATACTTGGCATCACCCGGATAGTTACCTTATTCATGTGCTGAAAGAAGGCATCATAGCGGGTGAAGATAAACCTGTCGGCTATCAAAATAATATGCCAGTTTTTGGAAAAATATTATCTGATAAAGAAATAGTCGCTACGCTTTCTTATATTAAAAGCACTTGGTCACCAGACTATCAAGAATGGCAAGAAAATACTAATAAGCCTGCTAAATAACTAAATGGAAAATACCATTATCAGCAAGATAAAAAACGTCGCTAGCTGGTTTAATTAAAATTTTATTCATAGTTAAAAATAGTAGAACACGAAGTAATCTAAAAATAAAAAATTAACAGAAAATATATATTAATGACTATATCAGATGAACCAATAAGATTAAGCGCTTTTTCGCATGGTGGTGGTTGCGGCTGCAAAATAGCGCCAGGTGTTTTATCAGAAATTCTTAAATCTGCACGCGGGCTTCCCATACCAAAAGAGCTGATGGTAGGAATTGAGACGAGTGATGATGCAGCTGTTTATCTGTTAAATGAACATCAGGCGCTTATTGCGACTACAGACTTTTTTATGCCGATAGTCGATGATCCTTATGATTTTGGTCGTATTGCAGCGACTAATGCTATTTCTGACGTATATGCAATGGGTGGCACGCCAATTATGGCATTAGCGCTATTGGCAATGCCTATAGATAAGTTATCAATAGATACTATTGGGAAAATCATCCAAGGCGGAGAAAGCATATGTGCAGAAGCGGGTATCCCAATTGCAGGTGGTCACACTATAGACTCAGTAGAACCAATTTATGGTCTAGTCGCTATCGGATTAATCCACCCAAAAAATGTAAAGCGTAATTCAGATGCTAAAGCAGGTGACCGATTGATTTTAAGCAAGCCAATTGGTGTCGGCATTATGTCTGCGGCTCTAAAACAGGGAAAATTGGATGCTGTTAGATATGCTGATATGTTGCACTATACCACGATGCTCAATAAACCAGGCATTCAATTGGCACAGCTTGAGGGGGTGCATGCCATGACGGATGTCACAGGTTTTGGCTTACTAGGTCATGTATTAGAAATTGCGCGTGGCTCAAAATTAAAGATACGGTTAAATTCGAGTCATATCCCATTGATTGATGGGGTGAAAGATTTGTTAAGTCAAGGTTGTGTAACTGGTGCATCTGCAAGAAATTGGGCTGGTTATGGCAATCAAATAAGCTTTAAAGAAGATAACAGCTCGATGCAAGCGCTATTGACAGACCCACAAACAGCAGGTGGGTTGTTGGTTTCTTGTAGTGCAGTGAGTGTAAATCACGTCCTAGAAATATTTCATCAAAGTGGATTTAGCGATGCTTGTGACATTGGTGAAGTATTAAACAACGATGTGCCCAATAACTTATCAACCTATGAAACCTTAGTAGAAGTGGTTTAGGAGACCTAGCAATGTTAAAACAGTTTATTTGTGCAAGTTTTATCTTATTTTTGTCTTTTTCAGGACAGTCTACAGCCTTGGCAGGAGGCACTTTGCGTGTAACAGCTATACCAGATGAAGCACCAACTGAATTACAACGAAAGTTTAAGCCCTTAGGCGAATACCTAGAAAAAGAAATTGGTATGGAAGTGGAGTTTATTCCCGTATCTGATTATCCAGCTTCAGTTGAGGCGCTTGTCGCAAAAAAAGTTGATTTAGTCTGGTTTGGTGGGTTTACCTTTGTGCAAGCTTATATCCGCTCAAATAAAAACGTACGACCTTTAGTGCAACGCGAAGAAGATCAAAAATTTACTTCAGTATTTATTTCGAGAGTTGATTCTGGCATTAACCAATTATCAGATTTAAAAGGTAAAACGTTTTCATTTGGCTCACCCTCATCTACATCAGGCCATTTAATGCCGCGTTCCTCTTTATTAGCAGCAAACATAGACCCTGATACAGATTTAAAACAAATCAGTTTTTCTGGGGCACATGACGCAACAATTGCTGCTGTTGTTGGAGGCAAAGTACAGGCTGGAGCCCTCAACGCGTCTGTATGGAACAAATTTGTGCAAGATAAAAAAGTGGATACTTCTGTTGTCAAAGTTTTCTACACTACACCACCTTACTTTGATTATAACTGGACAGTTCGCAGTGATTTAGATGCAAACTTGCAAGAAAAAATTCGCAACGCTTTTCTGAAATTAGATGCTAATAAACCTGAAGACAAAGTGATTTTAGATTTGCAACGCGCTACTAAATTTATACCGACGAAAGCTGAAAATTATAAAGC
>JBKJUR010000006.1:0-11135 GCA_046590165.1 Methylotenera sp.
TTGTTCCTCCATAGTAATACATACAGAAGACCATAATTTATCGATACTTGAGAAATCAAGCACTCCGAGTCTTGCTATTGAATTCAACTCGTTTTGACTTACAACTTATCGCTATAATTCAACCATGCAATCATCAAAAAATTATCAAGCCGCAAGTGACTTTCTTACTAATTTAGATAATGACTGGGCGCAACTAATAGCTTCTGTTGGCTCTTGCAACTTTGAACCCAAACCCGAGCGGGAGCCTTACGAGGCGCTAATACGCGCAGTTGCCTATCAGCAGTTACATGGCAAAGCAGGCGACGCAATTATTAAACGCTTTATTCATCATTACGGTGACACCTTTCCATCACCGAGCCAATTATTAGCTACTGAGTTTGATGTGTTGCGCGCCTGTGGATTCTCTGCCCGTAAAATTGAAACCATTCATGGCATTGCCGATGGCACGTTAAGTGGCTTGGTACCTTCGCTTGATGACGCTGATTTAATGACGGATGAGGATTTGATTGACCGTTTAGTGACACTTAAAGGCATAGGTCGCTGGACAGTAGAAATGTTACTGATGTTCACCTTGGCACGTATGGATGTATTACCTGCAGATGATTTTGGTGTAGTGGAGGGTTATAAACGCCTAAAAAAACTGGACACTACGCCTAAGCGTAAAGAGATGACTGAGATTGCTAAAGCCTGGAGCCCACACCGTACAATAGCGAGCTGGTATTTGTGGCGAGTGCCAAAACTATAATCAAAATAAATGATGTAACAGCCAATTATTCACAAAAAATCTAAATAAAAAAGCGAGTGATGATTTTGTCATCACTCGCTTTTACTAAACTTAAGTAAAAACTAATTTTAGTTATTTCTTTTTGGCAACTTTCTTTTTACCTGCGGGCTCTTGCATTAACACTGTATCGATAATGTGAATTTCACCGTTATCTGCTTTAATATCGCCACCGCCCACTGCAGAAACGCCGTCCACTTTAATGCCTTCAGTCACATCAAGTTTTAATTCGTGACCTTCCATTGATTTTACTTTTCCGGCTTGTACATCTGTTGCTGTAATTTTACCTGCCACAACGTGGGCAGTCAGCAATTTAGCCAATGCTGCTTTATCTTTAAGCAAAGCATCTAATTTTTCTTTTGGTAATTTTGCAAATGCTGCATCGTTAGGTGCAAATACGGTAAAAGGGCCTGCGCCTTTTAATGTATCAGTGAGTCCAGCTGCCTGAAGCGCTGTCACTAGTGTTTTTAGTGAACCATCTGCAATTGCTGAATCTACAAGATCATCCGCAAAAGCTGTGTTTGAAATACCTAGTGCAAGCAAAGTAGCCAGTAATACTTTTTTCATAACATTCCTTAATTAAAATAATTGATTCATACCGAAAATTAGCGCCAATGCTGATACTGGCTAATACATAATTAGGGCAGCGGTAGCTTACACAAGTTGCGCACAGATGTAATCAAAAATCATTATTAATTGTGCGAGTTTCGTTAAGCCATAGAAGACAACGCAACTTTTGGTAAAGCGTTGACAGTGCGTACAATAAATTTTAGAAATTAGTTGGCGTAAGGTTAAGGCGATGACTAGCAGTAAATACTCAAGGTGAACGTTAGGTTAGTGCGCCTAATCTATATCGGCAGAGTCACACTAGGTCAATGACGACTCATCGGCGAAACCTAGGGCAACCTTAAGTTGTTATCCTAGCCCCGCTTACTGCCTTATTCTCTGCACTAACGTGTTAAGTTTACACATCAATTTACCAATAGGCATAATCATTTAGGTAATCTCGCCGCTAGCCATTAAAATAGCGGTATTGATTTTTATTAAAACTATTGAAATAACACTTATCGTCATACTTAATGCATTAAATGAATCAAATTTTTTCCTATCATCATCACGCTTTCCTCAAACTTTTAGCTTTTCGTATCCAAATTGTATTGGCCTACCAAATTATGGCCGTTGCGGTTGGCTGGCATATTTATGAAATTACACACGATACCTTAGCGTTAGGTTTAATTGGATTAGCAGAAGTCGTACCTTATTTTTGTACTGCACTTTTTGCCGGTCATGCGGTAGATCATCATTATTCACGTCGTATTTTTGGCATGCTGGCCGCCATCATGCTGGGGGTTAATGCCATCATGCTTACTGCCATTTCTATGGGCTTGATTGGACATAGCTTGAGTTCGGATGCCAGCATGTGGATCTACTTTTCGATCGCATTTACAGGTATTGCCCGTGCTTTTATTGCGCCTAGCTACACCACATTATTTGCCCTAATCTTGCCGCGTGAGCAATACGCCCGTGCATCTGGTATTGGTAGCTCCGTTTTTCAAACAGGCTTGGTGGTTGGCCCTGCACTAGGTGGTTTATTGGTTGGCTTTGCCAGTAAGACGATGGCTTACTCACTAGCCACTTTGTTATGCTTTGGTGCCGCCACAGCGATGTGGTCACTGAGAGTAAAAGAACCGCCGCCGGCAAAAGATAGCCCACCTGTGTTTGCGAGCATTGCACAAGGTTTACGTTTTGTTTTTAGCAACCAAATTGTACTGGGTGCACTGTCGTTAGATATGTTTGCCGTACTGTTTGGCGGGGCCGTTGCCATGCTGCCTGCATTCATTCAAGACGTTTATCATTTAGGCCCAGAAGGCTTGGGTATCATGCGTGCGGCACCAGCCGTGGGCGCAATCATGACAGGCTTGGTGCTTACACGTTACCCCATCAACCTTCATGCCGGCCGTTGGCTTTTATGTGCAGTCGCTGGTTTTGGTTTGTGCATTATCGGTTTTGGCATAAGCACCTACTTTTGGGTAGCAGCGGTCTTGTTATTACTCTCCGGTATATTTGATGGCATCTCAGTCGTGATGCGAACAACGATATTACAACTCGCTACGCCTGATGCGATGAGAGGGCGCGTCTCTGCTATCAATGGTGTTTTCATAGGCTCGTCTAATGAATTAGGGGCTTTCGAATCTGGTCTTGCTGCACGCCTAATGGGCTTAGTGCCTTCAGTAATATTTGGCGGTTTAATGACACTGACTGTGGTTGGGTTCACCGCTAAATTAGCACCTAAATTAAGAAAGCTAGAATTACATCAGCTGCATTAACAGTTGTTGGCAGCTTGGCGTTTAACTATTATAGATTCTTGGAATTGCTTACTTAACCAATATTTGCAGGCCAATTTTTTAGTATTAGTTCTACTACTGCCATTAACTCTTCCTTGCTTGCGCCGCTAGAGGCCTGCACAGACAAGCCTTGGTGTATCGTCGCTAAATATTTTGCTAACGCCGGACAATTGGTATTTTCAGGCAAATCCCCTAGTGTTTTTGCCAACTCGAAACGTTGCGTTAGTTTATTCTCGTAATTTTTCCTGTAGCCCGCTAACTCCTGTTGAATCAGCACCGACCCTACTCCGCAGGTAAGTGCGCCTTGCACTATCATGCATCCGCGTGGATTGTTTTCATTTGTTAAAAACTCAACCGTACCGAACAAAAACTTTTCTACCACTTCTCTCGCAGTGGGTTCACTCAATACTTTTGTCACAAATACTGCTGGACCCTCGACATATTTAGCAAGCGCTTTATGGAACAACGCTTCTTTATTGCCAAATACCGCATAAAGACTAGGCTTATTAATACCAAGTGCTTCAGTTAGCTCCGCCATTGAGGCACCTTCATAGCCACGCGACCAAAATACCTTTAGCGCCGCATCAAGCGCAACATCTTGGTTAAATGCTAATGGCCGGCCACGTTGTTTAGTGGGTTGTTTAATCGCTGTTTCTGTATTCATTTCAATTCTTATATCAAGCAATAAAATTAATATTGTACTACTAGGTACAAATATATTTGACAAACTATTTTATCTCATCTATTATTTATTTACCGATCGGTACAAAATATATTATTTGCAACTAAAGATCACTAAGGATTAATAAAATGTCAACATCAACAGAGAAAGTAGCATTTATCACTGGCGCAAATCGCGGCATTGGCTTTGAAACCGCCAAAGGATTAGCGGCACTTGGCATTACTGTCATCATTGGTGCACGTGACCACGCCAAAGGCGAGGCCGCTGCCAAACAGTTACAAGCGTTGGGTTACAAAGCAGAGACGATTCATTACGATGCGAATCAGGCAAAATCAGCTGATGCCGCGTTTGAATATTTGAACAAACATTACGGCAAGCTAGACATCTTGGTGAATAACGCAGGGATCAACCAAGAGCAACTCATGGGTAGCAATAACAGCAGTACCGTTAGCATTGACATCTTGCAGCAAACTTTTCACAGCAACCTATTTGCCGTGATTGAACTTACGCAGAAACTACTGCCGCTCATTAAAAAAGCGCCTGCTGGCCGCATTGTGAATCTATCTAGCATTTTGGCATCCCTCACCTTACACAGCATGCCCAATTCACCAATTGACCCGGCAAAAGCGTTTGCCTACAACGCATCAAAAACTGCGCTCAACGTTTACACGGTGCATTTGGCCCATGAGTTACGTGATACCAATATCAAGGTAAATTCAGCACATCCAGGTTGGGTAAAAACCGAACTCGGCGGTAGTAACGCGCCTATGGAAGTGGCTGACAGCTACAAAACCAGCGTGCAGTTAGCCACACTAGATAGCAATGGTGCCAATGGTGGCTTCTTCCATCAAGGTGACACTTTGCCTTGGTAATTCAAGCAAAATAACCCATTAACTGTGTGCCATTTGCAGGCACTTTCTATTAAGACGCCTTCTATTTCAGTGCCTGCAATGTCAGTAAGTTAATTTCTACAACCAATATATAAAGTTAAAGCACCATAAGTAAAATTGCATATCGTTACCGTACCATTCTCTTTGCGTTGTTAATGTCGTGCAGTACGGCATTAATTGTCTCTGGCATCATCATTTTTACGCGCACAAAGTCTCACGCGCAGTTCATAAAACTGTGGCTTAGCGCATTTGTCACCGCATGGCCGATTGTATTTATCGCCATTTTAATCATTGCGCCTAAGGTGAATACAGTGCTTAATTTGTTTGTTGAAGAACATTAAGTCTATATATAAACCAAGGTAGCAAGATACTGCCGCAACCTACTTTAACTTACCTTGCTGAGTAATTTCCTGAATATCGCTTTCATCTTTTAACGTTACACCAGATATTTTGAGACGTGACGCCTCTTTGGCTAGCCACAATAATTTTTTAGCAGCAGCAGCGTAGTGCAAGCCTTCCGGGCGCACATTCGAGATACAGTTCCTATCCGCATCACTTAAACCAGATTTAGGGTTATATGTTAAATAAATGCCCAAACTATCTGGTGAGCTCAGACCAGGGCGCTCACCAATCAGCATCGCCACCATGCGCGCACCAAGCGCCTGACCAACTTCATCTGCAATCGCAACCCGCGCTTGGCTGGCAATTACCACAGGACCGAACCTCCAATCCGCAGGTAAATAATTGCGAATTTCTTTCAACATAGGTTCTACATGGCGCGCAACAGCCAGCGAAGACAAGCCATCCCCTACAACAATTAACAAATCAATGGGCTTAGATTTATTGACACTTTCAGAACTGCTTAAATTTTCTAAGTCTTTCTGGCTATTATCATCCAGTTTACGTCCCAAATCTGGGCGCAATAAGTAACTCGCGCGATCTGGCGCCTTGCTATGAACACGCATCGTGTCAAAGCCTAGTGCCTGGACACCTTCATCCAAGGCGTCTACATCCAGCGCCAAATGTACCGCATCGCGCGCCATTGCATGCGCCAAGCCAAAATCCAGCACTTCGCTGGTGGGCAAACTACTGCCAACACGGCCTAACGCAATTCTTGCGCGGGTAAACCCTTTTAGTTGCTGCCACGGGTCATGAGAAAAAACATTTGATGTATGCAGTTCGGCAATTGACGGGTCATTTGGTGGATTTTTCATATCTTTTTACGCCGCGTTCAACAAGTGTTTAGGCATATTCTGCAGCATGTTATGCGTTTTAGTCACTGGCTGTATCTGTCCATGACTATCCATAATATTCATGGTTTTTAACCATTGTTCAAATTCTGGCGCGGCTTTTAAGCCCAATACTTTACGAAGATATAAGGCGTCATGGAATGAGGTCGTTTGGTAATTCAGCATAATGTCGTCCGCACCTGGGATTCCCATAATAAACGTCAGTCCAGCTGTGGCAAGCAAAGTCATGAGGGTATCCATATCATCTTGGTCAGCTTCGGCATGATTGGTATAACAAACATCGCAGCCCAAAGGCACCCCTAACAGCTTGCCGCAAAAATGGTCTTCTAAGCCGGCACGGATAATCTGTTTGCCATCGTATAAATACTCAGGCCCGATGAAGCCAACGACCGTATTAGTCAGTAACGGCGATAAATGTCGCGCAATAGCGTAAGCACGCGCTTCGCAAGTCTGTTGATCTACACCAAAGTTGGCATTCGCAGAAAGCACCGAACCTTGCCCAGTTTCAAAGTACATGACGTTATTGCCTACTGTACCGCGATTTAATGATAGCGCTGCCGACTGCGCCTCTTTAAGCAGGGCAATATCAATCCCAAAACTTTTATTGGCTTTTTCAGTGCCCGCAATAGACTGGAACACCAAGTCTACCGGCGCACCCTTTTCTATCAACTGAATTTGGTTCGTTACATGGGTAAGAATGCACGATTGTGTAGGAATATTGTATTGGTTGATGACATCATCCACCAAATAATACAAATCCATAAGCGCTGGCAAGCTATCTGTAGCAGGATTAATACCTATCACCGCATCGCCCGCACCGTAGAGCAAACCATCAAGCATAGAAGCGGCAATACCGCGGGCATCATCAGTGGGGTGATTAGGTTGCAAACGCACAGAAATATGACCTGGCAGGCCGATGGTATTTCTGAAAGCACTAATCACATGGCATTTTTTTGCGACCAAAATCAAATCTTGGTTACGCATGATCTTACTCACCGCTGCTGCCATTTCTGGTGTAATACCTGGCGCGACACGTTTTAAAGTGGCAGAGTCTGCAATATCCGACAACAGCCAATCTCTAAAGTCACCAACAGTTAAATGGCTAATTTCAGCAAATGCCTGCTTATCATGCGTATCTACAATCAGACGCGTAACTTCATCGGTTTCATAGGGAATGATCAATTCCTCTAAGAATCTTTTTAGCGGAATTTCAGCCAAGCACATTCTGGCAGCCATGCGCTCTGCATAAGTTTCAGCCGCTACGCCCGCAAGATAATCACCAGAACGCGCCGGCGTAGCCTTAGCCATCACCGCTTTCAAATCTGCAAACTGGTAAGTTTGCGCCCCTACACTATAACGATATGTCATGATTCACCTAGGTTTGTACGTGAACAACTTATCCGAATCTCATTTTTATTATGCGACCATTTTTTGTCGTTATGCAAGCTACTTTTTTAATGCAGCAAGCCGTTAAGATTTTAGAACCCACTTAACAGAAGATAGAGCTAATTTTGTCGCAAATAGACTAGATTTATGTCGCAAACTGGTACTTGTAATTGTTAAATATGAACTTATACTTAAACAGTATTATTGTTAATAAATATGCACGTCAAGATAGGATAAATTACCTTAACCAACCGCAGCACCAGCTTTATGTTCCAAAAGTTTCAAATTACTATTCATTAGCATTTATTAGAAGTTAAAAAGCCGCATGTTATTAGCGGAACTAAATAGCAGTTCTAAAAAAGGGGTAAAAAAATGAGTGATATGAATCAGTCCAGCATGGCATTAGACAAGGATGCCGCAGAACTAAGTAAGATGGGTTATGAACAAGAACTGCATCGGCACATGAGCGGTTTTTCTAACTTTGCAATTTCTTTTTCTATTATTTGTATTTTAGCGGGTGGTATTAGTGCATTTCCATTGGCACTGGGCGCAGGTGGCGGCGCCTCCATTGGTATTGGCTGGTTAGTAGGCGCATTTTTTGCAACCGTTGTTGCACTGGCGATGGCACAAATTTCATCAAGCTACCCAACTGCCGGCGGCTTATATCATTGGGGCTCGATATTAGGCGGCAAGGGCTTTGGCTGGTGTACTGCATGGTTCAATTTGCTGGGTCTGATTTTTGTGGTGGCTTCGGTTAACTTTGCTGTATACGACTTTTTCTTTAAAGGGTTATTAGCACCGGAAATTGGCATCGATACATCAGGTTTCGGTTATTGGCACCAAACCTTGTACATCGCGGCTATTACCGCAATACAGGCGATATTAATTTATCGCTTTCCTAAATTCACTACAAAAATTACCGACATTTCTGGCTACTTGATTTTTGCAATTGCGGTTGTACTGACATTATCATTATTAGCCTACAACCAAACCCCGCTGGATTTTTCTAGACTTTTCACATTCACCAACTTTACAGGTGCTGAAGGCAGTGTATGGCCAGCTAGTGAAGGTGTTGTATTTCCTTTCTTAATCGGCTTATTACTGGCGATTTATACCATCACGGGTTTTGATGCTTCGGCACACATTTCAGAAGAAACAAAGGATGCGGCAAGAGCAGTTCCTAAAGGGATTGTTAGTTCGGTTATTTACTCTGCAATTTTTGGTTACATTATGATTTGTACCTTTGTACTTGTAATGCCTGATGTTGCTACAGGCGTTAAACAAGGCTTTGGCTTTTTTGATGCGTTATTAGGCTCACTGCCACCTGCATTAAAAACCGCATTGAGCATTGGTATATTCACAGTTAACTTTTTATGTGGGTTAGCCTGCTTAACTTCAACCTCACGCATGATGTTTGCTTTTGCGCGAGATGGCGGTTTACCGGTTTCGAATATGCTGCGTAAAGTCAGCCCTACATTAAAAACGCCTGTAGTCGCTATTTGGGTCTCTGCAACTCTGGCAATTGTAGCAACGTTATATGCCGCGGCTTTTAGCGTACTGGCGGTGGGTTGTGCAGTGTTCCTTTACATCTCCTACATTATGCCAACGGCTGCTGGCATCTTGGCAGAGGGCAAAACTTGGAAGCATAAAGGTCCGTTTGATTTAGGTGGCTGGTCTAAGCCAATTGGCGTTCTAGCAGTGCTTGGCGGCGGCTTCCTAATATTTGTAGGTATACAACCGCCGAACGAAAAAGTATTGTATGTAACAGTCGCCATGCTAGTAGTGATGGCTGTATTCTGGTTTGTATTTGGTGAACGTAACCGCTTTAAAGGCCCCCCAACTGTTAAAGAATAATTAACTTAGCAACAAGTAGTTGCGTTTAACATACCCGTAATCTGCTAAACACTAGCGATTACGGGTTTTTTTATGTACTTTAACTTGTGCCATATTGAATGAACTGGCAACATTAGATACTGTCATTACAGGTGTAGTAAAAATAGTTTTCCACATCATTTTTAAACTTGCTAAGAATCAATGACCCATTACGCCTTACCGCTGTTTCCACTCAATGTAGTGATTTTCCCTGAGGGATTATTGCCACTCAGAATATTTGAAATGCGCTATCTAGACATGGTAAGCGCATGTTTGCGAAATAAAACACCCTTTGGCGTAGTAGCAGTCTATTCAGACAATCATGCCGAGAATGACGTGATGGCTGACGATAAAGAACTGATGCCTTTTGCAAAAGTTGGCACCTCTTTCAACATATTAGACGCCGATGTCACCACCCCTGGCCTGATTACCATCCGCTGCCTGGGTCAGCATAGATTTCATGTTAAATCGGCCACTCAACAAAAAGATGGTTTATGGGTAGGGCAGGTTGAAGATATCGCAAATGAATCAGATATGCTGATTCCAGACGATCTGCAAATCACCAAGGTGCATCTACAGCGGCTCATTGAAGCGCTGAGTGAACAACACTTGACCGAGATTGATATGCCGATTGGTAAACCTTACAAAATCAATGAATGCGGCTGGGTTGCAAATCGCTGGTGCGAAATCATCAATATGCCGCTCATCCAAAAACAAAGAATGCTGGAGTTAGATAGCCCCTTAGTCAGACTCGAACTTGTTCAAGACATACTAGCCGCAGAGTTTTCTGAAAAGTAATTACTTAAGCAATGAGTCGATATGCATCAAATATATCTATACTAAAACCTGCAATTAAACCCACTGATTCTTAGGATTAAACACGATGTTAACGATGTATGATGCAACAATTCCGCCGCTCAAACGCATATTAACCAACCTTGCAACGATACTAAAAAAAGGTGAGGAACATGCAGATACCAAGAAAATCGACCATAGCGTATTCCTAAACGGGCGCCTTGCACCTGATATGTATCCGCTCACCCGCCAAATTCAAATAGCCACTGATATGAGCAAAGGCGGTGTGGCACGTTTGGCTGGAGTAGAAATTCCTAAATATGAAGATGATGAAACTACGTTTGCTGACCTGCAAGCGCGTATCGCCAAAACTATCGCTTTTATAGATAGCATCATGCCTGCACAATTAGAAGGCTCAGAAACCCGCGACATTGTGATTACCGTGCGTAAGACCAATTTAGAGTTTAAAGGCCAAGCTTACCTGCTCAATTGGGTTAACCCAAACGTATATTTTCATACCGCTACCGCTTACAACATTTTGCGCCATAACGGCGTTGAGTTAGGCAAGCTGGATTTTCTAGGCCCTAGAGATTAATTCGGAAACAACTTATTTCGGTAGAGCGTAAATGTTTTCAATGATTGCTCCCCACTTAGGTTAAGCAAGTTATTGAGTCACTTTAAACACACGATGCGAACAGGATTAAATGTGAAATATATAATTGCAGTCATAGCATTTGCTGGTATTGGCGGGTGGTGGTTTTTTAATACTTCTAGTGATGCACAAAACAACGCTTTAACCCCAGCCCAAGCTTTACTAGTAAAAATAGGTGATAAATGTGCGGGCATCGCAGAAAACTCCATCGCGAATAAAGTGCCAATCGTAGAGTTTCAAAAGTTAGAATTATTGAGCAAACATATAACAGTGCTTACGAACTGCATGAACGACAATGGTTATGGCCAAAACCCAGCGTGGCTAAGCTATGCACAACCAATTGCAAAAGTGAATGCAGAAACTGAAAAAATCTCCGTCGATGAGGCATTAACAATCTATAGTCGCGCAGAGATGCAAGTATTTGAACCTAGTACAAAACATCCGCCATATTGGATTAAAACCAACTAATTACCTGCAATTAT
>JBKJUR010000016.1:0-9602 GCA_046590165.1 Methylotenera sp.
TTAATTTAAATGTTAATGGTATTCACTAGGAATTTTTTATATTAGAATGACTCTCAGTTCTTACCGAGACAAAATTTCGGCGAATTTAACTCCCAAAAGGAAAATATTATGCAAGCCACAGCACGTAAAGTTTTATCTTCAGCTATTACAGATTCTGAACCTACCGTTAGTAACAATCCACAGAATCATCCCATCAACAAACCGACAATAACTTCATCGCATGAGCAAGCTAAGCTAGCTGCTGTTTATTCAAAAACGGCAACGCAAAAACCTGCTATTTTAAAAGCAAAAAAAGAAAATGATTTAGCACGACTGTTAGCCGCTTATGGTGATTGCGTTTAGAATAACCTAAGTTTTATGTAGATTATTTTTAAATAGCTGATTGAAAATCAGCTAAATCAGGTATGTTGTTATTAATTATCAATGGTTACTTTGAGACTTTTCTATGTCTAACATGACTGAAATCAACGTGGCTGTTAGGCAGCACCACGTCCCACAAGACTTTTCTGACCGCGTGGCCTTAGCCATAACTAAAGCATTACGATTTTTTGCAGACAGCTTTTTTGCGCATCGTTACGGTCATAGAGCGGTAATTTTAGAAACTGTGGCGGCAGTACCGGGCATGGTTGGCGGTGCGTTGCAACACTTAAAAGCTTTGCGGCGTATGCAGTCTGATAATGGCTGGATACGCAAACTACTAGACGAAGCCGAAAATGAACGTATGCATTTGATGACGTTTATTGAAATCGCCCAACCTAACTGGTTCGAGCGTATGTTAATCGTCTTCGCACAAGGTGTATTTTATAACTTATTCTTTCTGCTATATTTAATCTCTGCAAAAACTGCGCATCGGTTGGTGGGTTATTTTGAAGAAGAGGCAGTTTTTAGCTATACGGAATATTTGGCAGGAGTGGATAACGGGACTTATGAAAACGTAGCTGCACCACAACTGGCGATTGATTACTGGCAGTTAAGTCCCAACGCCACACTTCGCGATGTGATTATCGTCGTTCGTGAAGATGAAGCGGGACACCGTGATGTGAATCATCATTTTGCCGATGAATTAAATAGCGGCACTACGTAAAAATTTCAGACACAAAATTCCTAGCCTTTAATTCACGGCTCTAGAAGTTACGGTATCAGGAACTATCCTGCCTAAAATCAAGGTGCAGGCTTATCGACTAAACCCACCTCAATATTGTAATCTTCGGCAAAATCCGGATCTATAGCCTCCAGTTTTTTACCTATGTTAGCTGCTTCAAGCTTGTCGCCTTGCGCCATTGCAATGAGGCCTAATTGATAAAAAGCACTGGAGTGTTTTGGTGCTAGGGCTAAGACTTTGTTGTAAGTTTGCTTTGCTTTCTCCAAATCCAGTAGCCCCTGTTGCGCCATACCCAAGTACAACCATGCTTCTGGGTTGTCTTTTTCCACATTTGCCCAAGCTTTTGAAATTAGTTCTAATGTACTCCAAGCTTCGGTTTGCAAAGGTTGTACAACCTGCATGAAAAAAGGCCGGTCTTTTTCTGGCACATCCCAAAATGGTTGTTCGGTTTGTGTGGTGAGCGAAATATCTGGTTGCTCGAGTAACTTTTTAACCCACTCAACAGGTAAGCTGTAGTAATAGCCATTTCTACCAGGGCTTTTAAATGTAGTAAATCCAATTAATTTACCATCATAATCAAGCAAAGCACCACCGCTGGCACCCATTCTGAAGCCTGCTGTTGTACGTATTAAATTGCTATCATCGAGCGGTATCAGGGCTTTTACCGTTCCGAACGATTCAACTGGCCTAGGCGAGTTTCCAGAGTATCCGAGTGCTAATATATGCTGTTCGTATTGAAGTTTTGCACTTTCACCATATACAAACGGTTTAAGAGGTAGATCATCAAATACCAGTATGCATAAATCGTGATGCCAGTCAGCTTTAAGTGCAATAGGCGCGTAACTATTACCCAGTTTGTTTACCGCTATACCTCGTGCGTTCGCAATCACATGGCAATTTGTAGCTACATGGTTAACCGCAACCACCACTCCAGAACCTATACCATGCTGACCATTTTTATCTTCAATATGCACTTTGGCAATTGAATTACTTAACGCTAAAACAAATTCTGGTTTAGGCGCAGTAGCATAAGTCGAATGCACTGTAAAAATTGTCACGAAAGTTAGCGTTTTTAATATTGGATGGCTCATAAATTTTCTGCCCGAATGTTTACAATCTAATAACATGGAGAAGATAGCGCACATAAAGTTCTAAACTCAAAAGTCGAGTGTTATAGAAATTCAATATCTATAAACAAAGACACCTTCAAAAACTAACAGTTATCTAAAGAAAAACCACCCTAAATCTAACCGCTTCAAACTTTGAGCGTAATTGTAAAAGACCCATGTCGTTGTACAATAATGAATATTGTAATTTTCACCATTCTGAAAGTAAATAAAAAGTCATGAACGTTCAAAGCCATATTGCAGACATCAATACCCCTACAGGTACTATGCGTACTTACATTCACCGTCCTGTTGGCGAAGATAAATATCCTGCAATTCTATTTTATTCAGAGATTTTTCAGCAAACTGGTCCGATTGAACGCGCCGCCAAAATAATGGCGAGTCATGGTTACGCGGTGTTGGTACCGGAAGTATTTCATGAACTTAATCCTATTGGAACCGTGCTGGGCTATGACGATGCCGGCCGTGATAAAGGCAATGCCGATAAAGCAGCTAAGGACGTACAAGGCTATGACACAGATAATGCTGCTACGATAGCATTCATTAAACAACAAGCTTGGTATAACGGTAATATAGGCGCGATGGGATTTTGCATTGGCGGTCATTTAGCGTTTCGTGCGGCATTACAGCCTGAAATTAAAGGCACGGCTTGTTTTTATGCAACTGATTTACATACGCAAATTATCCCTAACCAAGTTGGTCAACATAGTATGGAGCGCCTAAGCGATATTTCTGGTGAAATGTTGATGATTTGGGGTAAACAGGACAATCACATTCCAACAGCAGGCCGTATGGAGGTATATAAAAAAATGACGGATGCTAACTTGGTATTTACTTGGCATGAGTTCAATGCGCAACATGCCTTTATGCGCGACGAGGGTGAACGTTACGACCCACAAACGGCGATGTTGGGTTACCAACTCGCTTTAAACCTATTTAGCAGAACGCTTAACCAATAAGTAGTTAACTAAAAAATTAAGGCAATAAAAAAGGGCAGAATTTCTGCCCTTTTTCTTAACTTAACGCTTTTAAGCTATTAAACTTCTAACTGTGGACGACCCGCTTCAGGCCAATCCAAATGGTAGAACTGACCACGTGGTTGATCTTTACGCTCATAAGTATGTGCACCAAAGAAGTCACGTTGACCTTGTAACAAGTTAGCTGGCAAATCTGCACTGCGGTAACCATCATAATAAGCTAACGCTGCACTGAAACCTTGCGCTGGAATACCGTTAGTGACTGCCAAAGCAATCACTTTACGCCAACCTGCTTGACCTTCATTCATTGAGTTCGTGAAATATGGATCTAACATCAAGTTTTTCAAACGTGAATTCAATGCATAAGCATCAGTGATTTTTTGCAAGAAACGTGCGCGAATGATACAACCACCACGCCAGATTTGTGCAAGCTCACCAAAATTAAGTTTCCAGTTGTAAGCCACTTGTGCTTTATCCATCAATTGGAAGCCTTGTGCATAAGCACAGATTTTTGAGCAATATAGTGCGTTTTTAATCGCTTCGATAATTACTTTTTTATCTGTTTCTTTAACAAGCACTGGGCCTTTTAAGATTTTGCTAGCATCAACACGCTCTTCTTTTAAACTTGAAAGTGCGCGTGCATACACTGCAGCTGCAATCGCGTTAGCTGGTGCACCTAATTCAAGCGCATTCGCTGCTGTCCATTGACCAGTACCTTTTTGACCAGCAGTATCTAAGATTTGATCAACTAAGAAGCCCTTAGTCATTGGGTCTTTTTGTTGCAGAATATCAGCAGTAATTTCGATCAAGAAGCTTGATAATTCGCCCTTATTCCACTCAGAAAATACTTTACCGATTTCATCTGCGGGCATACCCAACAAGTTCTTCATTAACCAGTAAGCTTCGCAAATCAATTGCATATCGATGTATTCAATACCGTTATGCACCATTTTTACGTAATGGCCAGCACCATCTGGGCCGATATATTCAGCGCATGAAAAACCGCCTACTACTGGCTTACCTGGTGAACCGCCTTCAAGTGGTTCGCCTGTAACTGAATCAACTTTAGCCGCAATATCACGCCAGATTGGCTCTAAACTAGCCCAAGCTTTACGTGTGCCTGAAGGCATTAATGAAGGGCCGAAACGTGCGCCAGTTTCACCACCTGAAACGCCAGAACCGATGAAGTCTATACCTTTAGCAGCTAATTCTTTTTCGCGGCGGATGGTGTCTGTCCACAATGAGTTACCACCATCAATAATGATGTCGCCTTCCTCTAAGAAAGGTAGTAATGCATTGATAGTCACATCTGTTGCGCTACCGGCTTTTACTAACAAAACAATTTTGCGTGGGCGTTTAATACTTAATACGAAAGATGCTAAATCAGCGTGACCCACGACATTTTCGTGTGACGGCTCATTTTTTTTGCATTCTTCAATAAAGTTCACCATTTTTTTAGAATCACGGTTGTAAACCGCAATGGTGTAGCCGTGATCGGCAATATTCAAGGCAAGGTTTTGCCCCATAACAGCTAGGCCAACTAGGCCAATATCAGCATTTTTTGTGCTCATTTATCTTCTCTTTTGGAGTTGTTTAATGGAAAGGGTGTTTTTGTACGCAAGATTATAGAACTTTTAGGCGATTTAGTTGTTAAAACTTATGTAAATAATCTATTTATTTTCAATAAAACCGATTATTTTTGTCTTAATGCCAAATATTTTTACCTGAAAAGTTTTATCCTAAATTCATATACAACATTAAAGCGTATGCTTATTCAAATGAAAACTCTCATCTCTCATGCTGTATTTCTCAGTGTATATGTAGCTTCTACTGGAACCATGGCATTAAATGCGCAAGCTGCTCCTTTACCAGAGCCAACCGACGCATTTATTTATAAGTTGAAAGAGTCGTTGGTAAAAGTGAGTGTTGCAACCAAATCAGGCGGGCATGGTTTTGGTACCGGCGTCGCAATCACCAAAGATCATGTGGTCACTAATTGCCATGTGATTCAAAATTCTAGCGGCATTAGCGCAGCAAAATGGGGTGAAGAATTTGCACCTGTGGCGGTACAGGCCGATTGGAAACATGATGTTTGTATATTGCGCTTTGAATGGGCGAACCTGAAACCTATAGAAATAGGTGAGGCGACATCACTAACTTACGAGCAGCCGATCATTTCTATTTCTATGCCTAGCGACTCACCTGCGCCTTACGTGGCATTAAGTACGATTAAAGCTTTATATGCAATGGATGATAGTGAGGTCATTCGTACTGAAGCAGCTTTTGCGATTGGTGCTAGCGGCAGCCCTATATTTGATTACAACGGCAAACTGGTCGGCATCAGCACCTTTAAAAGTCCAGGTCAAAATGCCTATTTTTATAATATGTCAGTCAAGTGGGTGAAAGACCTATTGCAAACACCTGAAGTTAAACTGAGTACGCCACATGATTTGCCTTTTTGGGATGCGCCAGATGAAAGTCGCCCATTTTTCATGCAAATTGTGCTGCCGTTCCAGAATGGTCGCTGGCAAGATGTACAAAAAGTAGCAACCAACTGGACAAACAAAGAGCCAAAAAGTGCAGAAGCCTGGTACTACTTAGGCATGGCTAGACAGCATCTAGGTGATAGCGCTACGGCGAGTAAAAATTTCCAAACGGCATTATCATTACACCCCAATCACCCTGCAAGCTTACAAGCGCTTGCGGTAATGGCGCACCTACAAGGTCGGGAAGCTGAGGTTGATAAAATTCGCTTAACGTTAAAAGAAGTTAATCCTGAATTGGAAAATACATTAGATGAAGCACTAAAGGAGCCTGCAAAATAAAGCCTGCACTAGTTTTAACTAGCTTAATTAATAGTCGCTGCTTCTACCGGTAGAATAACCTTGTGGAATATCATTCTGCCATTTACCGCAATCGGCACAGCAGTGATCATGCATGGTCTGACTTAACACCAAACTTGCACTGCCACAAAATTTGCAATTTGTAGCGTGCAATATTTCAGCTTTATGATGCGCTTCGTGATGCTCTGTCGCAACTTTTGCGCTACCTAATCCGTATTTATTATCCATGGCTTACTCCACAGTTAATACATCTTTATATCAGTAAAGTTACGCTTTTTTAGGGTCCACAGCAAGCCCTAAATCTAATAATCAACAGACAAATGATTACTTTTTAGCTTGCGGTTTGCATGCAGTGTAAGCAATTTTTTCACCGTCATTTAATGTGGTTTCATCACCATTAATCAATAGTGTAATCACGCCACTCGTATAACGGTTATTATCACTGGATTTAGTTAAATTCACTTCATGGTCTGGATAAATAAGCCAGGCATCACCATTACTTAGCATACGCACATAAAATTGCTTGTTACCTTCACATAGGTAAGCCGTTGCATTGGTTGGTATGCGCGATTGCTCTACATTACCTGAACCAAAAGGGTTGGTAATGCCTATTGTTCTGCATGACGGCAACGCAGCTAGTGTTGCAAGCAGGCATAATAATGGGGTTAGTTTGTTAGTCATGTTAATGCCTGTATGATTAAAAATTTAGAATCTCATTCTGCCAGTGTATAACGGATGCGGCAACCACAAGTAAAGCTTATGTACTTAAATTGCAATCCAGTTTATCTCAAAAATGTATTTACTCAATATGCCCCGCACGGCCTAATCTATCATGGATTGCCGCCCACTCTGGCTTGCTAGGGGGCAATTCTACCAATAAACAATCCAGCTTCAAATCATCTAGCGTATGCAGCGCACTGTACAACTGCTCTGCCACTTGCTCGGGCTGGTTGGGTAACTGAATCACTTCACAAACAGGCACTTCGCCGTCATCAAGCAACAATGCTGCACATTTCAATTTGTTTTGCGTTAAGGTAATACAGGCAGCCACAAGCTCAGCCCGGCTGGTAAACAGTTGTAATGGCGTATGAGGTGAGTAATGTAGCAAATGTTGGCCTGGTGCTTTTGGCAAATCAACTTCACTAATTAAGGCAGGCTTAGCCACAGCGTTAACTATTTCAGCTTCAGTAATAATGCCATGCCTTAACAAGCGCCAATCGTCACCTGTGACGCTCACGATTGTAGATTCGATGCCGACCTGACATGCGCCGCCGTCCAACACGGCAACTTCATCACCCAGCCCTGCCTGCACATGTGCCGCTGTAGTTGGACTTAACTGTGTGTATTTATTGGCAGAAGGTGCGGCTAATCCTAAGCCGCTCAACTTGAGTAATTGTAAAGTTAGCGGGTGGCTAGGTATCCGTAAAGCAACCGTAGGCTCTCCCGCCCTTACGATACTAGAAACACTGGCTTTTGCAGGTAACACTAGCGTTAAGGGCCCTGGCCAAAATGCTTCAGCTAATTTACGCGCCAATGACGGAAACTCTGCCGCCCATTGCTCTACATGACTAATATCCGCAATATGAACAATCAATGGATTATTAGCTGGGCGTTCTTTAACCGCATAAATTTTGCGTAGCGCGCTTTCATTCGTTGCATCCGCAGCCAAGCCGTATACCGTCTCTGTTGGAATTGCGACGACTTCACCACCTTGCAACTTGATAATTGCCTGCTCTAAACTCACGTGCATATAAATTAAATAGTCACTCAAAACATCTATTTTACTACCGTATGTTGATTACAATAATAATTGTGCCGCTATAAGCTAAAATAGCGTCTCTTAATTACTCAAAGAGACTCACATGAGCCAAGTTATCGCCAATCAGATCACTGTTGAAAAAAATCCTGCCCAAGGCCGTTTAGATACATTAGGTGTAAGCAAGTGGGCCACTTGGCAAAAAGAAGTTTCTGTATTTCCATGGACATTTCCTGAGCAAGAAGTCGCTTATATTTTAGAAGGCGAATGTGTCATCACCCCAACCGGCGGTGCACCGGTTAGTTTTGGTAAAGGTGATTTAGTGACGTTTCCCGCAGGCATGACGGCTAGCTGGGAAGTAAAAAAACCATTACACAAACATTATAAACTTGACGGCAACATACTTAGCCAATCGTTTAGACGCATTAAAGCGGCGTTGAAGTTGTAATTTATTTAGCCTGCTTTACGAAACGTTAAGTTGTACCGATACGCACCCAAAACAGGGTGCGTATTTAATTGTAGCGGCAAGATACCATGCAATTTAAGCCGTGATTCACCGCCCCAGACGACAACGTCACCATCGGTTAATTGCAGTTTGATGGTCTTATCACCCCGCTTAAAACCGCCGAATTGAAACACCGCCGCTATGCCTAGCGAGACACTGACAATCGGCTGGCTGAGATCAAGCTCATTTTTATCTTGGTGCAAACTCATACCCGCACCCACTTTATACTGGTTAATTAGACAAGCATCAGGCTGGAAATCATTAAACCCCGCCTCAGCAGCGGCTGACCTCGCTAATTGTAGAAAACTGGCTGGCATTGCTGGCCAAGCTTTATTGGTTAAAGGATCCAGCGGATCATAACGATAGCCTTTGCGGTCACTGGTCCAACCTAATGCTCCGCAATTAGTCATGGCTGCTGACATATTAAAGCCCATTTTTGTCATCATGTGGCGCAGTGGTGCCTGGCTAATGACATCCTGTAAATCCACTAGGATGTTTTTATCAGCGGATGCAAAACCGTTAAGCAGATAAGCATCTGTTGCTATCTCCTGCTTGTTGGGTAATAGTGCACTGAACAATTCCATTGAAGCCCCTAAGTTACCTCTTGCTCTATATCCAGTAAAGCACGCTTACGTTCTACGCCCCAACGATAGCCAGACAAGGCACCATCATTGCGCACCACACGATGGCAGGGTATAGCCACTGCTATGGCGTTAGCAGCACAGGCACCAGCGACTGCGCGTACGGCCTTCGGCGAACCTATCAATTTCGCAATGTCGGTATAACTCACGGTTGCACCCGCTGGAATCTCCCGCAAGGCTTGCCATACCCGTTGCTGAAAAGCGGTTCCACGTATATCTAACGGTAAATGCTTGATGAAATCTTGGCCTAGAGATGGCGCTTCAATATAGCCGACTACTTTCGCAATGAGCATTTCATAATCATGGTCAGCGCCTATCAATTGCGCACGCGGGAAAGTATCTTGCAAATCTTGCACTAATTTTTGAGGATCATCGCCTAAAAATATCGCACAAACACCACACTCACTACTTGCCACTAAAATTGCACCTAACGAGCATTCACCAATAGCAAAACGAATAATAGTATTAGTGCCACCTGCACGATAATTTGATGGTGTCATACCTAATACTTGCGTTGAGTTTACGTAGAATCGACTATTGGAGTTGTAGCCAGCCTCAAAAATGGCTTCGGTGATAGTCATGTTTTTATTCAATTCATTACGCACTCTGGTCTGGCGATGTGCATCTGAATAAGCTTTAGGCGTTAGCCCC
>JBKJUR010000035.1:0-18291 GCA_046590165.1 Methylotenera sp.
GTTATTGAATGCGTTAATGCAAGTTATTCTGTGTCAATGAGGGTTTGGAGAACAATTAAAATGAAACAACTTACCAATCAATTCGTACTAAAACTCTTAGTCGGTAGCAGCCTTGCACTCGCAATGTCCTCTCAAGCATGGGCGGAGCCAGACCCTAAGTTTTGGCCGGTGGTGAAGGAGGCGTTTTTTGCGAATCGTGAAATTAAAGAAGTTGATTTCATTAAGATTGATGCCCCTCGTCGCGCAGAAAGCGGTGCGCAAGTGCCTGTGACCTACAGCATTGATAATGCAGCGGCAAATGGTGTAGTGATTAAAAAGCTTTACGCAATTGTCGATGCTAATCCGATTCCCTTGACGGCGACATATCATTTGACGGATATGTTAGGTAACTTTCAGCTTGCAACGCGTATTCGTTTTGAAACAGATGCCTTTGTGCATTTAGTCGGTGAAACCGCTGATGGTAAGCTCTATGGCGCTACACGTCCGATCCGCGCCGCTGGTGGGTGTGGTGGCACTGTGGATGGTGATGATGCCGCGATTCGTGCTTCAGCAGGAAAAATAAAGCTAAAGGTAGAAGAGCCAGTTAAAATCGGCAGTGCTGCTTCTACTATATTCAACATTAAACATCCGATGCGTACAGGCTTACAGCGCGATTTGGTTTCTCAAGGTTATGTGCCTGCTTTTTATATTAATAAAGCGACATTTACTTTTAACGGTAAACCTGTGATGACAGTGGATGTTGGTGTTGGTACAAGTGAAGATCCTTACTTTAAATTTAACTTTGTACCAGATGCACCCGGTAAATTAGATGTGACGGCTACTGACAACGAAGGTAAAGCCTTTACGCACGAAGTTGAAGTGAAAAGCTAACGCAGTGCTTAGTGAAAAGGCCTCCGGTTGGAGGCCTTTTTATTGGTGGAATTGTTTTATGTGATGCTAGAATAAACCTATATTTTGGAGGTAAAACAATGAAAAGTTATCGTAAAGAATTATGGTTTAACCCACCTACCCGCGTAGCATTTATTCGCATCACCGAGCAAGTGAATGAGTGTTTGCGTGAGAGCGGCGTAAAAGAAGGTTTTGTATTAGTGAATGCCATGCATATTACAGCGAGTGTTTTTATTAATGATGACGAACGTGGTTTGCATCATGATTACACGCAGTGGCTTGAGCGTTTAGCGCCTCATGAGCCAGTGAGTAGTTATCGCCATAATGATACTGGTGAAGATAATGCCGATGCGCATATGAAGCGCCAAGTGATGGGGCGCGAAGTGGTAGTGGCAATTACTGAGGGTAGGCTTGACTTTGGGCCATGGGAGCAAATTTTTTATGGCGAATTTGACGGTAGACGTAAAAAGCGCGTACTTGTTAAAATTATTGGTGAATAAATTAAGCTTAATATTATGGTTAATAAAAAAGGAAGCGAATGCTTCCTTTCTCAGTTTAAAGTGCTAATTGATTATATGTATCAGAAACCAATTTTGTTTGAGGTTATGCAAATTTCAACCAAAATGACGATTCACATTCGATTCTGAATTGAAAAGTGACCAACAATTCTTACCTTTTGATTTCGCTGCATACATGGCGCTATCTGCATTGTTGATTAACGCGTCTTCATTTTCCCCATCTTGAGGATATATAGAGATTCCGACACTTGCTGAAATAGTCACTATATTGCTTTCAAAAATAAAAGGCTGATTAAGCGTTTGTAAAATTTTATCTGCAATCATTTCAACATATGATGAAGTGTCAAATCCTGTCACAATAATGATGAATTCATCACCGCCAAGTCTAGCAAAAACATCTGACTCTCGAATGCAATGATTCACCCGACTGGATACCTCGATTAACAACCTGTCCCCAGTATGATGACCTAACTTGTCATTCACATTTTTAAAGCCATCAAGATCAAAGAACATAAGTGCAAACATACCATTTGCACGTGACATTCTTTTGATTTCCAAATCGAGTCGATCAAAAAACATCCTTCTATTGGGTAAGCCAGTCAAAGCATCAAAATTGGCTTGTTTCCAAATAATCTCTTCAGATTTTTTGAGCTCAGAAATATCGCTGTGTGTTCCAACCATTCGTTGCGCAGTGCCGTCCTTATTCAACTCAACTACCATCCCTCGTGCTAACACCCATTTCCAGCTTTTATCTTTGCACTGCAGTCGATACTCTACTACGCAAGTATCACTTTTGTTATGCAGGCAATTGTTAAGGGCTTGCAAGAATTTAGGAAGGTCATCTTTGTGAATCATTGATATCCAGGTTGAGTAATTATTTGTGAGCTTATATCCAGTGTAGCCGAGCATAGCCTTCCATTTTTTTGAAAAGAAAGTCTTTTTGGTATTGATATTCAAATCCCAAACACCGTCGCCAGCTCCTTCCAGCGCAAACTTCCAACGCTGTTCACTTTCAAGAAGTGCGGCGTTAATGAAATCCAACTCATTATTAAGCAAACTTAGTTTATTACGCTCTGCCCTAAGCTCTAACAATTTCATTGCTTGATTGGCCAGCATCTTTAATGTTTCAAGTTCGTGATCACTAAAGGCTCTAGGCATTTGATCCATAACGCAAAAAGTGCCAATCGCAAGATTATCTGAATTTATAAGAGGTACCCCAGCATAAAACCTGAGATATGGTTCACTTAGTACGAGCGGGTTGCCTGAGAACCTGTCATCCAGTGAGGTATTTTCTACAACAAGTGGTGCATTCAACATGATTGTATGCTTGCAAAACGAGATTTCTCTGCTAGTTTCCTTGATGGAAAGACCCACTGCAGCTTTGAACCATTGGCGATGTTCATCCACAATGGTTACCGTAGCTATCGGTACGTGAAATATCATCGCCGCAAGCTTGACCAAATCATCAAAATCCGTCTCATCGGAGGTATCCAGAATTTCGTAGCTTTCTACCGCCAGCAGTCGATTTTTCTCTTGATCATTAGAATCCATAAGCTAATACCTTAATTGTAAAGCTAAATTATGTAATACCAGAATACAACACCAAGTAGATTTTAATATACGAATCATAGATAAGCTTACTTTGCGTTTTAAATAATAAGAATTGGACAAAAACAACATGTTTATTTGCAATCATGCCTGATAGGTTACAAATAGTGTGTTCGCTAGCGCGCTTAGTAGTGCCTCAATAAAAAATTATAAGAATTACAATTGATTAGAAATGCACGTAAGTTGACTTTGCAAATGATAATTGTTATCATTTGCATTCATAAATAAGTCCACTAGATAATTTTTAGGGTATTTTTACCATGCTAAATAATTTCAGCACAAAAGTTGGTCAAACCGACGCTAAAAATCTAAATCTCGTGGCTAGTAGATCCATTACAAGTGAGGCATTGTTTGCAGGGCAACGTGAGTTGCTCATTAACCATGCCGGTGTTAAATATAGGCTACAAATGACTAATCAAGGAAAGTTAATTTTAACCAAGTAGTTAAATGATGGATATTTAATTTCTGTGTGAAGTCGCTTAACTAAATACTAAAAAACAATATTTTCTTAATGCATCAAATGAGTAGTGCTATTTGGTTAAAGATTGAAATAATGGGGGAGCAAAATGAAGCCTAACTTGAAGTTAGTAAGTAACTTAGTAAATAGTACCAGTGTAAATAGTACCGGTGCAACAGAGCTGTTGCTAAACCCATTTGCTGTTCAGGCTTTAGTGCCTAATGGCAATATTAAGAAAATCATAACCACTAAGAAGCGTTCATCCTATGCAATGCTTGCATTGGTAATTATGGTTCACGTAGCTGGCTTGGCTTGGCTCGCTAGCGCTAAACCCACACCGCCAGTCATTAAAGATTTACTGCCCCCTATGATAGTGAGTTTGGTGGCTAGCCCCGCACCAGAGCCAGAAGTTGTGCCAGTAGTACCTGCACCGCCACAACCTGTGGTTAAGCAACAAAAACCTATCGTCAAGAAAAAAGAGTCGACACCAGAACCTGTGGCTGAGCAACCTGAGGTAGCAAAACCAGTGGTAACAGAAGCGCCACCAACACCAGCCGCAGCAGTTGTGGTTGCAAAAGCGCCCGAAGTGGTTGAAGCCCCTCAACCAAAAGTTGAGCCAGATCCTGTCATTGAGCCACCTCGTTTTGGTGCGGCTTATTTGCATAATCCAGCACCTGATTATCCGAAGCTTTCACGTCGTTTAGGTGAGCAAGGGCGTGTATTACTTCGTGTGTTAGTTTCTACAGGTGGTACCGCAGAAAGTGTTCAGGTAGAAGATAGCAGCGGTTCCGACAAGTTGGATCAAGCGGCTATACAGGCAGTAAAAAAATGGACATTTATTCCAGCAAAACAAAGTAACAAGGCTATTAGCGCTTATGTGTTGGTGCCTGTGAAGTTTTCACTGGAAAGTTGAATTAAAAGCTAAATTTAAGCTACGACTTTAGCGTGATAGATGAATTGATTTGATTATTTAAGGAAATATTAAAAATGCAAAATGGGTATGAATTTCATGGTTTGGAGTTTATAACGGCAGGTGGTCCAATATCGATGGCCGTTGCCATTATTTTATTGGCAATGTCAGTGGCTAGCTGGTATTTAATTGTGACCAAGAGCATTCAGGCATGGCGTATGCAGAGTGCGTTTGGTACGTATGCACAAAAATTTTGGAGCGCATCAAGTTTAGCGACGGCCATTAAACAAGAGAATAGTACTGCATTAGCTAATTTAGCGAAGCAATCCATCGCGGCGACTGAGCATCATCAACAGCATGCTGCTAACCATGCTGGGGTTGTTGTAGATGGTACTTCAAAAGATGAGTTTATTGCACGCGCTATGAATCGCAGCATTGCCGAAGAAAGTACTAAATTAGAAAATGGTTTAACCGTATTAGCTTCGGTGGGCAGCGTGTCACCATTTGTGGGATTATTCGGTACGGTGTGGGGAATTTATCATGCACTAGCTAGTATTAGCCAAAGCGGACAAGCTACTTTGGATAAGGTGGCGGGCCCAGTGGGTGAGGCATTGATTATGACCGCGCTTGGTCTGGCCGTGGCAATACCGGCAGTGTTAGCTTATAACGCGCTAGTGCGTAGCAACCGTGTATTAGTAGGCCAAATTGAACACTTTGGTTATGAATTGCATACTTTATTGATGACAGGTGCGGTTATTCACGTCAAACCTGATGCAGTTAGAGCGGGATCACAGGTGAAAGAAAGCATACACGTGGTTGAGGTGCCAGCATGATAGGGTCGAGTCATGGAGTAGGTGCAGCAAACCACACCGCGCCGATGTCGGAGATTAACACTACGCCGTTAGTGGATGTGATGTTGGTGTTGCTGGTTATTTTTATTATTACCGCACCATTACTTACACATGCAGTAAAAATTGACTTGCCGCAGGCCAGCAGCCAGCCTTTACCTGAAAAACCGGAAGTGATTTCAGTGTCGATTGATGCTTCTGGAAAAATGTACTGGAACGATGCGCCTTTGGTGCAAGGTGAACTAAAAGTAAAGTTGCAGCAAATTGCTAACCAGAAACCGCAGCCAGAACTTAATATTCGTGCGGATAAAGAAACACGCTATCAAATTTTGGCCGAAGTAATGGCCGATGCGCAAAACGCTGGTGTGACCAAGTTAGGTTTTGTGAGTCAACCAAAGAATTAGCATGAACATATGTAGTGATTGTTAAGTTGGTCAAACAATCAAGTAAGCAGAAGCAATACAAACTGCTATTCAGCAATTTGTATTGCTTCAGTTAGTAATTAACCCTCAGCCAGCCAAATTTATAATTTCAATTAAGTTTACGCTAAAGGAAATCGATATGACCACGCAAAAACTATTTGCAGCCTCAGTTATTTTATTTATCTTCTCTATATTTATCTTAGTAACAACGCCTAGTGCAGAAGCTGCAAGTAATCCTAATGGAATTAAGCTTTATGCAACCAATAATGCTGCGCTTGATTTATTAGCCTCACAATTTCTAGACCGTAATATCAATAAATATTAAATCAATCAAAACGTGTGCTTGTATACATAAATGGTCCAGCCTTATTTCCACAACATTTATGCTTTTGCTGTATTTAACTGGTTTGCCATTGATATTTAACCATGAAATTAGCCATTTATTAGGTAACGAAGTTGAAGCACCAGAAATGCCTGCAAATACCAAGTCAGCCAATATGGATGAAATGCTGGCAAATGCTAAGGCACACTACCCAAGTCGTGTTGTGCAGTTTTTGTTTCGTGATATTGATGAACACAAAACATGGACTGTTAGCTTAGGTAAAACTGTAACGTCATAACACGACACCAAGTTTGTCATGGTCGAATCGGTAATGGCTTTAGCTAGCAAAACAGTAGGTTTATAAATATTAAAATCTAACAATTGTTTACCAATACGCAATTTTTACTATGTTGAGAGTTTAATGATACAAAATGGTTGCGGTTACTAATGAGAACGGTTATCATTTGTATCTAAATTTACATAACTTGTGAAAAATTTACACCGATTAATATAATTTGGTGAAAATACTTCATATTTAGCAAGCCACAGCGACATATCGCCTTTAGCCAGCAAAATTTCACACCTAAAGGAAGGTATAAAGTGGCATCTCATCACTCGCTTAAATTAAAACCGTTATCTATGGCCGTTGCCATGCTGTTTACAGTTTCCCCTGTCAGTTTATTAGCAGCAGAAGCTATTGATTCAAAAGAAGTTAAACAACAAGTTGCTGAAAATAATACGTCAGTCGATAGTAAAAATGAAGCAATGCTACCAACAGTTGATGTTAAAAGTAGTAAGCAAGTAGTTGAGGATGGTTACCAAGCAACTAAAACGCGCGTAGGTAAAGTATTGCAAGATCCACATGATATTCCACAAGCGATTACGACGGTCACCAAGAGTTTGATGCACGACCAACAAGTAGGGTCTTTGCGTGAGGCTTTGCGCAATGTGTCAGGTTTAACCTTTAATGCCGCAGAGGGTGGTCGCAGTGGTGACAACTTTATGTTGCGTGGCTTTTATACCTTTGGGGACACTTATTTAGACGGTATTCGTGATACTGCTCAATATAACCGTGAGACATTTAACCTTGATCAGGTTGATGTATTGCGCGGCTCTGCTGCTATGCTGTTTGGGCGCGGTCAAGCTGGCGGTGTGATTAACCAAGTGACTAAAATGGCAGAGCTTGAAGATGAAAGTATTGTGACGGGCAGCCTTGGTGAGTACAACTATCGACAATTTACTGGTGACTTTAATAAACAATTGGCAGATACAGTGGCAATTCGTCTGAATGTGATGGATAGGGAGGAAGAAACCTACCGTAAAAATCCTGCTAATGGCGACAGCCCAGAGCTAGGTAGAAAAGGCATTGCGCTTAGCATTGGCGCGGGTATTGGCACTGAGAATGAATTTTTTATAAACCATGTCTACACCCAAGCGCACGATGTGCCAGATTATGGCGTGTCTTTTTTTAATAAAAGACCAGTAGACCGCACAGTAGCCACTGGCAAGATAGACGATGAAACATTTTATGGCGGAGATAAAAACTTTGACGATAGTGACACACATGTCACCACGGGTATTTTTACCCATAAATTTAGTAAAGATACTGAATTGCGGACACAACTACGCAGCGCTAGCTACGAGCGTGCATACTGGGCAAAAACACCAAGCAATACGTTAGCGCCCACTGCAACGCTTGGTGTGGGTGGTAACCCAACGCGTAAATCAGATTATGACACAGTGACTTTGCAATCGGATTTTAGCAGCAAGTTCAACCTAGGTAATATGGAACATCAACTGTTAGCTGGCATTGAATATTTAGACGAGGCTTCGTTTAGACAAGCGCTGCGTAATTTAGGCACAGCTGCTAATCCTTTTTATAGACAAAGCCAATTGGTGAACACGGCGGGCACAAACCGCGCCTATAACGAGTTTGATAGTCTGAGCAAATCGTATTATGCGCAAGATACGATTGAATTTATTCAAGATTGGAAATTAACCCTAGGTGCCCGCCGTGATCACTTAGATGCAGACTATTTAAGCTCTGTGGGTACAACGCTAAATAATGTTGCTAGAGATTTAAAGTTTAGCGAGACTAGTTATCGCGCAGGACTGTCTTGGCAGCCTACAGAGGCGGCACATTATTACATTAGTTATAGCGACTCATTTAGTCCAACGGCTGATTTGTATCAGCTGACGGCCGCCGCCCGACCGCAACCAGCAGAGACGAGTCAAACAGCTGAAATTGGCGCAAAATGGTTGTTCATGGATGGTGATGTAGCCTTTAGAACAGCGCTGTACCGCGCCACCAAAAATTGGGAGCGCAATACCGATTTAGAAGCGACTGCTGCGATACTCACCAAAAAGCGCCGTACTGATGGCTTAGAGTTTGAGTTGTCAGGCAAAATGACTGATAACTGGGAAGTGTTTGGCGGTATTGCGCTAATGGATGCAGAAATTTTAGAAGTGGCCGAAAATATTAACGGAACGACCGGAGTGGTGACACGTGCAGATCCGAGATTCAAAGGCGAGCGCCCCCGTAATACACCAGCTGCCACCTTTAATTTGTGGTCAACTTACAAATTTTTGGGTAATTGGAAAGTGGGTGGTGGTATTGAGGCGAAAGGCGAACGCTCTGGTTATAATCCTCAGCAAGCTAATGCCAGCGCCATTTTCACAAATGGTAAGTTTGATCCTAATACGCTACCAGGTTATGCGCGTGTGGATGCCATGTTGGCTTATGAGCAACAAAAATGGGCCGTGCGCTTGAATGTTAAAAATCTACTCGACAAAAAGTATTATGATGCACTTTATGATAACGGTGCGTTCTCAGTGCCGGGAAATCGTCGGCAAGCCATTGTAACGACAGAGTTTAAATTTTAATTAACAAAGGTTTTAGGATGTAAATGCTATTGCGCGTACCCCAGGTATTAAATGCTGATGAGCTTGCAAAGTTGCAAGCGCTAATGACCAAGGCTGAATGGACGGATGGCAAAGTGACTGCGGGTACGCAATCAGCACAAGTAAAACGCAATATACAATTACCAGAAACCTCAGCAGACGCTGAGGCTGCGCGTGAAATTGTGCTTAGCGCGTTAAGCCGAAATGCGCTGTTCTTCTCTGCAGCTTTACCCAAAAAAATCTATCCGCCACTTTTTAATCAATATCGTGAAGGTATGGATTTTGGCGCGCATATTGATAATGCAGTACGTACCCATGCAATTTCGGGTTTGCACGTGCGTACAGATATTTCTTGCACACTTTTTATTGCTGAGCCAGACGCTTATGAAGGCGGTGAGCTAGTGATAGAAGACACTTACGGGCATCAAATGGTCAAATTGCCTGCAGGTGACATGGTGTTGTATCCTGGCACTAGCTTGCATCATGTGCGCCCAGTAACTAGCGGTGCAAGATTAGCGAGTTTTTTCTGGGTGCAGAGCATGATACGGGATGATGGACAAAGAACGTTGCTGTTTGACATGGACGCAGCAATCGCTACGCTACGCCAGCAAATGGGTGACACTGCTGCAGTGATTAGATTAACTGGTAGTTATCATAATTTGATTCGCATGTGGGCAGATACTTAAGCTGTTTACAACAGGTTAATTAATACTTTATTTTAGGAAAAATCATGCGCTTAATATTTGCATTACTCAGTTTACTTCCGCTACAGGCAATCGCTTCCGCTGATTGCCCAGTATATCCAAAAGAAGAATGGGCATCTGAAGAAACGTTAAAAAAAGCTTTAACTGATGAAGGCTATAGCATCAAAAAATTTAAAGTAGACGGTAACTGCTATGAGATATACGGAAGAAATAAGGAAGGTAAAAAAGTAGAGATTTATTTCGATACAAAAACACTGGCAATCATTAAAGCTGAAGGTCTAAAAGAATAAAGTGTTAATTTGTATTTAGAATAATGAGCAGCATTGAAGCAAAAAATAAGTTGGTTGCCTGGGCGGCTTTTGTACGTGTTACGCATTGGCTAATAGCGTTTTCTGTACTCGTTAATTTTTTTAACGATACGGGCTTTTGGCATCGGTTTATTGGTTATTTCTGCTTGATTCTAGTGCTTTCGCGAATTGTCTATGGGTTTTGGCTGAGTAAAGTACCTTCATCTAGATTTTATATTCCCACTAGCGCAAATATTAAGCTGCATCTTAGTGAGATTAGAGCACAACATTTTGCATCACATGTTGGCCATAATCCACTTGGTCAGTGGGCAGTCTACCTCATTTGGACGTTAATCATATTGCTGGCTTTGACTGGCTGGTTAAGTCGCTCAGATGCTTATTGGGGTGAAGATTGGCCTGTAGATTTACACGAGACTTTTTCTAATGTGTTGCAGGGTTTGGTCTTATTACATATAGCGGCAGTGGCGCTAATGTCAAAATTACAAAAGAAAAATTTACTGAAACAAATGGTTACTGGTAAGTCATCAGACCATCATTACTAATATAAAAGTGATTTTAATATTAAGTTATGTCACACGCTCAAGGCTATATTAATAGTTCATAAGTCCCCAGTTTATAGAGTGGGTGTCTATGAAATTAAGGGAATTTATTGTGTTTAACTTTTTCACTGTATGTCGAACGGCAACCATCGGTTGCCGTATTTTTTTTAGTACATTCATGGCAACACTATTATTGAGTAGCCTGACTGCGTATGCAGACAATACGGATGATTTAATTTTAGCACTCATCAATAAAGGTGTACTGACTGAAGAAGAAGGGGTACCTTTGCTTATAAATCAGTCACCAATAAATGAGTCAACTACTCGAACTAAAGCCAAAGTTAAAAGTGAAGTGACTATTTCATATGCGGATGGCATTTCTTTTCAGACAGCCAATCAAGCTAGTTTGGTTGCGTTAAATGGTCGAGTGCAGTTTGATAACCGTTACTATGGTGGGAAAGATGCACAGAATATTGATACGTTCGATATTCGCCGCGCTTATTTAACATTACGCGGCAAAATTCACAAAGACTACGATTTTAATGTGACGGCAGATTTCACCCAGCAGAATAACCAGTTAGATCAAGCCTATTTTGGTGTTAACTGGTTTGATCAGGCGAAGCTAAAAGTTGGTCAGTTTGATATGCCGTTTGGCCTTGAGCACTTAACGAGTGATTTATTTTTAGAATTTCAAGAACGTAGTTTTAATGATTATCTTACACCAGGTAAAGAGCGCGGTGTGATGGTGCATGGCGCTCCTGTTAAAGTTTACTACGGCTTGGCAGCTTCAACGGGTCGCGGTAAAAATGCGAATAATCAAGATGGTCAGGTAGAAGATTTGGATCTGATAGCCAGAGTAAGCACTAACTTAGCAGATGTTTTTAGTATTAATGATGCGGTTTATCATATCGGTGTTGATTACTCAAATGGCGATGTTTCACCAAATCAGGCGACAGGAAGTTCGCAACTCACAGCTGGCGGTTTCGTTGCTACAAGCCTGACTACAGAAGGACGTGGTATTAAATTTTTTACGCCTGGCAAGTTTTCAAATGTAATTACTGACAATGCGATTGAGCGTACCCGCTATGGGTTAGAGGGTGCATATGCGAATGGACCATTCAAGATTCAGTCGGAAGGATTTAAGCAGAATTATTTTGGTGTGAATAATGCTAATGCTCCATTCGAGAAAAATTTATCTGCATGGTACATCTCAGTATATTGGATGTTGACCGGTGAGAACCTAGCAGCCACATACCAGCCAAATGGTACTTGGGGACGTGTGACGCCTAAGCATAATTTTTCACCTACAAGTTTAGGTGCCGGTGCTTGGGGTATAGGTTTACGATACTCTGAATTCAATGCAGATGACTTTGATGTGGGGAATGGTCCTGGCGAAATTACTATTGGAAGCTCAACAACCCACGCGCAAGCATGGACTGCTGGACTGAGATGGTTGCTAACTTCGCAAACACATTTAGTCGCTAATTATGTCACCACACATTTTGACCAGCCTATAGATGTTAAAAATAATGCTGGGATGAAAATAGCCAGTACAAACCGTGAAAATGCACTCACAGTTAGGGCGCAGATTGATTTTTAACTGATAAAACGGAGTCAATAACTTATAGTGTCTTTTGATATATCAATATCATTTAAGTGTTAGTTAATTAATTAGCCACTTAATAAGTTTCAAGGATTAAATTTCTTGAAAGTCTAATAGTCCCTAACATTCAAATGAAATAGGTTATCAGCTCTTAATATAGCTTTCTAATTGCTTAATAAGGTCTTTTTGATAAGCAATGGTTTCTTTCACCAAGTCACCCATCGATAACATGCCAATCACTTTGTTATTTTCCACTACAGGTAAATGACGAATGCGCATCTCCGACATGATAGACATCGCTTGCTCTACAGTATCGTTAGGTTTACCAGATAATACTTTGGATGACATGACCTCACTAATCTGCGTAGTTTTTGAAGATTTACCTTTGAGGATGACCTCACGCGCATAGTCGCGCTCAGAAAAGATTCCCACCAGTTTTTCACCTTCAAGCACCACCAAAGCACCGATTTTATATTCAGCTAATACCACTAAAGCATCAAATACAGGTCGGTGTGGGGCAATCGAAATGACTTCTTTATGTTTTTTAGTGGCTAGTAGTTGTTGTAATGTTTTCATTATTTTCTCCTCTAGTAAGCCCATTTAATATACACCTAAAAATAATTTAGCCAATGACCCAAATAGAACATTTGCGCTAACTTATAAATCATCCCAACTAACTATTGACATAGTTAGCCAGCTAACTATAATGTACCTAACTATGCTGCAATTAAAAGACCTCCCTACTCCAGAAATGCTTGGTAAATTTGCTGAACGCTATCCAGATGCGGATGTGACAGCTATTTCCAGTGTTTTGCAATTACTTCGTGTCGCTACTGATTTATCAATAGCAATTGATACTTGTTTAAGCAAGTATGGTCTGTTGCAAGGGCGCTGGTGGGTGCTGATATTACTGATGCGTGAAGAAAGCAAAACTTGTACTCCATCTATATTGGCTGAGAAAGCGGGTGTAACGCGAGCCACCATGACAGGTTTGATTGATGGCTTGGAGCAAGGCGGCTTGGTTGCGCGTGTCTTTACCAAGGATGACAGGCGTAGCGTTTTAATCAGCTTAACTGAGGCTGGACAAGCTAAGTTAGATATTGTGATGCCTGATTACTATCGCCGACTAAGGCAATGCATGCAAGCTTTGAATGAAACACAACGTACACAACTTCAAGAGATGTTAGGCCTAATCAGTTTAGGTGTTCCCGCTCTTGTTTGACACTAAACACTAATTTAATCACTTTAATTTTTGAGAAAGAGAGTCAACAATATGTCAAATATTCAAACGCAAATCACAGCAATCAATGCAAAGTTCGACCAAGCATTTAATGCAAAAAAAGCAGAAGAAATTGCACCACTTTATGATATTAATGCCGTAGTCATGCCAGCGCCTGCAGGCGAGCCTGTGGTGGGTGTGTCAGCTATACAGAAATTCTTTGCTGGGCTAATTAGCGCAGGGGTAGCTGACCATAAGCTAACACTTACAGCAGCGGTAGAAGATGGCAATTTGGCTTATCAGCACGGTAACTGGAGCGGAGCGATGGTTGATCCACAAGGAGTAAGGCAAACATTCGGCGGCAATGTGCATTTGGTCTATCGTAAACAAGCCGATGGTGGCTGGAAAGCTGTAACGCATATCTGGAATTAGTGATTAAAAGTTTTAAAACTCAATAAATGAATATACAAACAGTATTTAAAAATGATGGCTAATAACAGAAAAAGCGGCCTTAGTGCCTTTGGCGCATTGTTATTACTAACCATTATTTGGGGCTATAACTGGGTAGTGATGAAAAGCGCATTGCAATATGCAGGCGCTTTTCAATTTGCCGCCATACGTACTATGTGCGGGGCATTGTTGTTATTTTTGGTGATATTTTTCACTAAACGTCCATTCAAACTTAAACAATGGCCGACTATTGTTCTGTTAGGCTTGTTGCAGACCTGTGGTTTTACAGGTTTGCTGATATGGGCATTAGTCGAGGGCGGTGCAGGTAAAACTGCAGTGCTCACCTACACCATGCCATTTTGGGTCATGTTGCTGGCCTGGCCTATATTGCATGAAAAGATTAAAGGCTGGCAGTGGCTAGCGGTAATATTTTCAGTGGTGGGTATCGTCATGTTTTTTGACCCAGCGCATGCAAAAGGTGAATTATTTAGCCTAACTTTAGGTGTATTGTCTGGCGTTTTTTGGGCATTGTCAGTCATCATTTCGAAAAAACTACATCAGTCTGAACCACAGCTAGATCTACTCACATTGACTGCATGGCCTATGTTTTTAGGATCTATTCCGTTAGCTGTGGTAGCGCTTGTTGTACCAGCACCACCCATACAATGGACACCTTACTTCGTCAGCGCAGTGCTGTTTAACGTGGTGTTGGCGGGTGCATTAGCCTGGCTGCTGTGGTTGTATGCATTGCAGCGTTTACCTGCAGGCGTTGCAAGCATGGCGAGTATGCTGGCGCCTGTAATAGGCGTTATTGCAGCATGGTTACAACTAGGGGAAACACCAAATCAAACTGAGCTAATCGGTATGCTGCTTATCGGGTTAGCCTTGGCTGTCATTTCTATTATTACCATCAGAAGTCATAAAAACGTAGATCCTGCACAAGGCCAAGAATAGAAGCAAAGCTAATGCTAGTGATAGAGTGATGACATATTGTCTGTATGGTAAAATCGACTTGATAGGTTTTATGTCTACAGTATGTTTTAAAAAATCACTCAAGGAAATGGTATGGCAGGTCACAGTAAATGGGCAAATATTCAGCATCGTAAAGGTCGCCAAGACGCAAAGCGCGGCAAGATTTTTACAAAAATCATTAAAGAAATCACCGTTGCAGCTCGTTTAAGCGGTGGCGACGTCACCATGAACCCACGACTACGTGCGGCAGTAGCAGAAGCAAAAGAAGAAAACATGCCTGCAGACAATATTACCCGCGCTATCAAAAAAGGTACCGGTGAGTTAGAAGGCGTAAACTACGAAGAAATCCGTTATGAAGGCTATGGTATCAATGGCGCTGCTATTATTATTGATTGCCTGACTGATAATAAACAACGCGCAGTAGCTGATGTGCGCCACGCATTAACTAAATTCGGCGGTAATTTAGGTACGGATGGTTCAGTGGCTTTTATGTTCAAGCATTGCGGCAGTTTGCTTTATGCACCAGGTACTTCTGAAGATAAAGTGATGGAAATTGCGTTAGAAGCTGGTGCAGAAGATATCGTCACAGATGAAGATGGCAGTATAGAAGTGATTACTCCGCCAAATGATTTTTTAACCATCAAAGAAGCCATGGAAACTGCAGGCTTAAAAGCCGTGCTTGCTGAAGTGACGATGAAACCGAGTAATGAAACTGTATTTACTGGTGAAGATGCAATTAAAATGCAAAAGATTTTAGATGCGCTAGAAGATTTAGATGATGTGCAAGATGTGTACACCACCGCTGTAATCGAAGATTAAAAATAGCCATAATGAACGTCATATTATCTAAATTGAATCAATGCTTATCTCCGCGGGAAAGACGGCTTAAGTGACAATTACTAGAATTTTGGGTATAGACCCTGGCCTGCGTTTGACAGGTTTTGGTATTATCGAAAAAGTCGGTGAGAAAATCACGTATATTGCGAGTGGTACCATCAAAACTGCCAGCGGTAAAAAGAATAAAGTCGAAGGTGAAGATGATAGAGAAGAGCTGCCAGCTAGACTCAAAATCATCTTAGATGGCTTGTTCGAAGTCATTGATACTTACCAGCCGAATCAAGTCGCGATTGAAAAAATCTTTGTCAATGTGAATCCCCAATCTACATTATTGCTGGGTCAAGCGCGCGGTGCTGCCATTAGCGCTGCAGTGATTCGCAATTTAACTGTGGCAGAATATACTGCATTACAAGTAAAACAGGCGGTCGTCGGCAACGGCCATGCACAAAAAGAACAAGTGCAAGAAATGGTGAAACGACTGCTTAAACTACCCGCTGCACCTAAACCCGATTCAGCCGATGCTTTAGCCTGTGCAATCTGCCACGCGCATGGCGGACAAGGTTTGGGTAGGCTTGCAACCGCTGGCTTTAGAGTAAAAGGCGGTAGATTAATATGATGAGGCAAACATGATTGCAAGACTTAACGGTATTTTGATTGAAAAAACACCGCCGCAAGTGGTGATTGACTGTAACGGCGTAGGTTACGAGGTTGAAGTGCCGATGAGTACATTTTACAACCTGCCAGAACTTGGCGTTAAAATTCAGTTACTTATACATTTTGTAGTGCGTGAAGATGCTCAGTTACTATATGGTTTTGGAACTGAGCAAGAAAAAAGTACCTTTAGACAATTACTTAAGGTGAATGGTATAGGTGCGAAGTCTGCACTGTCTATTTTAAGTGGTTTATCGATAGAAGAACTGGTGCAGGCCGTCGCGATGCAGGAGACCGCTATGCTTACACGCGTACCGGGCGTTGGCAAAAAAACCGCTGAACGCTTATTGTTAGAGCTTAAAGATAAATTCAGCGTATCGGGCTTAACGCCAAACAATGCGAATCAACCAAAGTCAGCTAGCAGCGATGTACTTAATGCGCTGATTTCATTAGGATACAATGAACGAGAAGCGCTTGTAGCGGTGAAGCTATTGCCGGCAGATATGAGTGTGGCTGGCGGTATTAAACAGGCATTAAAATCTTTATCTAAATAATTGTTTAAAAGGTAACCTAATAAGCCACCCAATAAGTAGTGATTGCAATAAAAGAAAGATTGAATTGGAGATTAATATGCTGCGTACAAGCTTTCTACAAAATGGTTACTTAGCGCTTTTTTTATTGGCAATTTCTATCAGTTTGGCTGCTTGCGGCCAAAAAAGTGATACAGCGTCGCGAGGTGCTCCCTCACAGGCAGTGCAGACAATGCCCGCAAGTGATATGGGGCGCGCAAAAATGTTTAATGAAGGTGCAGGTGAGCAATCACTTACTGAAGTCAGCGAACCTACAAATTCAAATATTGCTGCCACCGTAAAACGCTTTATTGCAATGCGACATTCGTTAGTAGTTGAGACACCGGCCAGCCAAATGCAGGCTGCATTCGATGCGACGGTAGCGCATTGTGAGGCATTAAAATGCCAGATTTTAGGCGCTAATTACAATCGAGAAACACCTTACAACCCACCTTCAGCTAGTTTATCCCTGCGTGTTCCGCCAAGATCCATAGAGATTTTCTTATCTGGATTAGCGAAAAATAGTGAAGTATTACAGCATCGTCGCGATAGTGAAGATAAAACGGATGCAGTGATAGATGCTGATGCGCGCATTAAAAACTTAACCCAGTTGCGCGATAAACTACGCAGTATGCTCAATGATAAATCAGCAAAGTTCAAAGATATTATTGACGTAGAGCGAGAGTTAGCAAGCACTCAAGCGCAATTGGATAGCATTAATGGCGTACGTAAAGCCTTAGCGCAAGAAACTGAATTAGTAGCGGTAAATATTGATTTTACTGCTTCACAAGGGATTAGCGAACAGGGCTTTTTTGCATCTGTAGTGCGCGCTCTAGACGACGCAGGGCGAGTGATGATGGAAAGTGTTGCCAACGTAATTACTTTTATTATCAGTGCGTTACCATGGCTAATTTTTGGCATTCCAGTCATTATTCTGGTACGAAAATTTTGGACTAAAATTAAAGCTATGTTAATGTGATACTGAAAACGCCCGTAACTCAACGCTAAACTTACTATGATTCATACTAGGTACATCGTTCTGCTTATATTGCCATTGGCAAGCTATTGGCAAATCACATATGCCGAAGATGCTGCGCCACAAGAATTCCCTTGGCCACAAATCGTAGCGCCTCAATCCGTATCAGAAGAGGATTACATTGGGGATGTGCCAAAAGTATTATCTGTGTCTAGGTTGTCACAATCGCTAGCGGATGCACCTTCAGCGGTTACAGTGATTGATCGGGAGACCATTCGCGCTGCGGGTATTGTAGATTTACCCGAAATATTTAGGTTAGTACCAGGTTTCTATGTAGGGACTAATGCGGGTTATGTGCATAACACCAACCATGCCGTAAGCTATCATGGCATGACGAGTGCCTATTCAGGCTCTATGCAGGTGTTAATCAATGGACGTTCTGTTTATAGCCCGTTGTACGGCGGTGTGCAGTGGAGCGAGTTGCCAATCGCAGTTGCTGATATTGAGCGTATAGAAATTACCCGTGGACCTAATGCGGCAAGTTATGGCGCCAATTCATTTTTTGGCGTGATTAATATCATGACGCAAA
>JBKJUR010000045.1:0-10871 GCA_046590165.1 Methylotenera sp.
CACGCCCTTTGGATAACCTGTAGTTCCAGAGGTGTACACTAAATAAGCAGGATCATCCGCAGCAGTTAAATGTGCAGGCAAACAATAACCAATATCTGATAAAGCAGCCTCTAAATCGCAGACATTAAGTGCCGGGTGGGCAACAACTTCACCTAAACCAGATAAAAACACATGTTTTAAGTTAGGCAAATCCAATAAATGATCTTGCAACGATGGCCAAGCGGCTTTATCTGTCACTAGCACTGCTGCTGCAGAATCACGTGCTAAATAAGCCACTTCTTCAGCAGTTAATAATGTTGAAGTCGGTACTGAAATCGCACCACGTTTCATCGTGCCTAAAAATGCAGTTGGATAATCCAAGCTATTGGGTAAGCGAATCAGCACCCTGTCATCAACGTCTACTTCTAAATTTCTCAGCAATTGTGCGAATTGATCCGTTCGTTTTGCCAACTGCTCAAAGGTAATTTGCGACGTACCTAACTCGTCATTCTCCACAATCATGGCAATTTCTTGAGCAACAGGCGTACCTAGATGCTTATCTGTGCAGGCAGCACCAATGTTGAAATTTTTTGGAATGCTCCATTCCCAATCTGGAAATTTTTCAAACATTATTTAAAGCCCTTAATAAAGTTAAAATGTTTGCATACGGCACGCAAGACCCTGAAAGCAACATTTAAAATATGTGAAATCAAATAAAACTTAACAGTAGCAACAAAGTGATTGATGCCTCGCATATACCTAGAGAAAGTATTGGCAAGACTTCTAAAAAAAATCATAGCAACACCCCGTATGGCCAGTTTTGGCGGATCACTTGTGCTGGCAATAACTCTAGTACTTGTAATGCAAAGTCCATATCTTCTGAATTAAGTGCGCGTAATGCATGTGCACGTAACAATGTTTGCAATGCCTTTCCAAACATGGGCGGATCTAACATTTCACCTTCAAACTTAATTGCACCACCTAGCAAAGCATCAGCTTCAATCGCTGCTTTCAAGATGCGTACTTTTTGATTCACTTCTGTGGGTGAAGGTGTATAAGCGGTTTTACATAGATGTATATGACCAGGATGTATCACTTGCTTGCCCGTTAAACCCATTGCGGCTTCTTGGCAGGCGTGTTTATACACAATGCGTGATTCATTATCACCATGTAAATCTAGCCAGCGGCGTACATCGTGTGGCTCAACAAATTTATCAGGCATGATATTGGCACCAATCAAGGTCTCTACCCCGCCAATCACACCCTTACCTGCAATACGTGCCTCAAACATCAGCTGACTCATGTAAAACTGCAATTCTTCAATCCAGTTTTCAGGTGTGATATGTATACCCATCGCTTTTGAAAAGTCATGAATACCAAACACTACATGTTGCACCGTGCTGTACTGCATCAATTCTGGTGCAATTTTAAGCGACTTAGGGTGCTCGATAATGGGCTGTATGGTAATTTTTGGATTGATGCCTAGTAGAAAACTCGATAAATCACGTACTTCCGCTGCACCATAAGCTTCACCAGCTTTAGCGAGCATGACCACATCAATACAATCAGCCAAATCACTCACCAACTTCATGTCTAGCTCATATTCTTCAGTACGAAATGAGTTGGCACGGATGGCAATGGTGACGTCTTTTTTATTTTTCAGTAAAGGCAGCTCCTGACGCAGCAAATCACGGCTCATCTCTTTTTGACGGCAACCATCTTCAAGGTCAAAAATCAGTGTATGCGCGTTAGTATTGTGCGCATGTTTTTTCATGCGCGCTGCAGCTTGTGCAACATCTTCATAAATTCCAAGCGCAGGCGAATACTTAACTGGTGGGTAATACAACTGAATACCAGGCCAGCACTCACCCAACATTCCACTATTGCTATAGCACTTGATTTGGCCATGATTATTCATGCTGACATCACTTACAACTTGGTGTGGGTTATTCATTTAAGTCTCACCTATAAAATTATTTCTTAATTTAGTTAACACTTTTTGTATCACCACATCATCTGTATTCTTAATATTTGTGAATGCTTCTCTAGCAGTAACAACATCTAAAAACTCGTTATCTGGCAAATCTAATAAACCATCAAACACTGCCAGTTCTTGTAAGCTAAGACCAGCTAAGTGATGCTCCGAAAAGTGCTGCAATACAATATCAAGCTCTAACAAACCACGACGGCAGCGCCAGCTGAGGCGTCTTACTTCTTCATCGGTCATGCTGTTAGCATTCAATGTCATAACACCTTAATCTCAATGTGCTTTTTAGCTGCGCTCTTATGCTCGCGTGCTTGTTCAATCTTTAAGTCTTTAATTTTTGCAATTGCTAATGATGGATTAAGTTTTTTCGGACAAACATCCACGCAATTCATAATGTTATGACAACGATACAAACGGTCTGGTGCTTCCAAGTTCTCTAAACGCTCATCCATTGCCTGGTCGCGACTATCTGCCATAAATCGATAGGCTTGCAGCAAGCCAGCTGGGCCAACAAATGTCTCTGGATTCCACCAAAAAGATGGGCATGAAGTGGTGCATGCACCACACAAAATACATTCATATAGGCCATCTAACTTAGCTCTATCTTCTGGTGATTGCAAACGTTCAGTTTCGGGTGGTGTATCGTTATTGATTAAATAGGGTTTAACTGAGTTGTAATGCTCAAAAAACTGCGTCATATCAACCACTAGATCACGAATCACAGGCAAGCCTGGCATGGGTCGCAGCACTACTGGCTCGTCTAAATCCGATAGTTTAGTGATACAAGCCAGACCATTTTTACCGTTGATATTCATGCTGTCAGAGCCACACACACCTTCACGACATGATTTACGCAAACTCAGGCTGTCGTCCAAATCTTTTATACGTAACAGCGCATCGAGCAACATCTGGTCGCTGTCTTCCAGCACAATATCGTAATCTTGCATATAAGGCTTTTTATCGACATCTGGGTTAAATCTGTAAATTGAGAATTTCATGGCTGTTATCTCTAATATTATGTAGATTACTTAAATTGGGCTTGATACAAAGTTAATAAACACGCGCTTTAGGTTCAAAGCTTTCAACAGTTAATGGTTTTAAACGCACCGGTTTATAAGCCAAACGATGACCTTCACGGTAATAGAGTGAATGTGTCAGCCAGTTTTTATCATCACGACCCATAAAGTCTTCACGTGCATGTGCACCGCGACTTTCAGTACGGGCTTCTGCCGCATGCATAGTTGCTAGAGCAACTTCCACCAGATTATCTAACTCAAGCGCCTCTACCCTTGCCGTGTTAAACACTTGGCTTTTATCTTTAATCATGGTGCTCTTTGCACGTTCAGCCACTTTATCAATTTCCACAACACCCGCTTGCATTAGCTCAGGGAAACGGAACACACCACAATGGTTTTGCATAGTTGCTCGCAAGTCTGCGCCTACATTTTTAACCGTTTCACCATTCGTTTGCGTCTCTAAACGATTTAACCTAGCCAATGTCATTTCACAAGCATCTGCCGGTAATGGCTTGTGCGTACTATCTTTTTTAACTTCCTCAACCATTTTGTCGCCAGCTGCACGACCAAACACCACTAAATCCAGTAGTGAGTTTGAGCCTAAGCGATTAGCACCATGCACAGAAACACAAGCACATTCACCCACGGCATACAATCCATTCACAACAGATTCTCCACCGTTGGCATCAGGCACCACCACTTGCCCTTGCAGATTGGTTGGAATACCGCCCATCATGTAATGCGCAGTTGGTACAATCGGAATCGGGTCAAATACAGGGTCGACATTAGCAAAGGTTTTGGCAATTTCTCGGATACCAGGCAGCTTGCTGTTAATAAGCGCTTCACCTAAATGGTCAAGTTTTAAGTACACCGCATCTTTATTTTTACCAACCCCACGACCGGCTTTAATTTCAGTTGCAATCGCACGGGATACCACATCTCGGCTAGCCAAGTCTTTGGCATGAGGTGCGTAACGTTCCATAAAACGCTCGCCTTCGCTATTTAGCAAATAGCCGCCTTCACCACGTACGCCTTCGGTAATCAACACACCAGCATTGAGTACACCAGTTGGGTGAAACTGCCAAAATTCCATGTCTTGCAACGGAATATTGGCCCGTGCTGCCATACCCAAGCCATCACCAGTATTGATAAATGCATTGGTGCTGGCTTTAAATATGCGCCCGGCGCCGCCTGTAGCCAGCATCGTGGCTTTAGCCCGGACACAATGCACTTCGCCCGTTTCAATCTCTAAGGCCAATACTCCTAAAACATCGCCATCTTTATCTTTTAACAAATCTAACGCCAACCATTCCACAAAGAACTGCGTGTTAGATTGCACATTACGCTGATATAAAGTGTGTAACATGGCATGACCAGTTCTATCAGCCACGGCACAAGTCCGTGAAATAGCGCTTTCGCCAAAGTTTTGTGTCATGCCGCCAAATGGGCGTTGAAAAATCTTGCCGTTTTCTAAACGGTCAAACGGCATACCGAAATGTTCAAGCTCGTAAATCGCTGCGGCAGCGTTTTTGCACATAAACTCAATCGCATCTTGGTCACCCAGGTAATCAGAACCCTTAATGGTGTCATACATATGCCAAAGCCATTTATCATCGGCCACATTGCCTAATGCTGCGGCAATGCCACCCTGCGCCGCCACGGTGTGTGAGCGGGTAGGGAATACTTTAGTGATGACAGCGACCTTTAGGCCAGACTGCGCTAATTGCAGCGAAGCACGCAGACCAGCGCCACCGCCGCCAACTACTAAAGCATCAAATGTTAACGTTGATAATGCCATGCCATTAAACCTTTAATAAAAAAACAAATTTGCTAAACTTACTTTTAACTAGATCCAAACTATAGAAATAACCATGTCGCCCAAGCCATATAAACCCACAGCAACACGACTAATATTTTCAATAACACGCCACGTACATCAGTGTTCGGCACATAATCTTTAAACACATCGCGTATCCCTAACCATGCGTGAATCGTTAAACAAAACCAAAATAACCAGCTAGTGACTCGAAACCACCATGGCTGAAAAAACGCTAGCCAAGATTCATAATCGCTAGGTTTCACCATTAAAATTCGCGTTAATGCCATTACGCTGTAAATGGCCATGACCAAGGCTGTAAGGCGTTGCATTAACCAAGCACGCATGCCTGGGTAACGTTTGGTAAGTAACTCAATAATCATGCGCCTACCAACTCCATAACTTATAGGCTAAAACTAAAGTAGCCAGTACACCTAATACCAATACTACCTTGCTCGTATAGCGTGCTTTCATGAGGGTAGTCATCCAGTGCACATCCATTGCCAGATGGCGGACACCAGCAAAAAAGTGATGAAAAAAAGCCCAGGCTAACCCAAGAAGCATGAGCTTTATAAAGGGTGAATGTAATATGGTGATTACCGTCGCATAATTTTCTGCAGAACTTAAAGACAACTGCAAAAGCAACAATAACAACGGTAAAATTAAAAATAATACGCAACCAGTTGCACGGTGCAAAATAGAAACCAAGGCGTTAATAGGCAACCTAATCGTAAATAGGTTGAGATTTTTTGGCCTGTTTTGATACCTACTTTTACTTCGGGCTTTTTGCTTATCTTGAAAGTCATTATCTTGCATGATTAATACTCTGCACTCAAACCTTAGCCTGCTGCAAACGTGCCGCATCCGCTACTGCACCAGATACACGCTCAAGCAAACGTTTGTCAAAAGGCTTAGGAATAATGTATTCACGGCCAAAACTTAAACTGGTTAAGTTGTAAGCTTTTAATACATCCGCTGGCACAGGTTCACGGGCAAGCGAGGCCAGCGCATGCGCTGCGGCGATTTGCATTTCATCAGTAATCTGTTTGGCTTTGGCATCTAACGCGCCACGAAACAGATAAGGAAAGCATAGCGCGTTATTTACTTGATTAGGAAAATCAGAGCGGCCTGTCGCCATTACAATATCATCGCGAACTGCATGCGCGAGACTCGGTAATATTTCAGGATCCGGATTCGCCAAAGCAAACACCACAGGCTTAGCTGCCATTAGTTTGACTAACTCAGCTGATAAGGCATTGGCTGCTGATACTCCTATAAATACGTCGGCATCCGGCATAACATCGGCCAAAGTTTTAGCGGCACTAGGAGCCACGGCTAAATGACGATTATTCTCATGTAAATCTTTGCGCGACGTGTCTAATACACCAGACTTATCGACCATTGTAATAGTGGTTGCACCCATCAATTTAAGTAAACGTGCACATGAACAACCTGCCGCACCCGCACCTAAAAATACGATCTTCGCACGCGCTAAAGTTTTGCCTTGTATTTCTAGGGCATTAGTCAATGCTGCGGCCACAATCACTGCAGTACCATGCTGGTCATCATGAAATACTGGAATATCTAAACGGGCACGCAGCTCTTTTTCAATTCTAAAGCAGTGCGGTGCTGCAATATCTTCAAGGTTAATACCGCCAAAAGTAGGCGCGATATTCACTACAGTTTCAATAAAAGCTTCAATGCTAGGTGCATTTACTTCAATATCAAACACATCAATACCAGCAAAATGCTTGAATAAAACAGCTTTGCCTTCCATTACTGGCTTACTGGCCAATGCGCCCATATCACCTAAACCCAATACCGCAGTACCATCAGTAATCACCGCTACCAAGTTACCTTTATTCGTGTATTTATAAGCGAGTGCAGGGTCTCGGTTAATTTCGCGCACTGGTACAGCAACACCAGGGGTATAAGCTAATGACAAATCTTCTTGAGTCGCACATGGTTTAGATGATTCAACTGATAACTTTCCTGGTTTAGGAAACTCGTGGTAGTCAAGTGCGCGCTTTTTTAGATCGTCCATTATTCTTACTACCTTTTATTATAAATTTTCTATTCACTCAGTTTTCAAGTAGCTTAACTACTCGCCGCAATTACTTGATTGTCAGCTTATTACTCGAGTTCATTCATATAATGATGGTTATCCGTAACACAGAAGCCATGACGCCATTCCATAGGTTTATCGCCATAGGTAAACGAAACGCGCTCTATACTGAGTAGAGGTTCGTTTACCTTCAAACCCAATGCTTCAGCTACTTCTCCAGATGCAGAAACCGCTTTAAGGCGCTCTTCTGCTCTTACCATGCGTACACCAAACTCTGACTCATACATGCTGTACATTGAGCCATTATTTTCTTCCACGCGCGCACCATTTAGACCTTTAAAAGCACTTGCAGGCACAACAATATGATCATAAATCAGCGGTCTGCCTGAGAACGAAAGTAAACGCTTAACCTCTATGGTTGAAGCGCCTGCTTTAATATCCAGCACCTGCCCAATATGTGCATTAGCTTTACTCTTTACGCAGGATATAAATTCATTTTGCAGCTCTTCTTTTTGACCATCTGCAGATGTCAGCCTTAAGAAGCGCAATTTTATGCTTTCAGCATTATGGGTAGCGACAAAAGTACCCTTGCCTTGGCGACGAATCAGGATATTCTCTGTCGCTAATGCATCAATCGCTTTGCGTACCGTGCCCTGACTCACCTTATAACGGTTAGCCAATTCAATTTCGCTTGGAATCATTTCACTAGGACGCCATTCGCCGCCGATTAAACTTTGCGTAATCAGCACTTTTATTTGATCATAAAGTGGCTTATAGCTAGGTGAGTTGTAATGTTTATCTATCATAATTTTTTACCTTATTTAAGTTAAATCTGCTGGTCAACCTTCAATTACTATTGAGCCAATATTGAGCTGAGGTGCAGATGTATTAACGTTAAATTCCATTAAGCATATTTATATCACGCCTATTTATAATAGTCTACTGTTTTATATCTTATATAAGACATAAGATATATGTTGACAGTATTTAATTTCCCTCTATATAATCAAATCATTATTATAAAAATTACCTGCCCTATTAATCTTTAGTAAAAATAAGCCTAGGTATAGGCGTGATTACTAAAGTTAATTAAGCTTATTTCACTCAAAGCAAGTCATCATTTAATTGCTTACAAGCAGTGCCATTAGAGTATGGGTAGTGGCACTAGAATATAAGGTACTGAAATGAATCAATATTTTCGCCCTCGCCGCTCTATGCTATATGTGCCGGGATGCAATACGCATTATTTAGAACGTGCACGCACGTTGCATGCAGATTCAGTGATTCTGGATTTAGGCGACCCTATATTGATTGAGTGCAAAATAGAGTCGCGTAACAACGTCGTGCGCTTTGTGAATGAAGGCGGTTATGGCTCTCGTGAGGTTGTGGTACGCGTTAATGACCTTGATTCAGAATGGGGCGCAGATGACATTAAAGCCATCGCAGTTACTAAGGTAGATGCTGTGCTGTTCCCTAATGTAGAGTCACGAGAAGATGTGTTAGCCGCAATCTCTGTATTAGATGCTGCTGGTGGCAGCCACTTACCCATTATGGTGATGATAGAAAGCCCCATTGCAGTACTAAATGCTAAAGAAATCGCCAGCGCATCTGACCGTATCGTCTGTATCGTCATGGCAACTTCAGATCTTATTTCACAGCTACATGCACGTGTTACGCATGAGCGCTCAGCAATTTTAACGTCGTTATCGCTCGTAATATTAGCTGCTCGTGCTTATGGCCATGCAGTAGTAGACGGTATTACCAGCGACTTCAAAAACATGCATTCGTTTGAATATGCTTGCAGGCTAGGCCGCGATATGGGCTTTGATGGCAAATCATTAGTGCATCCGGCGCAATTAGCTTATAGCAACGATGCCTACACGCCAAAAGCTGCAGAAGTCGCCAGTGCGCGTGAAATTATCATAGCCTTAAAAGCCGCGAATGAGGCAGGTCAAGGCACTGTAGTAGTTAGCGATAAATTAGTTGAACATCACCATGTAAAAGCTGCTGAGCGATTATTAAAACTTAGCGACATGATCACGACATTGGAAGAGAACTATGTCTAAAACTACATCCAAAATCAATATAGGCAATTACTTTGAGGACTTTAGCCTCAATCAAGTGATTCACCATGCCACGCCTAGAACAATAGGTGAAGGTGAGGTAGCACTGCACATTGCGCTCACTGGTGCACGCCAAGTGTTGCATTCAGCAGAGCCTGTTGCACAAACATTAGGCTACAGGACACGTCCGGTTGACGATTTACTGGCATTTCATATTGCCTTTGGTAAAACTGTGCCAGATATTTCTGTGAATGCAGTAGCTAATTTAGGTTATGCGGATGTGCACTTTTTGCACCCGGTCTACATTGGCGATACCTTAAGCACCAGCTCTACAGTCATTGGCCTTAAACAAAACTCTAACGGTAAATCTGGCGTGGTGTATGTGCGCTCAGTTGCCACCAATCAATTGCTACAACCTATATTTTCATGGGTGCGCTGGGTGATGGTACATAAAAAAGATTTAACTGCACCAGCACCAGAAACCGTAATACCTGATTTGCCTGACCATGTATCAATAGAAGAATTAAGCGTACCTAGTTTTCTGAACGCCAGAAAATTCGACACCTCAACCACTGGCGGTCAATATTTGTGGGATGACTACGCGACTGGCGAACGCATCAATCACCCTGCGGGCATGACAATTAGCGATAGTGACCATACACTTGCCACCAAACTTTATCAAAACAATGCACGTTTGCATTTTGATGATGTGATAATGAAAAAAACCGCTTTTGGCCGCAGGCTGATGTATGGCGGTCATATTATTTCTTTATGCCGCGCGCTTTCTTATGATGGCTTAGAAAATGCATTGACCATCGCGGCAATCAATGGCGGTACACATTGCAACCCGTCATTTGGTGATGACACTATCTACACTTGGACTGAAGTATTAGGCAAATGGGCGATTCCTGGAAGGGACGACATTGCTGCACTCCGTTTACGCATGGTAGGCGTGAAAAATATGCCAGCGGATTCACTTGAAAGTACACATATCACTAATGAAGCTACCAATAATGGTAAACCAAGCTACCACCCTAATGTGGTACTAGATTTAGATTACACCGTACTTATGCCACGACGTGCCATTTAAGTGGCAATTTATTAAGTAGTAATTTATTTAAATAATACCTAGGAAAGTAATTATGACGACTCAGGCTCACTCATTAACTCATCCAAACCAAGCATTGTTTGGTGGTGAAAAATCATTTCCTATTATTCCTTCTTGCGAGCATTTTGCCGGTAGTGAAAAACTTATCCTGAAAGCATTAGCACTGCAGGATACAGTAGGCCCAGTATTTGATATTACCTGCGACTGTGAAGATGGCGCAATGGCAGGCCAAGAACGCGAACACGCTGAGATGATCGTCCGCGTACTCAACAGTGAAGCCAACAAACACAAAATGGCTGGGGCGCGTATTCATGACTACACGCACCCTAACTGGAAACAGGATATTGATATTTTGGTGAGAGGAGCAGGGCAAATCTTAAGCTATATCACCATTCCTAAATGTACAAATTTTGTACAAGCCAGTGAGATGATTGCTTACATTCAGAAAGTAGCAAAAACTAACAATATCAGCCGCAAAATTCCTGTGCATATTTTGGTTGAAACACATGGCGCGTTAAAAGCAGTACATGAAATCGCCGCTTTACCGTGGCTTCAAGTATTGGATTTTGGCTTGATGGACTTTGTAAGCGGTCATCATGGTGCGATTCCAGCCTCTGCTATGCGCAGCCCTGGCCAATTTGAACATAAGTTATTAGCGCGGGCTAAAGCCGAAGTCGTAGCAGCTGCAATTGCCAACGGCGTAGTACCGGCTCACAACGTGACTTTAGATCTTAAAAATGTCGAAACTACCTATTCAGATGCCAGCCGTGCGCGCAATGAATTTGGCTTTTTGCGTATGTGGAGTATCTATCCGACGCAAATTGAAGCAATTGTCGA
>JBKJUR010000030.1:0-142636 GCA_046590165.1 Methylotenera sp.
AAAAATTGATGGAGCGTATGCGACGTATTTACGCAAGAGTTAGACTAGAAAAAGAGGAAGTGAACCTGTTACAGTCAATGTGAGTATGCCACGTAACAGGTTCACTTCCTCTTTTTCTAGTCTAACTCTTGCGTAAATACGTCGCATACGCTCCATCAATTTTTTTGGCGCGGCTGGATTTAAATAACCAATGTGCAGCAAGGTTTCTTCTAAGTGTGCGTAAAAACCTTCTATGTTATCAATGGTTGCTAACTCATTAGTAATATTGGGGGCAAGTTGTGCGTCTACAAGACTGGCAGCTTCTAATACTGCCATTCTAAGTTCGTAACACATAATTTGTACGGCGGCGGCCAAGTTCAGCGAGGTGTAATCTGGGTTGGCAGGAATCATCGCCAACATTTGGCAATGGTCAAGCTCCGAATTAGATAAGCCGCTCATTTCGGTACCAAATACCAAGGCAACTGGTTGCGATACTGCAATTTCAATGGCTTTGCTAGCTGCAGTGCGCACATTCACTAACTCATGTGAGAGGCTACGTTTACGTGCACTTAAACCTATGGCATAGGCGCAGCCTGTAAGTGCTTCGGCTAAAGTTTCAGTCACAACCGCATTTTCCAGCAAATCTGCTGCACCTGTAGATAGCGCGGTAGCGTGCGCATCTGGGAAGCTATCAGGCTTAACCAAGTATAGATGCTGCAAACCCATGGTTTTCATGGCACGCGCGGCAGAGCCAATATTGCCAGGATGACTTGTTTGGCAAAGAATTACGCGAAAATTCTGTAGTGTGAGTAAGTTAGTAGAATCTAGTTTTGATGACATATGTTCGAGTACCTAAACTTTAATAGAATCAAATTTTGAAAATCTAATTTTCAAGTTTTGGCAATAACCGTTAAAATGCTATTTTATCAGTTCTTTAACACGACCTTAATTTAGTTTTTACATACAAATATTGGTATGTAGGGTTTTCATGTGTTAAATAACCGAACACTTAATAGATTCGAGAAAATATGCATCCTATGCTATCAAACGCAGTGAAAGCTGCTCGCCGCGCTGGCAATATTATTACACGAGCCTCTGAAGATATTGGCTCACTTAAGATTCAAACCAAAACCTACAATGACTTTGTCACTGAGGTAGATAAAGCTGCAGAACATGCGATTATTGATACGCTAAAAGAGTTATATCCAACCCACGGCTTTTTGGGTGAAGAGAGTGGTGAATCTAATATTGAATCAGACTTCATATGGATTATTGATCCGCTTGATGGGACGACTAATTTCTTACATGGCTTGCCGCAATACTGTATTTCAATCGCCCTGCAAGAACGCGGAGTACTGACGCATGCGGTTGTATACGACCCAAATAAAAATGATTTATTCACTGCAACTAAAGGTCGCGGTGCATTTTTGAACGATAAGCGTATCCGTGTAACGCAGCGTACTAAATTACAGGATGCTTTGGTAGGTACAGGTTTCCCATTTCGCGATTTTACGCATCTGGATACTTATCTGGATATGTTGAAAGATATGATTAAAAAAACCACAGGTATTCGTCGCCCCGGCTCAGCCGCGCTTGATCTAGCGTATGTGGCCGCAGGTTGGTATGACGGTTTCTGGGAAATTGATTTATCTACTTGGGATATTGCTGCGGGCGGCTTAATCGTACAAGAAGCAGGCGGTATTGTGGGTGATTTTGAAGGCAATGAATCTTGGCTGAAAACAGGGAATATCGTGGCAGCCAACCCAAAAATATTCTCTCAGATGTTGCAAACCCTGAGTCCGCATTTGACTGATGATCTTAAAACACCAAAGTAATGTAAGGGCGTTTTAAGAAGTATAAAAGTGTTTTTATCTGAAGTAATTGCCTGCCTAAAAGGCAGGCAATTTAAAAAAGTGCAAATAAATGATAGAACATGTGTTTGAACAATATTCAAAAGATGCTTCTAAAGCAAGCGTTAACCAAGGGGAAGCTTCTAAAGATGATGCCAAAAGTTTGGCAGCCCATCGTGCCCCGCATTTAATTGCAGATTTAATTGCGCAAATCAGGCCGCCCAAGCCTCAGCAAGTCGATGCGGCTGTGAAAGCCATTCATGCACTTTGTTATATATTAAATAGCGATCCCGAAAAAGCCCGTGTGCTACGCGAAGCGATACTGGTGTTATTAAGCGAACACAAACCGATCTCTTTATTTCTACTAGCGCGCCATTCGGTATTTACTGGCTTTTTTACTGAAATGCGTCGTCGTATCGCTCACAAATTCTTACCTGAAGCGATTGATACCACTTACTTAATTGATTTATTTGCGCTCTTTTTCACCAAAGAAAGTGATGAGTTGTGGGTTTCTGCAGTACCTAACCCAGTTTGGGAGGAACTCATTGTTGCAATACGTTTTGATGAGGCGCCAGTTGAGTTAACCGAGCCTTGCCGTCAAAATTTATTAGCGGCTACACAGGTATTGTCGTATCGCATTGCTGCTTTAGGTTTAGAGCCAGAGCTCTTGCGTAATCATCCTGAACTTGAGCAACATACTTCACCCTTTATCACGCAGCAAGTAGAGTTGGCCGAATTTTTGGCATCGCCCGATGCCGATACAGATGAATTTAATTCAAGTAGTAATCAGGCTGATATCAAACATATTTTGGTGATGCTTGATCAATGCAGTGTCATTATTGCCAAAATTCGCCGCAACAGCGCGCAAACGGGTACCAGTATTCACCTTACATACTTGTTGCAGCGTATGGCACAACAGATTGCACGTTTGGAAAAGTTGCTACAAATTCTTGAGTGTTTAGGTAAAGATAATCATTGTCAGGATGTCGCTAATGACAATGTTACCAAGGTTGAAAATAGCGATGAAAGCAATACTGAAAGCACTGAGCCTTCTCCAGAGATAAGCGCAAATCCGCAGGTCGTAAAACTATTCAAAGAGCTTGTGTATAACGAGTGTCATAAAAATGATGTGAGTGAGCACTGGCAAGAAAATGTAGAAGTCATGGCGCTTCGTGTGACCGAAAATGCCAGTCGCACCGGTGAGCATTACATTACTGAAAATCGTAGTGAGTATTTTGCTTTGATGCGCTCAGCAATGGGCGCCGGCATCATCATCGGCGTGATGGCCATGATTAAACTCATTCTCGCCAAACAACATTTAGCACCGTTAACTGAGGCGATTCTATTTAGCTTGAATTACGGCCTCGGTTTTATTTTGATCCACATTTTACATTTTACAGTAGCTACTAAGCAGCCTGCGATGACTGCGTCCGCCATCGCAGCCAGCATTGATGCTACGGATAGTAAGTCCAAAGAAATGGATAATCTCGTTATGATGATCGCTAATACCATGCGTAGTCAGATCATTGCGATTTTTGGTAACGTTGTTTTAGTCATACCTATGGCTATATTGATAGCCTGGAGCATATTCTATTTCACTGGAGAGCATTTCGTCACGCCAGAAAAGGCGCATCAACTACTTGCAGATATTGACCCTATACATAGTGGTGCATTGTTTTATGCAGGCATCGCCGGCGTTTGTTTGTTCCTTTCAGGTTTGATCGCTGGTTACCATGACAATTTAGCGATTTACAATAGAATTCCGCAACGATTACGTGCACTTAAATGGTTGCAAAAACTGTTTGGGATAGCGCGTTTAGACCGCGTTGCTAATTACATTGAAAATAACTTGGGTGCGTTGGCGGGTAACTTCTATTTTGGTTGCTTGCTCGGGGGTATGAGTGCTCTAGGTGTGCTGCTTGGGCTGCCAATCGATATCCGTCATATTACGTTTTCGTCAGCTTTTGTAGGCTTTTCTGCCGTTGCTTTAGACTTCGTACTCACTTGGCAGGCTGTTGCTTATGCAGCGCTAAGTTTAATATTAATCGGCTTTGTGAACCTGACTGTGAGTTTTGGTTTGGCTTTATACGTTGCAATGAAGTCGCGCAAAGTTCGCTTTAAACAGTGGCGTTTGCTAGTGCGTAATTTGGCAAGCAGGCTTAATCAGCATCCAGGCGAATTTATTATGCCGCCTAAAAAATCGCTAAATACAACGCCGGATGAAAGTAATGAAAATGCTAATCTGCATTAACCATTTCAACAAAACTTTTCTAAATAGAACTTTCAGAGTTAAGTTTTTAAAGTTAAATCCATAAGTTAAATTGTTACATGAATAACCATACACCCATGATGCGCCAATATCTTGGCTTAAAAGCACAGCATCCAGATATGCTGCTGTTTTATCGCATGGGTGATTTCTATGAGCTGTTTTTTGAAGATGCTGAAAAGGCATCTAAACTACTCGGCATTACTCTAACGCAACGTGGTACTAGTAATGGCCAGCCAATCAAGATGGCGGGCGTACCTTACCACGCTGCTGAACAGTATTTAGCCAAGCTTGCAAAGCTGGGCGAAGCTGTCGCTATTTGTGAGCAAGTAGGTGACCCAGCTACAAGCAAAGGCCCGGTCGATAGGCAAGTTGCACGCATCTTAACGCCTGGCACATTAACTGATACTGCATTACTAGATGAATCGCGCGATAATCAATTACTGAGTATTTTTCAAGCCGAAGGCGTAGTTGGTTTAGCGCGTTTAAATTTAGCCTCAGGCACGTTTATTTTGAGCGAGATTGCCGTCGGATTATTAGGCCAAGAAATAGAGCGCATTGCGCCAAGTGAGATTTTATTAGCCGATGATTTTCAGCATGCAGCACTCAGTGTAAGTAAGGTGGCAAAAAAACGTTTAAGTACATGGCAGTTCGATTTTGATAGTGCTTTTAATACACTGACCAAACAACTTAATACTTATGATTTAAATGGCTTCGGTTGTGCGAGCCTGAATCCTGCCATCTGTGCGGCTGGTGCATTGCTAGATTACGTGAAGCATACACAGCGCACAGCATTACCGCATATTAATGCGTTAAGTGTTGAAACGACTAGTGCATATATTCAGCTAGATGCAGCCACACGCCGTAATTTAGAAATTGATATGACCTTGCGTGGTGAGGCTTCGCCGACGCTTTATTCGCTGCTCAACACTACCCAAACGGCAATGGGAGCGAGGTTGCTACGGCATTGGCTTCATCATCCTTTGCAGGATAGAAGTTTGGTGATAAAACGCCATGAGGCAATCGCCGACCTGATTCAAAATAATGGCTATTCATCTATTAACCAATCACTTAGAGCAATTGGTGATATTGAGCGCATTACTGCGCGAATTGCGCTTAAAACTGCACGACCACGGGATTTGTCAGGCTTATCCATGAGTTTGCAGCAGCTTCCAATGTTGCAAGCGCAGTTGCAGGGCTTGCGTACTGGTTTGCTACAAACGCTTGGCTCAAGTTTAACTGCACCTAGTGCCGTTGTTACATTACTTAATGCAGGGATTAAGCCTGAGCCGAGTGTTGTATTACGTGAAGGTGGCGTGATCGCAGATGGCTACGATGCAGAGTTGGACGAGCTACGTGCATTACAAAATAATCACGGCGAGTTTTTATTGCAATTTGAGGCCGCTGAAAAAGTACGCACAGGTATTACTAATCTAAAAGTAGAGTACAACAGCGTACATGGCTTTTACATTGAAATGAGTCGTACACAAGCTGAAAGTGCACCTGCTGAATATCGCCGCCGTCAAACACTTAAAAATGTTGAACGCTTTATTACCCCTGAATTGAAAGCATTTGAAGATAAAGTTTTGAGTGCGAATGACCGTGCGTTGGCACGTGAAAAAATACTTTATGCTGAAGTGCTGGATAAGTTAGCACCATATATTGCGGCACTACAAACAAATGCAGGCGCAGTTGCTAGCCTAGATGCTTTATGCTGCTTTGCCGAACGAGCTGTTACATTGAATTATGTGGCACCTGACTTCACCACTGACGCAGGTATTCATATTGTAAATGGCCGTCATCCAGTAGTTGAGCAGATTTCTGTCGCTACATCAGGCCAGCCATTTATTGCCAACGATGTAACTTTAAATCCATATCGCCAGCTATTGCTCATTACTGGGCCGAATATGGGCGGTAAATCTACCTTTATGCGGCAAACGGCCTTGATTGTTTTATTGGCACATTGTGGTTGTTATGTTCCTGCTAATGTTGCTAAAATCGGTGAAATTGATCGTATCATGACGCGAATAGGCGCATCAGACGATTTAGCAGGCGGTAGATCTACCTTTATGGTGGAAATGACTGAAACTGCCAATATTCTGCATAATGCCACTGAGAAAAGTTTGGTGTTATTAGACGAGATTGGACGTGGAACTTCTACATTTGATGGTTTGAGTTTAGCTTGGGCAGTGGCTAAGCAATTGTTAGAGAAAAATCGTAGTTACACTTTGTTTGCTACGCATTACTTTGAACTTACGCGTATTGTCGATGAATTTAAACATGCTGCAAATGTACATCTGGATGCGGTTGAGCACGGTAATAACATTGTATTCATGCATAAGGTGGAAGAGGGCGCCGCCAATCAAAGTTATGGCCTGCAAGTGGCGCAATTGGCTGGCATACCTAAAAGTGTGGTGGCTGCAGCTAAGCGAAAACTGATTCAACTCGAGAATAATCAGGTTGCAACTAATACAGCACAACCAGATATGTTTATGGTGAGTGAGCCAGTTGTTGAATTGCCGGTTCACCCAGTGATTAGCGAGTTAGAAGCAATGCAGCCAGATGATTTTACGCCGAAGCAAGCACTAGACTTGTTGTACAAGCTCAAAGATTTAACCAATAAATCCTAATAAAAAAAGCAGTCAAATCTGAGTGCTTTTTAATCATTGCAAATGCTAGCTATAATTCTTAGTGGTGATGACCGCCAGCGCCGTGTACGTGTTGATGTGTGACTTCTTCTTTATTGGCTGTACGCACATCGGTAATTGTTGCATTAAACACAACGCGCTCGCCAGCCCATGGATGGTTGCCGTCTACAATGACTTTATCGTCAGCAATTTCTGTGACTGTATATAAAATCACTTCACCAGTATCATCTTCACCTTCAAATTGCATACCCACTTTTAATTCATCTGCTGGGAACGCACTTGCTGGTTCGATTTGTACTAACTCTTCGTCGTATTCGCCGAATGCGTCAACAGGTTGTAAATCCACTAACACGACATCGCCAACATTTTTACCGTGCATGGCTTCTTCCACTTTTGGGAAAATATTGTCGTAGCCACCGTGCAAGTAAGCCACTGGCTCTGCGCTAGATTCAAGCACATTGCCATCAGCATCTTTAAGTTCATAAGTCATTGTTACTACTGTGTTCATTGCAATTTGCATGGTTGTTCCTAAATCAAGTTTGTAAAAAATTTATGGTTAGAATTTTAATCTATTTTTGTAATTTGCCTAAATGCTAGATGCATTTATTATCTAAACTTACTTTAATCTCAAGTTGTTAAAGTATTTTTAGAAGTATTTTTTGCTATAAAACTATCTAGCGCCGCCGCGAAAGTCTGCCTGTCGCTTTGATTAAATGCTGATGGGCCAGAAATGTCGATGCCGTTACCACGCAACTCTTCCATTAAATTGCGCATGGCAAGCCGCTCTTTAATATTCGCGGTTGTGTAAAGCTCACCACGAGGGTTCAGTGCATGGCCGCCTTTTTCTACCACTTGTGCAGCTAATGGAATATCGGCCGTAATCACTAAATCACCTGCTGTAAGTTCTTGCACAATCCTTTTGTCCGCTACATCAAAACCGCTAGGTACTTGCATGGTCTTGATATAAGCCGATGGCGGGGTGCGTAAAAACTGGTTGGCGACCAGTGTTGTGGTAATTTTAGTGCGCTCTGCTGCCCTGAATAAAATCTCTTTAATCACGACAGGGCACGCGTCAGCATCAACCCAAATCATCATTGATTTATACTCTAACGACCTCTGCCGCCAGTTCTATGTTGGCTACCAGAATTAGTATTGCTTCGGCTTGGGCTGTTGCTACTCCCATTGCCGCGATTAAAATTACCGTTATTAGTACTTTTTGGCGCAAACAAAGCAGGTTGCGGCATGGCTTGATGGCGAGCTGCTTCTGACATATTTTTTGTCGAATTAGCTTGTGACTCTCTTGGTGTTTGGTTGTTAAATTGGCCAGCCCCATTACTAGGTCTGCGACCATTACTCTGGGCAGGACGACCTTCAGCATTTGGATTAGCTTGGTTTCTAGCTTGAGATTGACCGCGATTTTGGTTAGCGTTGCGGTTAGCATTTTGACCAGCGCCATTAGCCTCGCCTTGCTTTTGGCTATTATTGGCGCGCTGCTGGCCTTGGCCATGTCCGCGCGGCGGTCTGCCATGCGGCTGTGTGGAGCGTGGGGCTTCAGGCTCAGGGTTGGCATTTGGCGTAAAGCCTTCTACATGCACTTTAGGAATCTCGCGTTTAATCAGTTTCTCAATGTCTTTTAACAGCTTTAATTCTTCACGGTCTACCAAAGACACCGCCGCACCGCTACTACCTGCACGGCCAGTTCGGCCAATACGATGCACATAATCTTCTGGCACGTTAGGTAATTCAAAATTCACTACTTGTGGCAACTGGTCAATATCCAAGCCGCGCGCAGCAATATCCGTAGCTACTAATACACGCATAGAACCGTCTTTAAATTGCGCCAATGCTTTAGTACGGGCGCCTTGGCTCTTGTTACCATGAATTGCGGCGGCTTGAATATCATCTTTAATCAATTTTTCAGCCAAACGGTTCGCGCCGTGTTTAGTGCGGGTAAATACCAGTACTTGCTTCCAATCATGATGCTTAATGAGGTAGCTCATCAAGTCACGTTTATGCGTTTGGGAGACCATGTGTACGGTTTGCTCAACCAATTCAGAAGCTGTATTGCGGCGTGCCACTTCTACAAAGCCTGGCTTATGTAATAGGCCATCTGCCAAGCCTTTTATTTCATCTGAGAATGTCGCAGAGAATAATAAGTTTTGACGCTGTTTGGGTAACATGGCAAGAATTTTTTTGATGTCGCGAATAAAGCCCATGTCTAACATGCGGTCAGCTTCATCTAATACTAAAATCTCAATGCCTGATAAATCCACGTTTTTTTGATTCGCATGATCCAGCAAACGGCCAGGCGTGGCGACCAAAATATCTAGCGGCTTTTTCAAGCGCGCAATTTGTGGGTTAGCGTTCACTCCGCCAAAAATCACGGTAGAAGTTAATGGTAAATATTTGCCGTAAGTTTTTACAGACTCTTCAATTTGTGCAGCAAGTTCGCGCGTTGGCGTTAACATTAGGCAGCGTGGGCGACCTTTGGTTACTTCTGCTAAAGGTTTTTGGCTTAATAAATGCAAGATTGGTAAGGTAAAGCCAGCAGTTTTGCCAGTACCTGTTTGTGCGCCAGCCAATAAATCGCCGCCGCTTAATACTTGCGGAATCGCCTTGGCTTGAATAGGGGTTGGTGTTGTATAGCCTGCGTCGCCGATGGCACGCAGAATGGGTTCGGATAATCCTAATTCGTTAAAGTTAATGACGTTATTATTTGGTGTGCTTGTTTCAGCAAGCAGTGTTGTTTCAATTGTCAATGTAAAGCTCCAGCTAAGTTTAAGCCGACCAATTACTTATGAAGCAACACCAATCGAGGCAGGCAAGTGTAATAATCATTCATGAGAGATTTGAAAATCAAGAAGATTAGGGTAGATACCGCTACGCTGATTGGTTGGCGTAGGGACTTGATATTTAGTACACGGGATTATACGGTAGATTGAAATTAAAGCTAGTTTTGTATTTTTCAAGCTGCATTTAAGAGTCATCAAGTCAACTAATGTGGATGCTTTTTCCGCCAAACCCAAGGTGGCATTGGGTTCTTGCTTTTCCAAAGCCCAAGTCTTTGTTGGCGAGCTCGCGATGCGGCGTTGAAAATTACTACGTCGTTTGAGTATTTTTGATTGTGCCAAGCTAAGCCGTGTTTCACTAGATACAAGCTTGCATCAATATTGTTGCACTGTAATTTTCCTAAGTAGCGATTGTATTTATCGGTACCAAAAATCTGGGCAGTAACGGCAATGTTATTGCCTTTGCATAGCTTGGTTAATGCGCGACCTGATTTTTTGCCATAAGATTGATTGCGTTCAGGGGCATCTATATCTGTGAGTCGCAATTTGAACTCACCATTGATGTTGCGTAATTTGACGGTATCGCCATCGTAGACGTAGGTCACTAAATAAGACTCTGTTGCATTGCTTGGTGTAGTAGTTAATATGAAAAAGCATAAGAAAATAAAACGTGAAAAAGAGGTCAATGTTGATGGCTTCCATTTCCACGGTCTAGTAAGCTGTAATAGTTAGAAGGCTCCAGCACTGTCGGGATGGGTTCCAGCTCAGCATTTGGGTGGTCTTTACTGTAATGCAAGCCACGACTTTCTTTGCGTTCAATCGCACTTATCACTATCAGTTCAGCAACTTGTAGCAAGTTACGTAGCTCGATCAAGTCATTGCTAATTTTGAAGTTGCTATAAAATTCATGTACTTCGTCTCGCAACATGTGAATGCGATGCAAGGCACGGCTTAAGCGCTTGTCTGTTCGTACAATACCAACGTAGTTCCACATAAAGCGGCGTAACTCATCCCAGGTATGCGTAATCAGCACTTCTTCGTCTGCATCCGTGACGCGGCTTTCATCCCAATATGGCAGGGTAGGTGTGGGTTGAGTCGGTTGACTTAGAATATCCTCCGCTGCAGCTTGCCCAAACACCAAGCATTCAAGTAATGAGTTGCTCGCGAGCCGATTGGCACCATGTAAACCAGTGCAAGCTGTTTCGCCAATAGCATATAAGTTTTTAATATCGGTCAAGCCTTTGGCGTCAACCATCACGCCGCCACATGTGTAATGTGCGGCAGGTACCACAGGAATCGGCGTTTTACTGATGTCGATACCTAGCTCTAAACAGCGTCTATAAATATTAGGAAAATGCTCTTGAATAAAAGTTAATGGTTTGTCTGAAATGTCTAAATAAACACAGTCCAAGCCGCGTTTTTTCATTTCGTAGTCAATAGCGCGGGCCACAACATCGCGCGGGGCAAGTTCTTCACGCACATCATGCTCGGGCATGAATCTCGTGCCATCCGGCAATTTGAGTAAGCCGCCTTCGCCACGCACTGCCTCGCTGATTAGAAATGATTTAGCATGTGGATGGAATAAACAAGTCGGGTGAAACTGAATAAACTCCATATTTGCTACGCGGCAACCAGCACGCCACGCCATGGCAATACCATCACCGGTACTGACGTCCGGATTAGTCGTGTAAAGATATACTTTACCTGCGCCACCAGTGGCTAAAATGGTGTTTTGTGCGGCAATGGTGATGACTTTTCCAGTATCGTTATCTAGTACGTAAGCCCCTAGACAGGAGTCGTCATCAGTGGCTTCAACTTTGGTATGTGTTACCTTTCGGGTGGTGATTAAATCAACCGCAATATGATTTTCCAGCACTGTGATATTAGGGTGCTGCTTCACTTTTTCAGAAAGTGTCGTTTGTACAGCGTGGCCAGTTGCATCTGCCGCATGAATAATGCGGCGCTGGCTATGGCCGCCTTCGCGCGTTAAATGGTAGCCGCTATTGTCTTGCTCACGTGTGAAACCTACGCCTTGCTCAATCAGCCATTCCACACTTTGTTTGCCTTGTTCAGCAACAAGTTTGGTGACTGCTTCATCACATAAGCCAGCACCAGCGATTAACGTGTCTTGAATATGTTCTTCAATACTGTCATTCACGTTTAAAACTGCTGCGATTCCACCTTGCGCCCAGTCGCTGGCGGTATCGTTAATCGTACGTTTACTGACTAAGCAGACTTTTTTATGTTCTGCAGTGCGAAGTGCTAACGATAAGCCTGCTAGGCCGCTGCCAATAATTAAAACATCAAATTGCTGCATGGTTATGCTGAGTTTCTTTAGTGAATATGGGTGTAAAAGAAGGCTATTGCTATGAACTTATAAGAGTGTATCGCTGTCTTTATAAAGTGCAATAGAAACAATGTAATAAATCTGAATCAAGTAATAGTATAAGTGAGTGAAACTATAAATTTGTAATGTCAGTCAGGGGAAAACATGATGATGCATACCAGTAAATTACTAGTAATACCGCAATTAAGCCAAGTACAATTTAATCTGGCAGAATTAAGTTTAGTGCAACCAGCAGAGCAAGGTTATACTTCTACTGGTGGAAAAAATACTAGTGAAAATACGTACAATAATAGCAAGGCTACAGGGGATTTAACCGCAGTGGCAGTTACTCCAGCATCTGGTAATCGCGAGATTGATCATGAGTTAGTTCTGCGCGCGCAAAAAGGCGATAAGCGCGCTTTTGGTATGTTGGTGGACAAATATCAACGTAAATTAGGTCGTTTGTTGTCACGTATGATTCGTGATCAAGCTGAAATTGAGGATGTGGTGCAAGAATCCTTCATTAAAGCTTACCGTGCATTGCCTAACTTTCGTGGGGACAGCGCGTTTTACACTTGGTTGTATCGTATTGGTATCAACACTGCAAAAAACTACTTAGTTTCAATGGGTCGTAGGCCAACCGTCAGCACTGATATTGAAATTGAAGATGCCGAGAATTTTGAGGATGGTAACGAGTTGCGCACCATGGAGACGCCAGAGTCTAGCTTGATGACCAAGCAAATTGCGCAAACCGTAAATGATACTGTTGCCAGCTTACCTGAAGAATTGCGTACAGCGATTACCTTGCGCGAAATTGAAGGTTTGAGCTACGAAGAAATTGCAACGATTATGAGTTGTCCAATTGGTACGGTGAGATCACGGATTTTTAGAGCACGCGAAACAATTGCCTTGAAACTAAGGCCATTGTTAGACACACCAGAAAATAAACGCTGGTAACTATTGGCCTGCAGTTAAGTATTTGAGGTGCTGGAGTATTTCAAAACACCAGTGACAGAATTTTGAAGAAAAAAGTATTAGATTTAGGAGCTAATAATGAATGAACAAATATCCGCTTTGCTTGATGGTGAAATTGCACTTGAGGACGCATCACATCTGATTACCTCAGTGCAATCTAACAGACAAGCTGCAGAAACGTGGAGCCAGTATCATTTAATTGGCGATGCTATGCGTGATACCCCTTCGTTTAGTGCTAACTTCAAACAAAATCTAATGCTAAAACTTGAACAAGAACCTACTGTGCTATCTCCGAATGCTGCGCTGACGAATCGCGATGATGCAGACAAAGCTCAGGTGGAAACTACAAGCAAAATACATGCAGGCTGGTCTATTGCAGCATCATTCGCTGCAGTGATGGTAGTGGGTTGGATGTTGATGCACCAGCAAACACTAAGTAGTGATGAGATTGCGCCAGTCGAGATAGCACAAAATGTTCCAGAGATTCCCGCAGAATACTTAATGGCGCATCAAGCATCTGCGCCCTCAGGTAGTGCGTATTATATTCAGTCAGTGGGTTATACAAAATAAAGTGATGTTGCTCTACAAGGTAATGATAATGATGCGTTTTGTTTTGGTTCTATTATTTGCCAGCACTACCTTGTTTGCCAGCACAACCTTAAGTGTTTATGCCGCTACAGATGATGCAAAATGGCAAACCTTGCAAAAAGCTGCAGTAGCGGCTCATGCCTTGAGCTATCAAGGTATATTTGTTTATCAAACAGGCCAACAATCTAAATCAGTTCAAATCACACATTATTTTAATGGATCAGGTGAGTTTGCACGTAACGTAGTGCTTGATGGCACGCCGCGTGAGGTGTTCAGCCAAGGGCATGACTTGGTTATTTTTAATCCAAAAGATGAAAAAGTAATCATTGAAAAACGCCGTGGTCAAAATATGTTCCCTGCTATATTGCCTACAGATTTAGATTCAGTTAAAACCAGTTATTCGTTACGTGCAGGTGAGTCTGAGCGTGTGGCGGGTCGTCAAACGCAGATATTTTTCTTAGAACCAAAAGATAACTTACGATACAGCTATAAATTCTGGATTGATACAGAATACGGGCTATTGCTTAAATCGGTAATGTTTAATAACCGCAATGAAATGATGGATAGCATCGGTTTTAGTCAAATAGGTTTGCTCAATAGTGTTGATCTAGATTGGTTTCAACCTAAGATTGATAGCAAAAAAAACTATGTGATGGAAGATGAGGTTGTCACAATTGTAGATAATAGTGTTTCTACAACTTGGGCAATTAAAGATTTACCAGCAGGCTATCACAAGGTAGATCAAATGATTCGTATGGTGCATGGTAAATCTGTGGCTGTTACACATGTGATATTTTCGGATGGCTTATCTTCAGTGTCACTATTTATAGAGCCAGTTTCAAAGCAACTGTCAAAAAGTACTAAACCTAAGTTTGGGCATGGCGTTGTTGGAAACACCAGTTTTTATTCTAGCTTGCATGAAAGCTATCAAATTACAGCCGTGGGGGAAGTCCCAGAAGCCACTGTTGCACAAATCGCAAATGCAGTAGTATTTAAAAAATAACCCGGTAAGAAATAACCCAGTTTTAATATATCCGAACGGTCATGATAGAAGAGTATGCAGTCATTACAGGGCGAGTAGACGCCCTCGCTACATTAGAGCTTGAAAGACGCACAGCATGTGGTATTTGTGGACAAAAGCGCGGCTGTGGCAATGCTACTTGGGGTAAATTACTCGGCCACAATACTCATGCTTTTACGGCTGAAAATCGTATTAATGCAAATGTTGGTGATAGTGTCGTTATCGGTATTGATGAGCGTGTGATATTAAGCTCCGTTTTTTACCTTTATGTTGTACCGCTCATTGGATTAACGTTAGGTACTATGCTGGCAGAACTGCTTTTCCATAATCAATTGTACGTAATATTGGGTGCAATTTTGGGTTTAACTCTTGGTTTTTTATGGGTTAAAGGACATTTGCTCCGCATTCGCGGAAATGCTAAACCTGGCAGCGGTAAAACTGAAAGTACACAATATCAAGCTGTGATTTTGCGTTTTGCAAATGATGATTCGAATACTCTTAATGGCACTAATGACGATGTGATAGATGCCAATTTAACAGAATTAAGCAGGATAAAATTTCAAACTAAACGAGGTGAATAGATGATTAGAGATTGGATAACCACAGTAGCATTTGGTTTTATAGCCGCTACTAGCGTCAATATTTACGCTAAAGACTTACCTGACTTTACAGAGCTTGCCGAAAAGCAAGGTCCAGCGGTTGTCAATATTAGCATCACACAAACTGCACATAATGAGAACGTGGGCTCGCCTTATCCTGGCATGCCAGATGATGAGCAAATGCAGGAGTTTTTTAAACGATTTGGAATTCCTGGTTTTCCTGGCATGCCAGGTGCGCCTGGACAAAACGGTGCGCCACAACCAGAATACAAGACACAATCACTAGGTTCAGGTTTTATTATCAGCAGCGATGGTTATATTTTAACTAACGCGCACGTAGTGAATGAAGCTGATGAGGTAGTGGTCAAACTGTTTGATAAACGTGAGTTTAAAGCAAAAATCATTGGTTTTGATAAGCGTACAGACGTGGCATTGGTGAAAATTGAAGCCACAGGCTTACCTAAAGTGACTACTGGTGACCCTAACAAGCTTAAAGTTGGTGAGTGGGTGGCCGCGATTGGCTCACCGTTTGGTTTAGAAAATACCATGACTGCAGGTATTGTGAGCGCTAAAGGTCGTGCATTACCACAAGAAAACTTTGTGCCATTTATTCAAACCGATGTTGCGATTAACCCAGGTAACTCTGGCGGCCCCTTGTTTAACTTAGCGGGTGAAGTGGTTGGTATCAACTCACAAATTTACAGCCGCAGTGGAGGTTCTGTAGGATTATCATTTGCGATACCGATTGATGTCGCGATTGATATTTCTAATCAACTCAAAGCAAATGGAAAAATCACGCGTGGCTGGTTAGGTATTGCTATACAAGAACTTACCAAAGATCTAGCTGAATCATTCGGTATGAAAAACACCAATGGTGCTTTAGTTGCAGGTGTTGAGAAAAATGGGCCTGCAGATAAGGGCGGCTTAGAGGCTGGTGACGTCATTACAAAGTTTGACGGTAAAGCAATTATAACTTCTGCTGATTTACCACGTGCAGTTGGGGCAACCAAACCTGGCAAAATTGCCCCCGTGGAAATCCTACGCAAAGGTAGCCCGAAAACACTCAATATGGGTGTAGGTGAAATGCCAAATGATACAGTCGAGGCGATACAAAATAGCAAACCTAGCGCTAAGCCTGAAGTAAATCGCATAGGTTTAGTGTTAAAAGAACTAACACCACAACAAAAGAAAAAGTTGAACGGTAAAAATGGCTTGCTAGTAGTTGACTCACAGGGTGTTGTAGCGCAAGCGGGTGTTCGTCGTGGCGATGTAATATTAGGCCTCAATAATACCGAAGTGCAAAGTTTGGATCAATTTAATAAGCAACTTGCTAGTTTTGTTGCCGGTAAAACAGTAGCTTTATTGGTATTGCGTAGTGAAAGTACGCTTTATGTGCCTGTTAAAATTCCAGCTTCTAAATAACGTTAACTATTAGTTGTGCTTAGCTATAGGATCATTAAATAATGAATTGATGTTAATACGCTGAATTTACTGTAAAATTCGGTTCGTTCAATTGAATTAACACATTAACAAAGGGCGCTAAGGCGCCCTTTGTTATAATGGCGAAAATATAATACATTCGTTAGTTAATTGTTTAAATAGTTAATCGTAAAATACCATTCGTAAAAAACATGAAAAATATTCGTAATTTCTCCATTATTGCCCACATTGATCACGGTAAATCTACCTTAGCTGACCGTATTATCCAGTTATGTGGCGGCTTGGCTGACCGTGAAATGGAAGCGCAAGTACTTGATTCTATGGATATTGAACGTGAACGTGGCATTACCATTAAAGCGCAAACTGCAGCATTGCAATATAAAGCTGATGACGGTCAAATTTATCATCTGAATTTGATTGATACACCAGGCCATGTGGATTTTAGCTATGAAGTTAGTCGCTCGCTTTCAGCCTGTGAAGGTGCACTGCTTGTAGTCGATGCTAGTCAAGGTGTAGAAGCACAGAGTGTAGCTAATTGCTATACCGCACTTGATCTAGGTGTTGAAGTGACTGCGGTATTGAATAAAATCGACTTGCCATCCGCTGACCCTGATCGTGTGATTCAAGAAATCGAAGACGTCATTGGTATAGACGCCACTGATGCCGTGCGCTGTTCAGCCAAAACAGGCTTGGGTGTGCGTGATGTTTTAGAGGCAGTAATTGCCAAAGTGCCACATCCAGTGGGTGATGTAACCAAACCGTTAAAAGCGCTAGTGATAGATGCGTGGTTTGATAACTACGTCGGCGTAGTGATGCTGGTACGCGTGATAGATGGTGTAGTAAAACCAAAAGATAAAATTCGCTTGATGGCGACTGGGGCTGAGCACTCATGTGAGCAAGTGGGTGTTTTTACGCCAAAATCGCTACAAAAAACTTCATTATCAGCGGGTGAGGTAGGTTTTATCATTGCTGGTATTAAAGAGCTTGCCAATGCTAAAGTCGGCGATACAGTGACTCTAGCAGGCAGGCCAGCTACAGAAGCTTTAGCCGGCTTTAAGGAAGTGAAGCCGCAAGTGTTTGCTGGGCTATACCCAGTAGAATCTAACCAGTTTGAAGCATTACGTACTGCATTAGAAAAATTGAGTTTAAATGATGCTTCTTTGCTATTTGAGCCTGAAAACTCAACTGCGTTAGGCTTTGGTTTTAGGTGTGGCTTTTTAGGCTTGCTCCATATGGAGATCGTACAAGAACGCCTAGAGCGCGAGTACGATATGGATTTAATTACCACCGCACCAACCGTGGTATACGAGTTGTTACTAAAAGATGGTTCTGTGGTGCAGATAGAAAACCCATCACGCTTACCTGAGCCCTCACGTGTTGAAGAAACGCGTGAACCTGTGATTAATGTGAACTTACTGATGCCGCAAGATTATGTAGGGCCAGTGATGACCTTATGCAACAACAAACGTGGTTTGCAAAAAAATATGCAGTATATGGGCCGACAAGTGATGTTGAGCTATGAGATGCCGCTTAATGAAGTGGTGCTGGATTTTTTTGATAAATTAAAATCGGTATCACGCGGTTACGCTTCTATGGATTACGAGTTTTTAGAATTCCGCGCTGCCGATTTGGTGAAGCTGGATATTATGGTCAACGGCGAGCGTGTTGATGCATTAAGTATGATTGTGCACCGTGCTAATAGCGTACATCGCGGCCGCGAAGTGGCGGCTAAAATGCGTGAGTTAATTCCGCGTCAGATGTTTGATGTGGCGATTCAAGCCTCTATCGGCGCTAATATTATTGCGCGTGAGACCGTAAAAGCGATGCGTAAAAACGTGATTGCTAAATGTTACGGGGGTGATGTATCCCGTAAACGTAAATTATTAGATAAGCAAAAAGAAGGTAAAAAACGCATGAAGCAAGTAGGAAACGTTGAAATTCCGCAAGAGGCATTTTTAGCGATTTTACGTGTTGAAGACAAGTAGTCATTTTAATAAAAAGCACTAGAGCCAAATAGGTTAAAGGATAAATAAGCGATGATGTTTGCGTTATTCATGATTGTAATATTGCTAGTTACAGGTTTTATTTGGCTTTTAGACATTTTAATATTACGTAAAAACCGGGTAGCAGGTGCAACTGAACCCATTTTGGTAGAGTATGCAAAAAGCTTTTTCCCTGTGATTTTGGTGGTATTTTTCGTCCGTTCATTTATTGTAGAACCGTTCAAAATTCCGTCAGGCTCGATGATGCCTACGCTATTAGCAGGTGATTATATTTTAGTGAACAAATTCACTTATGGTTTACGCGTGCCTATTTTGAATAACACGCTCTTTGAAATGAATCACCCAACCCGCGGCGATGTATTTGTATTTCATTATCCACCAGAGCCATCTGTAGACTATATTAAACGTGTTGTAGGGCTACCTGGCGATAAAATCCGTTATCAAGATAAACGCTTAACGATTAATGGTCAGACACTAGCAGTGCAAGATATGGGTAACTATGAGTATATATTGCCGGGACTTAATAGTATGACGGCAACACAATATAAAGAGCAACTAGGCACCGTACAACACGATATTTTGATTCATGATGTAGTAGGTAATTACGATACTGACTCGATAGGCGCAAAATTTGCCAATGATGAAGAAATTACAGTGCCAGCTGGACATTATTTAGCGATGGGTGATAATCGTGATAACAGTTCGGACAGCCGCGTTTGGGGATTTGTACCAGAGCGTAATTTGGTTGGCAAGGCATTCTATATTTGGATGAATTTTGATCAAGGTTCCAGGATAGGTAATGCTATTCATTAATCGTTTACATATATTCAATATACTGGAGTGAGGCATGCCTAACTACAAAAAACTACAACACAACAGACCTAAACACCAAAAAGGCGTGACCTTCATTGGTATGTTGTTCATTGGTGGAATTTTAGTGTTTGTAGCGCTTATTGTGATGACAATTTTCCCAGCTTACACGGAATATTTTTCAGTTAAGTCCGTGATCAAATCAATGGGACAAGAGTCGTTAAGTACGATGAGCAAAAAAGAAATCATGGATTCATTTAATCGGCGCGCTAATACTTCTTATGTTTCTGTAGTGACAGGTAACGATTTGTCAATTGATAAAAATAGCACTGGTGAAACTGTTGTATCTGTGCAATATCAAGTGCTTAAGCCATTAGTGGGCAATATAAGCATATTGCTTGATTTTCAAGCTGCAAGTGATAGCAAGTAAGTTGCCAGTTAACTTACTTATTTTTTTATCATAATATAGATGACTCAACAGGTATTAGCAGCAAGATTAACTTACAAGTTTGTAAATTCTAACCTGCTCACGCAAGCACTTACGCATCGGAGTTATCATGCTCAGAACAACGAGCGCCTAGAATTTTTAGGGGATGGAGCACTTAATTTTATTATCGCTAATCAGCTCTATCAGCGATTTCCCAGTTTAGCTGAAGGTGATTTAAGTCGTTTGCGAGCGCAGTTAGTTAAAGAAGCAACAATCAGTGAAATTGCCTTTTCACTTAATATAGGCGATGCGCTTAAATTGGGTGAGGGTGAGCTTAAAAGTGCGGGTTGGAGGAGGCCATCGATATTAGCCGATGCGCTAGAGGCTATTATCGGTGCTGTTTATCTTGATGGCGGCTTTGCAGCTGCAGAAGCTTTAGTGTTGCAGCTGTATGCCAATAAGCTTGATACCATAGACCCTAAAGTCATTGATAAAGACCCTAAGTCTTTACTGCAAGAATTATTGCAAGGCAGAAAGATTGAAGTGCCTGAATACATAGTTACTCATACAGATGGCGAAGCCCACGCCCAGGTGTTTGTCGTGGAATGTGGCATAAAAAAATACAATATACGCACAGTTGGTGAAGGCACTAGTCGTCGTATAGCAGAGCAACAAGCCGCGCAGTTGGCTTTAGTCGCCCTTAAAAATATCTTATAGAAGCAATTGATGGAAAATCCTAAAAAATGACAGACTCAGAATTAGATGCAGATTTAAAAACAATATCGGCGTTTAGATGCGGTACAGTCGCGATTGTTGGTCGTCCTAATGTAGGTAAATCAACACTACTTAACCATATTTTAGGCATGAAGTTAGCGATTACTTCGCGTAAGGCACAAACAACACGCCATCGTTTGCTGGGGATTCATACCACTGATGATACGCAGTTCTTATTTGTCGATACACCAGGTTTTCAGCAAAAACACCTGAATGCTTTGAATAAAGGCTTAAATAAAACAGTCACGCAAGTACTGACCGAGGTTGATGTAGTGCTGTTTGTAATCGAACCGATGAAGTTGGGTGATGCTGACCGTAAAGTATTGCAGTTACTATCTGATAAAACACCAACCATTTTAGTTGTGAATAAATCAGACTTAATGGGTGATAAAGGTAATTTATTGCCATTGATCCAAGATTTTGATCTGGAGTTCCCATTTTCAGAAATCGTGCCAGTTAGTGCTAAAAAAAGTTTAAACCTAGATGAGCTTTTAGCTTCTATTCGTAAATATTTACCGGAACAGGCTGCGATTTATTCTGAAGATGAACTTACCGATAAAAATGAACGCTTTTTAGCTGCGGAACTCGTAAGAGAAAAGATTTTTAGATTACTAGGTGATGAAATACCTTATTCAGTCGCCGTGGAAATTGAAAAATTTGAGGTAGTAGGTAATTTACGTCGTATTTTTTGCGCGATTATTGTGGATAAAGATAGTCAAAAACCGATGCTTATCGGTAAAAATGGCGATAAAATGAAACAAATCTCCACTGAAGCCAGACAGGATATGGAAAAGTTATTTGGTGGAAAAGTGTATCTTGAGACTTGGGTAAAAGTTAAGGGTGGCTGGGCAGATGACGAAAGGGCTCTAAAAAGTCTAGGATATTAGTGCGTAGCTATTTGCTTTGAGGTATAAACAATGGCAACTGATAATGTGTTTAACATCCCTGTTTATGGCAAGCCAATTACGCTAGATGAACAAGGTATTTATTACGCTAAAAATAGAAAAACAGGCGGCATAAACAATGTGTTTAACCTTGTTTATGAAGACGATGAGTGGTATTTATACCAATTAAAGAATACAGGTAAAAATGGTGAAATGGGCTGGGTGATTCTAGCGGATAACGGAGATTACCCGCTAAAAAGTATCAGTACAGAAAGCATTAAACACTATTTTGATAAGCCAGAATATCAAGAGCCTAAAGGCGCCTGGCAAGTGATACGTAATTCACGATATGGCTTTGGTAAATTCACGCCCATTCAAATGGAAGAGGAAACGCGTTTCGCGATGATCCTATTTTCTGGCACAGAAATGCTAGTGCCGCTTTTGATCTTAAAAGCTGAAGATGAGGAATTGCAAAGCTTGAGCGGGCCCAATAGTTAATGGCTGTTGCAGGCCAAAATTCACATCGGCAGGATAATCAAGCGGCCTATGTGTTACATACTTACCCATTCAAAGAAACTAGCTTGGTTGTGGAGTTGTTTGCCCATGGCTTTGGCCGGGTAGCGACTACCGCTAAAGGTGCAAGGCGACCGAGATCGGCAATGCGCGGCATGTTGCAGTCGTTTCAGCCTTTAATCGCAACCTGGTCGGGAAAATTAGAGCTCAAAACACTGCATAGCCTAGATTGGGGCGGTGGGTTATTACTGCTTAAAGGTGAAGCGCTGATGTGTGGTTTTTACCTCAACGAGCTTCTACTAAGGTTATTGCCACGAGAAGATCCACATGAAGCTTTGTTTGAATACTACAGCCTAACTCTAAAAACATTAACGTCCAGTCAAGATTTAGCCACCACGTTACGTCGGTTTGAATTGAAGTTATTACAAGAGTTGGGCTATGCAATTCCGTTAAGTGTAGATGAAAACGAGACGGCAATCATTGAAGCGCAGACTTATATCTATGAAGCTGAGCATGGCGCCGTCAGATTTAACGGCGGAGTAAATCGCACAAGAAGTGGTGTGCAGTTGGTTGGTAAGACATTGATTGATATGGAGAATGACAATTACAGCCATTTGCAGACCCAGCAACAAAGTAAACAGCTAATGCGCTATTTACTAACGCATTATTTAGGCGATAAGCCATTACATACGAGACAGCTTTTAATAGATTTACAAGGTTTATAGAATGATTAAGTTAGGTGTAAATATCGATCACGTCGCTACGATTCGTCAGGCGCGCGGCACAAAATATCCTAGTGTAGTGCAGGCAGCTTTGCGTGCTGAGCAATCAGGCGCTGATAGCATTACCTTACATTTACGTGAAGACCGCAGGCATATGCAAGATGCTGATGTGCGTGCTTTGCGCGGCCTGTTACAAACCCGTATGAATCTTGAATGTGCTGTCACTGATGAAATGATTGGCATTGCATTGGAAGTGGCACCACAAGATGTTTGTTTAGTGCCTGAGCGTCGTGAAGAACGAACTACTGAAGGTGGTCTTGATGTCGCTGGTAATTTTATTAACGTACAAAAAGCAGTTAAAAAATTAAGTGATGCGGGTATCCGTGTTTCATTATTCATCGGCCCGGATATCGCACAAATTGACGCTGCAAAAAAAGCGGCTGCGCCAGTCATAGAGTTACATACGGGGACATTTGCCGATGCGGAAAATCCAGTAGATAAAGCTCGTGAATTGCAGCGTATTCAACAAGCCGTAAGCCATGCCTTAAGCTTGGGTTTGGTGGTGAATGCGGGTCATGGTCTGCATTATCACAATGTGCATGAAATCGCTTCAATTGAGGGGATTGAAGAACTGAATATTGGCCACGCTATTGTTGCTCATGCGTTATTTGTAGGCTGGGATAACGCAGTGCGCGAAATGAAGGCGCTAATGAAAGAATTCTCTTGCAAGTAAACTTTACATTGAACAGACAAGATTATCCTAAATGATTTTTGGTATTGGTACTGACATCGTTGAAGTGACTCGGATTGAGGCTTCTATAGAGCAGTTTGGTGATGATTTTGCCAAGCGCATCTTGGCTGATAGCGAATTAGCAAGTTATCAGCAATCACACATCAAAGCGCGTTTTTTAGCTAAGCGTTTTGCAGCAAAAGAGGCTTTTTCTAAGGCGCTGGGTACTGGTTTACGCGCTCCTGCTACATTCCAAAATATTGCAGTTTCACATGATGCGCTCGGCAAGCCAATATTGGTGTTAGCTTTAGAACTGCAAGTTTTGTTGCAGTCTAAAAATATTACACAAACGCATGTCAGTATTAGTGATGAGAAAAATTTAGCAGCAGCTTTTGTGGTTTTAGAATCGTGATGATTGAGGCTAAAGTGAGAGAGTTAAGTCTAACTGCATCTGAGACGGTTGATTTCGCTCGACGTTTTGGTGGTGTGTCACGTTTATATGGCGCTGATGGTTTAGCACAATTGCAAGCCGCGCATATCTGCATAATAGGTATAGGTGGTGTTGGTTCTTGGGTCGCTGAAGCTATCGCGCGCAACGCTGTAGGCACGATTACACTGATTGATCTAGATAACATCGCCGAGTCTAATGTAAATCGTCAATTGCACGCAGTTGATGGTGCGTTTGGTAAAGCGAAAGTCACTGCAATGGCGGAACGTATTCGTCTTATTAATCCGACTGCAATGGTGGTTGAAATTGAGGATTTCGTCACTGTTGAAAACGTTGGCGTGATGCTAAATCATCATTACGATGGTGTGATTGATTGTATTGATGATGCAAAAGCTAAAATGGCTATTGCGGCTTTTTGTAAACAGCAGCAAATACCTTTAGTCACCGTTGGCGGCGCAGGAGGGCGGCTAGATCCCACCAAAATAAAACAGGCTGATTTATCTGTGGTGACAGGTGATAGGTTATTAGCCAAAGTCCGTAATGGCTTACGCCGAGACTACAATTTTCCTAAAGGCGAAAGTCTCAAAGCACAATCATCAACTAAGTCTAAAGCTTCAAAATTCGGCATTGCTGCCATCTATTCAGATGAAGCGATTATCAAGCCTGATGCCATATGTGATGTAGAAGATAATGCTATTACTGGCTTAAACTGTGCAGGTTATGGTTCAAGCGTATGTGTAACAGCCCCCTTTGGTTTTGCTGCTGCTGCTACTTTAATACGGCAGTTACTTAATCTAGATAAGTAACTGTATTTCTGAACTGCATGTCATTCTAGTAGTCTTCTCTGAATGGCAAATCGACTTACTTTCAAAGGCAATAAAAGTACGCTTCCCAGCAAATCTTGCTTGCAATGCGGCCGCGAAATGACATGGCGCAAAGCATGGGCAAAAAACTGGGTTGAAATTAAATATTGTTCAGATAAATGCAGAGCCAGTAGTAAGTAATGACACGAAATTTAATCTTAATTCTTGGGGATCAATTAAGTGTCGATAACCCTGCACTTGAAGCATTTGATGCTGAACAAGACTGCATCTTAATGGTAGAAGCAAGCGCTGAGGCGACCCACGTATGGAGCCATAAAGCGCGCATAGTCTTGTTTCTATCCGCAATGCGACATTATGCCGAGGCTTTGAATAAACAAGGTTTGGTCGTCACATATTTGAAGCTCGGTGAACATGAATTTCTTAATTTAAAGTCCGCATGGCAACACTATATTCATGCTCTAAAACCACAAAAAATTATTGTTTGTGAATCTGGGGAGTATCGTTTAGAGCAAGATATAAAAAATTTAGCAGTAGTGACCAATACACAATTAGTCATTAAAGATGATCTGAATTTTATGTGTAGTCGTGCAGATTTTAAGCGTTGGGCTACGAATGGTAAACAGCTGCGCATGGAGTTTTTTTATCGAGTCATGCGTAAAAAATACAATGTGTTAATGCAAGGTGAGCAACCAGAAGGCGGCGCATGGAATTACGATGCCGAGAATCGCAAAGCCTTTTCTAAAAAAGGTCCTGTAGATTTACCAAGCTCACCAGAAGTAAATGTAGATGCAATTACACAGCAGGTAATCAATATTGTAGAGCAACTTTTCCCTAATCATCCCGGTAGTTTAGCCAATTTCATTTGGCCTGTAACACGTGCTCAAGCCCTAGTGTTTTTGCAAGACTTTATCGCCAATAGATTATCTAGTTTTGGTGAGCATCAAGATGCGATGTGGCAAGCTCAGAACATGAAACAGTCACCCTATTTGTGGCATTCGTTATTGTCGACATCATTGAATCTTAAATTGCTTGACCCACGTGAAGTCATCGAAGCTGCAGTAATCGCATACAGACAACAACATTTATCTTTGGCAAGTGTAGAAGGCTTTATTCGTCAAATATTAGGTTGGCGAGAGTTTATTCGTGGTGTGTATTGGTTAGACATGCCAAAGATGGCAGAAAGTAATCACTATAATCATACGCGCCCATTACCTGACTGGTATTGGACAGGTAATACACAAATGAACTGCCAGCGTCAGACTATACATCAAACGATGCACTATGGTTACGCGCATCATATTCAGCGATTGATGATTACTGGTATGTTTGGCGTATTGGCAGAGCTGAATCCACGCGAAGTTGAAGCTTGGTATTTAGCCGTGTATGTTGATGCAGTAGAGTGGGTTGAGTTACCTAATGTAACGGGAATGGCTTTATATGCGAATGGTGGACGTTTTACCAGTAAGCCTTACGTAGCAAGCGGCTCTTATATTAAGCGTATGAGTAATTATTGCTCAAACTGTAAATACAAACCTGAAGTAAAAACTGGTGCTGATGCTTGCCCTGTCACTACGCTTTATTGGTATTTTTTAATTAAGCATTATGAGGTTTTTTCAAGAAACCCACGCACAGCTTTGATGACCAAAAATGTGGATAGATTTAATACGGATGAAGTTTTGGCAATAAAACAATCGGCTGAAAAGGTACTGAATAGCCTAGATTTGTTATGAATTAAATACTAGATAGATTGGTTACTTCGTAGCTTAAGTTGTAGTATTAGTTACCAAGCTAGAAAATGCTTTTCATCAAAATTTCATCATTTTGTCATAATCAGCGAATAATATAAATGCATAAAAAACTTAAAGATATTATGCGTTCAACTTACCCACCCTTGAAATTACTTAACCGTGATATAAGCATTTTGGCGTTTAATCAGCGCGTGTTGAGCCTCGCACAAAACCCAAACTATCCGCTACTTGAGCGCTTACGTTTCCTTTGTATCGTATCTTCAAATTTAGACGAGTTTTTTGAAGTCCGCGCAGCACCGCATGTAGATGCAATGCGAGATGACGAGCAGAAAACCGATATTAACGTACAAAGTTATCAGGCTATCGCCGAAGTGGCGCATACCTTGGTAGATAAGCAATATGAGATTTTTAATGTAGAGCTGATGCCGGCCTTAGCTGAGCAAGGTATACATTTAGTTTCTCATGGTGACCGTACACTTCAACAGCGACGCTGGGTGGCACAGTATTTTGAAAATGAAGTGCGCCCATTATTAGTCCCAGTTGCACTTGACCCATCTCATCCATTTCCATTGGTGGCCAATAAATCTTTAAATTTTATTGTTTCGCTAGGCGGTAACGATGCATTCGGACGTAGCAATAATATTGCGATAGTAAAAGTGCCTAGAGTACTGCCGCGTTTAATCAAACTCCCGCCAAATTTGAGCGGCAAGCAGCAAAAATTTGTTTCATTATCTAGTGTAATTAGAGCCCATTTGGCGGGTTTATTTACCGGTAGAGAAGTGCTTAACTTCTCCCAGTTCAGGGTCACGCGCCATTCAGACTTAGCGGTAGATGAAGAAGATGTTAAAAACTTGCGTACTGCGTTAAGAAAAGGGCTGGTACAGCGTAATTTTGGTGATGCAGTTCGTTTAGAAGTCTCACATGGATGCGATGAGAAATTAGCCAAATTTTTACTGCAACAGTTTGATTTACCTAAACAATCACTTTACCGTGTGCATGGCCTTGTGAACTTGGCGCGATTGATGCAGTTGGCTGATTTAGCTGAAGGTAATCATCTTAAATTTACGCCGTTTGAACCTAAAGTAAGCCAACAGTTAGTTGCAAATCAATCGTTTTTTACGCAATTAAAAGAACGTGATATCTTGATTCATCAGCCGTATGAAAGCTTTGAGTCTGTCATTGATTTCTTACGCGAAGCAGTCAACGACCCTGATGTATTATCTATTCAGCAAACCATTTACCGCACGGGTTCAGATGCCCGCATGCTCAAGCTATTACAAGAAGCCGTGCGCCGCGGCAAAGAAGTGATGGCAGTTGTTGAGCTAAAGGCCAGATTTGATGAAGAAGCTAATATTAACTGGGCAGAGGCGTTAGAGTCAGTGGGAGCACAGGTGGTATACGGTATCGTTGGTTTGAAAACACACGCAAAAATGTTGTTAGTGATGCGCCGTGAAGGTAAACAGCTCAAACACTACGGTCATGTTTCCACGGGGAACTACAATCCAAGAACGGCACGCCTTTATACCGATGTCAGTATGCTGACGGCTGATCCACAAATTACCCGTGATATGGAGCATTTGTTTAGGCATATCGCCAGCCAGGTTAAATTGCCGCGCATGCAAAAATTACTGGTCGCACCGTTTAATTTGCATAGACGTATGCTGACCCAAATTAAAACTGCAGAATTAGCAGCTAAGTCAGGTAAGACTGCACGCATTATTCTTAAAATGAATGCGCTGACAGACGAGGCGCTTACGCAAGCTTTAGTAAAAGCAGGGCGCGCTGGGGTTGAGGTTGATCTGATCTTGCGTGGGGCTTGTATATTGCCTGTTGATGCCCTAGGTTTAGATGGGCGCATACGTGTACGCTCGATTATTGGTAGATTATTAGAGCATTCCCGCATATTTTATTTTGAAATTGATGCTGTTGAAAGTATGTGGCTTTCTAGCGCAGATTGGATGAACCGTAACATGATGCGCCGGGTAGAAATTGCTTGGCCAATTGTTGATGCAAAAAATCGTGCACGGATTTTGCAAGAATGCTGTCAGATTTATTTGGATGATAATAAAGATGCTTGGTTGCTTGACGTAGATGGCACGTACGTGGAGAGTGCAAAATCTGCAATTAAAGCCAAAAACAATGTACATGAGCACGTGCTGAGTGCGCAACAACAGTTGTTACAGAAGTATGCTAATTAGAGATTATTATCGAGAGAATAATATGGCTAACTTGATTTTATGGCGTCACGCTGAAGCAGAAGCGCAAAGTACAAGTGGCGAAGATATAGACCGTGCTTTAACTAAACGCGGGCATAAAGATGCGGCGATCATGGCTAAATGGCTCAATCAACATATACCAGCAGATACAGAAATTTTATGCAGCCCAGCGTTGCGCTGTTTGCAAACAGTAGACGAATTAAAAAGTTTAAATAACTTTGAAATTAAAGTGGCTGAATTTTTAAGTGTAGATCATTCAGTTGAGATGATTGCCAAACAAGTCACTAATAATGATATTAATAAAACTACACTTATTATTGGACATCAACCAAATTTAGGCTTGTTAATAGCTAAATTGCTGGGTATGAATGATAGAGCTTGTGTCGTAAAAAAAGGCGCAGTTTGGTGGCTACGCCAAAGATTTACGGATGATGTACCGAGTGGGGAACCACAAACTTATTTGTTTATGGTGCAGCACCCCGATTTTTGAACGTTATTTCTTTTTAGGTCTACCAGTTTTAATCGCAGGCACTTTACTCATTGCAGCTTTTAAAGCGGCATCCGTCATGGCAGTTAACTGCATAATGCCCGCGCGTAGCAATTCACTTTTTTTAGCTGGTTGGCCTAGTTTAACTAGGCGCTCCTTTAATACATAAAACTGCGCATATTCAACTTTAGGCATAGTAAAGCTGTCGCGTTCCATCTTTAATTTAGGTGATTTTTCTTTTTCTACTTTAACAATCTTAGCTTTTACGACTTTATTTGGCACCACCTTTGCTGCAACTGGTGCTGGTTTAGTGGGTATAATTTTTGTAGCAGCAGGTTTAGCAGCCACGGTTTTTGCGGCGACAGGTTTAGTAGCCACTACTTTTTTAACTTCAGTTTTTACTGGAGTTGCACTTAACGCTGCAGCTTGTATTGGGTTGATTTTTGACATCGAGGCCTCCTTAATAAACGGTATAAATAGTTTATACCGTTTATTTCAAAACGCAATATTATTTTTGTGACAGAAAAATGACTTTTTTGCGAGCGGATTTTTCAAAATTTAGGCAGAATTTAGGTCTAATAACCAAGTGGTTTTTTGCCAAACCAGTATTTCTTCGTCTAATAAATAATAAGACTGTGGATATTTTTCTGGCCAAGATTTTGGCAAAGTTAATGTGATTTTAGTGCCGAAATAATGCAACTGTATGCCACGTAGATTAGGCATTTGGCGTGCATGGCATAAAATAACCGCGAAGCGTAAACAGGCGAGTTGCATCACAAAAATACGGTCAGAAAAATCGGCTTCTAATCGCTTAAGTTTTCCTTTATGCCCCAATATCAATAGGCTTAAGCAATGTAATTCACTTTGTGCAAAGCCGGGTGGTTCGGCATGATCTAAAATGTAAGCGCCATGCAAGTGTGCGTCGATTGGTGAAACCATGCCACCAATTTCATGGAGCAATCCAGCCCAGCGTAGTTTGCGCGCATGTGATTCTCGTTCGCCAAAAGCAAAGTGAATGTCCTCGGTAATTTTATCAAACAGCTTGCCTGCAACTTCAGCGACGGTAGCTGCATGTGCTTCATCTACATTAAATTTTCGTGCTAAACGTTGTACTGAAGCGTTTCTTAAATCAGCCATTTCATTATCGCGCGCCAGCATGTCGTAAAGGAGTCCATGTCTTAATGCACCTTTTGCGACATTGAGAGTTTCAATATTTAAAAAATCAAATAAACCCAGCATAATAGATAAACCGCCAGCAATCACGGCCTTACGTTCTTCTTTTAAACCTAATAAACGTAGTTTATCTACAGATCTGGCACGCAGTAGTTCTTCTCTTAGCCAATGCAGGCCTTCTTTAGTGACGGTATCAACCGGCCTGCCATATTGCATTAACACGTCAGCAATTGCCCCAACAGTGCCAGATGCGCCATAAGCTATATCCCAATGTTTATTACTATAATTGACTCCCAAAGTATCAAAAATAGATTCAGCGGCAATTTCTGCGCGTGTGAAAGCATTTTCAGTAAATTCTCCACGTCCAAAATGCTTGAGTGACCAAGCAACAGAACCTACATGTAATGAAGCCGTGTGATGTGAAGTAAAGCCTTGACCTAAAATGAACTCAGTAGAACGACCACCAATATCCAACACTAAGCGTCGCTCATTTGATTGCGGTAGAAAACGGCTTACACCTTGGTAAATAAGCCGCGCTTCTTCCACGCCAGAAATGACTTCTACATCAAAACCCAGTGCCTTTTTAGCTAGCTTGAGGAATACATCACGATTATTTGCTTCGCGTAGCGTTTGCGTTGCTACCGCGCGTACATGGCTAGGTTCAAACCCCTGTAAGCACTCGCCAAACCTAGCTAAGCAACGAAGACCACGCTCAATGGCTTCTTGCGTTAAATTTCGATCTTCATCTAAATCGCCGCCTTGGCGTACGGATTCTTTCAGGTACTCTACGCGTTGAATATGACCACTATCAAGTTGACCAATTTCTAACCTAAAACTATTTGAACCTAGGTCAACAGCGGCTAACAACGTTTTATCAGCAGGTATGTTGTTTGAGTTATTTGTGTTGTTTTCCATAGTTTCTAGTATGCACATTTCGTTTTAAGTTTGGAATAACTATATTGTAAAACAATATTATTGTTTCTATTTTCTAGTAAATGTTTGAAAGTTTAATGACATGTTTAAATATATTTAAGTAGTGCGACGGATTTATTAGGGACGGTACGTTTAAGGTCTACATGCATCAAAACTGTTTTATAAATAGCTAATGGTGTAATGAATACTTAAAATATTTTTAGGAGTGCCACGAATGAACAAACTTTTACTTTCTATCATGAGCCTTGCAATAATGGCAGTACTGGCGACGCCAGCGATGGCAGCTATTAGACAAAAATTAATAAACATCAACATCATCAGCAAAAGCGTATTGCCCAAGGCGTTAAATCTGGTGAGCTTACTCGAGCTGAAGGCAAAGATTTAGTGGTAGGTCAACGTGCTATTCGTAAAGAAGAGCGCCAATATAAATCTGATGGTCAATTTACAAAAGATGAGCGTCAAGAAGTACGACAAGATCAAGCTGCAGCTAGTAAAGAAATTTATCAAGAAAAGCATGATGCACAAGATAGACCTAAAGCTAATTAATGTGATTTGATTAAAAAAACCAGCGAAGCTGGTTTTTTTAATACTTTTAACCGATGTTTATCTTGGTCGTTCAAACATACGGCATTCGTTAGCCCTTATTGCTATTAAGTTACTCGCTTAAATGCCAAGCCAAAGCAATTAGCTTTAATCGTAGCTGGCTTATACGGGTAGTATGTTTTACCAAACTCAATTCGCTAATCTTTCAGTATGGATAGAGTGCGCAAAGGGCCTCTACTGGCTAAGCCATCTGCTAATTTTTGCCTATCATCGGCTGAAAGCGTTTGGGCAAAATTAAGTAAACTTTCTTCTATATGTATCCGCACCGCGCTATCTGCTTCGCGGGTACGTGCTAGCGCTGCTAATATCTCTACACGGTCAAAATTAGGCTCTGAAATCTGGTTAAGTACTTCTACACGTGCCTGTTTAGACGCTTCAAGCAGAGGTTTTGCTTCGCGTCGCGCTTTACGCAATGTTTTTTTGAATAAATGCTGCTGTTCATTTGAAAGGTTATCTGCTGCAAACCGTAACGTACTCTGCCCAGGTTTACCTGTTTGTGACGCTTGATTCGACCAAAGTAATTTATAAGAGCCACCAGCAATAGCGCCAATTAAAAACAGATTTAAAATGAGCGATGCAATCAGCAACCAATTAGTTTTGTGTTCATTCATCATCATGACCAATCCTGTCCATCGTAAATATATTCCGTCATTGAGTTTGCTAATGACCCCGCGCCATCTGTACTTGCAGGCATTGTGCCAGACAGCCAAATTGAGACACAAAATATACCCGCTACAATCCCTGCAAAACCAGCACCTGCAAGACTAAACAACTCAAGCCAGCGCCAAGGCCAGTGTTGCGTTGAGCTTATTTGCGGCTGAGGTGCGTTGGCAACGATACGCTCAAATAGCCTGCTGTTTGTTTGTATGTCGGAGATTTTAAGCTTGTGACCTAACACGCTGTCCAAATCACCTGCATACTTAAGCGCATGATTTACTGCTGGCAAATTAAGGGCGATTATTTCACTTGCTTCTTGTCGGTAAGCTGCTGGCCAGCAGGTAATATCTGCTCCATAAGCTTCAGTAAGTGTAATAAATTGTTCAGCGTTCATAGCTTGTTCACTCCTTTTTTCAATCAGTAACGCTCGCATATTGCGCCGTGCACGCGATAGCAAACTTTCCAGTGCATCTAGACTGACTCCCATCAAATCTGCCGCTTCAATATTCGAAAACTCTTGATAATATTGCAGCACCAATGCTTCACGCTGTCGGTTGGGTAACACGGCAAGTGCAGCTGTAATCAAATTGCCTTGCTGAGATTTGTCTAAATGCTGTTCAGGAATCAGCGCAGTATCTATCAATTCAGGTGCATCATCTTTACTGTAGTTTTCACGAACACGCAACCTGTCATAGCACAAATTAATCGCTACTCTATGCAGCCAAGTATCAAACTTTGCTACGCCTGATTGCCAACTCTCAGCTTGTTTCCAAACACGAACAAACGTCTCTTGTGCCACATCCTCAGCTTCACTGTGGTTATTTAGCATACGCATGCCTAGCGCTAATATTCTTGGTAACTTACGCGCCACCAACTGCCTGATAGCTAATTGATCGCCACGCGCAATACGCAGCAATAATTCGGCATCAGGGTCGAGTTTAATCATGCAGTTTTTCCGATTCTTTCATGCTTAAACGTTTGGTATTGAAATATCCGTCGATTGTACTGAAAAAAGTATTCGTGCATTATTTTTCGTGTGATCCCTGATTATCTAAGACTAACTACACGCTTGAAAAATTAATGGCTATCCCCATTTATAGAACATCGTTTGATTTATTGATAAAGAGGATTTAACCCATGTCCACAGAGACTACAAAAACTACTCCACAAAAAGAGACTCATCCAAAAGAATCAATGGCTTTTCAGGCCGAGGTTAAACAACTGCTTCAGTTAATGATTCACTCGCTTTACAGTAATAAAGAGATTGTTTTGCGTGAATTGATTTCTAACGCTTCTGATGCGGCAGATAAATTGCGCTTTGAGGCTGTCGCCAACGGTGCGCTGTTTGAGGGCGATAGCGAATTAAAGATTCGTATTGCTTTTGATAAAGATGCACGCACAGTGACGATTACTGATAATGGCATTGGTATGAGCCGTGATGAGGTGATTGCGAACATCGGTACCATTGCTAAATCTGGTACGAAAGAATTTTTTAATGCACTTTCTGGCGACCAAGCGAAAGATGCTAATTTGATTGGCCAGTTTGGTGTTGGTTTTTATTCTGCATTTATTATTGCCGATAAAGTAACGCTGACTACGCGTCGCGCAGGCGCTACGGAATCTGTGCGCTGGGAATCAACAGGTGAGGGCGACTTTACACTCGAAGCTGCAGATAAAGCCACCCGCGGAACGGAAGTGGTACTGCATTTGCGTGAAGGTGAAGATGAGTTCTTAAGTGACTGGAAGCTTAAAACGATTATTCGTAAATATTCAGACCATATCACTTTGCCGATTGTGATGAAGAAAAGTGAGTGGAAAGATGGCGCAGAAGTGGCCACTGATGAAGACGAAACAGTTAATCGAGCGTCTGCCTTATGGGCACGTAATAAAAACGATATTACTGAAGAGGAATATCAAGAGTTTTATAAACATGTTTCGCATGACTTTGAAAATCCTCTTAGCTGGTCGCATAGCCGTGTAGAAGGGAAGCAAGAATATATTTCTCTGTTATACATCCCAAGCAAAGCACCGTTTGATTTGTATGATCGCGAGCGCCGTCATGGCATTAAGTTGTATGTAAAACGTGTGTTTATTATGGAAGACGCTGAAAAATTAATGCCGCAATACTTGCGTTTTCTGCGTGGTGTGATTGATACGGCTGATTTGCCGTTAAATGTATCGCGTGAAATTCTGCAATCTAGCCGTGATGTTGACGCTATTAAAGCTGGGTCAACTAAGAAAATCTTGAGTCTGCTGGAAGATATGGCAGAAAACAAGCCTGAGGACTATACAAAATTTTATGCAGAATTCGGTAAAGTATTAAAAGAAGGTCCTGGCGAAGATTATTCAAATAAAGACAAAATTGCAGGCTTGTTAAGGTTCGCTTCAACTAAAGCGGATACTGATGTGCAAGAAGTGTCACTTAAAGATTACTTGGCACGTATGCAACCAGAGCAAGACGTGATTTATTACATCACAGCTGATAGTTTTGCCGCCGCACAACATAGTCCGCATTTAGAGATTTTCCGCAAAAAAGGCATCGAAGTATTGTTAATGTCTGACCGCGTGGATGAGTGGTTATTAGGCAGCTTGACCGAATTTAATGGTAAAAAACTACAGTCTATTGCCAAGGGTGATTTAGATTTAGGTAAGCTTGAATCTGATACTGAAAAAGAGATTCAAAAGAAAATCGAAGAAGAAGCCAAATCATTGGTTGAGAAGATTAAAAGTTCTCTAGGTGACCAAGTGAAAGATGTGCGAGTTACACACCGCTTAACTGATTCACCGGCGTGTTTGGTTAGCGATGCAAATGATTTATCTGGCAATCTGTCTCGTATGCTTAAAGCCGCTGGTCAAAATGCACCAGAAGCTAAGCCTATCTTAGAGATTAATCCTGCGCATAAGTTGGTGAAGCGGCTGGAGGCAGAAGTTGCGGATGCTGTATTTAGTGATTTAGCTTTTGTACTGTTTGACCAGGCGTTGTTGGCAGAAGGCGGTACGCTAGATGATCCTGCTAGCTTTGTGAAACGTATGAATAGTTTAATCAGTTAATTATCACTAGTTAATATAAGAACCCGCTTAATGTAAGCTTAGCGGGTTCTTTTATTGCTGTTAATTTTAGTCATTAAATTTAAAGTGATTACTTAAACTTAAGATTTCTCAAATATAACCCTTGACAATACAAATGAGAATCATTATCATTTGTACACATTGTTTAATTTAGGATTAATCATGAGCAGGCAATTAATCATTAGCCAAGCTAAATTGGCAGGTAACGAAAAGTGCAAAGTGCTTTATAACAAAACTAAAGATATGGTAGAACTTGAAGTGGGCGGTACTTCACTGAGGTTTGCAGCATCTAACTTTTTTATGATGAATGAAATGATGCGCAAAGCGGCTGCTAAACTTGTGATGCAAACCGAGTTACATCAAACACTCAATGTGTTGGTTGATGCAAAATTTCAGGCACAGTTGGCGATACAAAATGAGTTGCTTCACATTTGACTACCTTAAAAATAAATTAATCATTTACTTTACAATTTTAATGCAAATCATTATCATTTGCAATACTGTTTACAGCATGGAAGTAACAACATGGCAATTAATAAAATAAAAGGTAGTTTTAAGGTGGGCAATCAGTTCGTAAGCGGTCAGTCTGAATTTGATCCGGATTTACCGAATGCGAATGCAGTGATGGCGGCTATTTGTTGTGTAAGTTCGCAATATGCTGTGAATCCATCAGCTGATTTAGCGATACTAATTTCTGATTTAGCCCATAAGTTGACTTCACCTCAGTATGCAGAGTCTAAGTTGATCACTGAAGTTGCAAAGCGGTTAACCTTTCAGTGGGACGCAATTGTGGATGATTTACATGATGCATTACTTGCAGCGACTCCACAAAATGGAACTTGTCATTAGGCATCAAGTAAGTAGCTTAATTAAATTAAAAAAGATAAATATAGGAAGTACATATGTCACGATTAACAGGCCCAAGAGTAAAAATTATGCGTGCGCTGGGAGTGGATTTACCTGGATTATCACGTAAAACAATTGAAACAAGGCCGACACCGCCAGGTCAACATGGGATGAAAGCGACACGTCGCCGTAAGTCTGACTATGGCGTTAAGTTGCAAGAAAAACAGAAGTTGCGTTTTAACTATGGTTTAACTGAGCGCCAAATGCGTAAGCTGATTATTGAGGCGCGTAAAGGTAGTGAGCCAACTGGCGACCAATTCTTACAGCTACTGGAGCGACGTTTAGATAATGTGATATTTAGAGCGGGCTTTGCACCATCTGTGATTGCTGCGCGACAATTGGTGTCACATAGGCATGTTACTCTGAATGGTAAGTCAGTGAATATCCCTTCGATTCGTGTGAAATTAGGCGATGAAATAGCGTTAAAGGTAACAAGTTTGAAAATTGCAATGGTGGTTGAAACGCTGGCAAGACCAGTACTGGATAGACCGGAGTGGTTGCATTGGGACGACACAGAGAAAATGGTGAAAATTGCGCATTTGCCAGATGCCGACCAAGTGCCATTCCCGATAGATGTTCAGCAGGTTGTTGAGTATTACTCCAATAGAATTTGAGTATTTATAAATCTGTGGTTTAAAAAGAACTGCAGATCTAAACCGAATTTATGTCCTGCCTAACACAGGGCTTAAATACAGCGTTGGTCTGAACCAAATGGGTAAAACCATAAGGTTCAATAAAGCGTTGTGATGTTGTAACTGCATGGCAACATGCATCTCCTTGCATTACTTTTATGACTGCATTGAATTTACTCACGTAAGTCGGTCACTTTTTTTAACTAACATTGATGAATTTTTTAGAAGGTGTCTAATGAGAAAAGATGAAGCATGCAGAAGAATGTTGTTAGCTGGGGCAGACGGTTGCCGTATCGTTTATTGCGAAGGCTGTGAAATTGCAGAAATGGAACTCGGTGCAATTAGTGTGCGCTTAGAGTTAAATGCACTACACAATTTACAGGCAGTGTTAGGTCAGGCTGCGATGAAATTATCGGTATTAAAAGCCATTAAAGTTTCACCGGATTTTGAATACGATAAACTGGATTTGCATTAAACCTCAAGCTTAATCATCAAATTATCATTTGGCCGTCATTAAAGGTGGCTTAATATTTGCTAGAATACTAGTTAAGATTATTAACTGGCCTCAGCAAATGAAAACTACCACCAACACATTAGACATTGCCACAGAAAAACCTAAGAAAACAGCTAGGCCTAAAGTCGTTGCAATTCCTGAGCTAACGCCTATTCATCAAGCATTACAAAATCACCTGATTTTCTCTAGTTTCAAGACTAATGAGGCTGCTACGCCAAGAGACTGGTATCACACAGCTAGTTATACAGTGCGTGATCATGTAGTTGAGCGTTGGGTTAAAACGGCTGAATCCTATTACCGAGATGATCCTAAACGTGTTTACTATTTATCTCTAGAGTTCCTAATTGGGCGCATGCTCACTAATGCTGCACTAAATCTGGGCATAAAAGATGAATTAAAAGAAGGTTTAGCAACATTAGGTCATAGTTTGGAGGAAGCCGTTGAAATGGAACATGATGCGGCGCTAGGAAATGGTGGCTTAGGTCGCTTAGCCGCCTGCTTTTTAGATTCTATGGCAACCATGGATATACCAGCTGCAGGCTATGGTATTCGTTATGAGTATGGCATGTTCAAACAGTCTATCGAGCATGGTCAACAAATTGAAAACCCAGATAACTGGCTGCGATATGGCAATGTATGGGAGTTCCAACGCCCAGAATCTACTTATGATGTTAAGTTTTATGGACATGTTGTCAAAACTCACAAAATCGAAGGTAAAGACCAAGTTGAAGTGCAATATTGGGTAGATGCAGAGCGTGTAGTAGCGATGGCTTATGATGTGCCCGTGCCTGGGTATGGTACCGATACGGTAAACAATTTACGCTTATGGTCAGCCAAGGCAGCACGGGAATTTGATTTACGTCATTTTAATGATGGTAACTATGAAAAAGCAGTAGAAGAACGCAATGAAACCGAGAATATTTCAAAAGTACTATATCCAAATGATACGTCAGCATTAGGTAAAGAACTGCGCTTAAAACAGCAATACTTTTTTGTATCAGCTTCAATTCAAGACATTTTGCGCCGATATTTGTCTGTGCACGACACTAAGGCACCAACAGACTGGGATCGATTGCCAGAAAAAATTGCAATTCAGTTAAACGATACACACCCTGCAATTGCAGTGGCTGAAATGATGTATCAGTTGGTAGATAACCACCATTTACCTTGGGCGAAAGCTTGGGCGTTAGTGGTTAAAATTTTTGCTTACACCAACCATACCTTAATGCCAGAGGCTTTAGAGACATGGTCTGTGGAGTTGTTTGGTCGTTTATTGCCACGCCATTTAGAGATTATTTTTCAAATCAACCAAGAGTTTCTATGCATGGTAAATCATCAGTTCCCAGGCGATGCAGATTTGCTCAGGCGCGTATCGATTATTGATGAAACTCATGGCCGCCGAGTGCGCATGGCGCATTTAGCCGTTGTAGGTAGCCATACTGTTAATGGTGTAGCGGCACTGCACAGCGAGTTGCTAAAGAAAACGCTGTTTGCAGACTTTAATCGCATCTACCCAGGCAAGTTAACTAATGTGACTAACGGCATCACGCCGCGTCGCTGGTTGAATCAAGCAAACCCTGAATTGACTAAACTGATTGAACGAGTGATAGGTGACGGTTTTGTAAAAGACCTTACAGAGCTCAAAAAAATAACACCATTGGCTGATGATGCGGATTTTAGAAAAGCCTTTGCAGCTGTAAAACATGGCAATAAGCTGCGTTTAGCCAATAAAATTGAAAAAGTGACAGGTATTAAATTAAATCCTAATAGCTTGTTTGATGTGCAAATCAAGCGCATTCACGAATATAAGCGTCAGCTGTTAAATGTGTTGCATGTCATCACTTTGTATAATCGTATCCGTAGCGGTGAGCAAGGCATTACGCCGCGTACAGTCATTTTTGGTGGTAAGGCCGCACCAGGGTATTGGATGGCAAAGCAGATTATTCGCTTGATTAATGATGTTGCTGAGATTGTGAATAACGATCTTGCTGTTGGTGACCAGCTAAAAGTGGTGTATTACCCTAACTATGAGGTTTCAGCGGCTGAAATTTTATTCCCAGGGAGTGATTTGTCTGAGCAAATTTCAACTGCAGGCACTGAGGCATCTGGTACTGGCAACATGAAGATGGCGCTTAATGGTGCGCTAACCATAGGTACATTAGATGGTGCCAACGTGGAGATTAAAGAAGAAGTAGGCGATGAAAATATCTTTATTTTTGGCTTAACCACTGAGCAGGTGGCTGAGACCAAAGCTAACGGCTACAACCCTCGTGATTTTTACAATGGAAATGCAGATCTAAAACAAGTGTTAGATATGATTGGCAGTGGCTATTTCTCAGTTGATGAACCTAATCGCTACCAAGCAATAGTCGATAATTTGCTTAATAATGGTGACCAGTATCTACTGCTTGCAGATTATGCTAGCTATATTGAAGCGCAAGAGAAAGTTGCCAAGTTGTATCAAAATCAGGATGCTTGGGTACGCATGGCTATTTTAAACGTTGCGAATATGGCTAAATTCTCTAGTGATCGCGCCATTAGTGACTATGCAAAAAATATTTGGAACGTAACGCCTAATAAACCGAAACTTAGTAAAGCATCTAAAATTAAAGTGGTTTAGGAAAAATAACCAAAAGTCATTGATTAAATTAAAGGGCGCAAATACATTAATAAAATGCAACTCAAATAATAGTTAATTAGCAGCAAGATAAATAGTGTTTGTTTAGCTTGGTAAGTTTAGTGTTAATTAACTGTAACCATCACTTAATTAACACTAAAAAGTAAATTATTGTTGGCATTGACACAATAGCAATAATTTACGCTAAGCTTGTATCTATATAATTAGCAAATTAACTGGAGAAGAGCATGCGTATTTTAATGTTGGCTTTAAGCTTTACTCTATTCGCAACACATGCCAATGCCCTAAGTGTCGACGATTTAAGCAACACTGAAGCAAGCGGCGGGTTGAAGGCGGCGTTAATTCAAGGAGCAGGTAAAGCGGTTAGTCAGTTAAGTGCAACCGATGGTTTTTTTGGTAATAAAGAAGTGAAAATTCCGTTGCCAGATACCATGAAAAAAGTTGAAAAAGCCATGCGTATGTTTGGCATGGGCAAGCAGGCTGATGAATTAGTGCTAAAAATGAACCGTGCAGCTGAAGCTGCCGTACCAGAAGCCAAAGCTTTGTTAATTGATTCAGTGAAAAAAATGAGTGTGGCTGATGCTAAATCTGTATTAACTGGAGGTAATGATGCGGCTACACAATATTTCAAAAAAACCACATCAGGCCCAATGGCAGAGAAGTTTTTGCCTATTGTAAAAAAAGCCACTGAAAATGTACAGCTTGCACAGCAGTATAATAAGTTTGCTGAAATGGGTAATAAGTTTGGCGTGGTTAAAAAAGATCAGGTGAACTTAGAGCAATATGTGACACAAAAAACCCTTGATGGGGTGTACTTGATGATGGCAAAAGAAGAAGCCGCCATTCGTAAAGATCCAGTTGGTCAAGCGAGTGGTTTATTGAAAAAAGTATTTGGTGCATTGAGCAATTAAGTTAAATAGTCTATGGGTGCAGTTTTAAAAAATAATAGTTTAAATAAAAAGCAATATTCTCAAGGTTAACTTTTACCTTAAGTCACCCTTCCGGATGATTTCTATTCTGCCCAAAGTAGAAATCATGTTATAAGAATCAATAAGTAAATTGACTGTAGCAGTTAGCAGCAGCTAAAATTTCACGTGGTCAGAAAAATCAATCAAAACACTCTAAGGTTAACATGCGTCGTAAATTAGTCGTTGCCAATTGGAAGATGCATGGCAATTTAGCCTCAAATCAACAACTTTTTGAGGCATATATTCAGAAGCTTTCTACGCTGAAATCTATAGATATTGTTGTCTGTATTCCTTATCCTTATCTCGCCCAAGCACAAACGTTATTACAAAATACTAATATCGCTTGGGGTGCACAAAACATAAGCAAAGATGCCGTGGGTGCGTTTACAGGTGAAGTTAGTGCAGCCATGCTAAAAGACTTTGGTGCAACTTATGTGATTATTGGACACTCAGAACGAGCAACGGCTTATTGCGAATCAGATGAAAATATTGCGACTAAGTTTAAGCAGGCTCAATTAAACGGATTAACGCCAATTTTATGTGTAGGTGAGACGCTGATTGAACGTGAGGCTGGTGTGATGCAAATGGTGGTAGGTAAGCAGTTAGATACTATTATTCACACTTATGGTGCAGGTGTATTCGCTAACGCAGTGGTTTCTTATGAGCCTATTTGGGCGATAGGTACAGGTTTGGCGGCGAGTAGCGATCAGGCACAAAGTATGCATGAGTTTATTCGCGGCAAGGTCGCTGCGCTTGATATTGCAGCCGCAACTAGCTTGAAAATCCTCTATGGGGGGAGCGTAAACCCTCAAAATGCGGTACAATTATTCGTTATGCAGGATATAGACGGTGGTCTTATCGGCAGGTGTTCATTAATTGCGCAAGAATTTGAGAAAATATGCCGTGCGGCAGCTTAAAAAGGGCTGAGTCACATAAGGTATTAAGGTAAAAAATGGAAAAAATTGTATTAGTAATTCATGTGTTAGCAGCGCTAGGCGTGATAGGTTTGGTACTTTTGCAGCACGGTAAAGGTGCTGATATGGGCGCTTCTTTTGGTAGCGGCACATCTGGTAGTTTATTCGGTGTTACTGGTTCATCAAATTTTATGAGTCGCGCGACGGCAGGATTTGTATTGGTGTTTTTCACTACCAGCCTAACATTGGCTTATATGTCTAGCCATAAAGCAGGTAGTGGCAGTGTAGTTAAGGCAAACGCTACTCAAGGCAGCGTAGTAACCACTGAAATTAAAGATGTTCCCGCGATAAAGCCTGCTGAAACAACAGCGCCAGCAACCTCGGAAGATGTGCCAAAATAGTTGAATTTTTTGAGCTTTGGCTCGACTAAAATGCCGTCGTGGTGGAATTGGTAGACACGCTATCTTGAGGGGGTAGTGACGAAAGTCGTGAGAGTTCGAGTCTCTCCGTCGGCACCAGTAACTAGTTTTAAGCAATTCAAAATCGTTCTAAAAAGACCTAAATAGCTCATAAATTCAATTATTTAGCGTTTAATCTAGCTCTAACTCGTTCCATTAAGTTTGTATATATCCTCTTGTGAAGCGTATATAAAAGCGTATACAATTAAGGCCTATTAAATTTGTATACGTTTTATGGCAAGTAACCTACTTGATGATTTAACGATTCGAGCTGCAAAACCAAAGGCGAAGCAATATACGCTACGTGACGGTAGCGGCTTGTTTTTGCTTGTGCATCCCAATGGCTCAAAATACTTTCAATTACGTACTACCTTGCTTGGTAAACCTAAATTAGTCCGTATTGGCATTTACCCAAAAACATCGCTTGCAGAAGCACGTGTAAAGGCTCTTGAAGCCTTCAAATTAATAGATGCTAGTGTTGACCCTATCATAGAAGCAAAAATCGTTAAGGCTAAAGCAAAAGAGTCTGCTGATAGCACTTTTAAGTCGGTTGCAACAACCTGGCTAGAAATGAAGCAAGAAACTCTTGCTAAAAGTACACACCTAAAAATCCAACAATCATTTAATGCTAACGTATATGGCAAGTTGGGTAATTATCCTATTAACAAAATTGATAACCAAATGGTGAGAGATTGTTTGCTGATTATGCAAAAGCGTGGTGCGCTAGAGCTGATGGAAAAAACACGTGGGTGGATTAAACAGGTGTTTGATTTTGCATTGGGTGATAAGTTAATCAACGAAAATCCTATACCACTTACAGACTTGCGATTAAAAAAACATGTTAGTGAAAAATTCCCACGATTAAAAACGCCACAAGATGCTGGCAAGTTATTACGCAACCTCACTGATTATGCTGGTAGCTTTGAAGTTTCAACTTGCGTTTATCTCACGCTTAACTTTGCACAAAGACCGAGCGAGTTAAGGTGTGCTAAATGGGTGGACTTTGATTTAGATAATGCTATTTGGACAATCCCACTAGAACAATCTAAAACACGCAAACATATGACTAAGCCCCACACGGTTATGCTATCTAGGCAAGCTGTAGGCGTGTTAAAAGAACTCAAGCAATACACAGGGCACAGTGAGTATGTTTTCCCGTCTCGTTTAAATACAAAGCCATTATCTGAGGCAACTATTCGCAAGGCTTTTAGAACGATTTTTACCGATTATCACATCGTGCCACATGGCAGTCGTCACTTTTTTAGCACACAGGCCAATGAAAGTGGACTCTTTCGGCATGATGTTATTGAAGCAGCGCTATCACATGGTGATGCTAACAAAATAAGAGCTATTTACAACGAGGCCACATATGACGGCGAGCGTAAAAAGCTGGCGCAGTGGTGGAGTGACCAACTGGATAATATGCGCGATGGAGCTAAGGTTTTACCTTTTCAGGTAGCCAGCTAGCAAAATATAGGTATCGATTTAATGCTTTATTGTTGCTCGATTAAAATTTTATAAAGTTCAAAATAGCTTCACTTAGTTCTTTTGAGTGCAGATGATGGACAAAACAAAATTAATGAAATTGCAAGAAGTGCTTCATGAAACAAAAATGGGAAAGACAAAGCTTTATCGGCTGATTAAGGAAGGTAGATTTCCCAAACAAATAGAGCACGGTGATGGCAGTGTAGTTTGGGCAAGATCCAAGGTGGATTTTTGGGTGGATTGTTTAATTAAGGGAGAAAAGTATGAGCTTGACAAAGTTGCTTGAAGATGAGGGATTGCAGCATGTTTTAAGAGAGAAGTTAGTAGCTGGCGAAGCATTTGAGATTGTTAGCTTTAGTAATAAAGAAAAGTTGAGCAGTGAAGAAGTAAAGCAAAAAATAGACACTAGAAATTAGGTTTAAATTTAATTGATTTAGAAACTAGTAAGACTAATATCTGCTTATTGCCATGAGCAATATGGGTGTAGTAAGTCTGAGCTTCTGTAGACTCTAAAAGTTAAGCATTTCAAAGTTGCATCCATCACTAGATGGTGATTTAAAAATAGCGGTTGAAGCTTTAGCCGCATCTAAAAACCTGCCCCAGTTGGGGTAGGTTTTTCAATTGGCATCTGCCCATTCATTCACATAAAGCCGTGACTGAAATTCAAAAAAGTTTCCTATCAGGACGCCCACGTGCATGGGTAATTAACTGCACATTGGCTTTTTCTCACGGAGAAAAAGAAATGGAAAAAACAATCGTACCAACCAATTTGCTTTGTTGGCCAAAGGTGAAAAACTTGATTCCAGATCACAAGCTAATTGTTTTGGCATTGTGGCAAAATCCTTTTGTAACCCCATGCGGCGCTTATTTTATTGATGTCGATATGTTTTCCACCATGCTCGGCTTTAATAAATTGAATGTTGAACAGGCTTTACTGGATTTTGAAGAAAAAGGCATTCTTAAATTTGACCAAGATACTTCAGAGATATTGATCTGTGATTGGTGGAGATTCCACAAGTGCGAAAACTCAATTCAAATTAGCATGATTCAAAGAGCTGTGGATAAGATTCAATCGGATATGCTGAAAACAGAGTTTTTTAATAGAATTAAACACGTTTCAAATAAAATCAATGACTTACGCTCTAACCACAACATAACTGAACCTAACTCTAACACAACAACAACAGACGACGCTGAAGCGTCGTCTAAGCTTGCAGCTAAAGCTAAAGCTCAAGCTGTTGCTGTTTATAGTGGTAGTGGTAATTTAATTTTTGATAAATCGATACATGAAAATCTGCACCAGGAGTTAACCCGTTTGCTGCTAAACGTTGAGCCAACTTTGGCTCAAAGCAAACTCGATACCCTCGCTCAAAAAATAATAGATGGAGAGCGTAATGAAAAACTTAAGGTGAGTAGCCCCTTAAGTTTGATGAAGCATTTCATCAACAAAAGTTTCGACCCAACACTTGGGCTTACTATTTCAAAAAGAAGAGAAAATGAGCGGTTGGCTGAAGAAAAAAGGCTTGCCGAAAACGAAAGAAAAGCTCAGCCCAAAAATTATGCTGGAGCAGAAAAGTTTAGAGAAGCTAGGAATTCACTTGGCATCTAGTCAGCGAGGATATACTCTCGCCTGATTTTTTCTTTAACTAGACTGAATGGTGTTTATTACATTGAGCATTTGATTGATAGGTTCGGCCAAGCGTTTAGGCAAAATTCTATGTTCAAAAAAAGTAGGCGGGTTGTAATCTTTTTTCCAAATTTTCATTACCCAAATATCTTCATCGATTTCATTATTATCAATACCATTGCAATATTTATATCCAACTAATGAGTCTGTTTTATTTAGCAGTAAATAAGCTAAGACTATATGAAACTTATGGGCTTTCAAGTCAGTTAAGCCAGTTGATCTTGGTAAAGACAAGCGAAGGCATTTTTGATTGTTGAATCTTTGCCAATCGTTCCCGACCACTTCACCAGCTCGAGTAAGTGCTTTTCTTGTTACGTCATTGGTGGCATTCACAATTGAGGGGGTAACAGTGTTTTTGGGATACTCTAATAATTCGGCAAGCTTATTGATCCACTTCACTAAATCATTCAATACCTGATCAGCTGCAAATACCAAATACTGATGCTTTTCATCATTAAGGATTGTGCCAGGTATTTGCACAAATAATGGGTAAACTAAATCATGAATGTATACATAAGTTTGGCGATGACTTATTTCTTTTGTTGCTGTGGTTTGACTTAAAACATTAGCAGCCCATGTTGGAGTGATTTCGTCTAAGCTCATTTCACTTATATCTATTGAAATAAGTGGAAACCCCAGCGACTTACCCAATAAAGCTTTTCTTCCTTCAAAAGCGTGAGTTCTCTCTATTTCGATGCCACCCAAAATAATTTCATCATTTCGAAGTGGTAAAGAAAGTACTGCTAAATCCAATCTGAATCCCATGCCAAAAGGTGTTTGTACGGAGTGCTCATCAACTATTTTGTTAGCCCCTAAAAGCAAGTTACCTTCAAAATGAAAATCTGAAGCACTTGGATCCTTAAATGACCAGGGCAATCCTTTGCCATTTGATAAGCGATTTTGCATTTCAGCCATTAGTACTTTTTTGGCTTCTTTATGCTCATCGCTCTCAGATACACTTTTTTGTCTTTGTTGCTCTTCATCAGTAAATATCTGTGCAATATTAATTGAGCGGGAATTATTAAGGATTCTGAAATGTGAGCGCTGCTTACATTTTCCGTTAGAGTCAAATGACGGGCTAACATATGTGACAGGTTTGCGATTGTCATCGGCAATGACAAATGGCCAGAGTTTACGAGCGTGTTCACGGCTCGGTATATCTCTGGCTTTAATTCTTTGAGCAAACAATCCTTGCCTAGAAAATACGGTAACTGCACTGTCCATTTTTAATAGTAATCACAATTTAAAATGTAAATATTAATTCTTAGAAATAAGCTGCATATTCCGGTGAAAAACACCACTCATTCCAGTCGAAACCAGCCAGCTATTCCGATTCAAATCCGCCACTAATTCCAGCTCAAAATAACTAACCATAATTATGCATAGCGGACACTGAAATTTGATAATATAGATATACTCGAATGAGTAAAAAGTCCCCAAAGCGGGCAGTCAAGGCTAATGTAATAACCTGTATGTACATCACCAATAGTTTTCACTTGAAATATGTCCAGGTACAAATCGTCTGTGTTTCTTTAATCCGCGCTCAATCAGAGCGTTTGTTACATCCTTTACCATTTGGGGATTACCACACAGCATAATCTGACTATCATCAGAGGTTATATTGAATCCAGCACGCTCTTCCAGTCTCCCGTCAAGAATTGCCTGCGGAATTCGACCAGTTAAAGCGAAGTCCACAATTTCTCGACTAACAAATGGAATATAAGATAATTGTTGAGGGTGGTCGGCAAGTAATTGTAAAACTAAGTCCTGATAACTAAGTTCAGACAATGTTCTTACTGCATAGACTAAAGTCACTCTCTCGTATCGTTGCCATGGCTTTTTAGATGCAAGAATTGAAAGAAACGGGCCAACGCCTGTTCCTGTCGCCATAAGCCATAGATGCTTTGCAACAGGGACTTCATCCAAAATTAAAAAGCCATGAGCCTTTGGGGCGATCAGCAGAGAATCGTCAGTCTTGAGCTCAGCCAGACGTGAAGTTAGCTGACCATTTGGTAGGCTTATATAGTAGAACTCTAATGGCGTCTTTTCTGGAGGGTTTACTAGCGAATAAGCGTGACCTACTTCTTCTCCATTAATGTTTAACCCTATCTTAACAAACTGACCAGCCTCGAATGGCTCAATTTCGGAATCGACATAAAGCGTATGTAAATCTTTGCTCCAATGTTTGTGTCTAACGACCATTCCAGTATTCCAAATAGCCACTTTTTATCCTTATTTCATGAAATTTTCATTTTCCATCTTAAAGTACCTATATTTTTTAAAACTACCGTACATTTACTACGCCACTCGCCAGCACAATCTGACAAATATGCTCAAGCCTTTCAATGTGCTCAAAAGCAGTCCAAGGGTCTCTAGCTACGGCAATTACACCATGACGATCCAAGCCTACAATATCCGCAGAGACAGACCCATCTGGTTGCAGTTCCAATGCAAGACAGGTTGCCTCAGCCAATTCATTACTTATGGCTGGGACGATAGGTACGTTTGGAGCAACTTTTGTATATCGATGAATTTCGGGAAAATCTAATGAAAGTGCTTGCAAGTCATACCCAGCATACATGGCCGCAATGGTATAAGTTGGGTGGACATGGATAATTGACCGTGTATCAAGAAGTTCCAACAAAAGCCGCCTATGAAGTTCTAGTTCGCCACTAGGCTTACCTGTAGCTTCGGCGCTTACCTTTACAAGAGATTTGTCTGCCTGAAACTCCATCTTGACCAAGCTCTCAGCATCTAGACGTTGTTTCTTTGTGCCTGATGGTGTGATGTAAAGCCAATTTTCATTTTTACGGCGCACTGATCCATTGCCGTCTCGGGTTGAAATCCAGCCTCTGCTATAACATTCCTTTAAAACATCACATATTGCTGTGATCATAATAGATTGTCCTAATTTAGTTAGAAATGCTTACGGCCAATTTCATTACTGACCCTGATATAAAATTTCTGATAGAGGAATAGTTAACGTTCATTGCATACTGTTCACATGATTACTGGCAGCACCCAGCATGACAGGCCTTAATGCAATTATTTCTTGGACGGGTTATTAATCACGACAATTAGCAGAACTACCAGTAAAATTACCAGCACAGTCCAAATCCACATTCATCCTCCCATCGACCCATTCATCCATCCGTTAGCATAATTCATCATGATATATCTCCTTTTTATAAAAAAGCTTCACCTGTTATGCGATCTTCTGGGTACAACTGAGTGCCGCAGGTTGTGAGTACTTCGTTTCCATTCTAATAATCCAATCAACCGGTCTTTGATCAGTCTCAGGGCTATCACAATCACTGTTGTTAAATAAATCCTGCGACTAAGAATAAAATAGCCGCTATGCCTGCCGCAATAAAATTATAAGGGCTGGCATATTTTAAATATTTTGCATGGTCAGCATGTGCTATGTTTGAAGCCATGTTGGCCATGCCAGCGACTGGTGAGGTAACGTCTCCAAACGTTCCTCCAGAAATGACTGCCGCAACGCATAGAGCAATGTCCGAATTAACCGAAACGGCTAGAGGAATTGCGAAAGGCATGATTAATGAAGCTGCGCCCCACGATGCGCCTATGAAATATGTTACGACGGAAGATAGTAGGAAAAGTGTAACGGGCGTACTCCAAGCTGGTAAGGAACTCCCCAGTTGCTGCTGTATGAAACTGCTCAAGCCTAAACTTTGTGAAACTGCGGCTAATGGCCAGGCTATAGCAAGAATAGTTAATGTCGTCATGATTTCATTTCCACCTGAAATAAGATCAGTAGTCATCTTTTTTAAATCATATTTTTGAAAATAATAAAAGATTGCAGTCAAGGTTATCGAAACGAACAATGCAACGAGCATGGCTCTATTTGGTTCAGTATGAGTGATGGCGGCAATAACAGAAGCATTGTCAGTTTTGTTTTCTCCAAAATACCAAAAGAAAAAAATGCTGAGTAAGATGACACTTAATATTGGAATAACAAGGTTGATCAGTCTCGGTTTTAATATGGGTTCGACGATTACCATACTCATTTCCATACTGCTCTTATCTTTTGTTAAGCTTGATTTAGTTTGATGTTTGTCGATATTTTTAAATTGGAAAAAAACTGATAGAAAGGTGATAACAATGACCACTAAACTAAAAAACTCTAAAGGAATAGCTTTAAGCCAAATTGAATAAGCCGAACTACTTACAGAAACACCGGCAGTATTTAGTCCCTGACTAATAATCGCCACATTAAAACCTACAAAAGTAGTGGCAATGGGGATAAGTTGCACAACGGGGCTAGCCGTATTGTTAAGCATGAATGCAAACCGCTCTTTGGCTATATTATTTTTTTCGACAAGTGAGCGGGTGATGGAACCTGTCCCCACAACCCTAAAGCCACAATCAATAAAAGTAACAGGAATTAATGCCCACAAAGTCAACAGCACCCCTTTTTTGCTAGCGATGTGTTTTTCTGCCATATTAGAAAAAGCTTCTATGCCACCAGAGTTTCTTATAAGCGCTATTAAACCGCTGAACAAATACAAGAACAGTAGAACCTGCAAATTGCCCTTGTCAGTTAACGTTTTCACAATCTGGTCAACCGCAGTTTCAAACCCACCTGTAACAGTAGGATTTAAAAAATAACATCCTGCTATTAATCCAATTAACAGCGAAGGGATTATTTTCTTAGTCCAAATTGCAACTGCAATTGTTAATAGAGGAGGAAGTATAGAAAGCCACATTATGATCTCCATGAGTGGGTAGCAACATCTCATAAAACTAAAAAACCAGCACCTGCTTTTACAAGGATATGATTACTCTTAACAATATCACCACTTACACATTCCGTACCATTAAAGTATCTTCGTTATCAACGGTAGGGACGCCTTCTGAGATTTTGATAGGAGGCAATTGACTCATAACACACCCCCCATAATAAATTAATGTGATTCGTTTTTAAGGACTGGCATTGTATTAGTTGTTTAATTACTATCAAGTTAAACTAATGGTTTAGGAACTTTAAATTAAATTCAAATATATTATTTATATAAATCTGCTTTTAAAGTCTTTTTAAACAAAGGTATTGATGCAACATTCTCCACTTGACGATAATACTCGCTACTACACTATTGGTCGCTTAGCGCGTGAAGCTAATGTGGGCGTAGAAACCATACGGTACTATCAAAAGCTTGCTTTATTGCCAGCACCCACCATCAAGATTGGTGCTTTTAATCATTACCCTCTTGCCTTAGTTGATCGAGTGAGGTTTATTAAACGCTCACAATTGCTTGGTTTTACGTTAGCTGAAATTGCATCTTTGTTAAGGTTGGAAGATATCCACGATAGAAGCGGTATTCGCGATATTACCAATCATCACTTACAAGACATTAAAACAAAAATTGCCGATTTACAGCGTATGCAAAAAACATTGTCAAAACTTGTACAAGAATGTGAAACAACCGAGCCAACTGAGCCTTGTCCAATTATTTCTTCGCTATCCAATCACCGTAGTATGGACAACCCAGTTTCTACAGAATCAACGAACCACTCAACCAAAAATAAAATATAAACTAACTACAACACCCACCCTTAGTTGGGCTTGATCGAGTCTCACCATTTTCATGTGCGCCATATCCTGCATGTATTACAGCTGACTTCAATGCATCTTGATTAGTCGTTAATTCATCATATTGAATAGTACCCTCAGCTTTATCCAAGGATACGGATACATCACTTACACCTGGTACGGATTGAAGCGCTTTAGTGACGCCATTCACACAGCCACCACAAGTCATTCCTGTAATTTTTAATGTTGTTGTTTGCATGGTATTACTCCTTTAATTAATTGATAGATAATCATGACTAACCTCTGATTGTTAAACTGATTGATTTAGCTTTTTGCTAGCGAGGCTTTACGTAAACGTAAGGCGTTGGTAATCACTGAAACTGAGCTCAGTGCCATGGCAGCACTCGCTATCATTGGGCTTAATACGATACCAAACCATGGATACAACACACCTGCGGCAATGGGTACGCCAATAAAGTTATAGATAAATGCAAAGAATAGGTTTTGCCGAATGTTTTTCATCGTGTGCTGGCTCAGTAGTCTTGCTTTCGCAATACCACGCAAATCGCCTTTAACTAGAACAACACGCGCGCTACTCATGGCCACATCTGTGCCAGTGCCCATAGCAATGCCCACATTGGCTTGTGCGAGCGCAGGCGCGTCATTCACACCATCCCCTGCCATTGCCACAATACGACCTTGTTGTTGTAATTCTTTTAAATAGTTAAGCTTATCTTCTGGCATCACATCTGCCTTAAAATCATCAAGCCCAAGCTGCTTAGCGACAGCAGCGGCTGTCGTCGCATTGTCGCCGGTGAGTACCACAATTTTCAGGCCTGCCGCATGCAACTGTTGAATAGCCTCCAAAGTTGTGGATTTAATTGGGTCAGCTACACTGACAATGCCTGCGATTTGATTATTGATTGCAAGAAACATCACAGTTTGACCAAGAGTTCTTAATGCTTGTACATCTGACTGCAAAGCAGACACTTCAATGGTTTGTGCTTCCATCAAACGAGCGTTACCCAGCAACACCGACTTGCCATCGATCTGACCACGAACACCTTGCCCAGTAATAGATTCAAACTCAGCCACTGACTTAAGTTCTAGACTTTGTTCTTTGGCATGGCTGACAATAGAAACTGCCAGAGGATGTTCACTCAAAGCGTCCAAACTAGCTGCAAGCTGCAGGACTTCATTTTCAGCAAATCCATTAGCAGCAATTACTCGCTGAACTTTAGGTTTACCTTCTGTTAGGGTGCCAGTTTTATCGATGACCAAAGTATCTACTTTTTCCATCAGTTCCAGTGCCTCGGCATCTTTAATCAGCACGCCTTCCTGCGCGCCACGGCCAATACCCACCATAATAGAAATTGGTGTTGCAAGCCCAAGCGCACAAGGACAGGCAATGATTAACACGGAAACGGCAGCAACTAATGCATGAGCCAGCGTTGGTGCAGGGCCAACCATCGCCCAAATTACAAAAGCCAACACAGCTACAGCTATCACCGCTGGTACAAACCAACCTGATACTTGGTCCGCTAATTTTTGAATCGGCGCACGGGAGCGGCCTGCTTCATTCACCATCTGTACAATACGTGCGAGCAAGGTATCTGTTCCAACCTTGTCTGCTCGCATCACGAACGCGCCTAGCTGGTTAACTGTACCAGCAGTTACTTTGCTACCCAATTGCTTTTCTACTGGAACCGGTTCGCCAGTAATCATCGATTCATCAATATTCGAGTGCCCCTCTACCAACTCACCATCCACTGGCACTTTGCCACCCGGTTTTATGCGTAATTGATCGCCAACCTGCACTTGCTCAAGATGGATCTCTTCTTCCGTACCATCAGCTTTAATGCGAAATGCAGTATTAGGTGCAAGCTCCAGTAAAGATTTAACTGCGCTGTTTGTTTTGGAGCGGGCACGTAACTCAAGCACTTGCCCCATCAACACCAGAGTAATAATGACAGCAGATGCCTCAAAATAGAGTGGAATCATACCGTTTATTTTGAACGCAGCGGGCAGCATAGAAGGAAATAACAAGGCAAAGAAACTAAATAAAAATGAGGCTCCAGTGCCCAATCCAATCAGGCTGAACATATTGAGGTTCCATGTCCTGAATGATGCCCAAGCTCTTACAAAAAAAGGCCAACCACCCCAAAGCACAACAGGTGTACCAAGGACTGCTTGCAGCCAATTAAAAGTATTGATGCCCATCCAGTGATGAATATTAACGCCTGGAATAAATTCACTCATAGTCACTAACAGCAGCGGCACACTGAATGCCAAACTCACCCAAAAGCGACGAGTCATATCGCTAAGTTCTGCTGTATCTTCTTCTGCGGTGGCATCCATTGGTTCTAATGCCATGCCACATTTGGGGCAACTGCCCGGCCCAACTTGTTGGATCTCAGGGTGCATAGGGCAGGTGTAAATGGTATTTTTAGCACCAGCCTTAATTTTATCAGTAGTTACACTTGTTTGAGGCTTTAGATATTGTTGCGGATTAGTACGAAATTTTTCTACACAGCGTTGGCTACAAAAATAGTAAGTGGTACCGGAATATTCGACTGATTTCTTTGGGTCAGCTTCGACTTGCATACCGCAGACAGGGTCGATGTATGTGTGATCTGTAGCTTTAGATGAATCAGTATTGCCAATGCAACATGATTTATCAATAGGAGTGTGTGGCTTATCCATATATAACTCCGCATTCTGAAAATATTTAAATGGCGAAATTCCAATCTTTTCGGGTCAACTCATTTACAAAAGTTGCTTACTACCTAAAAATTGGAACACAATCAAGTAGCGATTGGGGTAATCATAGACTCTGTACTGTACAACAGGGTCAAGCGTTATTTTTGATACAATTCAAGCCGCTTTTAAATTGCACTCTAATGAAAATCACATTTCCATTGAAGCAGTCATACTGAAGTTCTTTTGGTGCTGATGCAGCCTAAGTTTACAATCTTAACTAACACTCAGTTGTGCGTTAACGAACATACTTGGTCATTAAATATTTATTTATTAAGTTCAACAATTTTGATTTAAAGTGAAAACTTAATTTAATTGAAGTAAACTAATAATCATGAATTTTATAAACCTTAAATTCTTGCGTATTTTTATTTTCTTGCTTACAACCGTGTTTCTCACAGACACTGTTTATGCAAGCGGGATGATGGTGGCTGACCAATTATGTGCGAATCATACAGTCACTGCTGTAGAGTATAGCCATGATGGATATGATATGGATCAACATGACCACCATAAACATGATAATGACCACAAACAATCTGCCAACGACCATTGTTCCAAATGCGGCCATTGCATGGCTTGCTTTACCATTCTTCCACCTAGCCAATTAGCTGATTTGCAATCGCAGGTTAAAGCTATCGAAGTAAGCTTGTTTGAACCTGTATACCATTCTCACATCAGCACACAGCCTCAAAGACCTCCCATTTCTTAAGTAAATCAATAGATCTAAAATCAGCATCAGGCTTTACCTGTTGCTGATTCTCCATATTTATTTTTGAAATGAGATTTCGATGAAACTAATCAACTTATGGTTGTTTATTGCATCTTTTGCAATAGGGTTACCTATAACTACCCTAGCTGCAGAGGCGCCACAAAATACCGATACCTACCAATCATCTTTCGATGATTACAAATCTTTATCGGATGAAAGTTTATCCGACTGGAAATCAATAAACATTCCCTCAAATGGCGGTGCCCATGCTGGTCATTCTATGGCAGGCATGCAGCATAAGATGACTCCGGAACAAATGGCCAACATGTCCTCTAAAGATAAGGAAATGCCTGGTATGGAAGGCATGGATAACGACAGCATGTCTAGTATGGATTCAAACAGCATGAAAGCGATGGATCATAGCCAGATGATGAAAGACCAGGCTAAAGCCCCAATGGCCCGCACGGATCATTCACAAATGACCGGAATGGATCATGGAAAAATGAAATCCAATAGCCAAACAGCCATGCAGGACATGAAAATGGAAGATATGCCGGAAATGAGTCAGGATGAGATGCCTGCTCATGAACATGGAACCCATGAAATGAAAGATATGGATCATTCACAAATGGGCGAGCCTAAGTCCAGTGAAATGCATTCAAGAGATGTATCCGAGCCACATGAGCATTCAGGCGGTAAAGAAGAGCATGCTGATAAGACAACTTCTACAATGCCTGCCATGCAAACCGACTCAAGGGTAATACTGCCGAACTATCACCCAGCAATAGTGCATTTCCCAATAGCGTTAACCATCATTTCTTTTCTACTAAGTCTTGGATCTTATGTAAAACGTGACCATCCAGTTTCGTCACAACTAGCTGCAGCTGGGCATTTTACTTTGTGGCTCGCTGCTATTAGCGCTGGTATTGCTGTCTTATTCGGCTGGCTAGCTTATAACTCGGTCAACCATGATGATGCTGGTCATGTCGCCATGTTGTTACACCGCTCTTGGGCGGTTCCGACAGCAATAGGCCTGATGTTATTGGCAAGCTGGGATGCATGGAAATACCGTGTTAATGAGCTGATGTCAGTACCCATGCTCTTACTTCTGTTCCTACTATCCCAATCGATTGCCATCACAGGATGGTTGGGTGGTGAATTGATTTACCGGCACGGCATCGGTGTATTGTCCTTACCTGCCAGCGAAGGTGCTGGACATAGCCATCACCATGAACATGGTGGTACTGAAGCCCATACAGATGATGCGCATGTTGACGAATCTGAAACGCCTGCACATCATCATGATGCTGAAGTAGGAGAACCACATGAGCACTAATATCCAACTCATTGCTAAAAACCGGGTTTTGATTGCCATTATCGGGAGTACTTTGGCCCTAAGTGGTTGCGCTACTTTCTCTCAGGATGGTGGTTTCAACAAGGTTCAAGAGACTATAAATCAGCGCATTAAGCAAGAGATTGTTTGGCCAAAAAATGCCGATGAGCAGGCCAAAGTAGCAGGTCGAGTAAAGGAGCTGCTATTGCAACGCATGGATGTGGAATGTGCAGTACAGATTGCGTTACTCAATAACAAAGGACTACAAGCTTCATTCTATGAATTAGGTATTTCGGAAGCTGACGTTGTCCAAGCCGGACGTTTCCCAAATCCTAGATTCTCAATGTTATATACCAAGAAAGGCGGTGAATATAACATTGAGCAAACACTAACCTTTAACATCTTTTCCTTGCTGACCATTCCAAAGATGAAGGAAATAGAACGCCAACGCTTCGAAAGAACCCAGCAAGCCACTGCTATCGAGGTTTTACGACTAGCCAATCAGGCAAGAGTCGCTTATTTCAATGCAGTAGGTGCTACTGAACAAGTGCATTACAGCGAGCAGGTAAAAGAGTCTGCTGAAGCCAGTGCAGAATTGGCTAGACGTATGGTGAAGGCAGGCAATTTCAATAAATTGGAACAAGCAAGAGAACAAAGTTTCTATGCAGAAGCTGCACTTGATTATGCGAATGCAAAAGCCGGACAAGTGGCTGCTTATGAAGCATTATCACGCTTATTAGGAGTATCAACCGATGACATGACATTGGAAGAACGACTTCCCGATTTACCTAAGGCCATTTCCGAACTGCAGCCATTTGAGAAAACCGCATTTGAACAAAGGTTGGATTTGAAAGGCATGAAATCAGAAACTGAAATATTGGCGAAACAACTTGGGCTTACCAAAACAACTCGCTTCATTAATGTGCTGGAGATCGGGCCTGCAAGAGTGCTAGAAGGCCGCAGGAGCGCTGGATATAAAAACGGGTTAGACATCTCATTTGAATTGCCCTTATTTGATTGGGGTGGTGCGCGTGTAGCTCGTGCAGAGGCCATTTACATGCAATCAGTGAATCGCACTGCTCAAATGGCGGTAAATGCTCAATCAGAAGTAAGAGAGGCTTACTACAGCTACCGTTCGAACTATGATATCGCTAAACATTATCGGGATGAAATTATCCCCTTGCATAAAAAAATATTAACTGAGAATCAGCTACGTTATAACGGCATGCTGATTAGCCCTTTTGAACTGCTTGCAGACGCGCGCTCACAAGTAACGAGCGTTAAAAGCTATATCGAATCATTAAAACAATTTTGGTTATCGGAGAGCGCTTTAAATATGACTCTGACCGGTAGTGAAAATATAATGGAAGGTAATTAATATGAAATTAACTCAATTTGGTAAGGACATTACCAGGCGTAATTTCCTAAAACTTGCAAGTGCAGGAATTGCAGCTTCAACAGTAAGTAAAGTTGCAATGGCTGCTTTACCTGAAATTGTGACGACAGATCATGCATCCACTCAAGGCCCATTACATCCAACTACTGGAAGACCCTATAACCCAGTGGTAACTTTAAACGGATGGAGTCTCCCATGGCGTATGAATAACGGTGTTAAAGAGTTTCATTTGGTCGCAGAACCTGTGCTACGTGAGATAGCTCCCGGCATGAAAGCGCATTTATGGGGTTATAACGGTCAAAGTCCTGGCCCTACTATTGAAGTGGTAGAGGGAGACCATGTTCGTATCTTCGTGACCAATAGACTGCCCGAACATACAAGTATCCATTGGCATGGTCAGTCTGTGCCAAACGGTATGGATGGCGTCAGTGGTTTAACGCAACCGCCTATACAGCCAGGTAAGACTTTTAGGTATGAGTTTGTGGCTAAGCGCCCAGGAACGTTTATGTACCATCCCCATGCAGATGAAATGGTGCAAATGGCCATGGGAATGATGGGCTCTTGGGTCACCCATCCTAAAAATACAAAATTTATGCCGGTTGACCGTGACTTTATATTTCTATTAAATTCTTATGACGTGGATCCTGGTAGTTACACACCTAAGATCAATACCATGCTTGATTTTAACTTATGGACATTCAATAGCCGCGCTTTTCCAGGAATTGACCCCATGGTCGTGCGTCAGAATGATCGGGTTCGCATACGCTTTGGAAACCTTACCATGACCAATCATCCTATCCATTTACATGGGCATGAATTTCAAGTCACTGGTACTGATGGTGGATGGATCCCTCAATCAGCTCGTTGGCCAGAAGTGACAACAGATGTTGCGGTCGGTCAAATGCGTGCAATTGAGTTCATTGCTAACAATCCAGGGGACTGGGCGTTCCATTGCCATAAAAGTCATCACACCATGAATCCAATGGGTCACCAGGTACCAACTTTAATAGGTGTTAAACAAAAGGATCTCGTTGGAAAAATCAACAATCTAGTACCAGATTACATGGCGATGGGCGAGACAGGTATGGCCGAAATGAGTGAGATGTCCAGCATGATGGATGTTCAGCTACCAGAAAATACGTTACCTATGATGACTGGTACTGGTCAATATGGAGCTATTGATATGGGTGGAATGTTTACGACTGTAAAAGTACGAGAAGGTATAGTGCATAACGACTATAGCGATCCAGGGCCATATAAGCATCCACCAGGTTCATTAGCTCAAGAGGTAACGAATGATCTTCCACCAGTAGAAAGGCCTGTGATGAAGGACTCTAATACCGACCTGGAAATGTCTGTACGTAAACCCATGGGGCATATGGAGCACTAAACGCGAAGGGGATCGTTTCTTAATTAATGCGAAATGATGCCCACTTTATAGATTCCGCGGATATGTCCGCTTAGGGCCCAACTTACCAGTATAGCTCTTATGAAAAGTCACATTTTCAACGGCTGCATTATAGGTGGCCTTTTTAGCTAGCAATCAGTGGCGGATTTGAATCGGAATTGGTGGCAGTTTTGGTCCGGAATATGCAATAAGCCAAATATGCTGTTGATATTATGCGCTTATTACTTCGTATATCTCACCGTAAAAGATACCTAAAATTTATTTTTATGTATATATTTTACGGTGAAAGATACGATACTTCGTACATTTTTAAATGTACTGCGCCTAACCATAACGAACCGAAAAGCCGCTCTCCTGCTGAACGCAGGGCGGTTTTTCTACCACGCTAGGGCGTGGTTTCTATGGTGTCGTTGCGGGACACGTCAGCGCGCTTTGCAGCGCTCGACCACCCCATTTAAACTATTCGCCAGACTATCACTTCGTTCTATTCTGACTCACCCTACGGGCAAGCTGGACGCTTGTATTTTAATTGGGGTGGTCGAGCGCTGCGCTCCGACGTGTCCGGGGCAAGCCCCCCACTAATAGAGCGGTGCTGGGGCACCTTAAAACGCTGGCCGCGTTTTATCTATAAGTGGCTCCCCCATGCAGCCGCGAGTCTATCGCCTCTTGCTGGGCTACGTCCTGAACGGACGCGCCCCAAAACTTACAGTTTCGGCACCCATACACACGCGCTAGCGTGTGCAAAAAACAAGATGGGCAAAGCCCATACGTTATTAGTAACTTAAAAGTAACTTGGTTTTGCGCAATATGAATATATTGTGATTTTAAAAAGACATGTTTGCTACTAGTAACTTAAAAGTAACTTCCTTTTAACTTCATTTAGTTAACCACAACCTCGTTTGGCTTGGTGGCCACTTGGATGATGGATAACTAAATAGCTGCTTCTAAAAATATAGATACTAAAAACCACTGTTATTGGTAATCACTGACCGTATCAAAATTCGTAACAATAACCGTATCAAATCTTTTTCGGTTAAGTCTATGAAGCTTCTAATTTTTCTTGGCAACACGTTGATTCTAATACAGCCATGGGCTAAGACTTTAGCACCCTTTGTCGCTGGCTTTGCGCTATTCGCTGCATCTCAAGCAGATAAAACTAAGGCTATTTGGCTGCGTTTAGGTTTAATTTCTTTGTTTATCTGCATTGGCACTTGGGCTGCATTCAATTACATGGTTCAGCCAAAGTTTTCGGGTGAAGTTGACCCATTCCCAGGCTATGACTTATTTTTATCTGGCTTGTTTTTGGTAGGTGGATTATCTGCTTACTTTTTATGGTTGCGAGAAGGTCAGCCTTGGTGGGATGCTCGAACAGAGCAGCTTACTAAGAAAACTCGACTTGAGCGCAATCAAAAAACAGATGTCCGAAATATCCAAGATTTTTTGCCAGCGCCTGCAGGAAAATACGACCCTACAAAATACTTCAAAACAAAAGGTTATTTCCTAGGGATTAATAAAGAAAATAAGCCAACTTATTTCGAAGAGGAGATTTTGCCACATACGCAGGTAAATGGCTTTTCTGGCAGTGGTAAAGGTGTATTCCTTGGCCTTCTAGCAGCACAAAGTTTGTTAAAAGGCCATGCTGTAATTTATCTAGATCCAAAATTCGACGAATGGGCGCCGTTCGTGCTTGCGGACTCGGCTCGCAAAGCTGGGAAGCCGTTTTTAGTACTTAACTTTAATACGGATGTCCCACAAATAAATTTTTTTGAAAGCACGACTGCAGCGCACAGAAAAGAACAATATGAAGGTGGTTTTGGGCTCACAGAAAAAGGTGGAGCAGCCGACTTTTACTCGATAGATGACCGCGAAGCTGCTGACAAATGTGCGTCCGAATACATAGAAGGCGATACACCTGCAAGTTTATTTAATAAATTCAACGCTGAATTTTCAGTGACGGCTAAAAAGTTTAATGGGCTGTTACGTGAGATGGCGAAGCTTACATCTGTAAATGCAAAGTCTGGTATTGACCTCAGAAAAATTATTCAAGAAGGTGGAGCGCTGTATGTAATAGGCTCAATGCGAAATACTTCGATAGTTCGCATGCAGCGCATGCTTTTAATAAAAATCATCCAGCTGTGTGAAGAACGTGATCGCACTGTATCTAAACCGCGGCCTGTAGTTGCAATTCTAGACGAAGCAAAATATCACATTTCAAAACCATTCATGGAAGGTCTTGGCGCTGCACGCGACAAGGGCTTAAGTGTGGTTATCGCTCATCAGTCTTTACAAGACTTGCGCGACTGCCCAGCGGATCTTAATGCTGATGCAGTCCAGGGTGCAGTCATGGAAAACTGCCGCCTCAAGCTTGTATACAAAGCTGAAGATCCAAAAACGGCTAGGTGGCTGGCTGAGAAGTCTGGACGTATTCAAGTCGATGATGAAATACGCCGTGTAAGTCGCAATGCGGCAATGTCTGAAGTTATAGATGACCAAAGGACTATTCGCCAGGCAGAGCGTTTTCTAATCGATGAAAATATGATTATGAATCTAGCTTATGGCCAAGCCGTAGTCTTTGGTAACGACCTTACAGACTTTGTTTCAACCTCACCCATCATCGTACAAAAAAATCTTGAAGACCTTAAAACTCAAGTGTTTGAAGGTGCTGAAATCATTAAAGCAGCGGAGCTTATCTAATGGCTAATTCTCAATTTTTAATCAAAGACAAAACACAACAAAAACTGCGAATCGCTGAAAAGCGTTCGCTCATTCTTGAATGGCTTAAAAGTGAAGGGCATTCAAATTCCGAAATTCTATCGCAAGTTATTGGCCTTAAGCGTCAGGGTGCGGATGCCGCACTTAAAGCCATGATGCGCGATGGCCTAGTGCGATCCGAAGAGTTAGGTACTGGATATAAGCTAGAAACAATTTATGGGCTAACGCCCCATGCTGCCGCACTCATGAGTGATTTTGTAAATAATCAACTCGTCAATTATTTTGAGCCAGGTCGAGTTTCTGCCTGGACTCTTCAGCATTCTCTATCAATTCAAAGGCTACGCCTTTACCTTGAATCACAAGGCTGGACAAGCTGGAAGAGTGATCGCCAGTGTAAACGCGAAGGTCATCATGGCCAATGGTTAAAAGTCCCAGATGCCATTGCAACTAATCCTGATGGGCAAACTGTGGCAATCGAGGTTGAGCGTAGCTACAAGTCGCTGAAGCGCTACCCAGACATCATTGCTGGGTATCTGCAAATGCTGAAGCTACAACAGGTTCAGGCAGTTAATTACTACTGCGTAGGGCAATGCACGTCCACCAAAATGCAGCAAATATTCCAAAGTATTAAGCAAATAAAAATCAATGGGCAGCTGGTAGCCCTTGAGTCGCGTCATTACCAGCAATTCAATTTCATTAACTTCACGGAGTAATACAAATGCAAAACATTGATATAGAACAAGACGAAAACGAAATGGTCCAGCAAGCGCAGCACGACCATCCACCAACCCCAGAAAACTTGCCGAATCGCACTCAGGAAAGCGCTGAGAGCGATTTTACAGAAACAGATGAAGCTAGTACATCAACCGATAAACCAAGCAAGCGTGATGCACCAGATAACAGCGGCAGTATGTTCAAAAATGATCGCAAGTCGAAAGATTCTCATCCTGATATCAGCGGTAGTGCTTTGGTTAATGGAATTGAGTACTACGTCTCAGGCTGGCGCAAAAGTGGTGCAAAGGGCGATTTCTACTCACTGTCATTCAAACCAAAAGCTGCAGCTGCAGCTGCAGCAAGTGATTTGATTTGATGAGCAAGCGCGAAAAATACGAAATCGAAATGAACTGGCTTGAGCTGAAGTGGAAGAGATTCTGCTTCAAGCTTGATGACTGGTGCCGCAAATACTTTTAACTAAAGGATTCATAATCATGAAAATTAAATTACTAATATTAGCTGTAATGATGGCTATATCCACAAACTCAAACGCCGGCGATATTGTGTTTGATCCCAGTAACTTTGTAAAAAACACTATTACTGCAGGCCAACAAGTAAAGCAAACTGCTTTACAAGTTTCCATCAATGCAAATGAGGCTAAGCAACTTATGCTGGCATTACAGAACGTAAAAAATTTAGATCCAGCGGTAATTAAAAATGCAGTTAATAGAGGGTTGTTACCAGGTGGCGAATATAAATCTGTGAACGCTGCAATCGATGCAGCTGCAGGCGTTTATAGAACTTATAAGAGTGCTGGCACTACGATGGATGGCTTACTCAAAGTCTATTCTGATATCGATACAGTAAACAAAGAGCTTATGCGTATTAGTACAGAATCAAAGGTAAGCCCTGAGCGCATACTGCAGCATGAAGCTAATCAGGCAGCGGCTGGTAAGGCGCTGGCTAATAGTGAGCTGCAAAGGCTGAATGAGTTAAACGGTGATCTCCAGTACCACCAAAAACGCGCTGATGCACTGGCCAAAGAAATACCTGCTACCAGTGGGTCGTTGCAAATGCTGCAGCTGGTAGGCTCACAAAATTATCTCATGAGCGATCAGCTAACCCAGCTCATTCAAACCACTACGAGCAATGCTCAAGCTGCACAGAATGAAGCATATCTAAAAGCTGAAGAGCGTGAGCGATCAGCAAAGATAGCTAAGCAAGCTGAAGAGCGTAATACCAAGCTTTATGCGGTTGATAAGAAATGAGTAGCTTCATCGAGATATTTGAAAAGGCAGGCGCCATCGTTGATGGCGCTGTAGCTGCATATGACATTCATGTCCTTAGTGGTGTTGGTATGAATCTCTTTTGGGCTTTAGCGGCATTTGTTGTGAGCTGGCGAGGCATTAAGCTAGCAATGGCATCAGGTGAAGCTAGAAGCCTCAGCCCAATCATGAACCAACTGATTAAAACAATCTTTGGCGTGACACTTGTACTGTTTCTCTTAGGTGCTGGCTTTGATATGGTCTTTGTTCAAGGCATAGACGGCTCACTTCAGAAAGTATCTGGCATATTGTTACCAGGCGGCATGAGTGGTAGTGCTATTACAACATCAATATCTGCAATGTACGAAGGTCTAAACGCAGTATCTAAGATGATGAGTGATCTATTTAAAGATGTTACTGTATTCGATACTCTCACAGTGTTCTTTAAAAACTTACCTACAATTTTAGTATTGATGTTTGTACAAATCCTGATTGTGTTCGGCATCGTTTCTTATTTTGCGCTGATTAGTATTAGCTTCGTCATGGTAAAAGTTGCCTTGGTCATCGCACCTATTTTTATTCCCTGGTTATTACTACCAGTTACCTCATTTGTATTTATGGGCTGGCTACGTTTCTTGATCAGCGCATCCCTTTATCAAGTGATTGGTGCGGCAATTGTTCACTTCAGTCAGGGCTTGCTTGCAGGCACAGCAAAACTGATTGCTGAAACAGGTGGTACATTCCCAGAAAGTCTATTTGCGGCCATCGCCATGGCTGGAATCCAAGTCACGATATTGGCGCTCATTATTAAGGTGCCACAGATCGCAAAACAACTATCGATGGGTCAGAAAATCGATGTTTTTGAATCATTTAAGACTTAAGGAAAACAATCATGTGTACGATAACTGAAGATATTAAAGCGCAATTAGATACTCTAAGTGCTGGGTTTGCAGAAGCGCTTAGGCAAGTTCCTGTCAAATCGGCTAACATAAATAAAATCAGCTATGCGCCAATCAGAACGTTTAATGACTTAATGGCGTATGGGGCTTTCCCTGAAAGAATTGGCATGCAGCTGCAGGGTAATACCATATGGCATTTCAACAGTCCTGGGCGAGGAGTTGATATCTACTATTCAGCAGTCATAGTGGAAGGCTACGGCGAGGTATTTTTTAACTTTGATGTCAATAGTAATGAATACATTGAAATTTAGCCTAAATCTTAAAAGAAAGCCCACTGAGCCACTGTAATAAGTGGCTCTACTTTTTGATAAAGCTCATACGCTACCGTTGCAATCCCAATCAATCTTTTCATTTCACCGCTCCTATAGATTCATCATCATTTATGATGATAAAAACGCATTCGGCGTAATAACCAAACGCAACTGTAGCGAGCCGCTGTCAATGAACCGTGGAATAAATAGTGAGCGAAGTGAACGGTTTTATGCCGCGAAAGTCATTGATAGCATAGGTGAGTGAAAGGTGCATACTTCACCCAGCCGAGTAGTGCTGTATATTTAAGCTATAACCTGCTACTTATTACACAAATTGCTGTTAAAATAATGCCTGTGCTGAAGGCTAGCGATGATAAAAATGTATACAAATACGTATACATTTCTAAATCGATTTAACAAACTATAGTAAATATATGGTAATGAGTGAGATGTTTGAGTCTCTCCGTCGCACCAGTAAGTAAGGTCAATGTAAATAATAATTGGAACGGAAAAATACAGTTATCAAGAGTTTCTAAGCTCGTTTAAGCCGCAAGGCAAAGATGTAATGGTGATGTAATAAAAATCGTGTAAAACACAGCATTATGATCAATTAAATTCTTTAATTGATTTTTTCAGTGATTCAGTTTGGGGCTAGTAAGTGTTAGAAAATTACTTTCCGATATTGTTGTTTATCCTCGTTGGCTTAGCGGTCGGCGTTGGCCCTCTTGTATTAGGCAAGTTGGTTTCTCCTCATAAGCCAGACTCAGCAAAAAACTCTCCATATGAATGCGGTTTTGAGGCGTTTGAAGACGCGCGTATGAAATTTGACGTGCGTTATTATTTGGTCGCTATCCTGTTTATTTTGTTCGACTTAGAAATTGCCTTTTTATTCCCATGGGCTGTAGTACTGCAAGAAATTGGCTTATTTGGGTTTATAGCCATGATGATTTTTTTAGGCGTGCTTGTGATTGGGTTCATCTACGAGTGGATGAAGGGTGCATTAGAGTGGGATTAGACCTTAAATTGAGATTAAAGCAGTCATGAGTATAGAAGGCGTTTTAGAAAAAGGTTTTGTCACCACAACGTTAGATACGGTGATTAACTATACCCGTACTGGTTCATTGTGGCCGATGACCTTTGGTTTGGCATGCTGTGCAGTAGAGATGATGCACGCTGGTGCGTCGCGATACGACCTTGATCGTTTCGGTATTGTATTTCGTCCTAGCCCACGGCAATCAGATGTGATGATTGTTGCTGGTACATTAGTGAATAAAATGGCGCCTGCGCTTCGTAAGGTCTACGACCAAATGGCAGAGCCGCGCTGGGTAATTTCCATGGGTTCATGTGCTAACGGCGGCGGTTATTATCATTACTCTTATGCTGTAGTGCGTGGTTGTGACCGTATCGTGCCTGTTGATGTGTACGTGCCAGGTTGTCCGCCCACGGCAGAGGCATTGCTGTACGGTATTATTCAGCTGCAAAATAAGATTAAACGTACTAATACAATTGCACGCTAAAGAATAAATCATCATGTCAGTAAAATTAGATCAACTGTTAGTCAGTTTACAAGCAGCGTTGGGTGCAAAAATCACTAAGCAAATTGTTGCATTCAATGAAATAACCATTGAGTGTGCAGCTTCAGATTATCTCAATGTGTGCCAACTACTCCGTGATGAATCAAGCTTGAAGTTTGAGCAATTGATTGATTTGTGTGGTGTGGATTATCAAGAATACGGTGACAGCAATTTTGATGGGTTAAACCATTTTAGTGAGTTGCGTTATGCGGTTGTTTGTCATTTCTTATCAGTCACGCACAATCATCGTGTACGCTTGCGTGTGTTTGCACAAGATGAGGATTTCCCAGTATTGCCGACTTTGGTTGATATATGGCCAGTCGCTAACTGGTTCGAGCGAGAAGCGTTTGATTTATATGGTGTCATGTTTGAAAACCACCCGGATTTGCGCCGTTTGTTAACTGACTACGGCTTTGTTGGACATCCATTCCGTAAAGATTTCCCTATGATTGGTACTGTTGAGATGCGTTATGATCCTGAGCAGCAGCGCGTAATCTATCAACCCGTAACTATTGAAGATCGTAATAACGTGCCACGTGTGATACGTGATGAAGGCGCGCACGCTAAGTAGGTATATATGGCTGAAATTAGAAACTACACAATGAACTTTGGCCCGCAGCATCCTGCTGCACATGGTGTATTGCGCCTAGTGTTGGAGTTGGACGGTGAAGTGATTCAGCGCGCAGATCCTCATATTGGATTGCTGCACCGCGGTACTGAAAAGTTAGCTGAAAATCGTACATATTTACAATCTATCCCCTATATGGATAGATTGGATTATGTTTCTATGATGGCCAATGAACATGCTTATGTGATGGCGATTGAAAAGATGATGGGCATTGATGTGCCTATTCGTGCGCAGTACATTCGTGTGATGTTTGATGAAATTACGCGTGTGCTAAATCATTTGTTATGGCTTGGTGCGCATGCACTAGATGTGGGTGCGATGACTGTGTTCTTGTACGCCTTCCGTGAGCGCGAAGATTTGTTTGACTGCTACGAAGCAGTTTCTGGTGCGCGTATGCATGCGGCATATTATCGCCCAGGCGGCGTTTATCGCGATTTGCCTGCACAAATGCCGCAATATGCAGTGTCTCCTTTACGTAATGCTAAAACCGTAAAAGAACAAAATAAAAACCGCGAAGGCTCATTACTAGATTTTATTGATGACTTTACACAGCGTTTTCCAAAGTATGTGGATGAGTACGAAACCTTACTTACCGATAACCGTATTTGGAAGCAGCGTACGGTTGGTGTAGGTGTAGTAACGCCCGAACGTGCATTAGCGCTTGGTATGACGGGGCCAATGTTGCGCGGTTCTGGGATCGCGTGGGATTTACGTAAAACTCAGCCCTACGAAGTGTATGCTAAGCTTGATTTTGATATTCCAGTCGGTGTGAATGGTGATTGTTACGATCGTTATTTAGTGCGGATGGAAGAGTTTAGACAATCAAATCACATCATTAAGCAATGTGTAGACTGGTTACGTAAAAATCCGGGTCCAGTGATTACTGCTGACAATAAAGTGGCGCCGCCAAATCGTGAAGGTATGAAAGAGAATATGGAAGATTTAATCCATCATTTCAAGCTATTCACGGAAGGTTTTCATGTGCCTGCAGGTGAAGCTTATGCTGCGGTTGAGCATCCAAAAGGTGAGTTTGGTATTTACATGATTTCTGATGGGGCGAATAAACCTTATCGTTTAAAGATTCGCGCACCTGGTTTTCCACATTTAGCTGCTTTAGATGAAATGACGCGTGGCCACATGATTGCTGACTTAGTTGCGATTATTGGAACGCAAGATATTGTATTTGGCGAAATTGACCGATAGAAACGTATATAAAAATGCTAAGCCCACAAGCCATCGAAAAAATTGATTACGAACTAACCAAGTACCCAGCCGATCAGCGCCAAGCTGCGGTGATGAGTGCATTACGTATCGTGCAAACTGAACGTGGCTGGTTATCCAAAGAAAGTATTAGTGAGGTGGCGCAATATTTACGCATGCCTGATATTGCAGCAATGGAAGTGGCAAGTTTCTACAATATGTATGATTTAGCGCCCGTAGGAAAATACAAAATTAGTATTTGTACTAACATTTCATGCATGTTGCGCGACAGTGATGAAATCGTCAATCACCTTCAAACCAAACTAGGTGTAGGCTTTAACGAGGTGACACCTGATGGAAAGTTTTGCCTAAAAGAAGGTGAGTGTATGGGTGCTTGCGGTGGTGCACCGTTAATGATTGTGAATAATCACACTATGCATGAATTTTTAACGCCAGCAAAAGTAGATGCGATATTAGAAAAGTTAATGGTGGAGGAGCTAAAATAATGGCGACTCCAGCAACTATGTATGAAGAAAAGCAAGCCGTGATGACTGATTTAGAAGGTCAAACATTGTTGTGCTTACGCACCCTTACAGAAGAAAATCCAGCCTCACTGGAAACTTACATCAAGTTAGGAGGCTATTCGGCGCTAAAACGCATTGTTACTGAAAAGACAAAAGCAACAGACATTATCACGCAAGTCAAAAATTCAGGTCTGCGTGGTCGTGGTGGTGCGGGTTTTCCTACCGGCCTTAAGTGGAGCTTCATGCCGCGTTATTTTGACGGCATTAAGTACTTGGTTTGCAATACCGATGAAGGCGAACCTGGTACGTTTAAAGATAGAGATATTATTCGTTATAACCCGCATCAACTCATTGAGGGCATGGCAATTGCAGCTTATACCTTGGGCGCTAGGGTTGGGTATAACTATATTCATGGTGAAATTTGGCAAGATTACGAAATTTTTGAAGCCGCATTGTATGAGGCAAAAGCGGCTGGTTATTTAGGTGAAAATCTTTTTGGTACCAATTTTAGTTTTGATTTATATGCCGTACATGGCTATGGCGCATACATTTGCGGCGAAGAAACAGCTTTAATCGAATCAATCGAAGGCAAAAAAGGCCAGCCACGTTTTAAACCTCCGTTCCCAGCTAGTTATGGTGTTTTTGGTAAGCCGACCAATGTGAATAATACTGAGAGCTACGCAAGCATTCCTTGGATTATGCAGCATGGTGGCGAAGCGTTTGCCGCGCTCGGTGTGCCAAATTCTGGTGGTACAAAATTATTTTCAGTATCTGGGCATGTAGAAAAACCTGGTAACTATGAAGTGAAAATGGGTACGACATTTGCTGATTTATTAGCAATGTCGGGTGGTGTTTGGAAAGGCCGTAAATTAAAAGCAGTTATTCCTGGAGGGCCCTCTACGCCCGTGATGCCAGCTGATGCCGTGTTGGCCGCGACTATGGATTATGATGGCTTGAGCAAGGCCAGGTCTAGTCTAGGTGCAGGATCCATGATTGTGATGGATGAAACAACCTGTATGGTAAAAACCTTACAGCGCTTAAGCTATTTTTTCTACGAAGAGAGTTGCGGTCAATGCACGCCATGTCGCGAAGGTACAGGTTGGGTTTACCGTGTGATTACGCGTATCGTTAACGGTAACGGTAAAATGGAAGATCTGGATTTATTGACTGACGTGAGCAATAACATCTCTGGCCGCACTATTTGTGCATTGGGTGAAGCGGCGGCTACACCTGTGTTAAGTTTTATTAAACATTTCAGGCCAGAGTTTGAGTATTACATTCAACACGGCAAGAGTATGGTGGAACAGCAATAATGTTGAATATTGAAATAGACGGCAAAGCAATCGAAGTCGAACATGGCAGCACCATCATTGATGCTGCCGATAAAATTGGCGTTGCGATTCCACGCTTTTGTTACCATAAAAAACTATCCGTAGCTGCTAACTGCCGCATGTGTTTGGTGCAGGTAGAGAAATTCAACAAACCATTGCCAGCATGCGCAACACCGGTGGCGGATGGTATGAAAATCTTTACGCGTTCTAAAGCGGCGATTGAGGCGCAGCAAAGCGTGATGGAGTTTTTGCTGATTAACCATCCACTGGATTGCCCAATTTGTGATCAAGGCGGTGAATGTGATTTACAGGATATTGCAGTTGCTTACGGTGCTAGTGGTTCGCGGTACACCGAGGAAAAACGTGTCGTATTCAACAAAAATATTGGCCCGTTAATCAGTACAGATATGACGCGTTGCATTCAATGTACACGTTGTGTGCGCTTCTTAAAAGAAGTGGGCGGTATGATGGAGCTTGGCATGGTAGGGCGTGGCGAGCATACTGAGATTACTGCTTATGTAGATAAGAGCGTGAATTCCGAGTTGTCTGGCAACATTATCGATTTGTGTCCGGTTGGGGCGCTTACTAGCAAACCATATCGTTACTCTGCACGTAGCTGGGAGTTGACGCGCAGACCAAGCATTGCGCCACACGACGGTCTTGGCTCACATATTGAAGTGCATGTTAAAGATAATAAAGTCATGCGCGTATTGCCGCGTGAAAAAGAAAGTATTAACGAATGTTGGTTGTCAGATCGTGATCGCTTCTCGTATGAGGGTTTAAACAGTCCAGATCGTCTTAAAGTGCCGATGATTAAACATAACGGTGCTTGGGTAGAAACAGATTGGAAAACTGCACTGGAATTTGCTGCTGGACAAATCAAAGACATTACTAACGAGCATGGTAGCGAAGCTTTAGGTGTATTGGTTTCACCTAATAGTACAATGGAAGAAGGCTATCTGGCGAAACAGTTGGCCGATGGTTTAAATTGCGGCAATGTTGATTACCGTTTGCGCCAGACGGATTTCAGGCTGGATGGTAGACGTGTAGGCACGCCTTGGATGGGGTGTAACATCAATGAGATTGAATCGCTGGATCGTATTTTGCTCATTGGCTCTAATCTGCGTAATGAACATCCACTATTAGCACAGCGTTTTCGCAAAGCCGTGGGTAACGGTGCGCAGCTATCTGTTGTGAGCCCGTTAGACAATGACCCATTGATGGAAATAGCACATAAAGTCATTGTGCGTCCTAATGACATGGTCAATGTGCTGGGTCAGATTTTAAAAGCGATGTCAGGTTTGCAACGCTTATCACTTTGCCTTCCACCATCGCTGAACAAATTATTAGAAGAAATTAAAGTACGCCCTAATACGCAAGCGATGGCAGAAAGTTTAGCTGGGCATGGTAAAGATGTCGATTTGGTTGCTCCAAAAGTAGGTATTTTCTTAGGAAATATGGCATTAAGTGACCCAAGGTTTACTGAAATGTACAGCATGGCCGAAGCAATTGGCGGAATTTCAGGCGCTAAAGGTGGTATTTTGCCTGCGGCAGCAAATAGCACCGGTATGCATTTTATGGGCGTAATGCCTAGTAGCACTGGTATGCATGCACGTGCAATGCTAGAAGTGCCACGTAAAGCTTATTTAATCGTGAATATAGAACCAGAATTAGATTGCCAGCATGCAGCGTTAGCTAAAGCTGCAATGGAAAAAGCCGAGTGCGTAGTTGCATTGACTGCATTTAAGTCTCAGGCATTAGAAAATGCAGATGTGTTGCTTCCAATTGCACCATTCACCGAAACTTCAGGTACGTTCATGAGCATGGAGGGGCGTGTGCAAAGCTTCACTGCTGCTGCAAAACCGCTTGGTGAGTGTCGTCCAGGCTGGAAAGTATTACGTGTGTTGGCTAATACATTAAGCTTGCAAGGTTTTGATTATGAAACCAGTGAACAGGTAAAAACAGCAATTTTTAAAGGTGAAAAACCTTCAGTTGCAGTGTGGCGTAATTTGAATAACAACCTCAAAGAGTTGGTTGAGATTCAGGTCAACATCAAGAGCGATGGTTTACAACGTATCGGCGAAGTGCCGCAATATGAGTCTGATTCTATTGTGCGCCGCTCCCCACCTTTACAAAAGACTAAATACAACATTAAACCAATGGCCCGTATGTGTGCGAACCAACTTGAAAAATTAGGTTTGGTCGAAGGTGATTATGTTTTAGTAAAACAAGATAAAGGCAGTGCTGTTTTAGTTGTGAAGCTGGATAATCATGTTGCTATTGGTTGTGTGAGGGTAGCCGCGGCACATGAAGATACGATAGGCTTGGGAGATTTGATGGGTGATATTACGGTAGAAAAATTCTCCCCAGAGCAGCTTAAGACTAATCAACCCGCCATGATGGAAGTGCGTGACTAATGGAATTGTTAGCAAATTTATTTGGTAGTTACTGGCCAGCGGTAGAAATCACCGGCTGGACACTGATTAAGATCGTCGCAATCGTTGCGCCGTTAATGGGGGCCGTAGCCTACCTCACGTTGGCTGAACGTAAAGTCATTGGCTACATGCAAGTGCGTATCGGCCCAAATCGCGTTGGCTATTTCGGTTTATTGCAGCCAATTGCCGATGGCCTGAAGTTATTGTTTAAAGAGATAATCTTACCTACAGCTTCTAATAAAGCACTGTTTTTATTGGGCCCTGTATTAGCGATAGCGCCTGCCTTTGCGGCTTGGGCTGTGATTCCATTTGATATGGAAATGGTACTTGCTGATGTGGATGCCGGACTGTTATATATTTTAGCCATGACGTCGGTGGCCGTGTACGGTGTAATTATTGCGGGTTGGGCATCAAACTCTAAATATGCATTTTTAGGTGCATTACGCTCAGCTGCACAAATCGTGTCTTATGAAATTGCCATGGGTTTTGCATTGGTTGGTGTGCTGATGTGCGCTAATTCACTGAACTTAGGCAAAATCGTAATGGGTCAGGCTGGTGGTTTCTGGCATTGGTATTTCTTGCCTTTGTTTCCGCTGTTTATTGTGTATTTCATCAGTGCTGTAGCAGAAACTAACCGAGCACCTTTTGATGTGGCTGAAGGTGAGTCTGAGATTGTTGCGGGGTTCCATGTGGAGTATTCTGGAATGGCCTTTGCGGTGTTTTTCTTGGCTGAATACGCTAATATGATCTTGGTATCAATGTTGGCAGCCTTGATGTTCCTAGGTGGTTGGTTATCGCCAGTACCATTTATTCCAGATAGTTTCTTATGGTTACTCGCTAAAGTTGGATTCTTGCTGTTCTTCTTTTTATGGTTTAGAGCAACGTTTCCGCGGTATAGGTACGACCAAATTATGCGTTTGGGCTGGAAAGTATTTATTCCAATTACCATTGTTTGGATAGTTGTAGTAGGCGGCATGATGCAAACACCTTGGGCATATTTGTTCCACTAATATTCCATTGGAATAAAATAATACTGATATTAAATTATGATTGCAAAAATTAAATCTACACTCGGCAGCTTAATGCTGGTGGAGCTGTTAAAAGGAATGGCGCTAACAGGGCGTTACTTTTTTGCGCCCAAAATTACTGTGCAATATCCTGAAGAGAGCACACCACAATCACCGCGCTTTAGAGGCTTGCATGCTTTGCGCCGTTATCCAAACGGTGAAGAGCGTTGTATTGCTTGTAAATTATGCGAAGCTGTTTGTCCCGCGATGGCGATTACCATTGAATCTGAGCAGCGTGAAGATAATACGCGCCGTACTACCCGTTACGATATTGACCTTACCAAATGTATTTTTTGCGGCTTGTGTGAAGAGTCTTGCCCTGTGGATTCTATTGTTGAAACCCGTATTTTTGATTATCACGGCGAGCAACGCGGGGATTTAATTTATACCAAAGAGATGTTGTTAGCCGTGGGTGATAAACATGAAAAACAAATTGCCGCAGATCGTGCAACCGACAAAGCATTCAGATAAGCAAGATTTCAGACAGAACTTACTATATATAATGATTAGAACGTCATGACCTTTTTCGGCTTACATTTTCAAGACATCGTTTTTTATACGCTCGCAATCATATTATTGATTGCAGCTTTGCGTGTCATTACAACACGCAACCCAGTATATGCAGCGCTTTACCTAGTGTTAGCATTTTTTACAGCCGCTGGTATTTGGTTGCTATTAGAAGCTGAATTTTTGGCAATTGCACTCGTGCTGGTATACGTAGGTGCAGTGATGGTGTTGTTCTTGTTTGTGGTGATGATGCTAGATATTAACCTAGATAAGTTACGTGAAGGTTTCTGGAATGCCTTGCCAATTGCATTGCCAGTCGGTGGTTTAATGGCGATTGAAATGGTGATGATTGTCGGCGTGCGTAATTTCGGCGCTGATAAAATCGCAGCGCCAGCGCCGCATCCAGCGGATTACAGTAATACGGCTGAATTAGGCCGTGTACTATATACCGATTATTTGTTGCCGTTTGAGCTGGCTTCGGTCGTTTTATTGGTAGCAATTATCGCAGCTATTGCACTGACTTTACGCGACCGTAAGGACAGCAAGTCGATGGATCCAGCTAAACAAGTACTTGTGAAAAAAGAAGATAGAATCCGCATCGTTAAAATGGATGCTGTGGTTGAGCAAACAGTAGAACAACTAGCAACAGAAACGCCAGCTAATGCTAAGGAAAATAAATAATGGTTGGTTTATCTCATTACCTCATCCTTGGCGCGTTGCTTTTTGCAATTAGCGTGATTGGTATATTCTTAAATCGTAAAAATGTGATTATTTTGCTAATGGCGATTGAGTTGATGCTGCTTGCAGTTAATCTTAATTTCATCGCGTTTTCACATTATTTACACGATATAGCAGGGCAAGTATTTGTGTTTTTTATACTCACAGTTGCAGCGGCTGAGTCGGCCATTGGCTTAGCTATTTTAGTAGTGTTATTTAGAAACTTACGCACCATTAACGTTGACGATTTAGATAGTTTAAAAGGGTAGATACAAGAAATGACTATGCAACAAATTTACTTAGCCATTCCTTTATTGCCCTTGTTAGTCGCAGTCATTGTTGGTCTTTTTGGCAAACAACTGCCACGCGCTGCTGCTCATGTGATTACCATTGCAGGTGTTGGTGCTTCATTCGGTTTGTCGGCTTACGTACTTAAAGATGCGCTGTTAGGGCATGTGTATAACGATACCGTTTACACTTGGTTAAAAAGTGGCAATGTCTCGTTTGAAGTTGGTTTTTTAATAGACAGATTGTCAGCCATGATGATGGTCGTAGTGACGTTCGTGTCACTGATGGTGCATATTTACACCATTGGATATATGGCTGAAGACAAAGGCTACGCACGTTTCTTTAGCTATATTTCGCTATTTACCTTTGCGATGTTGATGTTGGTCATGAGCAACAACTTCATGCAGTTATTCTTTGGATGGGAGGCGGTAGGTTTAGTTTCTTATTTACTGATTGGTTTTTGGTACACACGCCCAACCGCTATTTACGCGAATTTAAAAGCGTTTTTAGTCAATCGTGTCGGTGATTTTGGCTTTTTACTTGGCATCGGTTTAGTACTTTTTCACTTTGGTAGCCTAGACTACGCAGCTGTGTTTTCAGTCGCGCCACAAATGGCAGATGAGCAAATTACTTTAATCGGTAATGCATCATGGTCGCTAATGACAGTGACTTGTATTTTGTTATTCATCGGTGCGATGGGTAAGTCAGCACAAGTACCTTTGCATGTGTGGTTGCCAGACTCCATGGAAGGCCCAACACCAATCTCAGCATTGATTCATGCGGCAACGATGGTAACAGCGGGTATTTTTATGGTGGCACGTATGTCACCGTTGTTTGAGTTGTCCTCTACTGCGTTATCTTTTGTGATGATCATCGGTAGTATCACAGCCTTATTTATGGGCTTCCTAGGCGTCATTCAAAACGATATTAAGCGTGTGGTTGCTTATTCAACGCTTTCGCAACTAGGTTATATGACTGTTGCTTTAGGTGCTTCAGCTTATTCAGTGGCTATTTTTCACTTAATGACGCACGCGTTCTTTAAAGCGCTGTTATTTTTAGGCGCGGGTGCGGTAATTATGGGTATGCACCATGACCAAGATATTCGCAATATGGGTAACCTTAAAAAGTATATGCCAATCACTTGGATCACCTCGTTAATCGGTTCGTTAGCATTAATCGGTACGCCATTCCTATCAGGGTTTTATTCAAAAGATAGCATCATAGAAGCAGCAAAAGCTTCCACTATTACCGGTAGTGGTTTTGCATATTTTGCCGTTTTGGTAGGTGTATTCGTTACTGCATTTTATAGTTTTCGTATGTACTTCTTAGTTTTTCATGGCAGTGAAAAATGGCGTACGCCAAAGCATGTAGAGCATCATGTGGACACACATGAAGGACATGAAGATGTTCACACTACACCACACGATGACCATGCGGAACATCATGGATTAAGTCCAACAGATGATCCACACGAGCCGGGTTGGGTCATTAAACTTCCTTTGATCCTGCTAGCAATACCGACACTATTAATTGGCTACGTTGCAATTGAACCGATGCTATACGGTGATTTCTTTAAAGGTGTGATTTTTGTAGATTCAGCAGCACACCCTGCAATGCATGAGTTAACACATCACTGGCATACTATTTATCATTCAGCGGCTGGTATGGCGCTTCACGGTTTAATGTCGCTACCATTTGTATTAGCCGCTTCTGGTGTAGGTTTAGCATGGTACTTCTATATGAAACGCCCAGATATTCCGGCTAAGATTCAAACAAGATTTTCATTCATCAATCAAATTCTTGAAAATAAATATGGTTTTGATAGCTTTAATGAGCGCGTATTTGCGGCTGGTTCACGTTTAATTGGTAGCAAGCTATGGCAAATTGGTGACGTTCAATTAATCGATGGGGCCATGGTCAACGGCACGGCTAATTTAATTGGTAAATTCTCAGGTGTGGTACGTAAATTACAAACTGGGCTCATCTATCATTATGCATTCGCCATGATTATTGGCGTGTTTTTTATGCTCTCGTTTCATTCGTTCAAATTTTAAGTAAAGTATAAAAAAAGAAAATGGTTGATTACTTTATCCAACATATTTTAAGTTTTGCTATCTGGGTGCCTGTGCTGGCAGGTATTTTAGTCTTAGCTACCGCGAACGAAAGCAAACCAAACAATACGCGCTGGCTAGCACTTATTGGTGGTGTTATCAGCTTTTTGGTCACGATTCGTTTATACACACATTTTAATTTTGCAGATGGTGGCTTTCAGTTTCAAGAAGGCTTTCGTTGGATTCCTGCATTTAATATCAATTACCATTTAGGCGTGGATGGCATTGCCATACCGTTGATATTACTCACAAGCTTTACTACAGTGATTGTGATTATTTCCGCATGGGAAGTGATTGAGAAACGTGTAGCGCAATACATGGCGTGCTTCCTGATTATGAGCGGCTTGATGATTGGCGTATTCAGTGCACTAGATGCAATTTTGTATTATGTGTTTTGGGAAGCCATGCTCATTCCAATGTTCTTGGTAATTGGTATTTGGGGCGGTCCGAATAGAGTTTACGCAACGATTAAATTCTTCTTGTATACCTTGTTGGGCTCATTGCTCATGCTGGTTGCCTTTATTTATTTATATCTTTCTACCGGTAGTTTTGAAGTCACCGATTTTTATAAATTCACTATGCCGCTTAATGTGCAAGTACTGATTTTTATTGCATTTTTCGTCGCCTTCGCAGTAAAGATTCCAATGTGGCCAGTGCATACTTGGTTGCCAGATGCCCACGTTGAGGCACCTACAGGTGGTTCAGTGGTGTTGGCAGCAATTGCACTTAAGCTTGGCGGTTACAGCTTTTTACGCTTTGCAATGCCGATTGCGCCAGATGCAGCACACCATTTGTCGGGCTATATGATTGCTTTATCACTGATTGCTATCGTTTATATCGCGCTTGTGGCGTTGGTGCAAAAAGACATGAAAAAGCTGATTGCCTATTCATCAATCTCACATATGGGTTTTGTAACTTTAGGTTTCTTTATTTTTAATAATTTAGGGCTGGAAGGTGCAATTGTACAAATGATTTCGCATGGTTTTATTTCCACGGCCATGTTCTTGTGTGTAGGCGTGTTATATGAGCGGATGCATAGCCGCCAAATCGAATCCTACGGTGGTGTCGCTAACACAATGCCTATGTTCGCCGGCTTTGCTGTGTTATTTGCCATGGCCAATAGTGGTTTGCCGGGCACATCAGGTTTTGTGGGCGAATTTATGGTGATATTAGGCGCGGTTGAAGCAAACTTTTGGTACGCATTTTTAGCTGCAACGACTTTGATTTTTGGTGCAGCGTATACATTATGGATGGTTAAACGCGTATTTTATGGCGAAGTGGCTAACCATCATGTTGCAGCACTAAAAGATTTAAACAAACGGGAATTTTTGATATTAGCGATATTAGCGATATTAGTATTAGCTTTGGGTATTTATCCACAACCGCTTACCGATATGACCAATGCAACTGTTACTCAATTTTTATCACAACTTGCACAAAGCAAGTTGCCAGCAGGCTTATAAGATATACACATGGAAAATATTCGTTACGACCTGATTACCGCATTGCCTGAAATTGTCATCGTATCTATGGCGATGGTAATTTTGCTGGCGGACTTATTTCTTAAAAATGCGAACCGTATTGCCATTTATGGTTTAGCACAGTTAACTTTATTAGTCGCTGCTTACATCACCTTTACTACCCATGCACCTAGTGTCACGTATGCATTTACAGGCACATTCGTTGATGATGCCATGTCTGATGTATTGAAGTTAATGACTTATCTGGGTACATCACTTATTTTTGTCTATACACGTCAATATATACAGCAGCGCGGCATGTTCCGAGGTGAATTCTATGCTTTGGTGCTATTTTCAGTAGTCGGCATGATGATTATGGTCTCAGGTCAAAGCATGCTGACACTTTACGTAGGTTTAGAGCTGCTGTCTTTAAGCCTGTATGCCTTGGTAGCTTTAGATCGTGATAATGCGCGCGCTACAGAAGCGGCTATGAAATACTTTGTGTTAGGTGCATTAGCTTCCGGTATGTTGCTATACGGCATGAGCATGATTTACGGTATGACAGGTAGCCTGAATATTTCAGAGATCAATACTGCGTTAATGGGTGGTGGCGGTAATCATGCGGTACTAATCCTAGGTTTAGTGTTTATTGTGGCAGGTTTAGCATTTAAGTTAGGAGCAGTACCGTTTCAAATGTGGGTGCCTGATGTTTATGAGGGTTCACCTACGGCTATCACTATGCTCATTAGCTCGGTGCCTAAGCTAGCGGCCTTTGCTTTTGTGATTCGTATTCTGGTACAAGCGTTACCTACACTCATCGCTGATTGGCAGCAAATGCTGATGATTATGGCGGTGTTGTCTATCATCATCGGTAATATTACGGCCATTGCACAAACCAACTTAAAACGTATGTTGGCATATTCTACAATTTCACATATTGGCTTTGTGTTGTACGGCTTAATGAGCGCCAGCATGAATGGTTTTGTATATGCGATGTTCTATGTAGTGAGTTATGTGTTAATGACCCTTGCAGGTTTTGGCATTATTTTATTATTGTCACGCAAAGGTTTTGAGGCAGACAAATTAGATGACTTAAAAGGTTTGAATCATCGTAGTCCATGGCATGCATTTTTAATGTTGATTGTCATGTTCAGCATGGCTGGTGTACCACCGACATTAGGCTTTTATGCCAAATTTAGCGTATTGCAGGCTGCATTGCAGGCAGGTTACTTATGGTTAGTCGTGTTTGCAGTTCTGATGGCAGTGATCGGCGCTTTTTACTATTTACGTGTAATTAAATTGATGTATTTTGATGAACCATTAGATCAGCATCCTATAGAAGCGCCTATTGATATGCGTGTGGTATTGGGCATTAATGCACTCGGCTTGCTGGTGATAGGTCTTATGCCACAAAGCTTGATGGAATTTTGTGCCTATGCAATTACAAGAAGTTTGAGCTAATCATGGGCTCTTCAAATACAACATGGATATTGCTGGGGTTAGTATTCTTTGCTGCGAACCTACCTTGGTTTTCAAATAAGCTGTTTTATGTTATTCCTGTTAAGCGAACACCTAAGAATCTAGGTTGGTGTTTACTCGAGCTCATCGTTCTGTATTTCTTGGTCGGTGCAGTTGCCTTGTATGCAGAAAATATCACCTTTGGTCAAATGGCACCGCAGGATTGGGAATTTTATGCAGTGACTGGATGTTTATTTCTAGTGTTTGCTTTCCCAGGATTTGTTTACAAGGTGCTGTGGAGGTAAAGACATAGCTAATTGCACACAGTAGAATGTTGAATAAAGTTAAATTTTCTCAACAAGTGATTTGTAAACAATCGTAATGTCATCATTGATAAATAGCTGATGTAGTTAAGCTTATTGAATCATCAGTATATTCACCCAAAAAAGTACTTGTATATTTTTACTCCTCGTTCAAAAATATACATTGATTGCATTCAATTTTAATCAATAGCTCCAAATAATTGCGAGGCTTACCATGCGCTTAGATGATGAACGTGAAAGTAGTAACGTAGAAGACAGGCGCGGCAGTAGGGGTGGCTTGCCGATTGGTGGCAAGGGTATAGGTATTGGCACAATTGCAATCGCATTAGTCGCGATGTATTTTGGTGTTGATCCTTCAGTGATATTGAACATGGGACAGGGCTTGCAACAAAATGCCCCTGTAGAATCCAAGCCGATCCCCGCAGATGACCCGATGGCAAAATTTGTCGCCAAAGTACTAGGCAGCACAGAAGATACATGGGGGAAGATTTTCGCCGAATCTGGCCAGCAATATCCCGCACCGAAGCTGGTATTATTTAGTGGTCAAACACCTACCGCTTGCGGTTCTGGCCAGGCGGCAATGGGCCCGTTTTATTGCCCAGGCGATCAAAAAGTGTATATCGATTTAAGTTTTTACCAAGAGTTGAAATCACGTTTCAATGCACCTGGCGATTTCGCGCAAGCTTATGTCATAGCGCATGAAGTCGGACATCACATTCAAAATCTTATGGGCATCTCAGATAAGGTGCAACAAGCTCGTCAAAATGCACGTGACGAAGCACAGGCAAATCAATATTCTGTGCGTTTAGAGCTGCAAGCAGATTGCTACGCAGGTGTATGGGCAAACCATGCCGATGGCGCCAATCGTATTTTAGAGCAAGGCGATGTGGAAGAGGCCATGACTGCAGCTGCTGCAATTGGCGATGATGCACTGCAAAAGAAAGCCCAAGGATATGCTGTACCTGATAGCTTCACACATGGCACTTCACAGCAGCGTATGCATTGGTTTAATCAAGGCTTGAGTACTGGCGATATTAAACAATGCGATACATTTAGTGTTGCAGCGCTTAATTGATGATTAAGTTGCCCGTAGATTTACCAATAGTTGATTTAATAGAGCACTGCGTTAGCTCAGAAACTATTGCCGCTGGTGGCTTGCTGACAGTTAAGCGTGACCAAGTGCGCTTACCAACTGGCAATTTAAGTCAACGAGAATACGTATTACATCCTGGGGCGGTGGTTATTGTGCCCATATTACCCAATGGTAACGTTGTTCTCGAAAAACAATTTCGTTATCCATTGCACCAAGTATTTATTGAACTGCCAGCAGGTAAGATGGAAGCTGGAGAGGAAGTACTTATCACGGGTCAGCGTGAGTTGTTAGAAGAAACAGGATACAGTGCTAGCGAGTGGGTGAAGTTAGGTCTCCAGCACCCATGCATCGGCTATTCAAACGAGGTGATTCATATGTATTTAGCACGTGGTTTGAGTGCCGGAGCTCATCAACGAGATGAAGATGAGTCATTGGATGTTTTTGAAGCGAGTTTTGAAGATTGCCTGAGTATGGTTAAAAGTGGTCAGATTACCGACGGTAAAACCATCGTTGCTTTGTTTTTTGCAGAAAAATACTTACAAAGCGCACGTTAAAATTATGGTTGAAAAAATGGTTAAGGTACTGATTGTAGGGTGCGGAGATTTAGGCAGTGCGGTAGCAACTCAATTAGCTGAATTAGGTATTAAAACCGTGGGAGTTAGGCGTAGTGATACAGCTATTGATGGCATAACTATCATTCAAGCAGATGTCACGCAACCAGCAAGTTTAGCCATGCTCAACGGCATTCACCCCGAAATTTTAATTTATTGTGTAGCCGCCAATGGCCAAACCGATGAGCAATATAAGTCTCATTATGTTGATGGCTTACGTCACGTATTAGCTACACAAGTTAAAAATGCACAGTTAAAGCATGTATTTTTTGTCTCGAGCACACGCGTATATGGTCAAAAAACAGAAGTATTGTTAGATGAAACTGTTGCTGCGATTCCTGCTGATTTCGGTGGTGAGCGTTTACTAGAAGCTGAGAGCTTGCTTAAGACACTGTCTTGCGGCACTACAGTGTTAAGGCTCTCTGGTATTTATGGGCCAGGCAGAATGCGTATGGTTAACTTAGCAAAATCACCCAAAAATTGGCCGGAGTTAAATAGCTGGAGCAATCGAATTCATCGCGATGACGCTGCGGCATTCATGGTTTTTTTAGTTCAAAAAGTATTAATAAATGTTGCTGTTGATAGTTGCTATATAGTAACTGACTCAAAACCGACAACTCAATACGAAGTTTTGCAGTGGATTGCAACTAAATTAAAGGTTGAGGCCAAAGTTAAAACGCCTGTTATAGAAGGAGGCAAGCGTCTGAGCAATCAAATGATGCTAGCCACAGGTTTTCAATTACTACACCCGGATTTTAAATCAGGTTATCAAGCTTTACTTAACCAGAAATCGAATGCTGAAAACTCTAATCAGCCAGTTGCATCTCAACATGGTTAATAAAACGCTAACGTCAATTGTTTCATTTTTATTGTATATATTTTCTTTTGATGTTGCTTTTGCAAAAGATGATTTTAATGTCTGGCTATATGAATTAAAACAAGAGGCGCTAACTGTAGGCATTAGCGAAAAAACAGCCACCGAGACTATTAATCACGTTGAGCTTCTGCCTAATATAATCAAGTTGGATCGTGCTCAACCTGAGTTCATCAGTACATTTTTTGATTATTATTATCAGCGTGTAGATGCGCTTAAGATTGCACGTGGGCGTGCACAATTAGCACAATATGAGACCTTGCTGAATAAGATGGAAGCTCAATATGGCGTGCCTAAAGCAATTTTAGTTTCATTTTGGGCAATGGAAACTAACTATGGCAGTTATCAAGGTAATATTGATACGCTATCTACACTTGCCACCTTGGCTTATGATGGCCGTCGTGCTTCCTTTTTTCGCAATCAGCTATTAGATGCCATGCGTATGTTAGACGCAGGGCATGCAGATATAAATGATTTTCGCGGGTCTTGGGCAGGTGCTTTCGGTAACATGCAATTTATCCCCAGTACATTCATTACCTATGCCGTGGATGGTGATGGCGATGAACGCATTGATATTGTTAACTCTGTACCAGATGCATTTGCCTCAGCAGCTAATTACCTATCACAGGTGGGCTGGCGTGAAGGTGAGCCAGTAATGATGGAGGTGCATTTGCCGGAAAATTTTCAATGGCAGGATGCACAGCTAATTTTAAGAAAATCTACCAAGGAGTGGGCGCTGCAGGGTGTGACGTCATTGCAAGTAAGCAAGGTAACAGGCGAAATTAAAGCACAGCCAAATTCTGTGATAGCAAAGTCTAATCAATCAGCTAAAGCAACTAAACCTAATACTGCCGGCAAAAGAAAAGCCAGCAGCAAAACCAAAAACAAAGTGATAACTAAAAGCCTTATTACGAACCCGCTTAATCTAAATGCTTCAGTAAAAAATTCAATTCCTAAGGTTCTTGTTACCTCACTGCCAAATACCAGCAGTCAAGCGGCCATCTTGTTGCCACAAGGATGGCGTGGCCCGGCCTTTATGGTGTTTGATAACTTTGATGCCATTATGGATTGGAATCGCTCTGTGAATTATGCACTTTCAGTGGCTCAATTGGCCAAGCGCATTGAAGGTGAATCACCAATATTCGGTGGGCAGCTCGCAGAGCCAGGAGCGCTGACCTTTCAGGAAATGTTCGAAGTCCAAACGACGTTAAACCAACGCGGTTTTGACGCAGGCGAACCAGATGGCTTCCCCGGTTTGCAAACCCAAGCTGCTGTTCGGGCTTTTCAGCAATCGCAACGTTTGCCCGCAGATGGTTACGCTAGCCCTAGCATATATGTTCGTTTGCAGGAGACGCAATAGCTTAACGCGTTAAAAACCAGCCCGTTAAGCTCATTCTGTCCTGTGTTGCAGGTAACACTTCATGATAAAAAGTATCTGATAAAAATACAACTAATCTGCCACCCAATGGGGCGATGTCTATTTTAGATTCAATATCTGCCCCATCATTTGTATTAAGGTATAACCGTAAATCACCACCGTACTCACCTAGCCAATCTTGGTTCAAATATAAAATACAGCTAATTTGACGTACTGGTAGATTGCTACTGTTACCTTTAAATCTATCAATATGCTTTTTGTAGCCAGCACCTGTGGGATAAAGTGCTAAATGGCTTTCAAGCCCGAACAAACCCAAATACAGGTGCTGATTCAAGCTAAGCCGCAGTGCTTCCATTTTGCTGAAATAGGCTTCTTGCGCTATGGTTGCCTCAGTTTCATTAAGCCAATAAATAATATCACCGCGCAATTTTGAGTTGATAACCTTATGGGCTCGACCCGTACCAGCCTCCTGCATTTGAAAGTTATCGTTCAGTAGAGTGATTTCATCTGACAAGGCTGAAATATCGGCATGCGGGACAAAATTATCCATTACACAAAAGCCGTGTTCAGCGACTTTATTGACGAGTTGTTCAATATTTAGGGCAAGATAATTTGTTAGCATCCACTATTATAGCGTTTCAAGTTTGCGCCTAAGGCTGCAATCAGCTAAAATCACGCCTTGTTTGGAAATGACATCAAAATAGTGATATTCAAACAGCATTAAATACATTAGGCGGTTAGCTCAGTTGGTTAGAGCGCTTGGTCGACATCCAAGAGGTCAGCAGTTCGAGTCTGCTACTGCCTACCAGTACTTTTATACAAAGAACATTAAAGTAAAAGCCGTTAAATTAACGGCTTTTATTGTTTAAAATTGCCTAATTAAATTGATGGATAACTAAATGCCAGTAATTCGCTTACCTGATGGCTCTGAACGCAGCTTTGATACACCTGTCACCGTAGCAGAAGTTGCCATGAATATTGGCGCAGGCTTAGCTAAAGCTGCGCTTGCCGGTAAAGTGGATGGAGTGCTGGTAGATACTTCATATCTCATCAATAAAAATTCTGAACTCGCGATTATTACTGACAAGAATCCAGAAGGCTTAGACGTCATCCGTCATTCAACAGCGCATTTGTTGGCTTATGCGGTAAAAGAGTTGTTTCCTGATGCGCAAGTGACTATCGGCCCTGTGATTGAAAATGGTTTTTTCTACGACTTTTCATACAAGCGCCCATTCACTCCAGAAGATTTAATCGCTATAGAAAAGAAAATGGGTGAGCTTGCTAAAAAAGATGAGCAAGTGACACGTAAAGTGTTGCCGCGCGATGAAGCAGTCGATTATTTCAAATCAATAGGTGAGCATTACAAAGCCGAGATTATTGCCAGTATTCCAGCGGGTGAAGATGTTTCTCTCTACACAGAAGGCAATTTTACTGACCTTTGTCGCGGCCCACACGTACCTAATACTGGCAAATTAAAAGCTTTCAAACTCATGAAGTTAGCAGGTGCTTACTGGCGTGGTGACAGTAATAACGAGATGCTGCAACGTGTATACGGCACTGCTTGGCGTAATAAAGAAGAGCTTGAAGCATACTTGTTTCAGCTTGAAGAAGCTGAAAAGCGCGATCATCGCAAACTAGGTAAGCAGCTTGATTATTTTCACATGCAAGATGATGCACCAGGCATGGTGTTCTGGCATCCGCGTGGCTGGAGTATTTGGCAAGAAGTTGAGCAATATATGCGCCAGATGTTTCGTGATTATAATTATCAAGAAGTGCGTACGCCGACCATTATGGATAAAACCTTGTGGGAAAAATCGGGACATTGGCAAAACTACCGTGAAGGTATGTTTGTAACTAGTTCAGAAAGTCGCGATTACGCTGTAAAGCCGATGAATTGCCCTGGTCATGTCCAAATTTTCAATAGCAGTTTGCATAGTTATCGGGACTTACCTTTAAGGTTGGCTGAGTTTGGTTCATGTCACCGTAATGAGCCATCGGGTTCATTACATGGCTTGATGCGCGTGCGCGGCTTTACACAAGATGATGCACATATATTCTGTACTGAAGAGCAAGTTGAGGCTGAAGTCGCTGATTTCATTAAAATGCTTTACAAAGCCTATGGCGACTTTGGCTTTAATGATGTGTTGGTTAAGCTATCCACTCGCCCTGAAAAACGCATAGGTACTGATGCCGACTGGGATAAAGCAGAAACTTCATTGGCTAACGCATTAAAACTAAATAACCTTGACTTTGAATATCAGCCAGGCGAGGGCGCATTTTATGGCCCTAAAATTGAATTCACGCTAAAAGATAGCCTTGGTCGTTTATGGCAATGCGGTACGATACAGTTAGATCCCAATCTACCAGAGCGCTTAGGTGCGGAATACGTGGCGGAGGATAATTCTCGCAAACGTCCTGTGATGTTGCATCGTGCCATTGTTGGCTCTATGGAGCGTTTTATTGGAATATTGATTGAAAATTACGCAGGTGCAATGCCGTTATGGCTAGCACCTGTGCAAGTAATGGTATTAAATATTTCTGAAGGTCAGGCAGATTATGTGCGCCAAGTAGTTGAAATGTTGAAGAAAAATGGCATCAGATGCGAATTTGACTTGAGAAATGAGAAGATTACCTATAAAATACGCGAACATAGCATGCAGAAGATGCCTTATTTGCTAGTTGCAGGTGAGCGTGAAATGCAAGCGGGACATGTAGCCGTGCGTACCAGAAAGGGTGAAGACCTAGGTTCTATGCCGATTGAAGCGCTAATTGAGCGCTTAAAAGCAGAAGTTGAAACTAAGGTTTAACTTACTATAAGTTGGCTAAAATGCTGACTTAAAGTTTATTTCTGAAAATGCGCGGCTTAACTATTTGGAGAATTTGATATAGCACAGGACAAAGATACACGAATTAATGGCGACATTACAGGGTCGCAAGTTCGTTTGGTAGGAATAGAGGGTGAACCGTTAGGCATTATGTCGCTGACGGAGGCGTTTGCGAAAGCAGAAGAAGCAGATATTGATCTAGTGGAAATCGCGCCTAACGCTGTTCCGCCAGTGTGCAGGTTGTTGGATTACGGTAAGTTTAAATACGCCGAAAGTAAAAAGCAGCACGAAGTTAAGCTTAAGCAAAAACAAGTGGTGGTGAAAGAGATTAAGTTTCGCCCAGGTACTGATGATGGCGATTACAACATCAAAGTACGTAACATCATCCGTTTTATTGAAGACGGTGATAAAGCAAAAATCACGTTGCGTTTCAGAGGTCGTGAGATTACACACCAAGAGTTTGGCTTAGCGTTACTTAGACGTGTAGAAGCCGATACAAAAGAAGTGGCAGTGGTTGAGCAGTTTCCAAAAATGGAAGGCCGTCAAATGGTGATGGTGCTCGGCCCGCATAAGAAAGTTAAGTAGTTAATTGTAAAAATGTAGTAAAAATTCCGAGTGATACGGCTTAACGGCATGCCTAAGCACTCATAACTTAAGTTCAAGGAGAACAAAATGCCAAAAATGAAAACCAAGAGTGGTGCTAAAAAGCGCTTCAAATTCTTGGGTAATGGTAAAGTGAAACGTACGCATTCACACTTACGCCATATCCTCACTAAAAAGACCACCAAGCAAAAGCGTAAACTACGCGGCACGGCGATCATCTCACCAACAGACGTCAAGCGCGTTCGCGCAATGATGCCAACACGATAAGGAGACCGATATGCCTAGAGTAAAACGTGGTGTCATTGCTCGCGCTAGACACAAGAAAGTATTAAAAGCCGCTAAGGGTTACCGCGGCCGTCGTAAAAACGTTTACCGCGTTGCTAAGCAAGCGGTAATGAAAGCTGGTCAATATGCTTACCGTGACCGTCGTCAGAAAAAACGTCAATTCCGTACATTGTGGATTGCACGTATTAACGCTGGTGCACGTGAGTGTGGTTTGACATATAGCCGCTTCATGAATGGCTTGAAAAAAGCAGCGATTGAAGTTGATCGTAAAGTATTAGCTGATTTAGCAGTATTTGATAAGGTTGCATTTGCTCAATTCGTTGAAATGGCAAAGAAAGCTTTAGCAGTTTAATTATTAAGCTCAAATTTTGTTAAATAAATAAATTAAAAAAGAGGCTTCGGCCTCTTTTTTTTGCTGTAAAATTCCACCTTGAAATTTATTCAGTAGAATCAATACATTATAAAAATAACTGCAGTAAATTAAAGTCAATTCTCAAAGTTAAACTAAAAAGATTAAAGATAACAAATCACATGGCAGACTTAACGCATTTAATTTCAGAAGCACAAACAGACTTTGCTAACAGTACCTCCATGAATGATTTGGAAAACGCGAAAGCCAAATATCTAGGTAAAACCGGTTTACTGACAGATGCCTTAAAGGGCTTAGGTAAATTAAGCAATGAAGAGCGCCCAGCTGCGGGTGCGGCAATTAATGTAGTGAAGCAGGCTGTAGAAGCGGCGTTAACCGCGCGCCGAGAGGCTCTGCTAATTGCAGAGCAAGCCAAACAACTAGCGCAAGAGTCCATTGATGTGACCTTGCCTGCACGTGCTCAATCGCAAGGCGGTCTTCACCCTGTCACATTAACATTACAGCGTATAGAGCAGTTATTCCATTCGATTGGTTTTGAAGTCGCAACGGGCCCTGAAATCGAGACTGATTTTTACAACTTTACTGCGTTAAATATCCCTGAAGATCATCCTGCTCGCGCAATGCATGACACGTTTTATATTGATGAAGCAAATGTATTGAGAACGCATACTTCGCCTGTGCAAATTCGTTATATGGAAAACGCACTAAAAACTAACAAAACACCACCATTGAAAATCATTGCGCCTGGTCGTGTTTACCGTGTTGATTCTGATGCGACGCATTCTCCCATGTTTCATCAAGTAGAAGGTTTGTGGGTAGATGAAGATATTAGCTTTGCCAATTTAAAAGGTGTAGTTCAGGACTTTTTACAAAAATTCTTTGAACGTGATGACTTAACAGTGCGTTTTCGCCCATCATTTTTTCCCTTTACCGAACCTTCAGCTGAGATGGATATGAGCTGGAACGGTGGTTGGTTAGAGATTGGTGGTTGTGGCATGGTGCATCCTGAAGTGTTCAAGCATGTAAACGTTGATAGCGAAAAATATCGTGGTTTTGCTTTTGGCCTAGGCGTCGAACGCTTAACCATGTTGCGTTATGGTGTAAATGATTTACGCCATTTCTTTAATAATGATTTACGTTTTTTAAGCCAATTTAATTAACACAACAACTCTAATAATTAAGGTCACAAAAGCATTATGCAGTTTTCGGAAAATTGGTTACGCAGTCTTGTTAACACTGATTTAGATAGTCAGGCACTTAGTCATGCTTTGACCATGGCTGGGCTTGAAGTAGAAGAGATGCAACCTGTAGCTGCAGCTTTTAGTAAAGTTGTGGTAGCAAAAATATTAGCTACTGAAAAACACCCTGACGCTGATCGTTTGCAAATCTGTAAGGTAGATGTTGGTTTGGCTGAACCATTACAAATAGTATGTGGAGCATCGAATGCACGTGTCGGTTTAATTGCACCTTGTGCAATGGTGGGCGCTGAGTTGCCTGGTATTTCAATCAAACAGGCTAAAGTACGTGGTATTGAGTCATTTGGCATGATGTGTTCTGCTAAAGAGCTTGGTTTACGAGAGCTTGGCATCAGCGCTGAAGCGACTGGTTTATTGGAGCTAGATAGCAATGCGGTGGTAGGTCAAAGCATTCGTGAGCATCTCGATTTAGACGATCATCTGTTTACACTCAAACTTACACCGAATCGTAGTGATTGTTTAAGCATTACTGGTATTGCACGTGATGTCGCGGCGATTACGGGAGCAAAGACGAGTTTTGAAGACTTTTCCCCTGCTACGGTTGAGTCTAATCAAACTAAAAATGTCATAGTAAGTGAAATAGCTGCATGCCCGCGCTATTGCGGTCGTTTGATTACGGGCATCAATGCTCAAGCCAACACACCATACTGGATGATTAAACGTCTAGAGCGTAGTGGTTTGCGTAGTATAAGTGCTGTGGTAGATATTACTAATTATGTCCTGCTAGCACTTGGTCAGCCTATGCACGCTTTTGATGCGACTAAATTAAGCGGAGATATAACGGTACGTTTTGCTAAAGCGCAAGAGCCATTAAGTTTGCTGAATGACCAAACAATAGCACTAAAAATGGATGATTTAGTGATTGCAGATAACGATGGTGCTATTGCGCTGGCAGGCATTATGGGTGGGAAGCCAACTTCAGTTACGAATGAAACCACAGAAATATTCTTAGAAAGTGCCTTCTTTGCACCTTCTGTCATTGCTGGTAAAGCGCGCAGATTAGGCTTGAGCACAGACTCATCTTATCGTTTTGAACGTGGGGTAGATTTTGGCAATACACGTAATGCAATTGAATACGCAACAACATTAGTCAAACAGATATGTGGTGGTGTAGCTGGAGAAGTGACAGAAATAATAGGTGCTTTACCAGCTCGTAGCCCAGTAAAGTTAAGATTAGCGCGGTTAATATCAGTCTTGGGCATACCATTTTCACAAGATACAGTGGCTCAACTTTTAACTCAGTTAGGTTTTACGTTTACGTCTGCCGATGCAGTGTTTACAGTGACACCACCAAGTTATAGATTTGACATTACAATTGAAGAAGATTTAATCGAAGAAATTGCACGCTTACAAGGTTACGATCATATTCCAGCAACGCTACCTATCGCTAAATTAGATATGCTTCCTGTGCCTGAAGCTACGATACATCAAAGCAGGTTGCGTGATGCTTTAGTAGCTGCAGGTTATCAAGAGGTTGTGAACTATAGTTTTGTAGATGAAAGCTGGGAGCGGAATTTATTAGGTAACGCCACGCCAATCAAACTTAAAAACCCGATTGCCAGCAACTTAAGTGTGATGCGTACAAGTTTATGGGGTGGTTTGCTAGATACCCTTACTTATAACCTGAATCGTAAACAAGAGCGTGCATTCTTGTTCGAAATTGGAGCTATTTATCACCAGCAAGCAACCGCTTATGTTGAAGAAACGCGAATATCAGGTTTAGCTTATGGCAGTGCGAAGCCAGAACAATGGGCTGCGGATAGTGCTGATATTGATTTCTTTGAGGTAAAAGCGCATGTGGATGCCTTGGTGGGAATGAAAGTTAGTTACGAAAAATCCGAGCATACAACTTTGCACCCAGGCCAAACTGCGCGCATCTTGTTGGAGGGCAAGCCGATTGGCTGGTTAGGTAAATTACATCCTAAATGGCAGCAACATTATAATTTGACGAAAAGTACTTATCTATTTGAATTGGATGTATCGGCTATTTTAAATCGCCAAGTACCTAGCTATAAAGAGGTGTCAAAATTATTACCTGTACGCCGTGATTTGGCAGTAGTGTTGGATGAGAAAATAGCAGTGCAAACTGTGTTGGATGCTATTAAAAATGCTAATATTCCACTGGTTTTGGAAGTGGCTTTATTTGATTTATACCAAGGCAAAGGTATTGCTGAAAATAAAAAAAGCCTTGCATTATCAGTACTTATGCATGATACTCAAAAAACTTTGATGGATAGCGATGCTGATACAGCCATTGCTAATCTGCTACAATTATTATCAAATAAATTTGATGCAATACTACGAAACTAGATGCTAAACTATATATACAGTTTAGCTATTTTAGTTTTATGTAGCTTGTAATAAATAGTTTTAAAAGAATATCTATACATTAAAAAAAGCTAATTAAAGCTTGAAATGAAATGGGAGCGTTGTATGACATTAACAAAAGCTGAACTTGCTGATTTACTCTATGAGCAAGTTGGGTTAAATAAACGCGAAGCTAAAGACATGGTTGAAGCATTTTTTGAAGAAGTGCGTATCGCTTTAGAAGCAGGGGATAGTGTTAAATTATCAGGATTTGGTAATTTTGAGTTACGTAAAAAATCTGAGCGCCCAGGTCGTAACCCTAAAACAGGTGAAGAAATACCTATTACAGCACGTCGCGTGGTTACTTTCCATGCCAGTCAAAAACTAAAAAGTAAAGTTGAAGCCAACTATTTGAGTTAGAGTCATTTTAGTTTAAGCACTTGAATTAAATTATCATGTGTTGATTGATACATCGATTAAAGCTTAAGTGAGAATATCGCAAGATGCATGAGCAAATTGTAAAGATACAGTTACCACCGATACCCGCAAAACGTTACTTTACTATAGGTGAAGTAAGCGAGCTTTGTGGTGTCAAGCCGCATGTACTCAGATATTGGGAGCAAGAATTCACTCAGCTTAAGCCTGTTAAACGTCGTGGTAATCGCCGTTATTATCAGCATCATGAAGTTTTATTGATTCGACGCATTCGTGAGTTATTGTACGAACAAGGTTTCACTATTAGCGGCGCACGCAATCGTTTGGATGGCCCAGACGGTGCTGAAGTGAGGGCAGCGTCACAACAGCCTTCTACTCAGTCAAATGACAGTAAAAATCAAACTATAGTGAATAATAGTTTTGATTTTGCATCGGCCAAAGCAGAATTGCTAGAAATTTTAAATTTACTACGCCCCGCATCACAATCTTCTAATATTTAAGTAATTAAACCTTAAAATTTCATTTTGTCATATTAATGTTATGCATTAATTTAGGCCTGCTTTTATAGGCTCTAGCCTTTTGCGTTATAATGTTGCCTTGTTGTAATATGTTACAACATCGGTTCGGGGCATAGCGCAGCCTGGTAGCGTACATGCCTGGGGGGCATGGGGTCGCAAGTTCGAATCTTGCTGTCCCGACCAATCATCTAATAATTCCGTTGTAAAAATCAAGTAGGTGGTATCAATTAAGCACTATTGACGGCTTAATTGCGTTCAATCTGATAGAATTTAGCTTTTGCAATTGTAGATATTTAGCTGAATTTAATGACCCAATCACTCATCCAATCCAAAACCCACACTCAAATGATTTGCTTACGTGGTAGTGCCGCTTTATCCCAATTCCGTATTGAAAAAATTCAAGAAAAGTTAGATCAAGCTAACTCTAACATCAAGCATTTATATGCTGAATTCAGGCATTTTGCATGGGTTGAAAATGGATTTGAACATAAGTTTGATGAACAAAAACAAGGCACACTTAAACAAATTCTTACTTATGGGCCAACCATGCAGGCTGAGGAGCCTCAAGGTGAGTTCTTTTTAGTGTTACCTAGAATCGGGACGATATCTCCTTGGGCATCCCGTGCCACTGATATTGTCCAGCATTGTGGCTTGCCTGATATTCAGCGGGTAGAGCGGGGTATTGCTTATTTTGTGCAAACCAAAAATGGTCAAGCGTTAAGTGAAGCTGATCGTCTGCAATTATTGCCTTTGATCCATGATCGCATGACTGAAACCGTGTTTTTAGATATAGATGAAGCCGAAAAGCTCTATCACACTGATACGCCAGCACCATTGAGCACGATAGATGTTTTGTTGGGTGGTAAGGCTGAGTTAGTCAAAGCCAACAGCCAGTTAGGTTTAGCGCTGTCATCAGATGAAGTTGATTATCTTTTTGACAATTTCTGCAAAATTGGTCGTAACCCTACCGATGTGGAGTTGATGATGTTTGCGCAAGCTAACTCTGAACATTGTCGACATAAAATCTTCAATGCAGACTGGGTCATTGATGGTGAAGAGAAAGCGCTATCCTTGTTTGCCATGATACGCAATACGCATAAGCTTAACCCAGGCAATACTGTGGTCGCATATTCTGATAACTCTTCAATTGTTGCAAGTTCAAAAACGGGGGGAAATACAAAACGTTTTTATCCTACTAAAGATGGCGCATATAGCTATACCGAAGAAGAAATGCATTATCTTATGAAGGTAGAAACGCACAATCACCCAACGGCAATTTCCCCATTTGCTGGTGCGGCCACTGGTGCGGGCGGTGAGATTCGTGATGAAGGCGCAACAGGCAGTGGTTCTAAACCTAAAGCAGGTTTGACTGGCTTTTCAGTATCAAACTTGAATATTCCAAATTTCACCCAGCCATGGGAGTTAAGTAACTATGGCAAGCCTAGCCGCATCGCGTCACCATTACAGATTATGGTTGATGGGCCTTTGGGCGGCGCTGCTTATAACAATGAGTTTGGTCGCCCTAATATCGCGGGCTATTTCCGTACTTTTGAATTAGAAGCTGATAGTGAGATGCGCGGCTATCACAAGCCAATTATGCTAGCAGGTGGCATTGGTAATATTTCTGCTAAGCATTCTAAAAAGAATCCGATTCCCGCAGGTGCCGCCTTGATTCAACTAGGTGGCCCAGCAATGTTGATTGGTCTTGGCGGTGGAGCTGCATCCAGTATGGATACTGGCAGTAATGTTGAGAATCTGGATTTTGATTCAGTGCAACGTGGCAACCCAGAGCTAGAAAGACGTGCTCAAGAAGTGATAGATAGATGTTGGCAGTTGGGTGACAAGAACCCGATTTTAAGTATCCATGATGTGGGTGCTGGCGGTATTTCTAATGCGTTTCCAGAGTTAGTCAATGATGCAGGCGTAGGCGCTGTGTTTCAATTACGTGATGTGCATAACGAAGAGCCTGGCATGTCACCTCGTGAGCTATGGAGCAATGAGGCGCAAGAGCGCTACGTGATGGCGATTTTGCAGGAAGATTTACCGCGTTTCAAGGCGATATGCGAGCGTGAACGTTGCCCGTTTGCTGTGGTTGGTATCGCGACAGAAGAGCGTCACTTAACCGTAGCAGATAGTCATTTTGACAATAAACCTGTCGATATGGATTTATCTGTATTGCTAGGTAAACCACCAAAAATGACGCGTGACGTTAAAAGTACAGCACGCCAGCTAAAAGCCTTTGATACAAGTAAAATCGACTTGAAAGATGCTGCTGCCCGTGTACTCAGGCTACCTGGCGTGGCAGATAAAACATTCTTGATTACCATTGGTGATCGCTCTGTAACTGGCTTGGTAGCACGCGAACAGATGGTTGGACCATGGCAGATACCGGTTGCAGACGTGGCGGTAACGTTGGCGGGCTATGAAACGTATTGCGGTGAAGCATTCGCCATTGGTGAGAAAGCCCCGTTGGCATTGGTTAACGCACCCGCCTCAGGGCGTATGGCGATTGGCGAAGCAATCACAAATATTGCAGCCACGTTGATTGACGACATAAGTGATTTGAAACTCTCTGCAAACTGGATGGCACCAGCAGGTCATGCAGGCGAAGATGCTGCACTGTTTGAAACAGTAAAAGCAGTAGGTATGGAACTTTGCCCACAACTTGGTGTGAGCATTCCAGTCGGTAAAGATTCAATGAGCATGAAAACGGTATGGAATGATACTGATGCAAATGGAACTATTGAAAATAAGGCTGTAACATCACCGATTTCATTAGTCGTTACGGCTTTTTCTACGACGCCAGATGTACGTAAAACATTAACACCACAGCTAAGAACAGATGTTGATACAAAACTAATCTTAATTGATTTAGGTGCAGGTAAAAACCGCATGGGTGGCTCAAGCTTAGCGCAGGTTTACGGTGTTGTGGGTGATGTAACGCCTGACGTAGATGATGCGAGCCAGTTAAAACACTTTTTTTCTACCATACAGCAATTGAATAAAGCTGGAAAATTATTGGCTTACCATGACCGCTCAGATGGTGGCTTATTCACTACTTTGTTAGAAATGAGTTTTGCTGGACATTGTGGTTTACAAGTAGACGTTTCTAGCTTATCTGGCGATATTGCCAGCGTGTTGTATAACGAAGAGCTTGGTGCCGTCATTCAAGTGACAACACAGGAAGCTGATGCCATTGCAGCACAATTTAACGATTTGGCACATGTGGTGGCTGATGTTATCGTCGGCAACCAAATTCAAATCGCTCAGCATGGTAAAGCTATATTCAGTGACACGCGTACTAACCTGCACCGTATGTGGTCTGAAACCACGTATCAGATGCAAAAGTTACGTGACAACCCAGTGTGCGCCCAACAAGAATATGACCGTATTTTGGATGATGCAAACCCAGGTTTGTCGGTCAAACTTACTTACGCACCTGAAGAAGATATTGCTGCACCCTATATTGCAACTGGAGTTAGACCAAAAATGGCGATACTCCGTGAGCAAGGTGTGAATGGCCATGTTGAAATGGCAGCTTCTTTTGATCGCGCAGGTTTTGCAACTTACGATGTCCACATGAGCGATATCATTAGTGGTCGCGTATCACTTAAAGATTTTTCCGGCTTTGTAGCATGCGGCGGATTCTCATATGGCGATGTGCTTGGCGCAGGTGAAGGTTGGGCGAAATCTATTTTATTTAACTCACGTGCGCGTGATGAATTTTCAGATTTCTTTGAAAGACAAGATAGCTTTGCGCTTGGTGTGTGTAACGGTTGCCAAATGATGAGTAACTTGCGTGAGTTGATTCCAGGCGCGGCGCATTGGCCACATTTTGTGCGTAATAAATCAGAGCAATTTGAAGCCAGGCTCGCGATGGTAGAGATTTTAGAGTCACCATCACTGTTCTTTAATGGCATGGTGGGCAGCAAAATGCCAATTGCAGTTGCACATGGTGAAGGTTATGCGGAATTTTCTCAACAAAATGCGGTCAACGAGTTGTTAGCGAAAAAATTGGTGACGATGCGCTTTATTGACAATGCGTCAACGCCGACTGAAAGTTATCCGTTTAATCCTAATGGTTCGCCACTTGGCGTTACTGGATTAACCAGCACAGATGGGCGGTTTAGTATTATGATGCCACATCCTGAGCGGGTAATTCGTAATGTGCAGAACACATGGCAAACTTGTGGAGATGCCGAAGATAGTGCTTGGATTCGTATGTTTCGCAATGCAAGACGTTCTATTGATTAAATGTTCTGGCTGTACTGTATCAAACTAAAAATAGTTTAAAAATAGAAGTTAATTTTAATAAATGAGGCAGGAGAAGAATTGTATGAAATTTTTTAAAATGTTGTTGGCTGTTGTGGTTTTAGGTTTTTCAATCAATGCGATGGCGGCAACGCAACTCACTGATGACCAATCTGTTGAATTTACAGATGCTATCGGTAAAGGTGATATGAAGATTGTTAAGAAATACATTGAAAGTGGCGTGGATGTTAACGTAACCTATTTTGCTTGGGCTCCAATTCAAATGGCAGCGACTAAAGGTCAGTTTGAAGCAGTTAAATATTTAACTGAACATGGTGCAAACTTAGACTACACCCACCCAATGACTAAAATGACAGCTTTTCATCTAGCTGCTTATGATGGCTATGACAAAATTGTTAAATATTTAGCCGAAAAAGGTGCTGATGTTAATAAAAAAATGCGTGCTGATGTTGATATTATCCGTGTAGTACGTGACACAGGTAACACTAAAATGGTAGATTTACTTTTATCACTAGGTGTTAAAGAAGATGGTTGTAAAGAAGAGAAATGTCTATAATTTGTTGAGTATTCAGAAGTCTTAATTGAGTTTAACGCTAATTTTAAGGCTGTAACTTGCAAAAAATGCTCTTTTTTCTGCTTGTAACATTCACAATCATTGGGTTTAGCTGCCCAATGATTGTTGTTGCTGAAGAGTCAGGCACTGCAACTTCAAGCGCGATGACCCAGGATAAAAAACTAAGACAAGTACATGTTAGAAGCTTGGCCGCATCTTGCGCGGCATGTCATGGTACTAATGGAAATAGTGTAGGTAAGGCAGCAAAACTTGCAGGGATGGACTCTGCTTATTTTTTGACACAAATGCAGAAGTTTAAATCTGGTGAGCGCACAGCCACTGTGATGCATCGTCATGCCAAAGGTTTGAATGCCCAAGAAATAACAGATTTGGCCGATTATTTTTCAACTCAGATACCAAAATCATCCCCCTTACTGTCTCCTCAAAAACTGTCAGTCAATCATGCAAATTAATCGACGTGATTTTGTTAAGCTTACTGGCGCTGGCTTAAGTCTAGGCTTAGCTAGCAATAGCTTGCCAGCCTTTGCAAGGGCCACAAAACCGCCGATCGGACGAGTAGTAATTATTGGGGGAGGCTACGCCGGCAATACCGCTGCAAAGTATCTACGTATGTGGAGCTTGGGCGCAATTGAAGTTGTAGTGATTGAAAAAAATAGCCAGTTTGTATCTTGCCCGCTTAGTAACTTAGTTTTAGGCGGCAGTAAATCTATCAATGATTTAACTTTCGGTTATGATGCGCTGAAAGCGAACCATGGAATTCAATGGGTGCAGGATGAGGTGACTGGTATTGATGTAAGCGCAAGAAAAGTCAGTATGTTGCGTGGTGAATTGAGTTACGACAGATTGATCATAGCGCCTGGTATTGATTTTATATACGAAGAATTACCCATGTTACAAAGCGCAGAGGCGCAACAGAATATCCCGCATGCTTGGAAGGCTGGCTGGCAAACAGTTAATCTGCGTAAACAATTAGAAGCAATGCCTGATGGTGGTGTTTTTGTGATGAATGTACCAAAAGCACCGTATCGCTGCCCCCCAGGCCCTTATGAGCGTGCGGCACAAGTAGCCTATTACTTTGCAAAAAATAAACCAAAGTCTAAAGTCATCGTGTTAGATGCTAATGCTGAAATTGTGTCAAAAAAAGGTCTTTTCACCAAGGTTTTTAACGAAATGTATGCGGGGATAATTGATTATCGCCCTAATAATGCCTTGGTGAATGTTAATGTAGATACCAAAACGGTAACAACTGAATTTGATTCAGTTAAGGCTGACGTGTTAAACATTATTCCACCACAGCGCGCAGGTAAGCCGGTACAAATGGTTAGGTTGAATAATCAACTGGTTGGGCTAAATAATATAGACAAGCGCTGGTGTGAAGTTGATTTTTTAACCTATGAATCCAAGTTAGCTTCTGATGTGCATGTGATTGGTGATGCAGTTTCAGCTGCATTACCAAAATCTGCACATATGGCGACCAATCAAGCCAAAATATGCGCCAATGCAATTGTGCAATTAATGGCGGGCCTTGCGCCGGACCCATCGCCAGTATTTGCAAATACTTGCTATAGCTATGTGACAGATATGTCTGCTATGCACGTGGCCAATGTTTATCGTTACGATGACATTAAAAAAATCATGGTATCAGCAGAAGGTGGTGGTGTATCAGCCAGCCCAACCGAGCAGGAGGGCACCTACGCGGTTGCCTGGGCACAGAATATTTGGGCAGACACTTTAACTTAATCTACCGTGCAGCATAAAATGCATCAATACCTACGATTCACTGTTTTTGCATTACTTATTTCCCCTGTACTATTCAGCGTGCAGGCCGCAAATTCTGCTAATGAAATAAGCAAAATTAAGCTCCCTAGCGGCTTTAAAGTCACCATCTACGCCGACCAGAATACGAAACATGGCGAATACTTGCGTGATGCCAGATTTATGACATTTGACTCACAAGGCAATCTCTACCTTTCTTCAGCTAAGGGCAACAAAGTCGTAATGTTGCCGGATAATAATAAAGACGGTATTGCAGATGAAGCAATTATCGTGGCGAATAATCTAAATGCACCTCAAGGCTTAGTGTTTTTAGGGAATGTGCTACTTGTTGCAAATCAAGATGGTGTAGTTAAATTAGAGAAAGATGCAGGCAGCTGGCCAGCAAAAATATTGCCTTTCATCAACAACTTACCATGGGGCGGACATACACTTAAAAACATCAAACTTAGTCCTGATGGGTATTTATTCTTAAATGTTGGGTCAAGCTGTAACGTGTGTGTTGAAAGTGACTCAATGCGTGCCACCATATTACGTTACACCACTGAAGGTAAACCTGCCGGCGTATTAACCACTTTAGGTCGGCATCAACAATCCGCAATTTGGGCCCGTGGTTTACGTAATTCACAAGGTTTCGCCTGGCATCCAAAAACTGGTGACATGTATGCAACCAATAATGGTTCAGATATGCGCGCTAGTAGTAAGGGCGGTGCAGTCAATGATGAGCTGCCTCCAGAACATTTGAACAAAATTGAAGCGGGTAATCATTATGGCTGGCCACATTGTTGGGGAGATACTCGCCACGTAAGAGCTCAAGTAGAGGATCCCAACTTTAAGGGAGAAGCAGGTTTCTGTAAAATGACACAAGGCCCAGAAATTACTTTTACATCACATTCCACACCAATAGGTATTACTTTTTTAGATAAAACAAATTTCCCCGCTGACTACAAACAAGATGCGATAGTGGCTTTACATGGCTCTTGGAATAGCAAGCAGCCATCCGGTTATAAGTTAGTACGTGTAAAATTTACAAGCAGTGCAGATGGTGTTGTAGCAAAGTCAGTAGAGGATTTTGCAACAGGCTGGTTAGCTGGAGAAAATGCCTGGGGTCGACCTGTAGATGTTGCAGTTGGAACGGATCGGGCATTGTATGTGTCAGACGATAAAGCAGGTTTGATCTATCGTATTACGTATCAAGCAGCCATTGAATAGCAATCAATTTCTGCTTAACTTCCATTAAAGGCATATTATGAAAAAAACTTTAAAAATAATTGGTTATTTAAGTGTAGCGTTGCTTACCAGCGCTGCGACGAATAGCTATGCTGTAGAAGTTAAAACGAATACTTTGTTGTATATCAGCCCTAACGATTACAACTACAGTGTCCATTTATTGCATCCTTATTATGATTATTGGTTTGAACAAGGTCCGCTAGTTGAGCCTATCATCTTAAAGGCACTTAAAGCAAAAAGTGGTGAACTAGGTTTGTGTAAAGCGAATGAAACCGCTGACACTATTATTCGAGTGAAGCCCAGCTTGTTTTACAACCCACAGTTGCGTGTTTACCATAGTAAGTTAGTGGCGACTGTTTACTCAGGTGGTGGTAATGTACTTGGTACTTACGAAGGTGAAGCTCAGCAGCTAGGTGCAAATAGCGTGGATACTGGAATTACTAACAGCTTAAATAAAGTGTATGCATTAGCAATGCAAAATTTAATGAGTAAGCTGGAAATGAATACAGCAAGAGATTCAACTAAAGTTGAAAATAAATTGCCTTGTGGCCTGATTGGCGCTCAGGCAGAACCAAAAATTAATTTTTATTAAGCATCATACTGGTTTGATGATAATAAACTTCTAGGTAGTTTAAGGGATAAAAATGTATAAAAAGTTTTTAGTTAGCACATTCATGGTGGTAACGATTAATGTTGGCACTAATCACGTCGCATTAGCCGATGTGATGCCAAGCAAATCCACAGTGATGCAAAAAGTCACAGGTTTAAAGATGCCAGAGTCTGTATTGCAGGTAAAAGACGGAACAATCTACGTATCTGAAATTAATGAGTTTGGTAAAGATGGTGATGGTCAAATTAGTAAGATTGACGCAAAAGGCAATTTGACGGTATTTGCGACAGGTATGGATGACCCAAAAGGTTTGGCGATGATAGGTGACAAGCTCTATGTTGCTGATAAAACTAGGGTGTTAGAGGTAAATAAAGATGGTACTTGGCAGGTATATGGTGCGCAAATGGCTTTTCCAAGTACGCCGGTTTTTTTGAATGATTTGGTGGCTGACCATGCTGGAAACTTATATGTTAGTGATAGCGGCAATATGAAATCGGGTGGTCAAATTTTCAAAATTGCAAAAAATGGTAGTGTTAGTATTGTCGTAGATGGTAAGAATACTGATATTCTGGCGCCTAATGGCTTACTTGTTGAAAGCAAAAATCAATTATTGGAAGTAGATTTTGAATCAGGTATTTTATACCGTGTAAACTTGGCTACAGGTGCAACTACCAAGCTTGCTGAAGGTTTCGGTGGCGGTGATGGTTTAGTGAAAACTAAAACTGGCAGAATTTATATTAGTGATTGGAAAAATGGCAAGGTTTATCAAGTAGTTAAGGGTAAAGCGCAATTGCTTAAAGACGGCTATAAAGCTGCTGCCGATATTGCACTCTCTATAGACGGTAAAACATTGATGGTGCCAGATATGAAAGCGGGTGAGTTGGATTTTATTTCTATCAAGTAATTTACCCAATCTGGTTAACAAATAATAAAAGCCATTTTTATGGCTTTTATTATTTGTACTTACATACTGGATAATACAAATTTACTTCAATATTTTAGTAAAGGCCTATGAAAGATAAGTTTGAAATAAGAGAAACAGCACTTAAATGGCTGTGTGAAACTAACGCTACTAATAAAGCTGATGCAGTACAAGCTTTGGCTAAAAAAGTCGCGCTAGTAAAGGTTGAAGCTAATAAGTCCTTATTACCGACACAAGCTTTGCCTGGTATTCCAAATAAACCAGAGCTGGTACCACCACGGGCACTAGAAAAACGCAGCATGAAAACCTTGGAAGGCCGCGTCGTATTAGTACACGCGCTTGCACATATTGAGTTTAATGCCATTAATTTAGCATTAGATGCAATATGGCGATTTAACGATATGCCAGAAGCTTATTATTTAGATTGGCTAAAGGTGGCTGCTGAGGAAGCATATCATTTTACGCTGCTGAATAATCATTTACTCAGTTTTGGTTATCAATATGGTGATTTTGCGGGGCATAACAGTTTATGGGAGATGGTCGATAAAACCAAAGGATGTGTTTTAGCGCGTATGGCTTTGGTGCCACGCACAATGGAAGCACGTGGCTTAGACGCAAATCCGCAATTACGCAACAAGCTAGCACAAGCTGGAGATTTTGCTGCTGGTGCAATACTGGACATTATCCTGCGTGATGAAATTGGTCACGTAGCGGTTGGTAACTACTGGTTCAATTGGCTTTGTGAACAGCGTAGCCTGGAGCCACTAACTACTTTTGAACAATTACGCCAACAGTATGAGGCGCCTAAATTGCGCGGGCCATTTAATCTTGAAGCTAGGCGTCAGGCGGGTTTTACTGAAGCTGAGCTTGCTAATTTATTGCAGATCAATTAACAAATTCCCTCCAATTAGGTTGTTAACATACCGATTGCGCCGTCTAAGCCTACATAATTAAGGGCATACTTAGCTTGCTGCTGCACAATCGGCTTAGCATGATATGCAATACCCATTCCTGCAGCAGCCATCATTTTTAAGTCATTGGCGCCATCACCAATAGCAATGGTTTGTGCCGCAGTTAAGCCTAATTGATCACGTAGTTTTATCAACTCATCCGCTTTGGCTTGTGCATCTACAATGGCACCTAAAATATTGCCAGTGAGTTTGCCGTCAATAATTTCTAAGGTATTAGACACTGCGTAGTCAAGCCCTAACATCGCTTTTACTCTTTCAGCAAAAAAAGTAAATCCGCCAGAAACCAATAAAGTTTTAATGTTATGTTTTTTACAAGCCTCTATCCATTCAACCGCACCTGGATTTAAATTAAGTCGCTCGTTAAGCACGCGCATTAAATCTGATTCTTGCAGGCCTTTAAGCAAAGCTACACGCTCACGTAAACTTTGCGCAAAGTCTAGTTCACCAAGCATGGCGCGTTCTGTAATTGCGGCGATTTGAGGCTTAATGCCAATCATGTCGGCAATTTCATCTATGCACTCAATGCTGATCAACGTAGAGTCCATATCCATGACACATAAGCCAAAATTTTTGAAAACTTCAGTATCTTGTACGTACGCGCAATCAATTTTTTGATCAGCACAAAAAGCTTTGGTTTTTTCTAAGTCTACTTCGAGATCAGGTGTAGTGTTATGTGGTAAATAATAAGCATGTTCAGCAACTTGCATATACTGCATGCTACTACCTAATAAACCGTGGATATGGGTAAGATGAGCCATGGTAATTGCCTGGCTTTGAACAACTAAACGCATGAAATTTCCGCAATCGATAAAAATTGAATTATAACAGTAGCCAATGCAAACAATTGCCAATAAAAATACCTTGTTAGAAGTGCATTAATGCTAAGTCTGCATACAGCTTTTCTAAACAAGTTTGGCTACACATTATTTATAGATTGATATTGGGGTATGTACTTGTTCCGAATTTTAAGTAATGAACCCTTAATTAGTTTTCTTAAACTAGGTTCTAGATAACGTGCTATTAGCCATGAAACTAAAATGATGCCTAAAATCGGCAGTACTGGCAGTAAAATTCCAGGGATCCAATTAAAAGAATGATGTAATTGAACAATCATTGAAACCAACGCATTTTCATGAACTAGATACAGCGGATAGCTGATAAATCCCACAAACCCAAGTAATTTGTTCGAAAGTATTTTTTGCGCTGTTTGATTGAATAATGAAATAGCAAAAATTAATACAAGTACGCTAGCAAATATCATTGACATGGACAAGAATCCACCAAGGGATCTGGCGGAAATCAGTGCAACACACAATCCAATTAAAAAAGAGGATAGTTTTTTATATGAATAATATTGATAAAATAAAGCGCCGGCAGCAAACCACCCATAGTGCTGATAATTTAAATAATGAAAAATAGTTTTTAGCTGTTCAGCTGTAGCGCTAGGCAAGTGTGATTGCATTAAATCAAAAATAGTACTGCTTAAAAACATAATAATTAATGCTGCAATCATCTTTTTCTGGCCGATGGTGAAATAGAGCAAACCAGCGACTATATAAAATTTCACTTCCACAAATAGTGTCCAAAAAGAACCCTCAATCAATTTTTGATGATTATTGAAAATGACTCTATAGAATTCTGGCTCAATGAAAGTTAGACCTGGAATCAAGTCTAGGGCATATGGTGTACCAAATGGCCTGTCGGTAAGTAATGGCGCAGTGATTAATATCAGCAAGGAGGCAATCAGCATGGCTGGGAATAACCTTAACCAACGCCTAAACATAAAGTCGCCAAAGTTATTACACTTGTCTAATGACATTGATATAACAAAGCCGGAAATCAGGAAGAAAAGCTGTACGCCGTAATTCCCATATTGAAAAATAAAGAAATCATGATATTCATAATGATAGGGAAGGAACTCATCCCAAGTGTCAGAGAAAGAGTGATATAGAATGACAAGTAGTATAGCAATACCTCTTAGGCCATCTAAAAAGTGTAATCTGCCAGGATTATTTGTATCTATTAAAGAAGCTGTACTCATTTTGAAATATAATCTTCACTTAGTTTTTTAAATATGCTTTTTAAATATCAAAAATAACTTTTTCAGTACCCTCATATCTTAATACATTTTATCGCTAACTATGAATTTACACGAATATCAAGCTAAAACCTTATTGCAAAAATATGGAATTCCAGTGCCGCGTGGGCAGGTCATTTCTGTCGCGAAGGAAACAGTTGCGGTTACTTCAGAAATTGCCAGTGATGCCTGGGTGGTTAAAGCACAAGTACATGCGGGTGGGCGGGGTAAAGCGGGCGGTGTAAAAATCGTTAAGTCTGCAGGTGAGGCGCAAATTGTAGTGAGTGAGCTACTAGGTAAAACATTAGTGACGTATCAGAATGCGCCTGATGGTCAGCCCGTGAATCAAGTCTTGATAGAAGAAACGCTGCCAATCGCACGTGAACTGTATTTATCAATGTTGGTGGATAGGGCACTTGAGCGCGTTGTCGTGGTTGCCTCAAGCGCTGGTGGTATGGATATTGAAGAGATTGCACACAGTAGCCCAGAAAAAATATTACAGGAAATCTGTGACCCGCTAAGTGGACTAGTCGATTATCAAGCACGTAATTTAGCGTTTAAACTGGATTTAGCAGGCGAACAGATTGGCGCTTTTACTAAAATACTAAAAGGCTTATATCGCTTATTCAAAGAAAACGATTTATCGTTGCTAGAGATTAACCCGTTAGTGGTAACGACCGATGGCAAGCTATTTGCGCTAGATTGCAAAATGAGCATAGATGACAACGCGTTATATCGTCAAAAAGCATTGGCTGAGCAGCGTGACTGGTCGCAAGAAGATAGCAAAGAGGCTGTTGCGCATCATGCCGGTATTAACTACATTGCGCTTAACGGTAACATTGGCTGTATGGTCAATGGTGCTGGGCTAGCTATGGCAACCATGGACTTAATTAAGTTACACGGCGGTGCACCGGCTAATTTCTTAGATGTGGGTGGCGGTGCAACGGCTGAAACTGTAGCTAAAGCTTTCAAGATTATTATGGCAGATAGCAATGTTAAGGCAATTTTAGTGAACATATTTGGTGGCATTATGCGTTGCGACATCATTGCAGAGGGCATTATCACTGCAGTTAAAGAAGTCGGTATGCTGATTCCGGTCATCGTGCGTTTAGAAGGTACTAATGTGGATTTAGGTAAAAAAATGTTGCAAACGAGTGGCTTGAATATTATTTCTGCCGATGGATTAACTGATGCCGCTAAACAAGCAGTGAAGGCGGTAGCCGCATGAGTATATTAGTCGATAAAAACACCAAAGTGCTTTGTCAGGGTTTTACAGGTAAACAAGGAACGTTTCACTCCGAGCAAGCCTTAGCTTACGGCACAAAAATGGTAGGCGGCGTCACGCCAGGTAAAGGTGGAATGGTGCATCTAGGCTTGCCAGTATTTAATACCATGCGCGATGCCGTACGTGAAACTGGCGCCAATGCTAGTGTTATCTATGTACCGCCAGCGTTCGCGGCTGATTCAATTTTAGAAGCTTGCGATGCAGGCATTGAGCTGATTATTTGTATCACCGAAGGTATTCCAGTATTGGATATGCTTAATGTGAAGCATGTGCTTAATTCATATAACGTCAAATTGATTGGCCCGAATTGCCCTGGTGTAATCACGCCGGATGAGTGCAAAATCGGCATTATGCCTGGAAGTATCCATTTGCGTGGTAAGGTAGGTATTGTGTCGCGTTCTGGAACATTGACTTACGAAGCTGTACATCAAACCACAGCCCTTAAGCTAGGTCAAAGTACTTGTGTGGGTATTGGTGGTGACCCTATAAAAGGCCTTAATTTTATAGAATGCCTGCAAATGTTTGAAGCTGATGATGAAACCGAGGCCATCATTATGGTGGGCGAGATTGGTGGTTCAGATGAAGAAGCTGCTGCTGAGTTTATTAAAAGCAATGTGACTAAACCGGTAGCTGCTTACATTGCGGGGCAAACTGCGCCAGCAGGTAAGCGTATGGGTCATGCAGGGGCGATTATTTCAGGCGGCAGCGGTAAAGCTTCTGACAAAATTCGTGCATTAGAGCTGGCTGGGGCAGTAGTTGCTAGTTCACCGGCAGGTTTGGGTGAAGCCGTGTTGGCGGCTATTAAGAATAAAAAATGATTTAACGAATTTATCCTAAGCCACTATTAAGTAGTTACTGTAGAAAGAATAACTAAATTAGAGCGATATGACTATTCCATTCAAACGTTTTCTAGCATTTATCTTAACAGCTCTTTTTGCAACTAGCATGCTGGTGGTTGTCACGCCAGCATTGGCGGCAGAAGAGGTGTCGTTCATTCTGACGGCTGCATCTAAAGGTGAATTAGCGACGGTAAACGCAATGTTAGGAAGTGGTGCAAGCGCCAATGCTAAAGATGAAGATGGCATTACAGCGCTTATGTATGCCGCTCGTAAAGATAAATTCGAGGTAGCCAGAGTATTAATTAACAAAGGCGCGGAGATTAACGCTAAAGATAATGGCGGATGGACAGCGCTGATGTTTGCAGCAAAAAAGAATAATGTTGCCACAGTAAAAGTCTTGCTGGAAAAAGGAGCGGATCCAAAAGTGAGAGATGCGTCAGGCTGGAGTGCTTTTGGTCTTGCGGCGGTTTCTGGGTTTTCGCAAACAGTTGATCTTCTGGTAAAGCACGGTGTTGATGTCAATACTAAAAGTGATGATGGCAGAACTGTGTTGATGCACGCAGCAAAAAGTGGCGACATTGCAACGATTAGTACACTGCTCGACCATAAAGCGGATGTGCTTGCACAGGATAAGATGGGAACAACAGCACTGATGATTGCGGCGCGTGAAGGGCATACGCCAGCAGTAGAGTTGCTGATCAATAAATCATCAGCTAATCGAAACCAAGTGGTTAATCAAAAAGATATTTCAAAATGGACTGCACTGACTTGGGCGGTTAAAAAGTCACAATTAGAGGCTGCAAAAGTACTAATCTCTAATGGCGCAGATGTGAATAATTTAGATGCTGAAGATACGCCACTTTTACACTTAGCTGTAGATAACGGTGCAACTGAAATGGTTAAATTGTTACTTGAGAATAAAGCAAAAGTGAAAGCTAAAGACCAATATGGCTTAACTGCGCTGGTTTATGCTTTAAAGAAACAGGAAACAGAAATCATTAAATTGATTAAAGACGCAGGTGGATCTTACTGATGTTTATTACTAACGCGGTAAAGATACTTTAACCAAATGAAGGTTGCAATTGCACAAATCAACTGCATGGTAGGTGATATTGCAGGTAATGTAGATAAAATTATAGCGAGTGCTGAAAGCGCCAAATCATTAGGTGCATCACTGCTGGTGACGCCCGAACTTTCATTATGTGGCTATCCACCAGAAGACTTATTGCTCCGTGCAGATTTTTTAGAGGCTTGTGATAATGCATTAGGTAAATTGAGCGCAAGTACGGCATTACATGGCATTACGGTCATCGTCGGACACCCGCATAAAGTAGGAGATGCATGTTATAACGCTGCTTCAGTGTTACAAAACGGCAATGTCTTTGCAACTTATCACAAACATGCGTTACCAAATTACAGCGTATTCGATGAGAAGCGCTATTTTACCGCGGGTGATGAGGCATTAGTATTTGAGCATCAAAGTGTAAAAATTGGTGTGCTGATTTGTGCCGATGTATGGGAGCCTGTTCCTGCTTTACTGGCTAAAGCCGCTGGAGCTGAGTTGCTAATTGCATTAAACGCCTCACCTTTCCATATGGAAAAACATTCTACCCGCTTAGAAGTATTACGCCTTCGTGTGCATGAAACCCAACTCCCCGTTATCTACAATAATTTAGTCGGTGGACAAGATGAGCTAGTGTTTGACGGTGGTTCTTTTGTGCTGGATGCTGAAGGGGTGCTTATGCAACAGTTGCCAGCATTTGAAGCAGCATTAGGCGTAGTCGAATTTAACGGGTCACAGCCCATCTCTACAGCCATCAATCCACCTTTAAGTGCAGTAGCTTCTGTTTATGAAGCGCTAAAATTAGGTTTGGCAGATTATGTACATAAAAATGGCTTTCCTGGTGTTGTGCTAGGCTTATCTGGGGGTATAGACTCTGCGCTTACATTGGCGATTGCTGTGGATTCACTGGGCGCAGAAAACGTGCATGCAGTGATGATGCCGTCAGAATTTACTGCTGACATTAGCGTGAATGATGCACGCGAAATGGCAAATATACTAGGCGTAAAATATACTGAAATCGCTATTAAAGCGCTGTTTGAAGAGTATACATCTGCACTTGCACCGTTATTTGATGGCCTGGCTTTAGATGCGACTGAAGAAAATTTACAAGCACGCATTCGCGGTATGTTGCTGATGGCGCTCTCTAACAAGTTCGGTAGCATAGTGGTGACGACTGGTAACAAAAGTGAGATGGCCGTAGGTTATTGCACGCTGTATGGCGATATGGCAGGCGGCTTTGCCTTATTGAAAGATGTGCCTAAAACTTTGGTATATCAACTCTCAAATTATCGTAATAGTTTGTCATATGTGATTCCAGCACGCATTATTACGCGACCGCCATCAGCGGAGCTGCGTGCTGATCAAAAAGACCAAGATAGTCTTCCGCCGTATGAAGTGTTAGATGCCATCATGGAAGCCTATGTGGAACATGACCTCAGCCGCGCGAAGATCATCGCGATGGGGTATCGGGTAGCCGACGTTAACCGTGTGATTACATTAATAGATCGCAATGAGTATAAGCGCCGACAATCACCTGTAGGTGTGCGAATTACGCATAAAGGTTTTGGTAAAGACAGGCGACTTCCGATTACTGTTAAAACAGCTAATTTTTAATTAATTGCTTAGTTGGATTTGGCACATAGTTAACTGGATTTTGATAAGTACTTCTAGATTTTGATAATTACATAAAGTAACATTACCGAATAGCTCAATTCATTAATCAACGCCATTTGCTACATTATTTAGTCACACAATAGGGAGCTCGACCAGCATGAAAAAAATTGAAGCAGTCATTAAGCCATTTAAATTAGATGAAGTACGCGAGTCGTTATCAAACATTGGTGTAAACGGCTTAACTGTGACTGAGGTAAAAGGGTTTGGTCGTCAAAAAGGGCATACTGAGCTTTATCGCGGTGCTGAATATGTAGTCGATTTTTTGCCAAAAATTAAATTAGAGCTAGTAGTTGCAGATAATATGGTTGATGCCGCTATGGATGCTATTATTAAAGCGGCACATACAGGAAAAATCGGTGATGGCAAGATTTTTGTAAGTTCAGTTGAGCAAGTAGTGCGTATCCGCACAGGCGAAACAGGCGAATCTGCTGTTTAATAGTCCCTTCTAGCATGCGCTTACCAAATATTCCGTTTAGCGCATGCATACGCAGGGTGCCAGCCTATCAATATCCGTTAAATTTAACCTTCATTAGACTTGAGTAACGATCTAATGCCCGCAATATTCAAAACCATACTGTTACTTAGCCTCTCAAACGTATTTATGTTGTTTGCGTGGTATGCACATCTTAAAAACTTAAGTCAAAAGCCATGGATTATTGCCGCGCTCATTAGCTGGGGTGTTGCATCATTAGAGTATTTGTTTCAGGTGCCAGCCAATCGTATCGGCTTTACTGTCATGTCTTTAGCGCAGCTTAAGATATTACAAGAGGTGATTACATTAACTGTATTCGTGCCATTTGCTGTGTTTTATATGCAGTAACCGCTTAAATTAGACTTTTTGTGGGCAGGTTTATGTTTGATGGGCGCTGTTTATTTTATGTTTAGAACATAAAATAAGATAGCTAACTGTTTAGTAACCAAGCCATCGCGCACTTTGGTAAAACACAAAGCTGACTATCCAAGCTAAGCCCAATGACCAACCTATAGATAACCACATAAACAAGCTGCTTTTAGATTCACTTTTAAGCGTTGCTATAGTCGATAAGCAAGGTGTGTAAATTAAGGTGAACAGCATAAAGCTCATGGCTTGCACCCAGTCAATTTGGGTGGCCATTTGTACCATCAGCGCATCACCTTGTAAACCATAAATAACAGCAAGTGCACCTACAACAATTTCTTTAGCAACAAAGCCGAATATCAAGGCAATTGCCAATTGGTTGTTAATACCTAACGGATCCAGAAATGGTGCAAAGAATGTACCAATTTGCCCTGCATAAGTACCAATGCTCGCTGGAGGAACATCGCTTGGGAAGTTTGTCATTGCCCAGACTAAAACTACGCCAATCACAATAAACTTACTTGCGCGCACTAAGAAATGTTTTACTTCATGCCAGCCGCGCAATATGATTTGACGCAATGTAGGAAAGCGGTACGGTGGCAACTCTAAAATAAAGGGCTCCGAATTTTTGTAGCGACCCTGAAACAATACTGCCGTTAAAAACATGGTGAAAAAGCTCATCACGTATAGTGAAAATAGAATATACGGAGCATGTTGTGCGGTGAACAGCGCAGTGATCATAAATATGAACACTTGTAATCGTGCAGAGCATAGTGACAATGGTATGACCAACATAGTGAGCAAGCGCATAGGGCGTGAGCGCATAATGCGTGTGCCCATGAGGGCAGGTACATTACAACCAAAGCCCATAAGCATCATGACGAAGCCGCGACCATCCAAGCCCATTTTGGCCATGAGGGCATCCATTAAAAAAGCTGCCCGTGATAAGTAGCCGCTATCTTCAACCATAGACATGACTAAAAAGAACAGTACGATAATGGGTACAAAGGCGGCAACGGTGGCTACACCGTTATACACACCATCCAACATCAAGCCGCTAAACCAGACTGGGCTGCCAGTAAATAGCGGCTCCAGTAATCCTGAGCGCATTAAACCTAGCAGCCAAGCTAAACCGTCTTGCAGTGGCTTGCCAGCAGTAAAGATGAACTGAAATAACACAAACATTGCAGCAAAAAATATAGGTAAACCAAACCATTTATGCAGCAGTATTTTGTCAATCTTATCGGTGGCGTTATTGGTAAGTGTTGCTGGAATCTGCACATGATGCTGAATCAAGGTTTCCATTTCCTGCTCTATTTGATTGTCTTCCTGTAAAAGCTGGCTAATCAATTGTGGGTTAGAGGCAGGCAGGTTTAGATTGATAATTTGTGCTGCTGCCTGTAATGCTTTGGGCAAGCCGTCGCCATATTTAGCACTGATTTGCATCACTGGCATTTGCAAGTCTTTAGCTAGGCTATCAGCGTCTATCGTTACGCCTGACTGCTTAGCCTCGTCTGCCATATTTAATGCTAATACGGCAGCTAGATTCAGTTTTTTAATTTGTAGAACTAAAGAAAGTTGGCGATCAATTTGTGAGCTATTGAGTAAAACAATCACTAGATCTATCGCATTGTTGGCTAAGAAATGCCTGACTACTTGCTCATCTTCTGAAAAACCGTGTAAATCGTATATGCCTGGTAAATCAATCAGCTCAGCAATATGGCCGCCAATTAAAATTTTCGCGCTCATTAAATCTACAGTGATGCCTGGCCAATTACCTACTCTGGCTGATGCACCACTGATGCGATTGAACAAGGTAGATTTGCCCGTATTGGGCATGCCTAATAATGCAATACGTTTCATAGAGTTTTAATTCGAGTGCGTGCTTATTGAATCAAGTATTAATTTGACAGCGCGTTAATTTGAATTCGTGCAGCCTCAGCACTACGCAATATGACATCAGTAGTACCTAAACGGACATGCAGTGGACCATTAAAACTGGCGCGACGAATAATACTTAACGGTTTGCCCACTCTAAATCCTAACGCAGCCAGACGATGAAACAATGACTCCTCAGCCTCTATTGCTGAAATAGTGGCGGGTTGACCAATTTGTAGCTGAGATAAAAATTGCATAGAATTATTGGCTGTAATTAAGTGAGTAATATAAATGATAACTATTCTTATTATCTCATAAATTTATCATGCAATGGGAATCAGTCAAATGAATTTGTGATCTGCATTACTGGCAGTACATATAACAAAAGGCCCGATAATGGGCCTTTTGTTAACGCTAAAATTGTGATTAAAAACTATTTAGAAATATCAATTTTTGCTTTAGTACGTAAGTCAGCCATCATTTTTTCTAAATTACGTTGTTGCAGGTTTTTTTGTAGGCCTTCTTTAACCTTGTCATAACTTAATGGTTGGGCAACGCGTGTATCCAATAGCTTAATAACATGCCATCCAAATTGTGTTTGTACAGGAGATGCTGTAACAGCACCTTTTTGTAAAGCTGCAGCGGCATCGCTAAATGGTTTTACCATTGTTGCAGGTGAGAACCAGCCTAAATCACCGCCTTTATCTTTTGATCCTGGATCTATTGATTTCTCTTTTGCAATTTTTGCAAAATCGCCACCTTTACCAAGTTGGGCAATGATGTCTTTAGCTTCAGCTTCTGTTTTTACTAAAATGTGACGTGCGCTGTATTCTTTATCGCCGTAGGCTTTTTTGTATTGTTCGTAAGCGGCTTTGGTATCAGCATCCGAGATTGGGTTTTTCTTCACAAAGTCTTGTAAAAAAGCTGAGGTTAATAGTTCACGGCGTGATAATTCTTCACGCGCAAGGTAGTCAGATTGTTTATCTAAACCAAGTTTTTGTGCTTCTTGGTAAACCAGTTCAGAATCTACTAGTTTATTGATAATGGCTTCTTTAACTGGAGCATCTACTTTTTGACCACGTGCTGTGGCATCTTTTGCGATGTAATCATAAACAGATTGTTTGATTTGTTTGCCGTTGACGGTGGCCACTGATTCTGCAGCAAAGGCAGATGGCGCTAACGATAAAATAGCGACAGCGATTAAGGTTTGGGTAAATTTCATGCGAAAATCCTCATGGTTAGAAATGGTTTAATTTGGGTGGTTAGTTGTTATGTAATGGAGGTTATATTTCTTCAATGGCTAATGCATCAATGCTTAGCGCATGAATTTGATTTGGTATTAAATCTGTAAGTGCTTGGTAAATAAGACGATGTCGCATTATGTGCGATTTTCCATAAAAATGCGAGCTTGCAATTTTGAGCTTAAAATGACCGCCGCCAGTATTACCTGCATGCCCTGCATGCATTGCACTCTCGTCTTCAATCTCAAGCACCGTGGGTGTAAATACCTGTAAGCGTTTGGTTATTTCTGTGATCAAAGGATTCATACGTCAAGCTTTAGTAAGGTCAATATCAATTTGGTAAAGTTTTTCTGAAAGGTTTTACTGTAACGTGACAGTAAACTTTAGCGATGACAAACGGGTCATTATTTGCCCATGTCGTTGCTGCTTCAAGGTTAGTAAACTCCGCAACAATTAGACTACCACTAAAGCCAGCAGGACCAGGGTCTACACTGTCAATTGCCGGGAACGGTCCAGCAAGCAATAATCGTCCTGCATCTTGCAAGGCTTGTAATCGACTTAAGTGCTCAGGTCTTGCAGCTAAGCGTTTAGCTAAACTATCTGGTATATCTTCCGCCATAATTGCATACCACATTACTTTACATCCCCATTAACATCATCTTTAACTAAATATTTACTTAGAAGCAAAGTTTGCGCAATGATAAAAATGAACATGATGCCTGTAATACCAAACAGCTTGAAATCGACCCAAGTATCTTGGCTGAAATTAAACGCAACATAAAGATTTAAAAAACCAAGTGCTACAAATAAAGCTGCCCAAGCTACATTAAGTCTCGTCCAAATATTATCCGGCAAACTAATTTGCTTTTCCATTAGGCTGCGCATAGGGTTCTTTTTAAAGATTAATTGTGCGCCAATCAAACTAATCGCAAACAACCAATATAAAACGGTCGGCTTCCACTGAATAAATGTCGGATCTTTAAAAAACAAAGTTGCGCCACCGAATACAGTAATAATCGCGCCGCTTACTAGCAGCATTTTTTCAACTTTACCGTAACGAATTTTACTGTAAATAATTTGTCCGATAGTAGCCACTATCGCAACAGCGGTAGCGGTGTAGATACCAAAAAATTTGAAAGCTACAAAGAATAAGATAACAGGAAATAAATCAAACAAAAACTTCATAATCGCTTTCGGTGAAAAACATTTAAAAAATCAATCAATAACAATACTTTAGCGTAACACGTTATTTTGCTATGATTGATGTTGTGTCGCAAGCTGTAATTTTCAAGTTGCGATTTAAAGTTGTCTAGTAAATAGTAATCTTAATAAGTTTTTAGAGGTTTAATCGGCTTAATGTCTTTAACTATCGATTTACATTCACATTCTAATATTTCAGATGGCGTGCTCGCGCCTGCTGACCTGATAGAGCATGCTGCAATGCACGGAGTTGATGTATTGGCATTAACGGATCACGACGATACAAGCGGCTTGGAAATTGCCGCAATTGAAGCTAAGAACTGGGGCTTACATTTAATCAAGGGTGTTGAGATTTCTGTTACATGGAAAAAACGCACACTCCATATCGTCGGTTTGAATATAGATCCAGAACATGCTCCGCTAAAAGCAGGCCTGACAGCGATTCGCACTGGTCGGCATGTACGGGCGGCAGGCATGGCTGCTGGATTAGATAAAGTTGGTATTAAGGGTAGTCTGGAAGGCGCTTATCAGTATGCGCAAGAGGGTATTATCAGCCGCACGCACTTTGCGCGATTTTTAGTCAGTAGCGGTGTGGCGAAAGACAATAAATCAGTATTTAAAAATTATTTGGTTAAAGGTAAACCTGGTTATTTTGAACATGAATGGGCAAGTTTAGCTGAGGCGGTGAATTGGATTGTTGGTAGCGGCGGTGAGGCAGTCATTGCGCATCCAGGTCGTTATGATATAGGTCGTACTAATATGCTGCTGCTGCTAGAGGAGTTTAGGTCATTAGGCGGTACTGCGATTGAGGTGGTGACGGGTAGTCATACAGTAGACCAATACGTGGAATTTGCAAAATACGCACATCTATTTGGTTTAAAGGCCTCTCAAGGGTCGGATTATCACGGTAAAGGTATTAGCTATATGGAGATGGGGCGACTACCTGCGCTACCAGGCAATTGCATTCCTGTTTGGCATGACTGGCCTGAAATAAAGTCTTTAGAGGCAATGCTAATAGAAAAAAACAGCTAATGAACCAAGCATGACTTAAGTGTAGTAGCTTACTTTTATAAGCAACATTTCAATAGCATAATAATAAAAAAATTTAGTATGTCACAATTCTTCAATATCAATTTAGATAATCCGCAGGTGCGTTTAATCGCACAAACAGCAGATATTTTGCGTGCTGGTGGAATCATTGTCTATCCTACAGATTCTGGCTATGCCCTTGGTTGCATGTTGGGCAATAGTGATACGCAAACGCGTATTCGCCAAATCCGTGGAGTTGATGACAATCATTTGTTCACATTGATTTGTCGTAATTTAAGTGAGTTAGGTAACTATGCCATTGTAAGTAATAGCCAGTTTCGCCTGCTAAAAGCCAACACACCGGGTGCTTATACCTTTATTTTGCAGGCCACGCGAGAAGTGCCGCGTAAAGTGCAACATCCAAAACGTAATACGATTGGTATTCGTGTGCCGCAGCATAGTATAGTGCAGGCAATATTGGAGGCTATCAATGCGCCAATATTAAGCATGAGCTTAAGCTTGGCAACTGACGACAATGAGTTAACTGAAGCATGGGAAATCCGCGATAAGTTGGAGCACAGGGTTGAGCTTGTGATCGATGCAGGGCAGTCCGTTGCGAATGCTACGTCTGTGATTGATTTAACGAGTGATGTGCCAGTATTAATTCGTGCAGGACAAGGTGATTTAGCCCCTTTTGGGTTAAGCTAAGATTAACAACAAATTTTTAGAAAATGAGTAAGTAATGGAATTGTCCATCATACAAAAAATAGTCATTTATGCATTGCCCGTTATCTTTGCTATTACTGTGCATGAAGCAGCGCATGGCTACGTTGCAAAATACTTTGGTGATATGACTGCTTATAACGAAGGTCGCATTAGCCTGAATCCTATCAAGCATATTGACCCATTTGGTACAATTTTATTGCCTGCATTAACGATTATGTTGGGCGGTATTTTATTTGGCTGGGCAAAACCTGTCCCCGTTAATTTTGCTAATTTACGTAATCCTAAAAAAGATATGCTGTGGGTAGCCGCTGCTGGGCCAGCATCTAACTTTATTATGGCTATCATTTGGGTATTTGTAATTAAGTTCGCTATCAATGCGCCTGAATCGATTGCTTACCCATTATCTATGATGGGTAAAGCAGGTATCAGTATCAATATTGTGCTCATGGTGCTCAACTTGCTACCATTGCCGCCGCTAGATGGCGGACGCATTGCAGTAAGCTTGCTGCCGAACGAGTTAGCACAAAAATTTTCGCAATTAGAGCGCTATGGCTTTATTATTTTAATCGTGCTGTTGTTCACGGGCGTGTTGAGTAAAATTTTAGATCCATTAATCGATGCGGTATATAGCTTAATAATTAGCTTATTTGGCTAGTATTTAGCTCAATTCAGTAGGCTTGTTTGTATAATGGTGTTTATCTATAACTAAAGAATAATTTAAGGTTTTTTGCAGATGGCAATTGAACGTGTTTTATCAGGCATGCGCCCTACAGGTAATTTACATCTCGGGCATTACAATGGCGTACTCAAAAATTGGCTTAAGCTGCAGCACGAGCATGAATGCTTATTCTTTGTGGCTGATTGGCATGCGTTAACTACACATTACGACACACCTGAAATTATTGAAGAAAGTGTGTGGGAGATGGTGATTGATTGGTTAGCGGCTGGAGTAGACCCTGCGAGTGCGACGATTTTTATTCAATCTCGAGTTCCAGAACATGCGGAATTACATACTTTATTGAGTATGATCACACCGCTCAGCTGGCTAGAGCGTGTACCTACCTATAAAGATCAGCAAGAAAAGTTATCTAGTAAAGATTTATCTACCTATGGATTTTTGGGCTACCCATTATTACAGAGCGCTGATATTCTGATTTATAAAGCCACGCAAGTACCGGTTGGCGAAGATCAAATTCCACACATTGAATTCACACGCGAAATCGCCCGTCGATTTAACCATATTTATGGCAAAGAAAAAGGCTTTGAAGAAAAAGCTGAAGCCGCCATTAAAAAACTAGGCAGCAAACGCGGTGCACTTTATGAAGAAATGCGCACTGCCTATCAGCAAAGCGGTGATGAAGAAGCTTTAGACGCCGCGCGCGCCATGATTGAAGAGCAGCAGGGTATGAGCATGGGCGACAAAGAGCGCTTGCTTGGTTATTTGGAAGGTGGCGGCAAAATGATTTTGCTAGAGCCAGACTACAAACTGACACCCGCTTCAAAAATGCCAGGCTTAGATGGGCAGAAAATGTCCAAATCTTACAACAACACTATTTCTATGCGTGAAGATGTCGATTCAGTCGCTAAAAAAATCAAAACCATGCCTACCGACCCTGCACGCGTGCGCCGTACAGATCCAGGCGATCCCGCAAAATGTCCAGTTTGGCAACTGCATCAAATCTATTCAAATCAAGCTACGCAAGACTGGGTGCAGGCCGGCTGTAAAAGTGCATCAATTGGCTGCATAGAATGTAAGGCACCCGTGATTGAGGGTGTGTTAGCCGAGCTAAAACCGATTCAAGAACGTGCAAGGCAATATGCTGAAGACCCAACATTGGTTAAAAATATTGTGGCAGAAGGATGCGAAAAAGCACGTAAGTTAGCGCGTGAAACGATGCGTGATGTGCGTGATGCCATGGGCTTGAATTATTCCTAATAGATTCACACACACAAATTTAGTATGGAGCTTAAATGAATCACTGGTTGGCTATCGCCATCGCAATTGTTGCAGAAGTTACTGCTACCACTGCACTAAAAGCTTCGAATGAATTTACTAGACTTTGGCCATCATTAATTGTGGTGGCCGGCTATGGCGTGGCGTTTTATTTTATGACCATCAGCATGCGTGTACTACCTGTGGGTATTATGTACGCTATTTGGTCAGGCTTGGGAATCGTGCTGATTTCTATCATTGGTTGGCTTGTTTATAAGCAGACGCTGGATGTTCCCGCTATGATAGGGATGGGTTTGATTATTCTGGGAGTTATTGTCATTAACGTGTTTTCAAAATCAGTCGGTCACTGAGTCGTATATGCAAACCCAGCTCACTTTAGATGCACGCATTCACGGTGAAGCATTTACTGAGTTACCACACGATCTATACATTCCGCCCGATGCACTAGAGGTTTATTTAGAGGCATTTGAAGGCCCACTCGATTTACTGCTATATTTAATCCGTAAACATAATCTTGATATTTTAGATATTCCAATGGCTGACTTAACGCGTCAATACATGGTATATGTGGAAAAGATGCACGCAATCAAACTGGAACTTGCGGGTGATTATTTGCTGATGTCAGCGATGCTGATAGAGATTAAATCACGTATGTTACTGCCTAAGCCTGCCGAGATTGAGTCTGAAGATGATCCTAGAGCAGAGCTTGTACGCCGTTTGATGGAGTATGAGGCCATTAAAATTGCGGCTCAAAGGCTGGACGAAATGCCCAAAGTGGGAGAGGCTATAAGCGTTGCCAGTGCTTACTATCAACATATTAGTGAGATTAAACCGCCAGAAGTGAGTTTGGATGATTTGGCTGAGGCTTGGCGCAATGTACTTAAACGCGCTAGCAATTTTCAGCATCACAAAGTGGGTAAAGCCGAGCTTTCTGTGCGCGAGCATATGAGCATCATTTTACGTCGTTTAAAAACTGATCATATGCTTGAGTTTTCGCAATTATTCGATGTGATGCAAGATGGTATTCCTAAATTAGTGGTTTGTTTTTTAGCGATACTAGAGCTTGCGCGTGAAGGTTTGCTGCGCATGACACAACAAGCGCCTTTTTCGCCCATATATGTGCAAATCAATAGCCATGAGTGAGCATCATGAGTGAAACCAATAACATTAGTGAGTTAAAAAATGTACTGGAAGCGGCATTATTAACGTCGCATGAGCCGCTATCTTTAGATGATATGACGCGTTTGTTTGCAGACCGCATGGAACGCACTACTTTACGCATGTTGCTAGATGAATTAAAGCAGGACTGGTCAACGCGTACCATGGAGTTGGTGCAGGTTGCATCAGGCTATCGCTTTCAAGCAAGGGTTGAATACTCCACTTATTTAGCGCGTTTGAATCCAGATAAGCAGGCAAAATATTCGCGTGCGGTGATGGAAACATTAGCGATTATTGCTTACAGGCAACCAGTCACCCGCGGTGACATCGAAGAGATAAGAGGCGTGGCGGTGAATCCAAATGTCATGCGTCAGTTACAAGAGCGTGACTGGGTAGATGTGGTAGGCCAACGTGAAGTACCAGGACGGCCGTCGTTATATGCAACCACTAAACATTTTTTAGATGACCTCAATCTACGCTCATTAGCCGAGCTACCGCCAATGGAAGATTTTGCACAACAAGAGATTCCGTTAAACCTGTAAACGTTTTTTGTAGCTTTGCCAGCAAAGCTATTTTAATCTACATATTTAATCTTATTGATTAGTGAGTAACTGCGGTAAAATGCGCTATTACAATCAATAGTTTATCAATATGGCACGTCCTTTTAAAACCCAGCGCGACCCACAGGCAACGCCTCGCCGCCCTAAAACTAATTTCACGCAATTACCTGCTGACCCAAATGCGCTACCAGAGCCTACCCAAAGGTTGCATAAACTCTTGGCGCTGGCTGGCTTAGGCTCACGCCGTGATATGGAGTTACTCATTGCCAGTGGGCGCGTTACTATCAATGGCGCAATAGCCACAGTAGGCGCTGCAGTGACGCAATATGATTTGGTGCGTTTAGATAGCCGTCCGTTAAAGCTACCTTTTGTTGCCGAACTACCGCAGGTATTGATTTACCATAAACCAGAAGGTGAAATCGTCAGCCAAAACGATCCTGAAGGTCGCGCTAGTGTGTTTGATAAATTGCCTAAAGTAAAAAATGCCAAATGGATTGCGATTGGTCGTTTAGATATGAATACCAGCGGTTTACTGATATTCACTACTTCTGGTGAGTTAGCGAATCGTTTTATGCACCCACGTTACGAAGTTGAACGTGAATACGCCGTGCGTATTTTTGGTGAATTGACCGAAGGCCAAATGACGCAACTCACAGAAGGTATTGAGTTGGAAGATGGTCCAGCAAATTTCGATAGTATTAGCGCACAAGGTGGCGAAGGTGCCAATCACTGGTATCAGGTCATTCTGCGTGAAGGTCGTAATCGCGAAGTGCGGCGCTTGTTTGAAGCATTTCAGCTACCCGTTAGCCGCTTGATGCGTGTACGTTTTGGGCCAATAAATCTGCCACCACGCGTTAAACGTGGCTCTATGCTTAAACTTGAACAAAAAGAAGTAGTTGGTTTATTGGAATGGGCTGATTTGCCAGTACCAAGTGCACCATTGAGGCAACTTACACAACGTGAAAAACTAAAAGCGACTACGGTATTTATGCCTAAAGTGCGTAAACAAAGAGTCAGCGCTCTGGATAGGCAGCCGCGCGATGCAGCTGATGGTGAAGCTAAACCCTATCGCGGTAAATCAGATGCCGCACGTAATAACCCAGCGGCTAAAAAACCAGCACCTAGAAAATCAGCTAATCGACGTGTTAGGCAAACAAGTGATTTACCAGCAGCTGTGATGCAGAAGAAGAGTGATAGGAATAGAGGCCGTGGTTAATCATGAGTATTCTAAATTCGCCTTTGGTAATTTTAGATGTCGAAACAACAGGGCTAAATGCCAGAAAGGATAGGGTGACTGAGGTTGCTCTCTTGCGAATTGAGTCTGGTCAGATTGTTGCAGAGTGGCAAAGTCTTGTGAATCCAACAATTGAAATTTCAGATGAAATTTTTCAGTTCACGGGAATTTCAAATAAAATGGTCGCTGGTGCACCCAAGTTTCAATCAGTAATTGAAGTTTTAAAGCCTTATTTAAAAGATGCTATTGTAGTTGCGCATAATGCTAGTTTTGATAAGAGCTTTTTACTTGAAGAGTTCAGACTTGCAAATAATCAATTTACTAACAATATGCTCTGTACTGATGAGCTTTCAAGGTTGCTATTCCCATTAGAAAAACGCCACAATTTAGATTCAATTATTGCAAGACATGATTTACAAGTCGAGTTCCGTCATAGAGCAATGGGGGATGTACATTTAGTATGGCAATGGCTTGGTAAGATGATCATCCAAAAGACTTTTGTTGAATTGAATGATGCTGTAGAAAAAGCTTTTAAAAAATCTAATCGATAATTTGACTGTTATTTAAGAGACTTAACTAGCTGGTTACATATCTGATAGAGGGTTAAGGATATCCAGCGTATCTGAAGTCCATAGATATTTATCAAACTTAAATACTAGTAAATCAGTACTGCAGGCCTCAAAATTAATATTTCCATCTGATGAATAAGTTATTTTATAAAGACGACTATCATTGCCAGGGCCTACAGCCCAAAAATATGGTGCACGACATTCAAGAAGCCCAAGCCATTTCTTATGTGCATTAATTTTAGATGACGATAATATCTTATAGTCATAGATGTTTTTATTATCAAAGCCTATTAAATTAGAAATAAGCTGATCTAGTTCTTTTGTTGTTTTCTTTATTTCACCAGCTATGAATGTGCTATCAGAATCTATAGATTCATAAACCACTAAATCAAATTTCCAATTTTTCGATTGCATGCCTAAAAATTCTTTTGGCCAATGATAATCAAGATGTAGGCGTGATATTGCCGCAATAGTAATCACTGGCTCAAGCCATAAATTTATGCTTCTTGGGGTTTTAGATTTTGAACCCTCCCAAAAAATGACTTCAGTAGCCTTACTCTTAGGCATAGTAAACCTGCCTCCGCCAATATCAGTTATTACAGAATTGTCCATACCTCGCATAAAGTCGTTAGCATCTTCATCCATAACTTTTATAGAAGTTAGATTGAAGCCTTCTGTGGAATATTTACGCTCAGCGTCGTAGCAATATGTAGGAAGCCACTCGTTTAATAATCTGTCTCTGAATAAAGATTGTATTTGGTTTGGGTTATCATTATTCATTGAATTAGCCTCGTTTCATTAACGCTAAATTTAATCTTACTGTTTAGCTAAACGCCACAACGAAGTCACTTCGGCTTTACGCGCAGCATGTAGCGGGTCGCTTGCATCTAATGTTTTACCGTGTCTAGCTTTGGTGTCTGTTCTATCAATTACCTGCAAGCCTGCGGCAGTTATCCAGCCGAGTAGTTCTTCTCGCGTCCTTAATCCTAAGTGTTCCGCAAAGTCTGAAAGCACTAACCAACCTTCGCCACCGTCATTTAAATGAGCACTTAAACCATTTAAAAAGCCTTTAAGCATTTGGCTTTTTTCATCGTAGATTGCGGATTCCAATGCTGAACTTGGATGCGCGGGTAGCCACGGCGGGTTACAAACAATTAAATCAGCTTTTCCGTACTCTGCTTTTGGGTAAAGGTTGGCTTCGACCAATATGACATTGGTTTTTAAACCTAACAGGTTAATATTTTTCAATGCACAATCTAATGCGCGGTGTGAGTTATCGGTAGCAACAATTTTTGTGACGCCGCGGTTAGCAAGTATGGCGGCTAGTACGCCCGTACCAGTGCCGATATCGAATGCGAGATTGCAGGGTACAGGTAACGGTGCGACATCTACCAAATCTAAATATTCACCACGAATTGGTGAGAACACGCCATAGCTTGGGAAGATTTTATTGTTGATGACGCTGATATCAACGCCATTTTTACTCCATTCGTACGCGCCAACTAAGCCTAAAATTTCACGCAATGAAACCACGATTGTTTGCGTACTTTTACCATAAGCATGTTCACAAGCCGCTTTTACATCTGGTGCACGGCGTAAGTTAATGTTGTAGCCAACATTCAACTCAATCACTAACATGCCCAGAATACGTGCTTTTTGTGACTGTGCTTGACGGTGCAAATGAAAGGCTTGCAGCATCGTATCGCCAGTTTTCTTTGGTTTTTTGCGTGGGCGGTCGATTCTGCGTGAAAGTGCCTGCATGAGTAGCTTGGCATTTTGAAAGTCACCGCGCCAAAGCAGGGCAGTGCCTTCGCAACATAACTTATAGGCCTCATCTGCCTTAATCGTATCATCTGCAATTTGTACTTTTTTAGGCACTGGTGCGTCATTTTCAGAGTGCCAAATGCCAGTTTTGGTTTTGCTGGCTTCTAGCCAGCTAATGCTTTGGTTATTGGTTTGGCTTGCGGGTTGTGCGGTGTTCAAAATATGATTGCCTAAAGTAACGATGCTGGTGTAACGATATTGAAATAACTAAGTTTCTGGGTTTGATATAGATTGAATCTAGATTAACTGAGACTTAGTGAGTAAAAATACAAATTCATTGCCTGATGAAACATCCAGCCAATTAAATATAATATTTGGGTAGGCTGCTTCCAGTGCCTCGCGATTATGGCCGATTTCAACAATCAATATGCCATCATCATTAAGGTGGTTTGCAGCTTCACGCAGAATGGTGTGCGTATGGTCTAAACCAGCGATACCGCTACCCAATGCAAGCTGTGGTTCATTCTGATATTCAGCGGGTAAGGCAGCCATGGAAGGCGCATCTACGTAGGGTGGGTTGCTGATGATGACATCGTATTTTTTGCCTTTTAGAGCATTAAACATATCAGATTTAATCGCGGTTATTTGCGCTTGTAAGCCATAGTTTTCGATATTGATATTTGCGACATCAATCGCATCTTGCGAAATATCAATCACATCAACGGCTGCATTAGGGAAAGCGCTTGCAAGCAATACTCCTAAACAACCACTGCCTGTACATAAGTCAGCAGCGCTTTCTACCATTTCAGGATATTCAATCCAAGGGCTTAATGCCCAAGAATTTAAACTTAAGGCGCCGGAATCTGAAGTATTTGAATCATTATTTAATAACTCTGCAATAAATGAACGTGGAATAAGCACGCGTTCATCTACATAGAACTTCAGGCCTTGTAGCCATGCTTCTTTTACTAAATATGCGGTAGGGGTGTGTTGTGTAATGCGCTGCGTAATAAAGCCAGCAAGCTTAGTACGTTCACTTGAAATTAAACGTGCATCTAAAAAATTCTCCAGCGTGTCCATTGGCAAATGTAGCGCACTCATGATGAGCCATACAGCTTCATCGTAGGCATTGTCAGTGCCATGACCATAAAAAATATCTGAAGCTTCAAATTCACTTACGGCAAAGCGTATCCAGTCGCGGATGGAGATGAGTTCATTAATGGCAGTGTTGTTATTTGTCATGACGTGCTTTATTTTAGTAATTTTTGTAGTGTGAGTTTGTACGTTTCTTTAAGCGGCTCAATATCTGCAACGCCTACACATTCATTAAGTTTATGTATCGTTGCGTTAAGTGGCCCAAACTCAATGACTTGCTTGCAAATGTCGGCAATAAAGCGCCCATCAGAAGTGCCGCCAGTAGTGGATAGCTCTGGCGTTACGCCATAAGCCTGCTGAATCGCTTCAGTAATCGCCTCGACCAAATTGCCGCGCGGCGTGATGTAGGGGGGTGAGTATTCCCACTCTAAATCATATTCCAGCGCGTGTTTATCTAAAATGGCATGCGTACGTTCTTTCAGGTTAGCTTCTGTACTTGCAGTACAAAATCTAAAGTTGAATAAAATCTCAACTTCTCCAGGCACTACATTGGTTGCACCTGTACCGCCGTTCATATTAGAGATTTGCCATGAAGTAGGAGGGAAGTATTCGTTTCCCGTATCCCAAACCGTTTCTACCATGTCTTTAATGGCAGGCGCGACCATGTGAATTGGGTTTTTCACTAAATGTGGGTAGGCAATATGGCCTTGCACACCTTTAACCACAAGCTTGCCAGAGAGCGAGCCGCGGCGACCATTTTTAATCATGTCGCCTACCACTTTGTTGCTGGTTGGTTCGCCGACGATGCAATAATCAATGAGTTCGCCACGGGCTTTTAGTGCATCAACTACTTTGATGGTGCCATCCACTGCAACACCTTCTTCGTCGGAAGTTATCAGTAATCCGATTGAGCCCGTATGGTCTGGATTTTCAGCAATAAACTCTTCAATACTGGTAATAAACGCTGCCAATGATGTTTTCATATCTGCGGCACCACGCGCATATAGCATGCCATCTTTAATGGTAGGCGCAAATGGCGGTGTATGCCATTTTTCCAGCGGACCAGTTGGCACAACGTCAGTGTGACCAGCAAACACTAATAAAGGACTGGTAATGCCGCGTCTGGCATATAAATTATCTACATTGCCAAAACGCATACGCTCAATTTTGAAGCCTAGTGGCTCAAGGCGAGAAATCATCAGTTCTTGGCAACCGGCATCTTCGGGTGTGTTCGAGCGGCGGGTGAGCAAGTCAATCGCGAGACTTAGCGTTTTGCTGTGTGTGTTTTGATTCATTTTAACAATACTTTATAAACTTCTTCAGAAAAGCCCAAACTGATGATTTTTCCATCGTTTACCAATACTGGGCGTTTGATCACGGATGTTTTATCTAACATTAAATTGAGTGCGGAAGGCGCGTCTACCACTGAGGTTTTTTCAGCGTCAGATAAATTTCGCCAAGTCATGCCAGCGCGGTTTACAAGTTTTTCCCAAGGCATTTGCTCCAGCCAATCGGCAAGTAATGCTTGGTCAGCAACACCTTTTTTGAAATCGTAAAACTCATAGGCAATATGATTGATCGTTAACCAGTCACGGGCTTTTTTGACGGTATTGCAATTAGGAATGCCGTACAGCTTCATTTGAACATCATCATTTAAATACTGCCATTTGCATAATACTGTGTAAAAAAAGCATTTTAACAGTAGCTGCAGTGAATGTCCTGCCGTAAATGGAATTGTTGGCTAAATTGTTGATTATCCGTGATTTAAATGACTAGATTACTAATTATTTTGTTTGTAATCTTTAGTTAAGAATTTTCCTGTAGATTTATGTTTAGTGTTTAATTTGTTCATCAAAGCAACTAATTTATCTTCTGGCATGGGGTGGGAGAATAGATAGCCTTGCATTAGGTCGCAACCTAACTCTGCTAGCACTGTGCGTTGCTCTTCAGTCTCAACACCTTCTGCGACCACTATAAAGTCTAGTGCATGCGCTAGCCTGATGATGGCATCAGCGACTGCACGTGATTGCAGGTTAGTGCCAATATCAACGATGAATTCTTTATCTAATTTTAGCTCATCCACTTTTAAATTTTGCAGATAGGCCAAGCTGGATGGATTAGTGCCAAAATCATCAATGGCGGTATTGATGCCAGCTTCACTGAATTTTGTTAATAAAGAATCAAATAATTTTTGATTTTTGATCGCAGCAGCTTCTGTGATCTCAAAAGTCAAACTAGTATGAGGTAAATTATATTGATGAAGTTTTGCTGTAATTTCATCCACAAGGCTAGGATTGCGAAATTGTTGTGAAGAAAGGTTAATCGAAATATTTAAATGGATGCTATGACTATGAAGCCTGCATATAGTCTGACAAGCCTCATCAATTACCCAGTCATTGATTTGTTTTAGCAAACCAAATTTTTCTGCAGCAGAGATAAAGGTGTTTGGCATGATGGTGCCCTTAGTTGGGTGCTCCCATCGAATAAGGGCTTCAGCACCAACGGGTGCCTGACTGTTAACGTCTACTTTAGGTTGAAAATGCAGTCTAAATTCTTTTTTATTAATGGCAATGCGCAAATCTTTTTGCATCTCTAGCATCTGGTCAGATGCTAGCTCAATCTCGGCATCAAAAAATCTGAATTGGTTTTTGCCATCAGTTTTGGCGCGGTACATGGCAGCATCTGCGCATATTAATAGTTTGTCGATATCCCCATCTCTTGGGTAAACCGCGATGCCTACCGAAGCTGAAAGATTGATTTGATGATAATTGACAATTAATGTTTCTCTAACAGCTTTTACGATGCGTTCGGCAATTGGCACAATGTCTTTTTCAGATTTTATTTCTTCTATAAGTGCAACGAACTCATCTCCGCCAATACGTGCAACCACATCGCAACCACGCACAGCGGCATTTAAGCGCTTAGCTATGGTTAACAACACTTCATCGCCTACATGATGCCCGTGCGTATCGTTGATTGGCTTAAAGTTGTCTAAGTCAATAAAGGCGACTGCAATGGTATCTTTACCGCGAGTGCTGCGTTTAATGGCTGATTCTAAATGTTGCTGAAATGCACGACGGTTGGGTAGTTTGGTTAATGTATCCAACATTGCTAAATCAGTTAGTTCTTGGGAATTGTCTTTTTTGAAAATCTTGAATTTAATTGAGTTGTAGCCGAATTTATCGTAAAAAATAGCAACCACAAAAGTGGTTAACAATAAACAAACAAAACCTAAGACGATGGTTAGACCTAATAAATTACTATCAAAACGCATGGATGTGTTGCTAAAAGCATTTAGTGGAATTTTTATGGCTGTGTTGTATGTTAAATGCACACCAGTAATCGCCAGTGACATAATCAAGGCAAATATTGATTTAGTAAGCTTTGGAAATTCGCCTGAATAATTTTTAAGCCAAAACATAATCATGATGCCTAGCATGGCGACTGCAACTGACACTATTATCGCGACCAAGCTGATAGGTAGGGAAAATGTCACGGCTGGCTGAATTTGCATTGAACTGATGCTGAAATAAAACATGACATAGCCACTGGTGCCAGCTAAAGAGCCACCAGCCACTAATGATTCTAAAGGCAGTGTTTTTTTACTTGCGACATCTAATACAGTAAATGCGGTGACAAGGGAAAAAAGCCATGACAAAATAATAGAGTTTAATATATAGCCAGTAGATTGAAGCAACGGAAAAGCGAGTACATCAAGAAAGTGGATTGCCCACAAGCTGCTACCCACCATTATTGTACTAAAAGTGAGTAGAAGACTTTTACCGTTTGCATCAGCTTTATACAGTCGACTCACTAGGCTGAACGTGAGTAGTACTGCAAGGTAGCCTACCAGCATAGAAAGGATGAATAGTCTGAGGTTGTAATTACTCATTTACTTTGTTTATTGTCCAATGCCTTTTGAGCTTAGAAAATATCTTTTAAGTTTAGGTAATTAAGCTAATGCAAAGTCTATGCCAGAGTAGAAATTGAGTCCAATAGGCATAAAAAAAGCCGTAAACCCCATAAATATAGTGGTTTACAGCTTGTTTAGAAAAAGTAGAAAGTTAAGGGTTTTTAGGAGTAAAATTTTTTAACTGTCAAATTTTCGACAGTTATTCATTTAAATACCGCGTAATAATTCATTAATACCCACTTTTCCTAGTGTCTTTTCATCTACTTTTTTCACGATGACAGCACAATAAAGGCTATAACTACCATCTTTAGCAGGTAAATTGCCTGAAACCACTACTGAACCAGCAGGTACGCGGCCATAAGTGAAGGTACCGGTTTCACGGTCGTAAATTTTGGTTGATTGACCAATATAAACACCCATGGAAATTACGCAGTTATCTTCAACAATCACGCCTTCAACGACTTCAGAACGCGCACCGATAAAGCAGTTATCCCCAATAATCGTTGGCCCTGCCTGCACTGGCTCTAAAACACCGCCAATACCTACGCCGCCGCTTAAATGCACGTTTTTACCGATTTGTGCACATGAGCCTACGGTTGCCCATGTATCGACCATTGTGCCTTCCCCTACATAAGCGCCAATGTTGACATACGACGGCATTAAAACTGCATTTTTACCAATAAATGAACCACGGCGTACAATCGCATTCGGTACCACACGGAAACCGCCAGCTTTGAAGTCTTCTTCAGTGTAATCAGCAAATTTTGGCGGTACTTTATCAAAATACTTTGTGCAACCGCCATCCAGTAATACGTTGTCGTCTAAACGGAACGATAACAATACCGCTTTTTTAAGCCACTGATGTGTTTCCCAATTTTGCGTATCACCAATACGTGATGCAACACGTAACTTGCCTGCATCAAGGTCTGCAATCACGCTAGCGACGGCGTCTTTCACTTCGCGGCTGGCATTAGCTGGGTTGATATTTGCGCGTTCTTCAAAAGCGCCTTCAATAATGTTTTGTAATGGATTCATGATGTTGTAAATTTTATTTCCGAATAAAAATGGTGAGCAAATTAAAAAAGGGTAAAACAGCGAAAACGCTATTTTACCCTAAGTGTATTGAATTTAGATTGCGTGTTGTTTTACACGTTTATGAAGTAATAAACCTTAGACAATATTAAAAGATTTATTTAGATTGAGCGGCTTCATACAATGGGCGTACCTTTGGAATGAGTGCGCGTAATTCTGCGGTACGATTTTCGTTTGATGGGTGGGTGCTAAAAAACTCAGGGGGTTTCGCACCGCCTACTTTACCCATTTTCTGCCATAAGGTAATCGCAGCCTCAGGATTAAACCCAGCACGAGCGGCTAGTTCCAGCCCAATTTTATCCGCTTCGCGTTCTTGCTCGCGCCCATTGGGCAATGCAAAAAAGAGTTGAGAGCCCATTTGTGCCGCTTGAGCACCAGCTTGGGCTGCAGCACCACTCCCTGTAGCCATGGCAATTAAGCCTTGTATGCCCACTTGTTGTACTAAAGCAGTCGACATGCGCTCACGCCCGTGTTCACGCAAGGCATGAGCTATCTCATGACCGATGACTGCACCTAGCTCATCATCCGTTGCCTGGAGTTTATCTATTAAGCCAGTCAGCACCATGATTTTACCGCCCGGCATACAGTAAGCATTAACTGCGTCGTTTTTTTCTACATTTACTTCCCATTTCCATTGCGCTGCATCTGGTCTAAATACACCTACTTGGGAAATGAGCCTATTGGAAATGCCGCGTACACGGGCTAATTGCGCTTTATCAGTATTCAAGGCGTTTTTACTGGAGGCTTCTTTTAACGTTTCGGTATAGGCTTGGCTCGACATGTCCACAATTTGTGATTCGGGTAATAACATAAATTGTGAGCGTTTTACACCAGAAACACTGTCTTTAGTGGTAGTGGCACAGCCGCTTAATTGTGCTGTGATAGCCACGGCTAATATGCATGTTAGTTTTTTTATCGTCATGATGAATTCCTTTATCTACTTTTATAAATCCCCGTTGAATTGGTTTGATTTAATCTTAATTACTAATATGCATTAACGTTTCTCGCACCAAATAGTTAAATTAAGCTACCAATTTTTATATGTATTAATAAGATTAACTTATTGAATCAAACGATTTTCAGTTTAACTGTTAGAACGCAACCTGTGAACCAAGTTCTACGACCCGATTAGGTGGTAGCTTAAATTGGTTGGTAATGGTTTCGGCACTTCTGAACAAACCGATAAATATTTTTTTACGCCAGTAAGCCATTTCATTTTTTTCGCTGGCAATTAATATTTCTTTACCAATGAAAAATGAAGTATCCATCGCTTCTAGTGTTAAGCCTCTATCTGCACATAATTTTAAGTCACGCGGCAAATCAGGCTCATCTTTAAAGCCGTAACGTACTGTTACTCTATAAAAGTCGTGAGGTAACACTTCAACATCTACTCTATCTTCTTCCACTGTATGTGGAAAATCTAAAAACTTAACGGTAAGAATCACTACTTTTTCATGCAACACTTTGTTGTGTTTTAAGTTGTGGAGCATGGCGTGCGGCACGCCATCAGGGTTAGGCGTCATAAATAATGCGGTACCTGGCACGCGTGCGGGTGGGTGTGCACCAATTGCTTCAATAAATGGGTCCAGTGCCATTGCATCATTTTTGAGATGCTGGAACAGTAGGGTACGACCAGTTTTCCATGTGATCATCAAGGTGAAAATGATCATACCGATCACAAGTGGCACCCAGCCGCCATCTGGAATTTTCAATACGTTGGCACTAAAAAATGCTACGTCCACAGTTAAAAATAATGCCACTAACATGCCCGTACGTAATTTGCTCCAGCCCCAAATATTATGGAACACAATGCCTGCTAATAAAGTCGTAATGACCATATCGCCTGTAACGGCAATACCATAGGCAGCGGCTAAATCGCCAGATGAACCAAACCCAATCACCAATGCCATGACGCCTACCATTAGACCCCAATTGACGCGCGGCATATACACCTGACCTTCTTGACTTTCAGAGGTGTGTTCAACGTGCATGCGTGGTAAGTAACCTAATTGCAATGCCTGGCGAGATACTGAAAATGCGCCTGTAATCACAGCCTGCGAAGCAATCACGGCAGCCATCGTTGCCAATATAATTAATGGATAGAGCATCCATTCAGGCGCAAGCAGGTAAAAAGGATTCTTAACGGTTTCTGGATTTTTTAATACCAAGGCGCCTTGTCCAAAATAATTGAGAATCAGCGCCGGTAGTACAAAGCTAAACCAAGCTAAGCGAATCGGAAAGCGCCCAAAATGCCCCATGTCTGCATATAAAGCTTCTGCACCCGTCACTGCAAGTACAACCGCACCAAGTGCTACAAAGGCTGTCCAGGGGCTTACTGTAAAAAAATGAACAGCATAAATAGGATTGAGTGCATTCAAAATGTTGGGATTTTGCATGATTCCCTGTATACCTAATACTGCTAGCGTACCAAACCATAGCAACATAATTGGGCCAAAAAAAGCACCGACTAAAGCGGTGCCTTTACTCTGTGCCCAAAATAAAACGAATAGCACCACTAATGCAATCGGCATAATCAGCGGGTTCAACACGGGTGCAGCAATCTCCAGCCCTTCTACCGCTGAGAGTACTGAAATGGCAGGCGTGATCAAGCCATCAGCATAAAACATACACGCTCCCAAAATACCCAGCATCATAATGGTACGCTGCTTGCGTATATCAGACCCTGCATTACGGCTTGCCAGCGCTAGCAAAGCCATAATTCCACCTTCTCCGCGATTATCTGCCCGCATAACAAACGCAACATATTTAACTGATACCACCATAATTAACGCCCAAACAATGAGCGATAAAATTCCAAACATATTCGCTTCGGTGAGTGGAACAGGATGTGGTCCAACGGAAAACACTTCTTTAATTGTGTATAGCGGACTTGTACCAATATCACCAAACACTACGCCAAGTGCGGCCAGAGTTAGTGCAGATAGTTTCGTTTTACTGCCAGGAGATGGTGACATTAAAAATTAGGAATTATTTTGATAAGACTAACATTATCAATCAACTTAAACACTTAACCAACTGATTTTTGATTAAATACTAAAGTCAGTCTTTTTAGCTGCTATGACGTTAAGAAAATAGTTTGGTTGTGTTCATAAAGTTGGCATTTTCAATTGAGCTTCTCTATTCTGAAATTTTTAGTTTTAAGTTACAATAAGTTACAGAACCTTTACAAATATTTACATCCACTGGTCATTATCATAAAATTTTTACTTAGAATAATTAACCTTAGTTCAAGTAGTTTTTTAATATTAGAATTTTTTAGTCAACAATTAACCAATTGATGTTGTGTGATTTGTAGGTTATCGGTTTGAGGCGATAGCGCGAACTTACGACTAAAGAGAGTCATTATGAAATTAGATGCACGCGAGTTAACACATGGTCAGGTAATAGAATCCGACGTTTGCGTAATCGGAGCAGGACCAGCAGGAACGACCTTATCCAGGGAGTTCCTCGGTACAGATATCAGTGTTAATTTGCTGGAAAGCGGTGGAGAAAAATATGACCATGAAGTACATTGCCTAAGTGAAGGTACTTTGAGCGGTGAACTTTATGAGCCACTGGAATCTACGCATTTGCGTCGGATAGGCGGAACTGCCAATAACTGGATTCTCCAAATGACGGATAATCAGTATGGTTATCGTTATACACCGCTAGATGAAATTGATTTTGAGCCGCGTGAAGCATTGCCCCACAGTGGATGGCCAATCAAAAAAAGTGATTTAGATCCTTATTACGCCCGCGTTCAAGAAGTCTGTGAGATTGGGCCTTATCATTACTCATCAGAGTATTGGGCTAGGAACGAGATGATGACGCTCCCTCTCCCAAAAGAGAAGGCACTGAATAGTGCATTTCTATTTGGCCCGACTCGAAAATTTACCAAAGATTTTCCTGAACAAATGGCTAGTTCACAAAACGTCAATATCTATGCGCATGCTACAATTGTTGAGCTGATTTCAAGCGAGGATGGTGCTAGGATTGAAACGGCATTAGTACGCACGTTTGAAGGGAAGGAAATATACTTTAAAGCCAAGCAGTTTGTGATTTCTGCCAATGCGTTGCAAACTCCTAGACTTTTGCTAAATTCAAAGCGGCATCAGCCCAATGGAATAGGTAACCAGCACGACAACGTTGGACGCTATTATATGGATCACAATTTAGTACCGAGCGGCAACTTTGTACCTCATGACCCCAAGCTCATCAATAAGATGGGCTTTTATGACATGCAGTCAATAGAGGGCGCATCAGTATTGGGTAGGATTAACCTATCACCGAAAATCATGCGGGATGAAGGTTTACGTAATTTCGCTGCAATGCTTTTCCCTATACCATGGAGCCAAGCAGACCTGGATGCAATGAACAGTGTGGCTGCACTTAAATTCCACTTTACCTTTAACTATAGGCATCTACCCAAAGGTCTTGGCACGCACTTAGTCAATATATTCCGCGGTAGAAATCGTCTGTTCCGTGCTGTTTATGAAAGTATTCGCTATAAGGTTCCAGTGTTGATGGGCTTAGGTCGCGGTGGTTGGTCCAGAATGGCTAATAACGAAAAAAAATATAATCGCTTGGAGTTATTGGCGCTGATTGAGCAATCACCTAATCCCAATAATCGCGTCACACTGACTGAAGAAAAAGATGGGTTAGGTTGTCCTAGAATCAAGGTGCACTATACTTGGTCACCGGAAGATCTTGCGAGCATCGTGCGTGCGCAGAAAATCATGGGTGAGGCCTTGGTGGAAACAGGTCTCGGGAATTATGAGCCGCCAAAACTGCCGATAGACTCAGTGAGAACCTTAACAGGTACCCATCATATGATGGGTACAGCGCGTATGAGTGATGACCCACGTCATGGCGTGGTTGATCGAAATTGCCGAGTGCATGGCGTTCGTAACCTGTTTATTGCTGGAAGCGCAACTTTTGCTACTGGTGGTTATGCCAATCCAACGTTAACCAACCTTGCATTGTCTATTCGTGTTGCTGACCAAGTTAAGCTGGAGCTATCATCGTAAAAACTGGAAACAGCAAATTTTACTCATTTATTTTTTTGATTTCAGCTTCTGTTTGACCTTCGGCAAAACGGATTTTAACAATATCGGCTAATTTGATTTGATTGCTGGAACGTACAATTTCACCTGTATCCGTTTGTACTAATGCATAACCGCGTGTAAGTACAGCAAGCGGGTTAAGGTGCTGTAAGTTTTGGCTTAATCTCAGCAAGTTATGTTGTTGAGTTTGTAATTGTTGATTCAAGCTACTACTTAGGCGATATGAAATCTGTGCAAGTTGAGATTTCTGCTGCTCAATTTGTTGTAAAGGCGAAATCAATCTGCGTGCCAGGTAATCCAGTGCTTGTGCACGTTGATTCAATAAGTATTGCGTGTTTCTAGCAAGTTGTTGCCTTAGTTGGTTAAGCCCATTTAGTAATGACTCGCGAGAAGGTGTGGCTACTTCGGCCGCAGCTGTGGGCGTAGCAGCGCGCATATCTGCAACAAAATCACAAATCGTAAAGTCGGTTTCATGACCTACACCACTGATCGTGGGTATCGTGCAATTAGCGATGGCACGAGCGACGATTTCTTCATTGAACTGCCATAAATCCTCAATGCTGCCACCGCCGCGGCAAATAATCAGTACATCACATTCTGCACGCACATTTGCTTGATTAATGGCGTTAGCAATGAGAGCCGCGGCACCTTTCCCTTGTACAGGCGTAGGGTAAATAACGATGGGAATACTAGGCATGCGGCGCTTTAGCGTGGTGATTACATCTCTTAGTGCGGCAGCGTCTGGCGAGGTGACAATGCCGATTTTTTTAGGCAGTACGGGTAGTTGTTTTTTGAATGCGTTATCAAATATACCTTCAGCCTGTAATTTAAGTTTTAGTTTTTCAAATGCTTCAAACAAAGCACCCAAACCGGCACGTTGTAAAAATTCAACAGTGAGCTGAAAGTCGCCTCGTGCTTCATAAAGCGTGACATTGCAGCGTGCTTCGACCTTATCACCTTCTTTGGGCACCCAATCTAAATAGCTGTTGCGGCCTTTAAACATGACACAGCGAACTTGCGCAGTTTTATCTTTAAGTGAAAAATACCAATGCCCGCTTGAAGCGCGTGTAAGGTTGGATACTTCACCAGATACCCAAAATAGCGGGAAGCTTTGTGTGAGTATCTGATTCGCTAAACGATTCAGTTCGCTCACAGTCATAACTTTACGATTCAAGTCGGTACGATTCAAATCTACGCGAGTTAAATCAGTGTTAGCTGGACGGGTGCCAGGTAAATCGTTAGATAAATCTAAGTTGTTTTGCTCGTTCAAAATACGTTTAATCCGTTACAATCTATCTAATTATTATAGGTGTTAAATAAGATGATACGTCAATTATGCAATAAATTATTCAGTGGTCGTAGTGGCTATTTGTTAGGCTTTATCACAAGTTTTGGTTTAGTTGGATTGGCTTTGGTCATCCAAACCAAGTATCACTTAGAGCCTTGTCCGTTGTGCATCTCACAGCGTATGGTATTCATGGGTTTAGGGCTAGTTTTCTTAGCTGCTGCCATTCAAAAACCGGCACAATTGGGTCGTAAAATTTATGCCTTATTATTGGTGTTAACTTCTATTGGTGGAGCTGGTGTGGCAATTCGTCATTGGTACTTGCAAGCACATCGTGACAGTATGATTGCGGATTGTGGTGTAGGCTTTGACTACATGTTTGAGAATTTCCCACTGCAAAAAGCGCTTACTTTAATTTTTCGCGGCACAGGTGACTGTGCTGCCATTGATTGGACTTTTTTAGGCCTAAGCTTGCCGCAGTTAGCGTTAATTAGCTTTGCAGGATTTGCTGGTTATGCACTGTACTTAATTAAAAAGATCTAATTAAAAAACTTTAGTCAAATTTACTCATTAATAAAAACAACTTAACCACTTAAATCTTATGAATTTTAAAACAATAGACCATTTTGTCGGCAATACGCCGCTTGTCAAGTTACAGCGTATGGCAGGCATAACAAGCAATACTATTTTACTGAAACTTGAAGGCAATAACCCGGCAGGCTCGGTGAAAGACAGGCCAGCTTACAGCATGATTAGCCATGCAGAAGCACGCGGCGAAATCAAGCCGGGGGATACCTTAATTGAAGCGACTAGTGGCAATACTGGCATTGCCTTAGCAATGGTATCCGCCATGCGTGGCTATAAAATGATTCTGGTGATGCCTGAGAACCAAAGTATCGAGCGCCGTCAAAGTATGCGTGCTTACGGCGCAGAGCTGGTGTTAACACCCAAAGACGGTAGTATGGAACTCGCGCGTGATGTAGCGATGAAACTCCAAGCGGAGGGCGAGGGTATTGTGTTGGATCAATTCGGTAATTCAGATAATCCACTTGCCCATTATGAAGGTACGGGGCCAGAAATTTGGCGTGATACTGGTGGAAAAATCACACATTTCATTGCGAGTATGGGCACCACGGGTACGATTATGGGCGTTTCGCGCTATTTGAAAGAACAAAACCCAAATATAAAAATTATTGGTGTACAGCCTGAAGAGGGTGCACAAATTCCCGGTATTCGTAAATGGCCAGTTGAATATATGCCTAAAATTTTTGATGCTAAACGCGTGGACGAATTACGTTACGTGAGCCAAAGAAATGCAGAAAATACCACGCGTAAGTTAGCCACTGAAGAAGGTATTTTTGCCGGTATTTCAAGTGGTGGTGGCCTTTATACGGCTCTGCAATTATCAAAAGAAGTAGAAAATGCAGTCATCGTGACGATTGTTTGTGACCGTGGTGACCGCTATTTGTCTACAGGGGTTTTTCCTGCTTAAATGTCTCGTTTCTTGTGGATTGTTTCGCTTGCAATAGCTAGCCTGTTTAGCCAGCAGGCGATGGCGATTAGTACTATTCTGATTCAAGTAGGTTCGGTAGATGCGCCTGTAGGTCAGCTTAAAAATGCGCAGTTTCAGGTGGATTTAAAAGGCACTCAGCCTACACTCAAACTACATGCTGAAGTAAAACCGACTAATGAAAAAGAGTTTATCCCTTTTGATTTAAAGTGCGACCAGTTTAATACCGAGCAAATCGGCCAAGCAGATTGCCTGAATGGCAATTTTATTTCTCAGCGTATAAAAGCGCCATTTTCTATTCATTTTGTAAGCTATCCCTCTGATTTTGGTTTAGATATATCGTTTGATAATGCTAACTTTAGCGATGAGGCCGGTTTGCACGCGGGTGAAAAGCTGACGGGTCAAATCAAGCTCGCAGCCAAAAATATTAATGAAATATGGCAATGGAACGGCTTGATCAGTTGGACACAAGGCGAGCTATTTTGGCAACCTTTTTACTTTGGTAAAGCAGGCAATTCGTTTGCAATTAACGGTATTTTCAAGCAGCCCATGCTTAAAATTGAAAATGCTAGCCTATTGGTAAACGAAGTAGGAAAGATGAACGCCAACGCGGTCATTAACACCAAAACCAATGTGGTTGAAGATATTAAAGTCAGCGCTAATGATGTGGATTTTGCGGGACTCTATGCGATTTTTTTGAAACCGATGGCGGAGAAATCTGCTTTTGGCAATATGGAAGTTTCAGGCAAGGCAGATTGGCAATTTGAGATTAAAAATCTATCACCGACTAGTTTTGAACTGAATTTGCGTGATGCCGATATTGTAGATAAAAATGGAAAATTTGCGTTCAGCCAGATCAATGCCCATTTACCTTGGGATTACGATGATGTGAAGATACTTAAACTCAACTACAAAAGCGGTCATTTACTTAAAATGCCACTACGCGATACCAATTTAACCGCGGAGATCAATCGCTTTTCACTCACCGCGCCACAGCTTGTTTTGCCTATCATGGATGGCGCTTTGAATCTTACTGATATTTCCGCAGCACGTATCGGCGATAATTGGAACTGGCATTTGCGTATGGAATTACAACCGGTTTCTATGAACGAGTTTAGTAAAGCCTTGGACTGGCCGCGCATGCAGGGGAAAATTTCAGGGCAAATTCCCTTAGTGACTTATGCGAATAAACAGCTGAATATGGATGGCGCTATGACTTTTAATGTATTTAGTGGCACTATCGGTATGAATAACTTGAAAATTGATGATCCGCTTGGCGTTGTACCACGCTTGAATGCAGATTTGACCATGCGCAGACTGGACCTTGGTGATTTAACCCGTACATTCAGCTTTGGTAATATTGAGGGCAAGTTAGACGGGGATGTAAAAAATATGGTCTTAGAAAACTGGAAGCCAGTTTATTTAGATGCCTCGATTAAAACAAGTCCGGGCAAACAACTTAAAAAAATATCGCAACGCGCGGTAGAAAATATTACTGCATTAGGGGGTGAAGGCACTGCTGTTGCTTTGCAGCGCACTTTCTTACGATTTTTTAAAGAATTTAATTACGATAAAATTGGTTTAAGTTGTAAGTTACGACAAGATGTATGCGAAATGGGTGGGGTTGAGTCAACCGCAACAGGGTATATCATCGTTAAAGGTAAAGGGATCCCTGCTGTTAATGTGAATGGCTATACACAAAGAGTCAGTTTGACCGATTTACTAAGTAGAATAAAACGTATCACGGATAGCAATACTAAAGTGATCGTGAACTAAAGCGTTGGCAAAATAAAGGCAGGTTGCAATAAACTGCAATGGATATAGTCTTAAATTAAATAAGTACTGAAATAAGAGGACAAATAATGAAACAAAGTTTAAATATTTTCGCGTTAATGCTAATGATGATGACCGCGTTAAGTGCATGTGTGACTATTAACATTTATTTTCCTGCCGCGGCAGCAGAAAAAGCAGCCGATAAAATTATTGATGATGTCTGGCAGCTAAAAGACGGCGAACAAGTGCCAGCTACTAAGCCAGCACCTACGCAATCTAAATAAGCGGAATGCTCAAAAAGCAACATTTAAAGGAAATATCATGAAAAAATTGATTGTGAGTTTTTTAGTAATTGCAGCTGCGTTATTCTCGGCTACCTGGGTGAGTGCGGCGGCAGATTTAGATATCAATACGCCTGCGATTTCTGCTATTAAAAATAGTATGCAAGCGCGCCATACACAGCTTGCCCCCAACTATACAAGCGGCGCAGTGGGTTTAACCAAGGATGGCTTAATTGCGGTACGCGATACTACCGCAGTGCCGCTTAAAGACAGGCAAGGTATTAATGGGCTGGTGGCAGCTGAAAACAGTGACCGTAACAAGCTGTATAAAGAGATTGCCGTAGCAAATAATCATCCTGAATGGGAAGGTGAAATACGTAATACTTTTGCGGGACGCTGGATAGATAAAGCCCAAGGTGGCTGGTGGTATCAAAACAATGGCGTCTGGGTGAAAAAGTAATTTATTTTTTCCGTACGTTTTTCACCTTTTAAAATGCGACCTCGTAACCTATTGAAAATATGACCCCAACCCTTGTATTCGACATTGAGACCATTCCTGATACCGATGGTCTGCGTATTTTGTATGACTTGCCAGATGATACTTCAGCTGAAGATGTGGGCAATATTGCTTTACATCAACGTCGTCAGCATAACGGCGGTGAGTTCTTGCCGTTACATCAGCATCGCGTTTGTGCAATTTCATGCGCTCTGCGTGAAGGTAATAATTTCAAAGTATGGACGTTGGGCGATGCCAACTCATCAGAATCTGAAATTATTCAGCGCTTTTATGATGGTATTGATAAATACACGCCACAAATCATCTCGTGGAATGGCGGTGGTTTTGATTTGCCGGTGTTGCATTATCGAGGCCTGATACATGGTGTGAATGCCAGCCGCTATTGGGATATGGGCGAAGATGACAAAGATTTTAAGTGGAATAACTACATTAAGCGTTACGATGCACGCCATTTAGATTTGATGGATGTGATGGCGATGTATAACGCCCGCGCCAATGCACCGTTGGACGATTTGGCTAAGCTATGTGGATTTCCCGGCAAGCTGGGTATGGATGGCAGTAAAGTATGGGATGCTTACAAGGCGGGAAAGATAGAAGAAATACGTAATTATTGCGAGACGGATGTTGCGAATACGCATTTGGTCTATTTACGTTTTCAGTTGATGCGTGGGCACCTGACACCAGCGGCCTATGAGGCGGAAATTAAGCTGGTGCATGAAACTTTAACGAGTTATAGCGCCGCTATCAATACCTCGCACTGGGTAGAATTTTTAGCCGCTTGGAAAGTATAGGCGACCGATTAATAGCTATTTCCTCTAATCTCTGCTCTGCGGTAAAATGCCGCCATGAGAAAAAGACGCAACAAATCAGCTGTAGACATCAACCAGTCACCTGTTTTAACCACAATCATTGAGTCACTAGATCAGGAAGGTCGAGGCGTTGCCCATTTAGAGGGAAAAACCATCTTCATTGAAGGTGCGTTACCGACTGAAAAAGTAACTTTTCAATCTTTCAAGGTTAAGCCTAGTTATGAAGTTGGCCGTTTGGTCGAGGTATTAAAGCAATCGAACATGCGCGTTACGCCTAAATGTGTTCATTATTCAGTATGCGGCGGCTGCAAACTTCAACACTTAGACTTTACCGGGCAAGTAGCCACCAAGCAGCGATTACTTGAGGGCGACTTATGGCACATCGGTAAGGTAAAGCCTGAAAACATGTTGCCACCATTGTATGGACCTGTGTGGGGTTATCGTCACAAAGCACGTTTGAGCGTTCGATATGTAGAAAAAAAACAGCGCGTGCTCGTGGGTTTTAACGAAAAAGGTACGCGCTTTGTGGCCGACATGAATAGCTGCGAAGTGTTGACCCCTAAAGTGTCAGCATTAATAGCCCCGTTACAAGATTTGATATTTAAACTTAGCCTGCGTGAACAGATTCCGCAGATTGAGTTGGCGGTGGGTGAGGCCATTGAAGCTAAGCCTGTTATCGTGCTTATTTTCCGTATCATGGATGCGTTAACTGAGCAGGACGAGGTATTGGTAAAAGCTTTTGCGGATGAGCATGCTGTGCAGGTTTGGACGCAAACCAAAGGTCCAGATACGATTAAACCATTTTGGCCGACTGCAGAGCAAAATATTGAACAGGGTATGCAACTGCAATATAGCCTGCCAGAGTTTGATTTAACGTATCCGTTCAAACCAAATGAGTTCACGCAAGTGAATCC
>JBKJUR010000004.1:0-31758 GCA_046590165.1 Methylotenera sp.
TCTGTTTTGTCTTCAATTTTATCGCCTAAATTTTCGAGTTTATCACCCGCTTTATCTGTTGCATCTTCAATCTTGTCGCCCATTTTTTCAGTAGCATTATCAATCTTTTCGCCAGCTTCTTCGGCCGGACCTTTTTTCTCACAAGCTGCTAATCCAATAACGATTAAAACTGCTAAAACTGGTAATGCTAATTTTTTTAAATTCATTTAAATCTCCATTGATAAATAATCGGTTAAATAATCGGTTAAATAATCAGTTAAGTAATCTTTAACCGAAGACAGAATCGGTAACTTGAATGCTGACCTGTTGCTTTAACTAGCTTAAGCCCTTAAATCTATACTAAACGAATTGTTATAGACGAATAGGAGGAAGATAGTTTCCAGGAATAATTCCAGTCGCCGACAGAACAATCAAGATTAGCAAGACTATGAAAAGAACACGGACAATTTGAGCCACTGGAGCTGGCAAGGGTAACATTGCAATTAACCACCATATTAGTCCAAAGACAACTAGATATACTATTAGGTTGATGATTATATTCATATTTCCTCCCTTATTAGATGTAAATGCCTAGTAGAATAATGACAAACTTTTAATACTATGTATGTGCGACATCGCACATATATCCAAATCATATTGGGTAAGTAAAAGTAATTATTTCAAATGCTATTTAGTAAACACTAGTTTCATTTGTTTTCCCGAGTGACTCAAAGCATGAACGCGTATGGTCACTTATGGGTGATTTCATGTGTTGTTTCAACCTTAAACCACCACTAAATACAATTTGCTCTATAAGCATGCTTTTTCTCCTAAAAACAAAATAACTTACGCATTACCCATGTAATAATTATCGGTCTGACAGCCTTTCTACGGCTGATTTACGCTACCTCTTTGGTAGTACACCTTCAAGAGAATTTTCGTCGTTTTTCTATTCCGATACTGTGATAGTCATATTTTATAAATGACGTTTCATGGGCTTGGAAAAATGACGTGTAATTCAACTCTCTGTTGCCAGCAAAAAAACTGCATTTTACCTATCAAATCTATGCGACGTCGCCATTTACCGCGCGCGCTTTGTTTTGCTTAAACATTTTAATTGTTAGAGATATCTATATGGAACGTGGTTATTGGATTAGAAGTAAACCAGTCTACACCTCGCTAGTGTGGCATGAGAAAGCGACTTCGCATCTAGTTGTGGCACAAGGCGATGGCGGCATGGCTGTATTGAAGATATTTCAACAAATGCATCCCAAGCAGCCCATTACTGTTTTATATGCACATTCGTCAAGTACGGATATTAATTACGCGAATACGCTTAAAAAAGTGGTGCCTGAAGGATTGCAGATACTTGATTCTGAGCAAGAAGTGCAGCAAGCACTAACAAATATTTTGCCGACTATGCACATGGGTATGCGCTTTTATGTGGCAGGTTCAGAAGGATTTATCTGGACTGTAGCTGAAAGCGTCAAGGAGTTTGGGGTTGAAGATGCCGACATCATGAAAGAGTTGACAGGTACGCTTGCACGCTCAATCTACTGTGTCCATTGCAAGGCCATTACCCACAATATCACAACCAATATCGGTAAATGTGCTGGATGCGAGCGCATGCTATTTGTCCGGGATCACTTCTCCCGCCGCCTAGGTGCTTACATGGGGTTGATGGTGGATGCTGAGTCTCCAGGCGAGTTACCAGAGATTGAGGAAATATACCCATGAGTACTATCAATGTAAAAGTTGCCAATATAATGCAGGTAACGCCGTTAATTAAACACTTCACTTTTGTTAAAGAAGATGGATCGGAATTTCCTGCATTTTCTGGCGGAAGCCATGTGGTGGTATCGTTGAATATTGGGGGGCGAGTACATCGCAACCCTTATTCCCTGATGGGTTCTCCAGGCGATACTTCTGCTTACCATATCTCTGTGCGCAAGCAAGAGCATTCCAGAGGCGGTTCAGTTTTCATGCATGAAAACGTAACGGTAGGAATGCCGCTTAAGATTACTTACCCAGTTAATCTTTTCTCGCTGGCGAAAAAAGGTCGCAAACACATATTAATTGCTGGCGGCATTGGCATTACACCGTTTATGTCGCAGATTGCCGACCTCGAAAGAATGGGGGCGGATTTTGAGCTGCATTATGCTTTTAGATCTCCCGAGCATGGTGCCTTTGCTAACCAGCTTGAGCAGAGTTGCGGTAAAAAATTTCATTGTTACACCGATAGTAATGGCGAGCGTTTGAATTTGAGTGAATTGTTAAGCAAACAGCCTTTGGGTACGCATGTTTATGTTTGTGGCCCTAACTCAATGGTAGTTGCCGTGCTGGAAACAGCCAGAAATTTAGGCTGGCCAGAAAGGCATATACATAGCGAGCAATTTCTGGCGCCACCTATTGGCGAGCCATTCAAAATACAACTGGCAAAATCAAACATAGAAATTCAAGTGCCCGCAGAAATGAGCATGCTGGAGGCGATAGAAGCGGCCGGTGTAGAAGCCGATTTTCTATGCCGCGGTGGTGTGTGTGGTCGCTGTGAACTAGATGTGCTAGAAACAGATGGCGCACTGATGCATAACGATCACTTTTTGACAGATGCAGAGAAAGCTTCATGTAAGAAAATTATGCCATGCGTTTCTCGTGCTAAATGCGAGCGTTTGGTTTTGGATATTTAATTTAGTACGACCTCATTCAATGACACAAGTATTTAAATGAGCGCGCAAAGGTGAATGATATGGCATTAGCATTTAAACAAGAAACATTTCGCGATGATTACACTTATAGCAACTCACCGCTTGGCATCAAACGATTCCCTTTTCCTTTTGCTGAAGACCAGTATATGTATTCAGTTAATATCGAGCCGCATGGCAAAGGTAAAGAAGGTTCGGTATTTGAATTTGCACTTGATGTGGATGAGCACTATGTTGCTGAGTGCATTGATAAAAAAATCACACTGGAGCAAGACCCGGGTAGGTATGAATCTTTACCGCATATGATGGATGCACAGTGGGATTTTGTAGAGCTATCAATGGAGTCTCTAGCACGTGATTATCCAGAGCATTTTTCCCTGAAAAAAAATGGAAATCAATGGACTTGGGAAAATAAGCCACTAGCTATTAAAGATACATTCACTTTTGGCGATGCTACAACATTGCCTATGGATCCATTTGAATATATGGGACGGCAAGCGCAGGGTGATTTTGTATTACTCGATCAGCGCGATGAAACACTCTATGCCGATGCAGGGTTCGTGACTACGCAAGCAGATTGGTCGTTAGCTTTTAATGTAGGCATGTCTTGGAAAGAATGGCATGGCCCAGTGCCGCGCGTGACTGAGTTAGGCGTGATGGACAGGGCTTTGAAATATTTGCTCAACCTGCAGCTAGGGAGCCCAGTACGTAGGCTTAATTGGACTATGACCATTAATCCACGTTTAGACACCTCACCTGAAAACTACCCGCATTGGGGCGGTGACCGTAATACTGTAAATGCAGATAATGTTGCTGATCTTGTGCATCTGCGCGTTGAGTTGCAGAGCCTCTTTAGGTTACCGCGCAGTAACGCCATTATGTTTGGCGTACGCTGCTACCTAATTAGCCTTAATGAAATTGCAACTTATCCACGTTGGGCTAAACGCTTGCACCGCGTGCTAAAAGGTTTGCATCCTGATTTAATTGAATATAAAGGGATGACCAAATTTCATCCAACCGCTGTAAATTGGTTGGCTAATTTTGATGATGGCGCAATGTTAGAAGTCGGAACGCAGCCAGAATAAACAGTTAATCATTATTCCAGTAATGATGGGTTGTTAACGTTGTAGCGCTGGTTCGGGATCTCGGTAATGAAGCCCTCCAGCGCTAACAACTCTCCAGTGCTGGAAAAGATTCCCCTGCCATGCTCTTGTACAAGTTTAGTTTCACCTTTGCGCGTGACGATCCGGTAGATGAGCTTAAACTCTTCTCCGGTACTGATTTGTAGTTTTACAGACTCCCAAACGGCTGCTCTGTCATCTGGGTGGATGATTAAGTTAAAAGTCAGATTTGGGTCGTTAATCAAATCAAGAGGGTCGTACCCTGTGACATCAATACAACCATCACTTACAAATTCAAACGTCCAGGAACGGTCATTTCTGCCACGATAGACCATACCGGGAATATTGCTTAAGAGGGAGTTTAATGCACGTCGGTTGGCAAACTGGCTGGCTTCGGCCTCTTTATTACGTTGAATGTCTGTCATCGTGCCAATAACGCTGGTTCTCTCGCCGGCAGCAGTAGAGGTGGTTTTTGCACGCATGATAATCCAGTTGGAATCTCCTCGTACTGAAAGTAGGCGGGCTTCGATAGTGCAATGGGTTCTTTTGCCTTGTGTAAGTGAATTTAGCCTAGCCTCAACCATAGGCTTGTCTTCTGGATGAAAAAAGTTGATGAGTAATTTGTTTAAGCAATCTTGAACTCTATATTCGAGCATATGCGCCCAAGAGGGATTGAGAAAAATGATTTTTCCTTCAGCATCAAGCTGGAATACGATTTCCTCAAGTCTATCAATGATAGAGTGATAGTTGAACTGTGTTTCGAAATCGTTGCTTAATGGAGATATTGTAGAAATTGGTGTGAACTGAAACAGCATCAAATTACTTTGGTTGTCTTCACGCATACGGGTAAGGCTGGCATTGCAGGGTAGGGTAGAACCATCTGCACACAGTAAGCGAATCTTGGTTGGGTCTATTTTAGTTTTGCCCATATTTGCTTCTGCGGTGAGTTCTGCTAAGTCTTGATGATCAGCAGGATGGATCAAATTGGTGAAGGGCATCCCCACAATTTGATCGGCCATTCCTGCCATGCCTAAGGTTTGAAGAAAAGGGGTATTTACAAATTTCACCATATGGCCATCAAGTATGGCAGCTGGGGTAGACAATGCGCTAGAAAACTCCCTACCCCAAGTTGCCTCTTGTGGGTGTGGCTGGCGAGGACGACCCGACCTTGAGAAATATAGTGGCTGGATAAGTGTTAATACGGCTGCAGAAAAAATAGCAACAGCGGCTGAAACCAGCATCACAACATGTAACAAAAAAGGGCCTTGAATGCTGTACCATGAGCCTAGTATCAACAAGAAAATAACGCTGATAATGAGCGTTGAAAATATGAAAACAGCCATATGCTTAACTCTTAATTTGACGATAATAGAGTATAAAAAGAACTAGAGAAAATATGCAGAATATTTTGAATTTTCCTAAGATATTATTAGCTTTTATTAAAAAACACAGGCTTTATGCTAATTTGCATGCGCTGGTGGTTTCTATGGTGCTGTCTGTCATATTAATGCAGGCGGGCTCACTTTTCCTGTTTGACTATATCCCAGATCATCTTTCTGTCATTCATAACGCTTATCAAAATCAATCTGCTTGGAAGAGCGAGCTTTACAAACTTGATAGTAATTTTAATGATAAGGATGCAATCTTTAATCGACTGAACAAAAGTCAGAGTGATTTTGATGGGCCCATTTATTCTTGGGCTAAAAATCAAAAAGATACAGGATTGATGGTCGCTTATGAGCATTTAAAAGTCGCGCATAAAATCTTTGCTGATGCTAGTTTGCAGTCTAGATCTAAAGAAGAGATGCTGGAGAAAGGCGGCAATGTTGTTAAGGCCTATGATGATTTTGTTCTGGCTGCGGAAGACGATGTGATCATCAAGCAGTCTTTAGTGTCTTTGATCCAGTTCTTATGCTTGTTTTTAGTATTTTGTATTGCTGCCAGCATTATGCTGACCTCATGGAGTATCTTGATTAATCGGCTTAGGAAGATCATTGCCATCATCCCGGATGATATTGTGATTGCCAATGCTAATAACCAATATGACGATGAATTTGAAGAGCTTGAAAAACTCGCCGCTGAGATGTCTGCAAGGTTGCAGGCAATTCAAGTAGAAACAAAATGGATCAACAAGACGAGTACAGAAAAAGTGCGGAAGATGATACTTTCACAAGACTTCCTGTTTAATCTGGCTAAATTAATTGGTAGCTCAGGGCTAAGCGAACTGACCATAAAAAAAACTCTTTATTCGCTTGAGCGAACACTGGGTGTCGCTAATGTAGCACTGGCTTTCAGTGAGAATGGATCAAGAATTTCAGCGCAACGTGCATTATTCTCAAGCTATTGGCCACTTTCTTTTGATGAGAGTATGTTCGATGAAACTACCAACCCACTTTCGGTGAGCCACACTACTAAACTTATCAAAGGGGAATGTGTACAGTGCGTGACCGTGCCACTAGCAAGTCCCAATGGCTGGTTGGGCATTTTGTTGTTAGAAACGGAAGCTAATCACTATTTTGATGACACTGAATTACAGTTGTTTGAAGTGACTGCGCAAATGCTGGCACTTTCAATGGGTTTTCAGGCTAGGGAGCAGGAGAGTCGCAGGGTGGCATTGCTAGAAGAAAGAGCGGTGATTGCCAGAGAATTACACGATTCTTTAGCGCAGTCACTTTCTTACATGAAGTTTCAGCTGGCACGTTTACAGACAAACTTTGGTGCACATTTGATAGAGTCTGGTGCTGATGTTATCGTGAACGATACGCGCGAAGGTTTGGATAATGCTTACCGAGAGTTGAGAGAGTTGCTCACCACTTTTAGGGTGCAGATGGACGTGCGTGGGCTTGATCATGTGCTTGAAGAAGCAATTGAAGAGTTTTCGCAACGGTCTAGTCTGAACATCACGCTGGATAATAGATTGCAGGAATGTCGCCTTAGCGTGAATGAGGAGTTCCATCTGTTACATGTGGTGCGAGAGGCACTTTCAAATATCGTAAGACACTCAGGCGCTAAAAGAGTCACTATTGCATTGGTTTTGCAATCTTCTGGTGAGGTGATGGTAACGATTGATGATGATGGCAAGGGCTGTACATTTGATGAAACCAAGCCACATCATTATGGTTTAGCTATTATGACAGAGCGTGCTTACTGTTTAGGCGGCACAATCGCAGTATTACCAAGACGCCGCGGTGGAACGCGCGTCAGGTTGTTATTCCGTCCAAAATAACTGTTAAGAAACTGGCAATTGTTAATACTAATATAGAAATACTGGAGAGCATCATGCAAACACCTACTAGCGTATTAATTATTGACGACCACGCCCTGTTTCGTAGAGGTGTGCGTCAAATGATCTCCGCAGATGCTGAGTTCTTGGTTGTTGGTGAGGCGGCTTCGGGTACAGAGGGCATTGTTTTAGTCGAGCAGTTAAAGCCGGATTTGGTGTTGATTGACCTAAACATGAAGGGTATGAATGGTATACAAACGCTTACTCATATTAAAGAAGCTAAGCTTGATTCAAAATGTATTGTGCTGACGGTATCAGATGCAGAAGTTGATTTGCTGGACGCATTACGCGCTGGCGCTGATGGGTATTTGCTTAAAGATATGGAGCCTGAGGATCTGTGTGCGAACTTAAAAAAAGCGATGTCTGGTGTCACTGTGTTACAAGAGAGCCTCACAGAAATTCTCAAAAATGCATTGATTCATCCAACGCTCAATAGAAGCGAGGAGGAAATATCACTCACCGAACGCGAGCGGGAAATATTAGAGTGCTTAGCTAATGGTCTTAATAACAAGACAATCGCCAGAGCCTTGGGTATCAGTGATACGACCGTTAAAGTGCATATCAAACACCTATTAAGTAAATTAAAGTTAACTAGTCGGCTTGAGGCTGCGGTATGGGCGCACAGGAAGAAATAGCGATTAGTTTAAATCAGCTTAAACATTGTTCAGCAATAATATTCAGCCCACTAGTTTTAAAAACTAGTGGGCTGAGTTGATTCTATCGGTCTGGAATTAATAGTTACTGACTTATTTTGAACTGTTTTTGGCGGTGCGTTTAACACCAAAGCTTTCAGTGATTCTGTCCAGCATAATCGCTAGCAGTACCACACCAAGGCCACTTTCAAAGCCTAAGCCTATATCAAGTCGTGAAATACTGGAAAGTACATCGTTACCCAACCCACCAGCACCCACCATGGAGGCAATAATCACCATGGATAGCGCCATCATGATGGTTTGATTGATACCTGCAAATAACGCGGCCATCGCACTGGGAATCTGCACTTTCATTAACAGTTGCGTAGGCGTACAGCCGAAAGCAATACCAGCTTCCACCTGCTCTTTATTCACCTGACGTATACCAAGTGAGGTCAGCCGTACGACAGGCGGCATGGCAAAAATTACCGTTGCAATTACACCTGGCACACGGCCTAAACCAAAGAACATTGCGGCGGGAATCAAGTAAACAAAGGCGGGCATGGTTTGCATGAAATCTAGCACTGGCCTGATGACCGCTTCAGCTTTATCATTTCGACCTGCCCAAATGCCTAGTGGGATGCCTAATGTTAAGCTAATTAAGGTTGCCGAGGTAATAAGTGCTAGTGTGATTAATGTTTGTTCAGCGAAACCCATGCTATCGATTAACCATAATGAAGCGGCGCAAAATAGTGCAAATTTCCAACCAAGCCGCCAAAAGCCTACCGCAATGAATATTGCAGCGAACAGTAAAAAAGGAATGGCTAGCAGGCCATTTTCTATGCCTGCTGTTGTTGTATCAATGACATTGCCAATTTGGTCAAAGAAACCATGATCATTGACTTCAAGCCAATCTACCGCGCCTGCTACCCATTCACCTAGAGGAAGTTTGTAGCTCATGCTTTTTTCTCCTTACATAGTTTGCGTAGCAAAACGGTTTTGGTGATTGCGCCTATATACTCGCCATTTTCATTGACCACTGGAAGAGGACACGGATATTCAACCACTTTTTGCAGCACTTCATTGAGTGGGGTATTGCCTGGAATGGCCACTTTTCCTGGTATAAGTGCATCGCGCAGTTTTTTCCCAGGCTGACCCATACAGTTCACAAGTGATTCAGCAGAAACGACGCCAAGTACTTTTTGTTGTTCATCTAGTACAAACGCATAAACACGGTCATATAAGCGCATACGTTCCAGTGCTGCACTGAATCCTGCAACTGATTCATCTGGGCGATCAAAAATAGTCACTTGTTCTTTGAGTGCCACGTCTTTGGCAGTGAGGTATTTATTAGTGTCAACGCCTGTAAAGAATGCTTTTACATACTCATCAGCAGGGCGTTGCAATATATCGTCAGATGTACCTACCTGAACCACACGGCCACCTTCCATAATGCAAATGCGGTTGCCGATGCGAAGTGCTTCATCTAAATCATGCGATACAAATACGATGGTACGTTTTTGTTCTTGCTGTAGCTTGATGAGCACATCCTGCATTTCAGTGCGACGCAAGGGATCTAGCGCAGAGAAGGCTTCATCCATGAGCATCAATGATGGGTTCACCGTAAGCGCACGCGCTAGACCAACGCGTTGCTGCATACCACCAGACAATTGAGCAGGTAAGTGCTTTGCAAAGGTATGCAAACCAACTTGTTCCAGTACTTCCATCGCGCGACGTTCGCGTTCAGCAACATCAATGCCGGCAATTTCTAATCCAAATGCTGCATTTTCAACCACGGTGCGGTGCGGTAATAAGGCAAAAGATTGAAACACCATGCTCATGTCTTTTCGTCGCAAGTTGAGCAGCTTTTCTTTGCTCATCGCAGCAACATCTTCACCATCAACGATGATATTGCCCGCTGTAGGTTCAATAAGACGGTTTAATAGACGAATCAAGGTGGATTTTCCAGAGCCTGAAAGCCCCATGATGACAAAAATCTCACCTTTGTTGATTTGAAAAGAAGCATCTTGCACGCCGACCACTTGTCCAGTTTGCTTGAGAATCTCGTCTTTATGTAAGCCATTTTTTAGCATCTGTAGTGCTATTTCTGGCTTATTACCAAATACTTTGTGCAGATTACGCACAATAACTTTGGCTTCTGTATCTGCTACTGGCGGTGCTGATTGTGTTGCATTCATCATACTTATCCCCTTTACTTCATGCGTTTGCTAGATACTTGTCCTTTAACTACCTATAAAAGTGAAGCTACTCCCTGATGCCTTAACTACTTTTCAATGACTAAATTTTCTAATGGCTTGGAACAGCAAGGTAAAAACATGCCTTGGTCAATCTCGCGTTGGCGTATGCCACCACCATGTTTCATGTCTACTTTTCCTGATATCAACTTACTTTTGCATGTGCCACACAAGCCTTTGCTACATGATGATGCTAAACGCAGTCCTGCTACACGCGCTGCATCCAGTACGAACTGGTCTGGTGCGCATTGTATGGTCGTGCCGCTCTTGGTAAGCTCGATTGAGAAGTTTGTACTCGTTTTGATATGGCTTTCAGATGCGGCTGCCGCTTCGTCAGCAATCACTTCAGATTTAATTCCCGCAGGTAACTCGTCAAATGTGAAGCTTTCTTCGTGATAGTGGCGCATATCGAAGCCAATGGCGCTGATGAGCATATTACGCACTGCCGCCATGTAAGGTGCTGGACCACAGGTAAAGATTTCGCGCGTTAAAAAGTCAGGTGCGATAAGTTTGAGAGAGTCTATTGTTAAAAATCCCTCGGTGATAAATTCCGGTTGCATGCGCCAATTTGGCTTTTTATCCACTTTTTGACAAATAAAAGCGGGGCGAAAATGTGGTTGATTAAACGCCATTAAATCTAGCTCATGGCGAAAAATAATATCTGCCGGTGAGCGTGCGCTATGAATAAACACAATATCAGCATCTTCTGCCAGTTCATGAAATGAGCGAGCCATCGACATGAGTGGCGTGATACCGGAGCCACCTGATAAAAACAGGTACTTGCTTGCAGGATGATGCATGCAACTAAAGTCGCCAGCAGGGCCTAGTACAGATATTTTTTTACCAACCTGCATATGGTCATGCAGCCAGTTAGAAACGATGCCATTAGGTTGGCGTTTAACGGTGATGGAAATCACATGCGGGCGAGTAGGAGATGACGAAATGGTATAGCTGCGATTGATAATCTCGCCATCAATCGGCAGTTCCAGCGTAATAAACTGCCCAGGCAGAAACTTGAATACGCTGGGGTTGAGCGGGCTGAAATAAAAGCTTTTGACATCATGCGTTTCTCGCCGTACTTGGCAACAAACCAAGGTATTGTCTTTGTCGCTGTTCCACAGCGGCAAGGTCTTATCCCAAAGCTGAGCTGTATTACGCGTATTCATTATCTGCACACTTTAATCGGTACAGCTTTAGAATTTTTGGCAGATTTTTCTGCGTACTTGTCATTAAATTCAGCATTTTCCAAGGTTGCTTCTAAACGCTGAATGTACCAATTAGTAAATTTCTCTACCAATTCTTCAGTGTATGGTGAGTATGGACCAGGTTCATACCACTCACTATTAGCACCGCGTTGTGTACGCTCAACCAAAGTGGAATCTTGTTTATTAGTCGCGCGCCATACTTCGCTGATTTTTTTCGGGTCGTAATCAACGCCTTCAACCGCGTCCTTATGCACTAACCATTTAGTACGTAGTAAAGTATGTTCTGCATCTATCGGCATCACGCTGAAAGTGACGATATGGTCACTCATAAAATGGTGCCAAGAGTTAGGCTGCGTCCAGAATGACAGACCACCTAAATTGCGCTGCGTTAAATCACCCAGTAATTTTTGGCAGGCCACTTTTCCATCCATGGTTTGCGACTCGCCGGCTCTGTCTAACGGTAAGCGTTGCGTTCTATAGGCGGTTGCGCATGAGTCTAATAAGTCGATTTCGGCAGAAGGTAGACCGCAAGCTGCCCAGCGTTTACCTTCAACTTCAATAAGATCACGAAATTCTTGTACTTTTTCAGCATTAGCTGGCGAAGGCTGATAGCCAAAACCAAATTCATACATTGATTTTAGTAACTCAGGATGGTTAGCTACACAGTGATAACACTCGCGGTTATTTTCCATGGTGAGCTTCCAGTTACCATTTTCTACAATATCATCTTGCAAAATTACTTTGCAGTCTGCCAAACGATGTGGGGCAATGTAAGGCTCCATCGCGGCGCGCATGGTTTCAAAATCTTCGGGTGGCGTCTCAGCTAAGCAAATAAAAATCAAACCGGCCACTGAACCTACATGTACTGATTTTAGATTATGGTCATTTTTATTAAATGCTTCGCCCATGTGTTCGTTGTAAATCAGCTGACCTGATAAATCATAGGTCCATTGATGATATGGACACACCAAGTTGCCGACGCTACCTTTAGCATCATCGCAAAGCTGCGAGCCACGGTGACGGCATACGTTATGAAACGCTTTAATCGCCATGTCGTCATCGCGGACGATGATGACTGAGTTCTGGCCCACTTCTACTTTTACGTAATCACCAGGCTCAGCGATATCAGGTTCTACTGCAACAAAAATCCAATGATGGCCAAAAATTGCCGCCATATCTAACTCAAAAATCTCAGAATTCAAATAGAACGGAGCTTCAAGTGTATAGCCTTTACGGCGGTTGCTGATCAGGTTAAGGATGTCAGATGAGATTGCCATGTAATTCCTCTTGTTCAATTTAATTATATTAACTTACTACTTGTTGACTTTTTCTTTAGCCATTTAAGGTACAAAGTTTGTTAAAAGCTAATGAGATGATGCTCTCGCAAATAGGCTAGTACGACTTGTGCTTTTTCGACAGAACTCCCCTCATTTACGACAGCACCACCTTTGTTTTCACTGGCGATGGCGGATAGCATCCGCTCGTGCCCAGACTTATTTTCTTGTGCTTTAAGTTTTTTTGGCTTATTGGTAGCCGCTTGAATCTGCCATTGAATTAGCTTGCTGGTGCTCGTGTTTAGTTGGTTTTCGGCAGTGTGCGCAACGATTTGACCAGAAACTTGCTGGGCATAAGCAAAGTGCAACTCGATAGGCGCTAACGGATGAACAACCACGACTGCGGGCAACTTAACTGTCACGCTACGCCGTTTACCTTTGGGCAAGAATTGCAACACTTCAATACCATTTTTTATTGGTTTAATCGCCAGTGCGCTGGCAACCAATGGGATATTGAGTTTAGCTGCCAACAAGTATGGGAGTAAGCCGCTATCTTCTCCGTCCTCAGCGCGACTGCCTGTTAATATTAAGTCAGTATTCGCTAAATGAGTTGCAAGGCTATCGACGATGTTTGCATCAGTTGCGACTGAAATAACGTCTATCTTTTTAGCGTTTAAGGCTAAGTAATTTGGCAATGCCGGATTATGTTTATCACCCGCATGCAGCACTTTAATTTGCGCAGAAACTAATTCTGCAAGCTCTAATCCCAACGTCATGGCCAAGCTGTCATTACGACAATGACGTGGCTCGCCGCTCACTGGGTGCAGGCCAGCAGAAATCAACGCAGCAATAGATTGAATGCTCATGCTGCCTCCTGTTGTGCTGGGGATTGTGGTGCCGAAGACTGTAGTGCTGAAGACAGTAGTGCCGGAGATTTAACCTCGGCTATCGCGTTAATAAGCGCTTGCATGATGGCTTCAGCATCACCAATGATTGAAAGGTCTGCACGTTTTACAATGGGTGCGCTATTGTCGCGGTTAATCGCAATCACATGGCGGCAGTCTTTAATGCCCTGCAGATGTTGTACGGCGCCAGATATGCCAATTGCAATATAGGTGCTGGCAGTGACAGTTTTGCCTGATGCACCAATTTGTTTATCACGTGTGAATTTCCCATCGTCCACGGCCACTCGACTAGCGCCTATCGCAGCATCAAGTGCCAGTGCCAGCCGTTCAAAGGTTGCAACATTATTCACACCATTGCCTGCAGAAACAATCAAGTCAGCCTCTTCCAAAGCCACGTGTTCGGTTGCGATAGTTTTAAGACCTAAATTTTGATACGGACTGGTTAATAATTGATGAGTGTCAGTGTTTTCATTTTGCATGCTTGATTGGATATTTGATTGCATGGCTAAACCAACAAAAGGTAAATTCGTGTCTGCAGTATCTGTAGCCAGTAAAATAATATCTGGCAGTTTAGTACAGCCTATTTTTCTACCAGCAGCATGAGGTGATGTTGCATGATTAGCATCAATTTCTATCACATGTGTTGCCGCTGATTTTGTTTGTTGGCTGGCAATGAGTCTTCTGCCTAAATCACCATCCCCGATGAAATTATCCGGTATGAGGATTTTAGTAGGTTTTAAGCGTTCAATGACCGCAGTAATATTTGCCAGTTCTAAGTCTGGCTGAAATTTTTCTAATGATAGTTCAGGCATGACGATGACTTGATCTGCACCACAACTCGCTATATTTTCACGTAAATCACCGAGTATCAACGCAACGACTGATAGATCAATATTTGTATCGTCATTCGCCAAAATCGCAGCTGCAGCAAGCGTTTGCCGTGCATGGTCATCCAGCATGCCTCTATCGCTGTGGGTAATCACTAATAGGCATGCTTGTTCAGTGTTATTCTTTTTTTTGCTGCGTACCGGTTTAGCGTGAGGCTGTTCATTCACCCTAGGTGCGGTGGTCAGTACAATACGTTTCACGCCCGATGCGGTGTCTTTAAACGGGCGACATGGATTGATGCGATTATTGTGTTTGTCCGTCATTTTTAAGCCAGTTCCAAAGCAGAAGCTGCCAGCTCTGCAATATCTAATACTTCTGGTCTGTTACCTACTACGCCTTCTAGCATGGCGGTGCATTGTGGGCAGGCTACAGCAACAATACCTGCGCCTACCGTACGTGCGTCTGCAATGCGGATATCGGGGATGCGTTGTTTGCCTGGAATATCCGTTAATGGTGCACCGCCGCCGCCGCCGCAACAGCGTCCACGCATGCCAGAGCGTTCCATTTCAGTGATTTCAAAACCTATATTTTTCAGTAACGTACGCGGTGCTTCAGTTTCACCATTGTAACGTCCTAAGTAGCAGGGGTCGTGATAGGTCAGTGTGCGTGCTTCTTGTGATTTACCTAACTTTAACTGGCCGCTTGCAGCTAATTCAGCGAGCAGGGTCGAGTGATGCAGCACCGTATAATGACCGCCGAATGCAGCATATTCGTTCTTTAAACTATGCAGCACGTGTGGGTCTGCGGTGACGATGCGTTTGAATGTGAGCGAATTAAAAGTTTCAATATTGCGCTTTGCCAACATTTGAAATGTTGCCTCATCACCTAGGCGCCTTGCGGTATCGCCAGTGTCGCGCTCTAAATTGCCCATCACGGCAAAGTCTACATTAGCAGCTTTAAGTAGTTTTACCAGTGCACGTAAAGTACGTTGGTAGCGCATATCAAAAGCACCTTCGCCAGCCACCAGCAATACATCAACAGGTATGTTGACTTGTATGGTTTTAACGTCCAAATCAACCACCCAGTGATAACGGGCATTGCGGTCATATCCGCCCACGGTAGCTGTTTGGCGTAAATTTTCTAATGTTTGTGGTGCGCTACCAGGAACGTTACCCTGCGTTAAAGTGATGTTGCGGCGCAGTCCGACAATTGCGTCTACATGCTCTATCAGCATCGGACATTCTTGCACGCAAGCTCTGCAAGTGGTGCAAGACCACAGCGTTTCAGCCTCGATCAGCGTTGGTACGATTGCTTGTTGCAGGTTGCCAGAATGCTCGCCTATCGGTCTGCCAGGGTAGGGGCTGCCGGCAAAACTGGCATCAGTTCCATCGGCGCTCTCATCATGAGATAAACCTACCACCAGATCTTGTATCAATTTTTTAGGGTTAAGCGGTTGTCCTGCGGCAAAAGCTGGGCAAGCTGCTTCGCATTTTCCGCATTGTACGCAGGCATCAAAACCCAATAATTGATTCCATTTGAAATCCGAGGGTTTACTGATGCCAAAGTCTTTTTCTTTTAACGTGAGCGGTTTTAATGCGGTAGATAATTTACCGCTAAATCGTTCTTGCCTTGGGTGAAATGCTAAATGCAGCAAGCCAGCAATGGCGTGTTTCATAGGGCCACCAAGCCCTATACCCAATGCAAGTTCCGCAGAGCCTGCTAAAAGTAACAACATTGCTAATATTGCAATACTATTAGAAAGCACCGTTACTGGCAGGCTGAGTATGAATAATCCTATTGCAAAAGCCGTTAAGGTGTAGGGCAGGCGACTCCACGAGCCACGAGATAAACGTGCTGGAGCGCCTTTAGAAGACAAGGCTTGTCGTCGCAACCATACAAAAAAGGCACCAACAAACATAATGGCGGTTGCGCCTAAAATCGCCCAGTTAAGTACATTTAAATATAGCATCAAACCATAATTAACTGCGACTAAACCGATTGCCGCAACAGCACCGCCCGCAGTGGCAACATGGGTGCGCGCGATGTAAGGCTCGCGAGCAACTACGTGGTGTAAATCCACAAAATAGCGTTTTGGTATAGCCAGTAAATTGAACCATGAAAATTCTGCAGGTTTACCAGCGCGCCAAAACTTGGCGCGTCGCCATAAGCCGATGAGCAATGTGAGTGCTGCCAGCCAAAACAAAGCAGTAATGAGGTGTGGCATGGTCATCATGGTTTTTTAAATGGTCATCAGGGTTAAAAGTCTTTGCACAGACGCAATGCATCGTAGATTGCGCCATGTATGTTATGCATAGACACACAATCGCCGATACGGAATAGCAGAAACTCGCCATCTGCTAATGTTTCAGAAAGAGCTGGCTGCGGCTCGGCAGCAAACAAGGTGTTAATGTCTGTTTGCCCAAGATTTTTGGAGTGCTCTTTTAATGCCCAATACAACTCAACATTAGGTGTAGATCCGTTTTCAATCACCACTTGGTCAACTTCGCGCTCTTCCAGTGCTTCGGTATATTCATTACGCAGCACTGCGATTTTTTTATCTCGCCCATCTTTATCCTTTTCGGCGTAAACGCGATCTAGCCAAAAATTGGGGGTAGGAATAATGCCTTGTGCATATAGCCTGCGGTAAAAAATAGGGAAAGTTGTCCCACCTACATCATCAGCTACTTTTACATCAGGCGTCACTATCTCAACTTGGCTGCCACGGCTTGCCATAAAGTCGGCGGTACCAAAGCCTGCGTGTGTGCCGATGGTATCGTAAAGCAGTACGTTTTTTCCTAACGGTACACGTTCAGACAAAATATCCCAAGCGCTCACTGCTAGGCCTTCTGCTACGCCCCACGCCGGCACTTGCCCAGTATGGCTACTGCCACCCGTGGCGAGCACGACGATACTTGGTTTTTCATTGAGTATCATTGCTACATCTGCACTGACACCTAGCCTACGGTCTACGCCTAAGCGTTTAGTTTCCATATCAAGCCAACGGATGATGCCTGCCATTTGTTCGCGCTGCGGCGCTTTTGCTGCAAGATTCACTTGGCCGCCGACCGTAGCATTACGCTCAAAAAGTACAACTTCATGACCACGTTCAGCTGAAACACGCGCTGCTTCCAAACCTGCAGGGCCAGCACCAACCACCACTACACGGCGTTTTTCACCTTTAGTTTTACTAATACGATGCGGCATGGTAGATTCACGCGAAGTCGAGGGATTCTGCACGCACAGAACATCCTGACCTAAATACTGCCGATCAATACAGTAATTAGCACCTACACATTGCCTGATTTGATCTTCGCGGCCATCACGTACTTTCATGATGATATGCGGGTCTGCAATATGCGCGCGTGTCATACCGACCATATCGACTAAGCCATTTGCGAGAATCCGTTCAGCTTGACCGATATCGCGTACGCCTTGTGCATGTAAAACAGGCACTTTAGATACAGACTTGATGCCTGCCGCTAAATGCACAAAAGGTTCGGGCGGTAATGCCATAGGCGGCATGCAATTAGCCACTTTATTGTGTGTGTCGGCACCAGAACCAATCACACTGATAAAATCAATCAAGCCGCTTTCTGACATGATTTGTGCAATATTTTTTTGCGTATTGGGGTCTAAGCCATCTTCATGAAACTCATCTGCACACATGCGTAAACCTACACAGAAATCAGCGCCAACAGCATCGCGTACTGCATTCAATACTTGTAAACCAAAGCGCATACGGTTTTCTAAACTGCCGCCATATTCATCCGTGCGTTGGTTCGTGCGAGGGCTCCAAAATTGGTCAATCAAGTGTTGGTGCGCGGCTGATATTTCAATGCCATCCATCCCTGCAGCCTGTACGCGCTTAGCAGCAGCAGCAAAGTCGCCGATGATGCGTTTTATTTCTTCTTTTTCAATAGCTTTTGCATTACCACGATGAACAGGCTCACGAACGCCGCTGGGTGAAACTAAGTGTGGCCAAGGATCTCCTGCAAAAGCAGAGCGACGACCCATGTGCGTCGCTTGAATCATGATTTTAGTGCCATGGCGATGTACCGCTTCGCTCAGTTTCGCCAAATGTTCAATCACACGGTCTGTAGTGAGGTTAACTGGCTTCCAAGCGCCTTGCGGGACATCTAGAGACACTGGACTAGAGCCGCCACAAATTGCCAAGCCCATGCCGCCTTTGGCTTTTTCTTCGTAATATTTAATATAACGCTCACCCGGCATACCGCCAGCCTCGGCGTAAACCTCCGCATGCGCAGTGCTGTAAATGCGATTCGCTATCACCAGCTTGTTAAGCGTGATCGGACTAAAAATATGTGGATATAGCATTTAAGTCTCAAATTCTAAAGATTTAAAAGTCTCTAAAAATACTGGTTTAATAGAAAATCCGGTTCATTGGAAACTAGTTAACAGTACTGATTTAGTAAATTGGAAACTGTTGGCACAAGGCTAAAATTTTGCCCCGTACACGTTTTTCAACTTCAGCATCGCCATCAGGATTGTTCCTCAAACCTTCGAATACTTGTAAAATCAATTCGCCCACTTGGCGGAACTCAGCCTCACCAAAGCCACGCGTAGTGCCAGCAGGTGTGCCTAAACGCACGCCTGATGTGACGGTCGGTTTTTCATCATCAAATGGAATACCGTTTTTGTTACAGGTAATGCCAGCGCGTTCAAGGGCATGTTCTACCTGGTTACCTTTTAACCCTTTAGGGCGTAAATCTACCAATACTAAATGGTTATCTGTACCGCCGGTGACCAAATCAACACCACCTGCAACTAATACTTCGCCGAGTGCTTTAGCATTGGCTAGCACGCGGTCAATGTATTGTTTGAACTCAGGTTGTAAGGCCTCACCAAATGCTACCGCTTTACCAGCGATGACATGCATGAGTGGCCCACCTTGTAAGCCTGGGAATACAGCTGAATTGATTTTTTTAATCAAGTCTTCATCATTGGTTAAAATCACACCGCCGCGTGGGCCACGTAATGTTTTGTGTGTGGTTGATGTGACAATATGTGCATGTTCAACTGGGTTTTGGTGGCGGCCAGCCGCCACGATGCCAGCAAAGTGCGCCATATCAACCATGAGTGTCGCGCCTACGCTATCGGCAATCTGGCGGAAGCGGGCAAAATCCACTGCACGTGGATAAGCTGAGTAACCAGCAATAATCACTTTTGGTTTGTGTTCGTTGGCTAAGGCTTCAACTTGCTCGTAATCTAAACGGTAGTCTTCACGGCGCACGCCATATTGCACAGCGTTAAACCATTTGCCTGATAGCGCAGGCCTGGCACCGTGCGTTAAGTGACCACCAGCATCAAGCGACATACCTAAAATCGTATCACCAGGTTTGGCGATTGCCAGCATCACCGCGCCATTGGCTTGTGCGCCAGAGTGAGGTTGTACATTGGCAAACTTAGCACCGAATAGCTGTTTTAATCTGTCGATGGCGAGTGTTTCAACTTTGTCTACAAACTCACAACCACCGTAATAACGTTTACCAGGGTAGCCTTCAGCATATTTGTTGGTAAGCACTGTACCTTGCGCTTCTAGCACTGCACGTGAAACGATATTTTCAGATGCAATCAGTTCGATTTGCGATTGCTGGCGATAAAGCTCTTCGTTAACGGCAGATTGAATGGCAGGGTCAGCAGTTGCTAGTGATGCTGAGAAAAAAGTATTAGATTTGGTCATGATTTCAAGCCTCAGTTCAAGTCTCTATTTAGGTTAAATGCACTTTATGTTAAATGTACTTTAGGTTGAATGCACTTTAGGTTAAATGCACTACAGTTTTAACAAGCCACAACATTGATTGCCAAGCCGCCTAATGCGGTTTCTTTGTATTTCGATTGCATATCTACACCTGTTTGGCGCATGGTTTCAATCACTGCGTCTAGTGAAACAATATGGCTACCCACATGCATCATCGCTAACCGTGCTGCGTTAATCGCTTTTACTGCACCCATGCTGTTGCGTTCAATACATGGAATTTGCACTAAGCCACCAATCGGGTCGCAACTCATTCCTAAGTTGTGCTCCATGGCGATTTCAGCTGCATTTTCAATTTGCTCGTTATTGGCGCCAAGCACTGCCGCGAGGCCGCCAGCGGCCATCGAGCAAGAAACACCGATTTCCCCTTGGCAACCCATTTCAGCGGCAGAGATAGAGGCATTCTTTTTGTAAAGCATGCCAATACCAGCGGCGGTGAGCAAAAACTTAATGATGTTGTCTTCTATTTCCGTTTGGGTTCTTTGTTGCTGGCAAAAGCGGGTGAAGTAACTTAATACCGCAGGGATAACACCTGCAGAGCCATTGGTTGGTGCAGTCACTACACGGCCACCACAGGCATTCTCTTCATTCACGGCAATCGCAAAAGCGCTGACCATGTCCATGGCTTGAAAGTCAGACGATAATTTCCCGCCTACGGTGCTGGCTTGTTTGTAGATCAAATGCGCACGGCGATTCACTTTGAGCCCGCCAGGTAACATGCCTTCAGTACTCAGGCCGCGCTCTATGCTGGCATTCATGACTTCCCAGACTCGCAATAACTTGCTGCGAGTGGCTTCTGCATCTTGATATTTCAGCTCGTTACGCCAAACGATTTCAGCGATGGTAAGTTTATGTTCACTACCGATACGTAATAAATCAGCGGCGCTGCCGAACCAATAAGGGGCGCTTTTTAAGTCCTTAACTACGTTGCCGGCTTTGGTTTTAGCGCTGGCGATAATTTCTTTTTGGTCTAGTACTGCGCCACCGCCAATAGAGAAGTAGGCATTGCGGTACAACGAATCACCATCTTCAAAGAATGCTTGCAAGACAATGCCGTTTGGATGTTCAGGCAGAGATTCTTGGCGATGAAACACTAAATGCTTATCGTAATCAAACGGGATTGCATACTTGTCCATCAGCATCAATTGGCTAGTTTCTTTGATGGATGTAATAAGCGGCGCTATGCTTAAGGGATCTACGCTATCTGGTAATCCGCCAACTAGTCCAGCAAGTACGGCTTCGTCTGTACCATGGCCAATCCCTGTGAGCGCCAATGAACCGTAGAGGTGTACTTGTACTTGAGCGACCTGTTGCAGCAGTCCACGTTTTTCAATTTCCATTAAAAAGCGGTTTACGGCAATCATTGGCCCCACGGTATGCGAGCTTGATGGCCCGATACCGATGCGGAATACTTCAAAAACGCTATAGTTCATCTTAGCCAGCTTTACTATTTAATGTGGCAATGCCAAAGCCATAAGGCAAGGCGCTGCGCTCAAGGTAGCGCCAAATATAATCGGCAAAACTTCGACGGAATATGAGTTTGTAACTGTCATCTTGTTTATGTAAGAACAAGCTTGTTTTACCAAAAGTACTACCAACAACCTTGCCTGCTGCAAGTGCGTTAAGGTCATACACAGTGCAGTGATGCAATACATCGCTGGCATTTTTCCCTTGTAGCAATACAGTAGTAAATCCACCAGAGTTATCAACCACTTGGCTATGAATACCCTCAAGTGATGTTTCTAAAGACTGTTGTAGAGTAGGGCGTTGTGTACGGTCGCAAATCAGCAGCCATTCATCAGGTGCTAACCATAAGATAGAGCCCCAGGAAGCCACTGCCATACTGCATGGCTGAGTTGGCAGTACTGTGCCAAGTGTTTGTTTTAGCGCTTCTGTAAACGCAGAATTTTGAGCGTTACCGCGAAGGCTGATATAGCCTAATAAAGGTATTTCATTCGCCCATACGCCTTTAGTGCTATTAGCAGTTTCTTGCTTAGCAACTAAACCAAAATGGTGTAACGGCGATTGCATGACTGGCTTGAATTCCAAAGTGCTAATATTAGTTTCATTAAACATTGTGTCGCGCTCCTTCTGCATCTACAAATACGGATGAAACGATTTGAACCTTGACAGCCTTGCCGTCAGCCCAAGCGTAAACGGTATTTTGAGTAGAGTCTTCACGGCGTTTCAGGCCGTCAATCACAAAGCCCATGGCAATGGAGCGGCCAAGAAAAGCGCTGTAATAGCTTGATGTCACATGCCCTAACATAGGTACGGGCGGTGTGATGTCAGATGAATTGATTAACTGTGCGCCTTCTTTCAGCACAAAGTTAGGGTCTTCAGTCAGTAAGCCAACCAATTGTTTGCGGTCGGTTCTACTGGTATCGCTACGAGCAAGCGAGCGTTTTCCGAGGAAGCTGTAAGGTTTTTTCATGCCTACTGCCCACGCCATATCAAGGTCGAATGGTGTGACCGAGCCATCGGTATCTTGCCCAACAATAATGAAGCCTTTTTCAGCGCGCAATACATGCATGGTTTCAGTGCCATAAGGCGTGATATCAAATTCAGCGCCTGCCTCTAATAAGGTATTCCACATATAGTCGCCATAGCTTGCATCCACGTTGACCTCATAGGCGAGTTCACCTGAAAAGCTGATACGGAACACGCGGGCCGGCACGCCTGCAACTGTACCGTCGCGCCAATCCATGAATTTGAACGCGTCTTTTGATAAATCAATATCAGTGCAAAGTTTAGCTAAAACATCACGGCTTTTTGGGCCAACAACCGCTGCAGTCGTCCAGTGGTCAGTCACTGAGGTCATATAAACTTCTAACTCAGGCCATTCAGTTTGGTGCCATTTTTCCAGCCAAGTCATTACACGCGCAGCACCACCAGAAGTAGTGGTCATTAAGAAGTGTGTATCTGAAATACAGGCAGTGACACCATCATCCATGACCATGCCGGCTTCATCTAACATCAAGCCGTAACGACATTTCCCGACAGCTAATTGTGTCCAGGCATTGGCGTAAATACGATTCAAAAACTCACGTACGTCTTTGCCGCGAATATCGATTTTCCCCAGTGTTGAGGCATCTAACATGCCAACGCTATTACGAGTGGCTAAACACTCACGATTTACCGCCGCATGAATATCTTCACCTGGTTTTGGGTAATACCATGGACGCATCCACTGGCCGACAGGCTCAAATTCAGTGGTACGCTTTCCTGAGCCATAGGTCTCATGGGTATTCTGCATAGCTGTGTAGCGGCGCGGCTCAAAAGTATCACCTACATGTGCGCCAGCTAATGCAGCAAATGAAACGGGCGTGTAAGCCGGGCGATAAGTCGTCGTGCCCACTTCAGGTATTGTCTTACCTAATGCTTCCGCGGCGATCGCAAAACCATTCACGTTAGAGAGCTTGCCTTGATCCGTACCAAAACCCAATGCGGTATAGCGCTTGATATGCTCAATTGAGCGATAGTTCTCGCGCACTGCAAGCTGAATATCCGTTACTGCTACATCGTTTTGATAGTCTACAAAAGCTTTGGGTCTACTAGAGAAAAAAGTACCCTTACCATTTTTACCATCAGGTACATGAAAAATTTGACGTGCTGGGGTAACGGCAATTTCGTCTGTGGTTAAAGTTAAGCCTGAAGCATCCAATGTTTTACCTAAGCTATTCAGTATTTCAGCAACGGTATCTTTGGTTTTGACTAGGCCTTCTTGCAACGCGAAGACCCCCGTGATTGCCCCTGCACAGTAAATACCAGCGTTCGCGCGACCATTGGCGGAAACTACAAAAGCAAGACGCGATTCATCCCATTGTGGACGACCGCCATCATGACAGAATAAATGCACTGTTGGAGATAGGCCGCCAGAGCTAGCCAATATGTCACAAGCGATGAATGGACCGTTACCAACGACTACATTTTTCAGTGCGCCAAGTTTAACGAGTTGCACGCCTTCTACTGCCGTTGAACCTGCTGCTTCGGCAATGCCATAACCAGCATATATTTGAACATTTAATTTATTGAGTTTTGCCTCCCACGCAGGATTGATAATTTCCCTGTTATCAATCAATGTCACCTTAACACCTGCGGCCGCTAAATCAGCCGCGCCTTGGTAGGCTAAGTCGTTACTTGTCATAATCACTACGTTTTTTCCACAAGCCACACCATAGCGGTTGAAATAAGTAGTCAGTGCAGACGCGGTCATAATGCCAGGTAAGTCATTGTTGCCAAATACTAAAGGACGTTCAAATGCACCAGTGGCTAATACCACTTTAGTTGCACGGATTCTATGCATACGTTCACGACGTAACGCAGCATTACGTGCTGAATGTGGTAAATGGTCTTGCATTAACTCTACAGCTTGAATCATGTTCATGTCATGCAACGCGAATGCGGTAGTGCGCGTGAGCATCGTAACATTGGATAAACTGCGTAATTCGTCAACGATTTTGGCTGTCCATGCCGCTGCATTTAAGCCCCCAATATTCATGTTTGGCATGGATAGTAGGTAACCGCCAAGTTCAGATTGATCGTCTACGAGTAAAACTTTTAAGCCACTTCTGCCAGCCAATAAGGCAGACAACAAGCCGCAAGCACCGCCACCAACGACCAATAAATTTACATGATGATGTTTGTGATCGTAGGTTTCCGTATCAGCTTCGACGGGCGATTTACCATATCCGGCAGCGCGGCGAATTATATCTTCATAAAACGGCCACATTTTGACTGGAAACTTAAAGGTTTTATAATAAAAACCAGCAGGCATAAAGCGCGAAAATTTACCGCCTATGCTTTTTAAATCAAATGCTAAAGAAGGCCAACCGCTGGTGCGTGCCGCTATCAAGCCATCATATAGCTCTACTTGCGTAGCTTTTAAATCTGGCGTGGTTCGTGCACCAACGTCAATTTGTACAAGCGCATTTGGTTCTTCAGCACCCGAACCGATGATGCCACGAGGGCGACCATATTTGAAGCTACGTGCGACTACTTTAACGCCGTTAGCAAGCAGGGCGGAAGCCAGCGTATCGCCTGCAAAGCCTTGATATTTGGTGCCATCAAAAGTAAAGTTCAGCGGTTTATTTAAATCAACGCGGCTATTTTTATGTGCGATTCTACTTGTCATACAGTTGCCTCTCCTGCATCGTACATTTTACGCGCTTCTACAAGTGTCCAAGCACCAGCAATCGTGTGGTTAGCCGTATTGCGTTTTAGTGCAAAAAACTTGCGGCAACCAGTGCTGTGCCCCCATATTTCCCAGTGCCAGCCTTTTGGATTCTTCTTCATGAAAAGATAATCACCCCAATCGTTTTCGCTGACTGTTTCTGGCGAAGTTGGTCGTGCAATGAATGCCTCTCCACCGTAGCTAAATTCTTCTTCTTCGCGTGCTTCACAACAATGTGGACATGTAATCACAAACATTATTTTTTCCTTTTAAGCTTTTACACTTTAAATTTTTAATACAAGTAACTAATTTACTAGCGACTTTAATGCGCAACCCCAGCAGCACCGTGTTCATCAATCAAGTGACCAGTGTGGAAGCGGTCAAGCGAGAATGCCGCATTCAACGGGTGCGCTTGGTCATGTGCAATCGTATGGGCAAATACGTTGCCAGAGCCTGGTGTAGCCTTAAAGCCACCCGTACCCCAACCACAATTAAAGTACAGACCTTTGACTTTAGTTTTGCTGATAATTGGGCAAGCATCTGGCGTAGTATCCACAATCCCACCCCACTGGCGGTTCATGCGTACACGTGAAAACATCGGGAATAACTCGATGATTGCTGCAGCCGTATGTTCGATAATGTGTGGGCTGCCGCGTTGTGCATAGCTTAAATAGTGGTCAATACCAGCGCCGATGACGAGTTCGCCTTTATCAGATTGGCTCACATAACCATGCACAGCATTTGACATGACAACGGTATCTAAAATGGGTTTGAGAGACTCTGATACAAACGCTTGTAAAGGGTGGCTCTCAAGTGGCATGCGTATACCTGCTGCTTTTGCCATCACAGATGAATGCCCTGCAGTGACACAACCCACTTTAGAGGTTTTGATATAACCGCGGCTAGTCTGTAAACCTTTAATGGCCGAGTTTTGAATATCCATGGCGGTTACTTCACAGTTCTCTATGATGTCTACACCATAATTACTGGCAGCGCGAGCAAAGCCCCAAGCCACAGCATCATGTCTGGCAACACCTGCACGCGGTTGGAAACTGGCACCTAAAATTGGAAAGCGGGTGTTTTTACCAATGTTAATCATTGGAATACGATCTTTCACTTCTTGCGCATTAAGTGCAAAAGCGTCGATACCATTGAGGTTGTTGGCGTTCACACGGCGCTCTATGTCACGCATATCTTGCAGTGTATGACCTAAATTAAACACACCGCGTTGGCTAAACATCACGTTGAAATTGATGTCTTCAGTGAGGCCTTCCCAAAGTTTTAGCGAGTGTTCATAAAGCATGGCTGCTTCATCCCACAAGTAATTTGAGCGCACAATAGTTGTGTTGCGTGCCGTGTTACCGCCACCCAAGTAGCCTTTTTCTAGCACTGCGATATTTTTGATGCCGTGCTCTTTTGCAAGGTAATAAGCTGTGGCTAAACCGTGACCGCCAGCGCCAATAATCACAACATCATAGCTAGGTTTAAGCTCAGGATTGCGCCATGCAGGCGTCCATCCTTCGTGATTTTTTAACCCTTGTGAGAGTAGCTTCCAAATGGAATAATCTTTTTTCAAGCGGCCTCCAGTAATTGTTTTTAGCGCTAGTAGTAGGATGTTATTTTCACGCCTTGGCGTTGCGGCAATGTGCTACATATGACTAATTCTTTACTGATTACGACATGTGTCGTTTTGGGTATAGCATTAAAAATAGGCCGCTTTCATGAGCCTGGAATATTTTTATTAACGGAATTTAATATACTAATTTTTTAATAAAAAAAGCCCTCACAGTGAGCTAGCTATGAGGGCTTTTTAGATGATTCAAAATTAATCTATTCGTATTGCAAAATTCAGGTTACATAATTAACGCGTACTGTATTCAAAAACTACACAGTTAGATTACACACCCAAATATTTTTTAACTGCAGGTAATCCAGGTTTGCCATCTACAGTATGCACACCATCTAGCCATTTATCCAATGCGGCTGGATTTTTTTTCAACCAAGCTTTTGCAGCAACAGCAGGTTTAGCTTTTTCCATGATTGGCAACATGACTTGGTTTTCCATATCTAAAGAAAACTCTAAGTTAGTAATCAATTTATTCACGTTAGGGCAACGTGTCGCTAAATCAGTTGCAGTGACTGTATACACTTTTGCTTCACCGTAGTTCGCACCAAATACATCATCACCGCCACTTAAGTAGGTGATATTTTGTTGTACGTTCATCGGGTGTGGTGCCCAACCTAAAAATACAATCCATTTTTTATGCTTAACAGCACGGCTCACTTCGGTCAGCATGCCAGCTTCGCTAGACTCAACCATTTTGAAGCCTTTAAGACCAAACTGATCTTTGGTAATCATGCCTTGGATCAATAAATTGCCATCATTTCCAGGCTCAATGCCATAAAGCTTGCCATCAAGTTTGTCTTTAAATTTAGCAATATCCGCAAAGCTTTTTAACCCAGCTTCATATGCATAAGTTGGCACTGCTAAGGTGTATTTGGCACCGACTAAATTAGGTTTATCTAGCACCTTGATATCTTTAAGAAACGGCTCAACAATAGGTGTCATAGACGGGGACCAGTAACCTAAGAATGCATCGATTTGTTTCTTTTTAACTCCGGCAAAAGCAATAGGCACGGTAGCGATAGTGGTTTTAGGTTTGTAACCTAATCCTTCTAAAACGGCGGAGGTGAGTGCGGTAGTTGCTGTGATGTCTGTCCAGCCAATATCGGCAAATCTCACAGTGCTACAGCTTGCGGGTTCGGCAGCTTGTGCTTGAAGTGAGACCATGGGCAATGAAGTTAAGACAAGCGAAGCCAGAATACATTTGGAAACAGTTTTCATTTTTACTCCTATCATATTGAGTAGTTCTTAAAAGAAAGGGCAATATGCAGTTGCATACTTAATGCCCATCACCACTACTAAGCCATTACCCAAGCCACTACTAAATTATGCAAAACTTTTACAAATAAAATTTAATAGTAAAGCTGTTTGCGAAGTTTGCTACAAGCTATAACTTATCGCGTGGGGTGGTCTTCCAAATATAAGATTGCGACATAGATATGCTCAATCACGACATGATAGGAAATAGGCTGAAACTAATTTATGCTAAGTCTGTTCGCTAGTTACCGAAAGGCAATTAAGCTTCAGTCAGAATATCTGTCATTTCATTCTGCGTTTTAGCGTTGCTAGCAAGCGAGTGTAATGCAGGCGCATGCTGGTGCTGACGTCTTTCCGTACTAGGCGAATAGCCAAAGAGTGTGCGATAAGACTTACTAAAGTGACACGAAGATTGAAAACCGCAGGCTACAGTGATGCTCATAATCGACATCTCAGTTTGCAGTAGCAATACGCGCGCGCGCCTTAGTCTAAGGTTAAGATAATAATGCATCGGCGTCATGCTCAAGGTATGACGAAACATGCGTTGTAAATGTCGTTGTGACAAGCCAGCAAGGCGTGCTAGCTCGTCTAAAGATAATGGCTCTTCGGTATTGGCTTCCATTAACGCAGAAACTTCTACTAAAGCTTTGTGACTATAACCGACACGCGCCGCAACTGGGATATGTTGCTGGTCTTTGCTATCACGCGCACGAACTAACATAAACTGATCTGAAATTTCAGCGACTAGATTTTTGCCGAATCTTGCGAAAACAAAAGCTAGCATCAAATCTAGCGGCGCCGTGCCGCCTGCACAGGTGCAGCGGTCACGGTCAATGACAAATAACTCTTCCATAAAGGTAATGTAGGGAAACTCTTCGCACAAGCTCGCCATGTTTTCCCAATGGATGGTGCAACGGTAGCCATCCAGCACACCAGCTTTTGCTAATGCATAGCTGCCAGTGCATACACTACCTAGCCAAGCATTATGTTTGCTAGCCTGTGTTAATAATTTAATCACAGCAGGGCTTACAGCGCTTTGAACATTAACACCTCCGCATACTAATAGCATGTCCGGCATGTTAGTAAAGTCTAACTTAGTGGTTTTGAGCAATGCGAGACCGTTACTAGCTTGAACGGGTTCGCCATCTACAGTGATAAGTGACCATTGGTAAACTTCTTCACCAAGCAAATAATTTGCCATACGCAGCACTTCAATGGCATTTGAAAACGCAATCATAGAGAAATTGTTTAAGGTTAAAAACCCTACATGCTTGACTTGTGACATTTCTTTACAAGACATACGATTCCTTCAAATTTTCGCTCTACTAAATTAAGTGTTAAGTAATTATTAGGTTAAGCAATTTGCATACTAGTTAGAATATTTATTACCAACTGTTCAGTAATCTGCAAATTTAACAATACAACCAATTGTTAAAAATAAATAGTTGTAATCAGTGTATTTTTATTCATAAATAATACTATTTATCATGATGCACAATTAATGTGCGAATTTGCAGTATGTGCGCTATATATATGCACAGATAAGTGTTGTATTTATGTTGAAATGTTGCATTTATGTTTATATATTTGTTGCACCGTGTTAATAATTAATTCATTATATTTCCAACAAGTAGATTAAAGAATATGTAAGTCCGTTTTGTTATGTTTCTTGTCGCAATTATGACTTTCCATAGCCAGCGCGCCTTTGATAATGTGTTCGTTATCCGAAATAAAGATTTTATTAAAATAAAGTACTAATTGTAATTAAGTAAAAAATATTATTAATAAGTTATACAGTTTTTAAATTATTAAGGGAAATCAAATGAAAAATCTGAGTTGGATTACAAATCGCCACGTGGTAAGCGCATTATGCGCTGCTCCAATTTTATTCAGTTGTGCTTATGCTTCTGCAGAGGATGCAGCTCCAGCTGCTGAAGCTCCTGTAGTGGCGGCGGCACCGGCTGAGCCAGCACCACCGTATACACTTACTTTTAACCTTGGTCTATATAGTAATTATATGTTCCGTGGCGTTGATTATACTGATGGCCCTGCGGTACAAGGTGGTATTGACTGGGCTCATAGCAGCGGTTTTTATTTAGGTACGTGGTTCTCTAATCTAGATCCGTATGCTTTTGGTAAAATTGATGGTGGTCAAGATGGTAATCGCTTAGAGACTGACTTTTATGGTGGCTACGCCCACACATTTGAAAACGGATTTGGTGTGAATCTGTTAGCTAATTATTACAAATATTTAGAAGGTTATGATTCAATTAATGGTCACAAGCAAGATACATTAGAGTTATCTGCTGCGCTTTCTTATAAATGGCTTACCTATACCTTCTTTTACATTCCAACTGATTACTATGGTTTAGATAAGACAGATAGCAGTTTCGCGGTTACTGGAAATCGTCATACCAAAGGCGCAACTTACAATGAGTTGAAAGTAAATTACACATTGCCAATTGGTGATTTGAATTTTATGGCTAAAGTGGGTTATCAACACACACCAAATCTGGAAGGTAGTGAGGCTGATTATGCTATTGGCTTAAACAGGAATTTCTCATTCCCTACCATGGGCAAACCAATTGAAGGCTTTAATGCTGGTGCGTATTACACAGGGACATTTGCTGTTAAAAATGAAGGTTTCTATAACTACGTACTAGATAATGGTAGAACTAGAGATGCAAATGACGATAAATTATGGTTCTATGTTAAACGTACTTGGTAATTACATAGTCTAGTTATTAACTACCTAAAAATAAGCGCTTCGGCGCTTATTTTTTTGCCTATTATTTGCTTGAAAACATAATGAGGTTTATTTACTGCAACTAGTCGGTTTTAACTAAGTTTAGGTCGTAATGCGAATTGTAGTTATGGCTTAGGGCTTTTACTATGACTGTTAATTTAATAGCCTGAAATTGGAGAAATCAATTGCCGCGTTTTGAACTACAACAATTATTCGTGGGTGGTAAGCGTGTTGAAGCTACCAGTGGCAATACATTTCAAACTATCAATCCCGCAAATGGCGAACTGCTAGCCGAGGTGCAATCAGCTTCCAAAGCTGATGTGGATGCTGCTGTGGCTTGTGCACACCAAGGCCAAAAAATTTGGGCTGCGATGACGGCTATGCAGCGTTCACGCATATTACGTCGGGCGGTAGAAATTTTGCGTGATAAAAACGATGAGTTGGCTGAATTGGAAACTTTAGATACAGGCAAGCCATTATCTGAAACCCGCTTTGTAGATATTGTGACGGGCGCTGATGTGCTGGAATATTATGCTGGCTTAGTACCTGCACTTGAAGGACAACAAATTCCATTGCGAGAAAGTTCTTTTGTTTATACAAGGCGCGAACCTCTGGGTGTGGTGGCAGGTATAGGTGCTTGGAACTACCCCATACAAATTGCATTATGGAAATCAGCGCCAGCATTGGCTGCTGGTAATGCCATGATATTCAAACCTAGTGAAGTGACACCGCTCACTGCTTTAAAACTTGCGGAAATTTATACGGAGGCTGGGCTGCCAGACGGTGTGTTTAATGTGCTCACAGGTAGTGGGCGTGAAGTTGGCGCTTGGCTGACTGAGCATCCAGACATAGAAAAAATCTCATTTACGGGCGGTACGGTTACTGGCAAAAAAGTGATGGCCAGTGCCTCTAGCTCCACACTCAAAGACGTTACCATGGAGTTGGGTGGTAAGTCGCCATTGATTATCTTTCCTGATGCCAATATGGATAGAGCTGCA
>JBKJUR010000042.1:0-10565 GCA_046590165.1 Methylotenera sp.
AGTACAACAAGGTGTTGCTTGCAAAACTGGGTTGGGCATTGAAGAATTCAAACAACTTACAGATGCATTGCATCGCTTAGTAGATACGATGTCAGGCGATAAAAAATAAACACTAACTTATTGAAATTTTTTATTAATTACATTCAAAGTGTCTAAAAAATTAGGCCAGCTTTTAACGCTGGCCTTAATTTTTAATGTCTACTTAACGTATTCAACACCATCTCGTTTTAATCTTGAAGTAAAGTCTGTATCACCTTTTTTGCTAAGAATGGACTTAACCCTTATCGATAAACATATCATGATGTCAGAAATGAAACGGAGAAAGTTAAATGAAGAGTATCAGCTATACAGCTGAATCAATTCTCTAAACCGCCTTGACTCGCTGCATAATCACCATTCCGATACCACTCAGCGTTGCAACTGAAGCTTCTATCAGCCTGAATGAGATCTCATCATTTAAAAAAACCGCACCACCAATAGCCGCAATTATCGGAACACTTAGCTGAACAACCGATGCGTTGCTTATATTTAACCTTTGTAAGGCTGCATACCAGATTACATAGCCTATTCCAGAGGTAATCGCTCCAGAAATTACTGCGAGCATTACACCTAAGCTATCCATCTTCACCTTAGATATAAATGTCAGACTAAAGCCTAAGGTAAAAATAGTAGCAAGCATAAAATTACCAGTGGTGACACTCATTGCATCTGCAACTCTCCTTCCTCGCAGGGAGTAAAGCGCCCATGCAATCCCAGCGGTGAGCATAATCAGCGAATCAGTGAGGTGCGGTGTTGAAGCGCTAGGAAGTAGCAGCCAGATAACCCCTGCAGTTGCAATGAATAGTCCTAGAATTTGCTGAATATTAAAGTGTTCACCCTTCCAAAGACCATAAACAATCATGGTGAGCTGCACTGCAGCAAAAAGCAATATTGCGCCAGTGCCTGTTGGTAGATTGATATAAGCGTAGGAAAAGGCTTCCGCATAAGTAAACAGTGCTAATGCAGAAGGCCAGTTGCCTCTTACTACGTGGTCTCCCGAATGTAATATATTGCGCAGCTTTAAGATTATCCAAAGTACCAGCGCGCCTGTTACGATGCGTACGGAGGTAAAGGTTGCAGGGTCAATGAAAGTATCTTTAAGAGCCCATCTGCAAAGTAAGGAGTTCCCCGCAAAAGCAGTCATTGCGATAAAAGTCAGTAAAAAAGTTCTTATTGAGATTATCATCAATGCTATCTAACCATATATAGATAAGCAATAGTCGCTATGCATGGAAATTTATTATTTGGGTTTGTAAAGTTAGCAAACGTATTTTGCATAAAACATTCTGTTCCTGTGAATTAAAAACTTCATTGAGTATTACTTTAAAACGATAGTAAGCATAATTACTGAAAATTTAACACTTAGTCCTTAGCAGAAAAATCTAAATTAGTTTGTACTGAAAATGCACCAACTAATAATATAGTTGGTTAATATCGATATTTTCTTATGAATTAATTTGCTGTTTATCCGACTCTACTCATTAACAACATAATTAAGTAACAATTAATTTACAACCGCAGTTTATTAAGTATACAATCAAGTTGTATCCATATTATTAATGCATAAATTAATTTTTGCACTCAATAGGTGCAAAAAATGTGGTGAGTAGTATGGCGTTTCTGGCGTGGAAGCTGGGGATAAATTTTGAACAAATAGTCACCAGTTTGTTCGTAAAACGAAGCACTGTTAGAAGGAGAAGTTAGCATGTCGATAAAAAGACCTGTACAACAGCTCAGCGTGCTCGCATCAGCCTTGGCTTTAAGCTTTGGTTTAAATGCGACATCTGCTGCTGCTAACGACGTCGTTACAGTGGTCGATCCATCACCAGTTAATTGGTTATGGATTACTTGGAATACCATGGAAGAAACTGTCCGTGTTAATTCAGATGGCCGCAGCACACCAAGCCTTGCCGAAAAGCAAACCTGGTTAGATGACAAAACGTTACAAATTAAACTACGCAAAAACGTAGAATTTCAAGATGGTGAAAAACTCACTGCTCAGACATTCCGTCGCAGTTATGATGAAGTTCAGAAGTGGGTAAATCCACATCCTCCCGGCGCTTTCCTGAATTTTGCGAAAGATAGCTCGATGGAAGTGGTTGATGACCACACAATTAATTTCAAGTTTCCTGAGCCAGATGGTTCAGCAATCATGAAATTACGTGGTATGCATGTAGGTAGTACTAAATTCTGGAATGAACTTGCGTTCGTTGACCAGAAGAAAAAAAATGCTGAAGGGCATTGGTGAGTCATAGGCGCTGCTGGTCCGTGGGGGACTGGTCCGTTTATTCTCAAAGAAGGTACTTCAGAGCTCGATAAACGCTCACCAACCGTGTTAATGGAGCCTAATCCAAATTATTGGAATCCAGCCCGTAAACCTAAGGTAAGCATCAAGTTTGACAATGTTATCTCTAAAGCTGAGGCACTTGAAGAAGTCGCTAAGGGCGGAAAAGTTGATATTGTGACTGAATTGACACCTACTGAAGCAGTTGCTTTAAAAGGTAGTACAAAAGCACATGTTGTTGAAAGCAAAGCAAAGACTATTCTTGTTGGCGTATTTAACGAGAATAAAGCTGGTTCTAAATGGACCGACAAAGTTCTTCGCATAGCAATTAATAATGCTGTAGATAAACAGTTAGTGATTAAAGAAGGTTCTTTGGGCTACGGCACACAGATGCCATCTATGATTACTAAAGGTTCGTATGCTTATGACAATAGCTTAAAAGCATATGCATACACACCTGCTAAAGCTAAGCCAATTTTAGCTAAGCATGGTGTATCTAGCTTAGTCATTGCCTCAGATGATGGTCATAAAGCCATTGCTGATGCAATTGTTAAAAGCTTAACAGCATCAGGTGTTAGTGCGACCGTGGATACATCAGGCAAGGGTGATGATTGGGATATTAAACTAGTTGAGCATTTTGACTGGTCACCTGACTATCCTTATGGCGTTGTGTTCCGTGAGTTCTTCGGTAAAGATGGTGGCTTCCGTAACATGCCAGAAGATGCTGGTTTTGATGCCCTTGCACAAAAGATTGTTAACAATCCTACTAAGCAAGAAGCTTTAACAAAACAAATGGATCGTTATGTGCATGATCAAGCTAATGTCTTGTTCTTGTATGCGCCATCTAAACTGTATGCGGTAAGTAATCGCGTGAACTTTACGCCATATCGTACGACAGTGTTGGAGCTTGCAGAAACATCAATTAAAAAGTAATTTTTAATTGAGATAAGTTTGAGTTTAGCCTTTCCGCATTTATGCGGGAAGGCTTTTTAAAAAGCATTTAAAACTGAATAAACTCAATTCAACCTTGAATGTTTTTTAATATAAAAATTTAAACGAATATCAATAAACTTAATCCGTGGAGGAGTAAGCGTGATCATAGGTACCGCCGGTCATATTGACCATGGCAAATCTGCGTTAGTCTACGCATTAACTCAGGTTAATCCAGATCGTTTGCAAGAAGAAAAGCTGCGTGGGATTACCATTGACTTAGGCTTCGCTTATAAACCCTTAACTAACGGCGATATTTTAGGTTTTGTCGATGTCCCTGGACATGAGCGCTTTATTCATAACATGCTTGCTGGTGCTACAGGTATCGATTATGTCATGCTCGCAATTGCAGCCAACGATGGAGTGATGCCCCAAACATTAGAACATTTAGCAATTATTGATCAATTAGGACTTAAGCACGGCGTTGTGGCACTGACTAAATCAGATTTAGTGGATGACCAACGTATCAAAGAAGTTACAAATGAAATACAGTTATTACTGTCCAATACCTCCCTTGCAAATGCGCAAATTATTCCTGTTTCAACTGTTTCAGGAGAAGGCATTGATGCGCTGAATCTGCATCTGGTTGACATCGCTACTACAACACCTAAACGCTCACAAAATGGTCATTTTAGATTATGTGTAGACCGCTGTTTTACGCTTTCTGGTATTGGAACCGTCGTGACAGGTACCGTGTTTGCGGGCCAAGTTAACATTGGTGACAAATTACTGGTTTCGCCAGCAGGATTTGAAGTGCGAGTTCGTGGAATCCATGCTCAAAACCAAATAGTAAGCACAGGCTACACAGGACAGCGTTGTGCACTTAACTTAACTGCCCCAGGTTTAGAAAAAAAAGATATCAACCGTGGCGATTGGATTATTGCACCAAGCATACACGCGCCTAGTAGTCGTTTGGATGCTAAGCTTACATTATTAAATAGTGAAAAGAAGCAATTTCGTCATTGGCAATCCGTACATTTACACTTAGGGGCTATCGATGTGCTTGCGCGCATTGCAACTTTAGAAAATGAGGCAATTGCGCCAGGGCATGATGGTTTAGTGCAATTAGTGCTTGATACGCCAATTGTCGCACTTGCAGGTGATCGTTTTATTATTCGTGACCCATCTGCTACACGTACTATAGGTGGCGGCATAATATTAGACACTTTCGCAAATGAACGTGGTAGACGTAAGCCTAAACGTATAAATTTACTCAACGCTTTAGCTTTGCCTACTAAGCAAGATGTGCTCAATCAATTATTAGAAATTAATACAGATGGCGTTGACATAGATTGGTATATAAAGCTTTTCAATCTAGATCAAGAGGAAATAAAAGACATTATTGCTACTAGTGGTTTAATCCAAATAGTGGCGGATAAACACACGATTGGTTTCAGTCAAATACACTGGAAAAACCTGCAAGAACAGGCAGTTGGTTTATTACAAGCCCATCATATTGCAAAGCCAGATAGCCCCGGCCTAACGCTTGACGAACTACGTAATAAAATTGATAAAAGTATGGCCAAACCTGTAATGGCGATATTAGTAGAACATTTATTAATCAGTAAACAGATTATTCGGGCTGGCGTAAGGCTTGCATGTCCTGAACATGAGGTTAAATTAACGCCTAATGAGCAAGTCTATTGGGAGCATCTCTATGCCATATTACTTGCCTATCCTTTATCACCACCAACCCTTCCTGAAATATTACTGAGCATTAGATTAAATGAATTACAACTCACTAGCTTAGTTAATCGTCTGGTGACGATGGGGAAGATTTACAAAGTACGAAATCAACAATATTTTTTGGCGGAAACGATTGCTATGTTAGGCATCAATGTCGAGCAACTAGCCATTAGTCTTGCGCCAGAGCGATTTACGATGGCACAGTTTAGATTAGCGACTAATGTAGGGAGGGGTGTTGCAATTCCATTATTAGAACTTTATGACCGCATCGGCTTAACTGTCAGATATAATAATGGCAGAAGATTAAGACGAGATTGGCATAGCATCTTTGGGGTAACAAAGGATGTTTAAAACAATGCTGAATGTTATTTTCTGGAAGAGATTCGCTCCCCGGTGGGACGTCCGGACTTCAAATCCGGGAGGGGCTGCTTGGCAGTCCTTGGTAGGTTCGACTCCTATTCTCTTCCGCCACCTTTTTAAACTTAAAGCAATGCAATGAGTGCGACACTTTCTGCATTACCTTCTGTTGATAGCTTGTTAATCGCATCGGCTATGCAAGATTTAGTCGCTATATTTGGTCGTCAAGTCGTAGTTGATAATTTACGCGATGTACTGGCTAAAACACGTCAAGAGTTACGTGAAAACTCAAACATAGTTATAGATGAACTCACCATAGTATCGGCTTGTGAAAAGCAGATACATATCACACAGCGTTCTAGCATTTACAAAATATTCAATCTTACAGGCACAGTGTTGCATACTAATTTAGGGCGTGCTTTATTACCTGATGAAGCGATTAATGCCATTGTCGCTGCCATGCGCTTTCCTTGTAATTTAGAATATGATATTGAAACCGGTGGTCGTGGGGACCGTGATGATTTGGTAGCAGATATTCTAAGAGAGCTGACAGGTGCAGAAGATGCAACTGTAGTGAATAATAATGCTGCTGCGGTATTGCTCACCTTAAATAGCCTAGCATTGCGTAAAGAAGTAATAGTATCGCGTGGCGAACTTGTCGAAATTGGAGGCGCTTTTCGAGTGCCAGATATTATGTCACGTGCTGGCGCAAAGCTCATAGAAATTGGCACGACGAATAGAACCCACCTAAAAGACTTCGCTGAAGCAATTTCACCTAAAACCAGTATGCTCATGAAGATTCATTGGAGCAACTATGCAATATCAGGGTTTACCGCTGTTGTGCCAGAAACTGATCTAGCCAATCTAGCACATCAACATCACCTACCTTACGTTGTTGATTTAGGAAGTGGCACGCTCACTGATTTATCAAAATTTGGCTTGCCACATGAAACCACAGTACAAGAAACCATGGCCAATGGCGCAGATTTAGTGCTGTTTAGTGGTGATAAATTACTGGGTGGGCCGCAAGCTGGCATTATTGTGGGGCGGCGTGATCTAATTCAAAAAATTAAAAAAAATCCACTTAAGCGGTGTTTACGCGTAGGGAAAATTACGATGGCAGCACTTGAGGCTGTGCTTAGGCTTTATCGTGATCCTGATAGGTTATCAAATCGTATCACCACCTTACGTTTACTCACCAGACCGCAAGCTGAAATAAAAGCACAAGCTTCGCGCCTACAGCCTGATATATTGAGTATTTTAAAAGATAAATTTTCTGTCAATGTTGCCTTAATGCAAGGGCAAATTGGTAGTGGTGCGCTGCCTGTAGATTTACTACCAAGTGCAGGTTTAGTTATTAAACCGCTAGTTACTAAAGGCGCAGGTAATGCTATCAAAACTTTACAAATAATGTTGCGCAATTTACCTATGCCAGTGATTGGTTATGTGCGAGAAGGTGCGTTACATTTGGATTGCCGCTGCTTAGAAGACGAATTTGCATTCACAGAGCAACTAATGGGGTGGATAATTTAATGGGCATATTTGATTATTCGCTCGATCACGTTTGTGTGAGCCTAAATGTAGATCTTAATAAGTTAGTGCTTAAGGATATTTCAATTGAAATAAAGCAAGGCGAACAAATTGCGGTGATTGGCAAATCTGGTGCGGGTAAAACTACTTTTTTAGAAACACTAGCACTGGCTAACATGCCAACGTCCGGGCAATTAAAAATTTTGGGTGATTTCCCTTGGCGTTTGTCAGACTTAGCTAGACACAAACTTAGGTCAAGTTTATTTTTAACACCTCAACATCCGCCATTGCCACCTAGGCAGCGCGTCATCACTTCTGTGCTTGCTGGTTGCTTGCCACAATGGTCATTATGGAAAGCGCTGTGCTCAATACTTTACCCCAAGGATAGTGCTTTAGCCTATGCAGCCTTACAGCCATTTGCAATAGAAGATAAAATGTTTACCAGAGTCGATCGACTTTCTGGTGGCGAGCGTCAACGCGTATCGCTTGCTCGAATGTTTGCCTCTAACGCCAATATATTATTAGTTGATGAACCATTGTCAGCGTTAGATCCTGCACTTTCTAGCATGGTACTCAATGCAATAATACAAGAGGCCAAAAAAAGAAATGCCACCCTAATTTGTAGTCTGCATCAAACGGGGCTTGCTTGCAGCACTTTTCCGCGCATTATTGGCTTGCGTGACGGCAAGCTATTATTTGATTTGCCTAGGGCTGAAGTAACTCAAGATTTAATTGCAATGCTATATCAACAAACTCCAACTCAGGGGGCTGATGTTATTACTGATTTTGATATATCACCGCCTAAATTGGCACATCTAGATGGAAACCTTTGTTAATTATTACTTGAATATGATAAATGGGCATCTAAATTTAAGTCCTGAAAATTCACATCGTGACCCCACTTGGCGTCAGCGTGTGAGCGTTTCATTATTATTGATAGTGAGCATTTACCCATTACTCACTGTGACGCAATTTAAGCCATGGACTTTGTTTGACTATCAAAGTGCGGAAGCAACTTGGCAATTTTTAGCCTCTTTTATCCCACCTAAAACCTCGCTCGATTTTTTATGGGAACTTGCGAAAGCGGCATGGATAACCATTGCAATTGCAACTTGCGGCATGGTGATGGCATTAATATTGGCTATCCCATTAGCATTAATCATCACCAATCATTTTTCTGTTTCAGCCTTGGGTAAATCACGCATGGCATATTTACCATTTTGGGTACGTCAAATTTTAAGATGGTTACTAGTCACTTTACGCAGTATCCCAGAGTTGGTATTTGCACTACTTTTGGTGCGTATTGTAGGCTTAGGACCGACAGCAGGTGTACTCGCCATCATGCTGGCATACACAGGTATGTTAGCCAAAGTGTATGCTGAAATCTTAGAATCTTCTGATAGACAATGCTCAAATACATTGCTTAAAAATGGCGTTGGCCGATTACAGACATTTTTATATAGTGCGTTGCCACAATGTAGTCGTGAGCTTGTTTCATACACTATATATCGTTGGGAGTGTGCAGTTCGCAGCGCATCAGTGATGGGTATGGTTGGCGCAGGTGGTTTGGGTCAATATTTGGATAGCTCTATTAAGATGATGGCAGGCGGAGCGATGTCCACTGGTAATGAGGTTTCAACCATATTGCTTGTCTTTGTTGTGTTGGTGGCATGTGCTGATTATGTATCAAGTTGGCTTAGAAAAACACTAGAATGAATCGTCTTAGCTTAGCGGAACTCGAACAAACACAGCCCAAAATCAAGCTAAATTTAGTTTTTTTTTGTTTTGGCGTTATTTTGTTGATAATACTGAGTTTTATTAGTTTAAAGCTTGATATAGCCGCTTTGTTTTCATCAGAAAACTGGCATTCAGGTGTAGATTTTTTAGCTGGCTTTGCCCATCCATCTTATAACACCAAGTTTATTTTTAAAATAATCCATGCAGGTTTTGAGACGCTTGCTATGTCAATCATTGGCACATTAATCGCTGGAATATTGGGTTTATCCATGGCACTTGTTGCTACATCAAATTCGAATAAATTCTGTTATACCTGCGTCAGGTTAATTTTAAATGCATTACGTTCCATACCAGAGTTGGTGTGGGCAGCCATACTTTTAGTAGCACTTGGTCTAGGCCCGTTCCCTGGCACAGTAGCATTGGCGCTGCATACTACTGGTGTATTAGGTAGGTTACTGACAGAATCAATTGAAAATTTGCCAGCAGAATCTGCACGTGTTTTGCGGATTAATGGCGCTTCGCAAAGTGCGATTTTTATATACGCAACACTTCCACTATTATTGCCTCAGCTAGCGAGTTACTCTTTATACCGATGGGAAAATAATATTCGTGCGGCTGCAGTTTTAGGCGTTGTTGGAGCAGGCGGCTTAGGACAAATGTTATATTTCCACTTAAGCTTATTCCAAACTAGTCAAGCTTGTAGCGTGATGATTGCCATGACTGTATTAGTCGCTGTGGTAGATACAATGAGTTATAAAATAAGACAGTATCTTAATTAGTTTAAGTGGATACTCATGGTCAAACTTGCCTAAAGCAAGTTCGCATTTTTAGCAGTAGACACTTTTTGATTTAACTTACATTAAAATTTCATGCGAACGCCTATACCGTAAGCATTGATGTTTTGATATGTCATTGTCCTTACGAATGTTCCACCAAATTGATTCCAAGTGGCTGCGCCATACACATCAAAACGCTTGTTGATTTTATAATCCAAAATCACTGTTTCCGAATCAATATGGAAATCTTTACCAGAAACACCAGCTATACCCTTAGGTGAAGTTCCACTTAAAGGATCAAATTTTGTATAGTAATAAGCCCCTGACAATGTTAAACCTGACAATGCTGGGAAACGCTGAGAAAAATCATACTCACCACCTAACCACCAGAAATCGATGTTTTGATGGTCACCACCATTAGATCCCCCCGTAATACTCTTACTTGAGTTATAAATATTACTCGCAACCCCACCAAGAATTCGGTATCCAAAAATACTTCCATAAGAAATAGTCGTGTCAGATGGTTGACTTAATTGTATCCATTGATAACCACCAGAGAATTTCACTTCTTTATTAGGCGTTAATTTTGCTGCCAATATCCATGCCTGGGTGTCATACAAACCAGCTTTTAAGGATCTGCCTGCTAAAGCTTGAGCTTGAGTTGTCGTATCAACTTTTACAGTATCTGTAAAGTTATTATATGCAGTCTGAATGCCAAACAATGCGTTTTCATAACCAACTTGAGCTGCATAACCACGACCCCAGTCAGTGTTAACGTCATTACCAAATTGGTACATACCTGTTACATTCACTTTACCATTCATTGGCGCATCAAATGTATTAGCATATTTCAAAGAGTTTTTCATACGCGAATTTTCTGAAACACCACCGCCTCCTCCGATGGCACCACTCTCTCCTAGTGGTGAGAATGAGTCAGCTTTACGGTTTGGGTCATAAGCACCAGTGATGTCATAGAATGGATTGTATTGAATACCGTAAGTCACCTTACCGAGCTTACCACCATCAATACCAGCCCATGCCTGACGAGCAAACAAGTCACCATTTAATGAAGAATCTCCGTAAGTGGTTTTTTTGTTATTGTAAGATGCCTCAGATAACGATTTTGCTGCGTCATTTAATTCGAAAGTTAATGGATTAAAGCCCGC
>JBKJUR010000014.1:0-19537 GCA_046590165.1 Methylotenera sp.
CTAGTTTTAAACAGCATTTAATGCAACACTATTTGAAAACTAAGCACCTAAAAATTTGGTCGGCGTGGAGAGATTCGAACTCCCGACATCCTGCTCCCAAAGCAGGCGCGCTACCAGGCTACGCTACACGCCGAAGGGCAGAAATATACTGCAAACCGAGCAGTAGGTCAATTCTAATATGATAAAATGTCACTTTATTTTTAATAATTAATAATTACTTAAGCAATGACCGCACAAATAATTAATGGCAAAGCCATTGCAGAAAACCTATTAGACAGTATAAAAGCTCGTATTAACAAGCGCTTACAAGCAAATAAACGCGCACCAGGCTTGGCAGTGTTACTTGTGGGCGCAGATCCAGCATCTTCTATCTATGTACGTAACAAACGCCTAGCTTGCGATAAAGTAGGAATAATTTCTACCGCTTATGATTTACCTGCTACCACTACTGAAGCAGAGTTATTAACATTGATAGCAAAACTAAATGCAGATAGCAGTGTTGACGGCATTCTTGTACAGCTGCCTCTACCGGCCCATATCAATGACGAACATATCGTTGAGAGTATTAGCGCCAATAAAGATGTTGATGGATTCCACCCCTTTAACATTGGCAGATTAGCCATACGCCAGCCCACGCTACGCTCTTGTACGCCATTTGGTGTGATTAAAATGCTAGGCTCACTTAATATTGATTTAATGGGCTTAGATGCTGTCGTGGTAGGTGTATCTAATCATGTCGGTAGACCGATGGCATTAGAGCTCTTGTTAGCAGGCTGCACCGTCACTTGCTGTCACCGACACACTAAAGACTTAAGTAAAGCGATCATGAATGCAGATTTAGTAGTCGCTGCCGCCGGTAAACCTGGGCTTATCAGAGGCGACTGGATTAAATCTGGCGCTATTGTGATTGATATTGGTATCAATCGCCTGGTCGATGGTAGCATTGCTGGCGACGTTGATTTTCATACCGCAAAAACGCACGCTGGTTGGATTACCCCAGTGCCAGGTGGCGTTGGGCCGATGACGGTGGCAACTTTGATGGAAAACACATTGTTAGCTTTAGAAATGAGCGAATCGTAACCTAAGAATCTTACTAACAATTCAAGTAATTAGCCTGTTTTTACTAGTGTTTTGCATCTAAGCTTTTTTCAGTGTACACTCACGCGCTAATTTTGTAATATGCAAGTCTTTAATAGTAAGCATTTTACAAATACCGAATTTATTAAGTATCTATATTATTTAGTACCTGGAGTTCCATATGGCAGCAGTTATTACTAAACAATTTACACCTTATCAGCCAAAACCTGATGAAGAGTACATGAGTAAGTCTCAGCTCAATCATTTTCGTAAGATTTTAAATGATTGGAAATCGGAACTTAGCCATGACCTTGATCGCACCGTTCACACGATGCAAGATGAAGTGACTATGTTTGCCGATCCGAATGACAGAGCAAGCCAAGAGTCAGATATGACGCTTGAATTGCGTAACCGTGACCGTGAACGTAAATTGATTAAAAAAATTGATGAGACTTTACGTAACATTGATAGCGATGAATATGGCTATTGTGAAGGCTGCGGCATTGAAATTGGCTTGAAACGCATGGAAGCACGTCCAACAGCGACGCTATGTATTGATTGTAAAACGTTGGATGAAATGCGTGAAAAGCAAGTTGCTAAATAATTGACTTTTTTATTGAATTAACCTTTATTTCATTTTAAAAATACTAGCAATTAAAAAGCCCGCTTTCGCGGGCTTTTTAATTGCATCTAATTACTCGTCTGACTCCACTTCAGATTTAGCTTCTGCAGCAGGCGCATCAATCAAAGCTTTCATGCTTAAACGAACACGGCCTTTTTCATCAGCTTCTACCACTTTAACTTTCACGATATCGCCCTCTTTTAAGAAGTCACTCACTGCATTTACACGTTGGTGAGCTATTTGCGAAATATGCAATAAGCCATCTTTACCAGGAATTAACGACACGATCGCACCAAAATCAAGTAATTTAAGTACAGTACCGTCATACACATTGCCAATTTCAACTTCTGCAGTAATTTCTGCGATACGGCGTTGTGCTTCTGCACCAGCTTCAGAGCTTGTACATGCGATTTTCACTGTACCATCATCTTCAATATCAATCGTCGTGCCAGTTTCTTCAGTTAAGGCACGAATCACAGCGCCGCCTTTACCAATTACATCGCGGATTTTTTCAGGATTGATTTTCATGGTGATAATACGTGGTGCAAATGCTGACATTTCAGTATTTGCAGTCGTCATCGCTGCTTTCATGATACCCAAGATATGCGTACGACCTTCTTTAGCCTGTGCTAAAGCCACCTGCATGATTTCTGCAGTAATCCCTGTGATTTTAATGTCCATTTGTAGCGCGGTAATACCGTCTTCTGTACCTGCTACTTTAAAGTCCATATCGCCTAAATGATCTTCATCACCTAAAATATCAGTCAATACTGCAACACGGTTACCTTCTTTAATCAAGCCCATAGCGATACCCGCCACGTGATTTTTTAACGGTACACCAGCATCCATCATCGCCAAGCTACCACCACATACTGACGCCATTGAACTTGAGCCGTTTGATTCAGTAATTTCCGATACGATACGCACTGTGTAGCCAAAATCTTCAGCTGATGGCAATGCCGCCAGTAACGCGCGTTTTGCTAAACGGCCATGACCGATTTCACGACGTTTAGGTGTACCCACGCGACCAGTTTCACCAGTTGCGTACGGAGGCATGTTGTAATGCAACATAAAGCGGTCTTTAAACTCGCCTTGTAATGCATCAATCACTTGCTCGTCACGGCCTGTACCTAAAGTTGCAATAACAAGCGCCTGCGTCTCACCACGCGTGAACAATGCTGAACCATGGGTACGTGGCAACACGCCAGTACGCACAGTAATTGGACGCACTGTGCGCGTGTCACGGCCATCAATACGTGGCTCACCATTTAAAATTTGACTACGTACAGTTTTAGCTTCTAAATTAAAGAACTCTGTTTTGATTTTGTTAGCTTCTGTTGTTGAAGTTGTCTCAGTAATGAGCTCGCCCATGACACGATTTTTAATTTCTTCTAACTTAGCAGAACGGGCGCCTTTAGCTTTGATTTGAAATGCAGCATTTACATCTGCAGCAGCAATCGCCGCCACTTTTTCAATGATTGCAGTATCTGGTTCTGGAGCAACCCAATCCCAAGCGTCTTTACCAACCTCAGCGACCATTTCGTTAATCATGGTAATCACTGCTTGCATCGCTTTGTGACCAAACACGACAGCACCTAGCATCACTTCTTCTGATAGTTCTTTGGCTTCTGATTCAACCATCATTACAGCAGTTTCCGTGGCAGCAACCACTAAATCTAATTCAGTTTCTTCTAATTGCGCTTTAGTTGGGTTAATGACATATTCTTCATTGATGTAACCAACACGGGCAGCACCTAACGGACCATAGAATGGAATACCTGAAATTGCCATCGCAGCAGATGCGCCGATAATTGCAGGAATGTCAGAATCAATTTCTGGATCAGACGACATGACTGTCGCGATGATTTGCACTTCATTCAAAAACGCTTCTGGAAATAATGGACGTAATGGACGATCGATTAAACGTGATGTAAGCGTTTCTTTTTCTGAAGGACGGCCTTCGCGCTTGAAAAAACCGCCTGGGATTTTACCAGCCGCGTAAGTTTTTTCCATGTAATCAACTGTCAATGGGAAGAAGTCTTGACCTGCTTTCACTTCTGTTTTGCCAACTACTGTTACTAACACAACGGTATCACCGTAACTTACTAATACTGCACCGTCAGCTTGACGGGCTATTTCACCTGTTTCAATGGTGAGCTCATGCGCACCGTATTGAATACTTTTTTTCACTTTATTAAACATTATTTTTCCTTTGTCTTATCAATAAGCTGTTATTCACTACCCAATAACAACTGACTTTTTCAACTCTATTTTAAAAATTTACGGTGATTGATTTTTTACTACTATTTGCGGCAAATACTGATTATAACTATTAAGTTACTACACTATGCTTTAGTTGCTACAAATAAAAAAAGCCGACGCATATCACCATGCAATCGGCCTTTCTTACAATTATAAAAGCGAGCCAGAATATAGCAAGCAAGTCACTTTTATAATAATTACTTACGTAAGCTCAAACGCTCAATCAATGTTTGATAACGGCTTACATCTTCACGTTTTAAATAATCTAACAAACTACGGCGCTGGCTGACTAATGCCAACAAACCACGACGTGAGTGGTTATCTTTTTTGTTAGTTTTAAAATGCTCTGTTAAGTAAGTAATACGACTAGTTAAAAGTGCAACTTGCACTTCTGGACTTGCAGTATCGTTTGGGGCACGTTGATATTCTTTAACGATTTTTGCGGTATCTACAGCTGTAATTGCCATTTTTTTTCCTAATAATTAGCGTCAATACTGAAGCAGGTGATTTTAAATACATAACCCGCTAAAGCATTCATTTACAATGAACCCAGCATATTAAAGGTAAAGCTATGATTTATCAATGACTATTTGTACTAAAGCTTGGTAAAGTGATTATATTTAGCAATTAATCACGATCAACGATCAAGCGTTTAGGGGCAATTTTACCGTCACTCTGCTGCTCACCTAAACCTAAAAAAACTTGGCTCTCGCTATACAGCCTGATGAGTCCCTTTGGAATCACGCCACTCTGCCATATCGCCTGACCCTGCTGTAGATAAAATGTGCTATCGGCATCTAATATCATAGATGGGAAACTGAGTACGGCGCTATCTGGCGGCATTAAGGCGTCTAAACGCTGCGACTCCGACATTGCCTCGAATTGCTCTAGCGTAATAGTCTGTGTTATTTGATAATTTGCTGTAGCTGTACGGCGCAAACCGATTAAATGTGCGCCACAACCAAGCGAATTGCCGATATCTTCTGCTAAAGTGCGAATATATGTTCCTTTGCTACAAGTGACCGTAATGGTAGCAACGTCTTGTGCGAAAGCGTTTACTGCAATGCTGTGTATATTGATAACACGCGGTTGACGTTCAATTTCCACGCCGGCTCTTGCATACTCGTAAAGCGCTTTTCCTTCATGCTTTAAAGCAGAATACATTGGGGGAATCTGGCTTATTTCACCAACAAACTTTAGGCAGGCTTGCTCAAACTGCGTTGAACGGACATTAACGGCGGCTGTAGTTAACACTTCACCTTCAGCGTCACCTGTATTGGTTGTAACGCCTAACTTTATGGTGGCTACGTAAGTTTTATCTGCATCGGTTAGATAATGTGCAAACTTGGTGGCCTCACCAAAACACAAAGGCAGCAATCCAGTAGCTAATGGGTCTAAAGTGCCTGTGTGACCCGCCTTTGCAGCTTGTAATAGCCACTTGGCTTTTTGTAAAGCCTGATTAGACGAATAGCCAAGCGGCTTGTCTAGCAGCAATACGCCATTAATGTTTTTCTTGGGTCTTTTGTACTGCAATCGACTAACTTCTACTGTGAGTAACTTTTACTATTAAAGGCAAACCGTTTATGGTTTTTCTGGTTTTGAAGCTAACGCTTCATCGATCAATTTTGACATCATCATGCCGTTATCTATTGACGCATCATATACAAAATGCAACTGCGGCACTGTACGCAACAGCATGCGTTTAGCAAGCTGTGTGCGTAAAAATCCAGCAGATTTTTCCAAACCTTGCTGCATACTGTCGCTTGCTTTAGCTGCACTGTAAAAAATCTTGGCGTGCGCCATATCTCCCGTTACCTCAACTGCAGTAATCGTTACCATGCCCACACGCGGATCCTTTACTTCAAATTGCAGCAAATCCGCTAACTCGCGTTGCATTTGCTCGGCAACGCGATGACTTCTTGAAAATTCTTTAGCCATTACAGAGTTCTAGCCACTTCAACCATCTCATACACTTCTAAAATATCGCCAATTTCAATATCGTTGAAGTTTTTAAGTGATAAACCGCATTCAAAGTTGTTTTTCACTTCTTTTACATCATCCTTGAAGCGTTTGAGTGAATCTAATTCACCTGTATGGATAATCACGTTGGCACGCAACACACGTACTTTTGAATTGCGTTTAATCATACCGTCTTGTACATAACAACCAGCAATCGCGCCCACTTTAGAAATACGGAATACTTCACGAATCTCAACAGTACCAATCATGCTTTCTTTTTGCTCTGGCGGCAACATACCACCCAATGCAGCTTTAATTTCGTCAACTGCTTCGTAAATAATGTTGTAGTAACGAACATCTACACCCAATGTTTCTATCAACTTACGTGCGCCAGAATCCGCGCGAACGCTAAAGCCAATCAATACCGCATTAGATGCTGCGCTCAAGTTCACGTCAGACTCGCTAATCGCACCAACTCCTGTATGAATAATCTTTACTTTAACTTCTGATGTAGACAATTTTTGCAAACTAGTGGCTAGTGCTTCGTAAGAACCTTGAACGTCAGATTTAATAATTAAATTCAATACTTGTGCTTGACCTTCGCCCATTTGATCAAACATATTTTCAAGTTTAGCTGCTTGCTGTTTGGCCAGTTTAACCTCGCGGAATTTACCTTGGCGGAAGTTGGCAATTTCACGGGCTTTACGCTCGTCATTTAGCACAATCACTTCATCGCCAGCGCTTGGCACATCTGACAACCCTTGAATTTCTACTGGCATTGAAGGACCGGCTTCTTTAACGTCGTTACCGGCTTCGTCCAGCATGGCGCGCACTTTACCAAAAGTGGTGCCTGCAAGAATCATATCACCACGTTTAAGCGTGCCTGACTGCACTAAGATAGTAGTTACTGGCCCACGACCTTTATCTAAACGACCTTCAATCACCAAACCTTTGGCTGCTGTGTTTTTAGGTGCTTTCAGCTCCAATAATTCAGCTTGCAGCAATACTGCTTCCAACAGTTCATCGATGCCTTTACCTGTTTTAGCTGAAACCTCTCTAAACATCACGTCACCACCGAACTCTTCTGGCACAACCTCCTGTGACACTAACTCCATTTTCACACGCTCAGGCTCAGCACCAGGCTTGTCAATTTTGTTAATCGCCACCACTAAAGGTACGCCAGCTGCTTTTGCATGGTGAATCGCTTCGATTGTTTGCGGCATCACGCCATCGTCAGCTGAAACCACCAAAATCACCACATCAGTTGCTTTTGCGCCACGGGCACGCATGGCAGTAAACGCCTCGTGACCTGGAGTATCTAGGAATGTCACCATACCACGCGGCGTTTCTACATGATACGCCCCGATATGCTGCGTAATACCACCCGCCTCGCCTGAAGCAACACGGCTACGACGAATGTAATCTAATAACGAAGTTTTACCATGATCGACGTGACCCATTACTGTAACGACAGGTGGACGTGTTTCCATGATTGCTTCCGCATGTTCTGCTTCTTCCACGAATGTATCAGGATCATTTGGTGCGGCTGCGGAAGCCTTATGGCCCATTTCTTCAACAAGAATAATGGCTGTTTCTTGGTCTAATACTTGGTTAATTGTCACCATCATGCCCATACCCATGAGCACTTTAATCACTTCACCAGATTTAATCGCCATTTTATGTGCTAACTCTGCCACAGTAATGGTCTCTGGCACCAATACTTCATAGACGATGGCTTCGGTTGGCGCATTAAATGCGTGTTGTTGATCATCATCTGAATGATGCGATCTATTTTTACCTTTTGGCGCACGCCAACCTGCTTTTCCAGCAGTGGTGTCACCACGTGTTTTTAATCCGCGCTTTTTATTCTCAGCGTCAGTCCACTCTTTATTATTACCTTTAGCTTTTTTCGCATCTTTTACTACAGGTTTTGCGGCAGCACCTTCTTTAGCTACAGGCTTGTGCAATGTACCTTCAGAAAGTTTTGCAGCTTTTAATTTTGCGGCCTCAGCATCAGCTAGTTTTTTAGCTTCTTCATCAACACGGCGTTGTGCGAGCTCCATTTTTTTACGTCGGTCTTCCGCTTGCATCGCCGCCAGCGTTGCATGACGCTTGGCTTCATGTTCACGTAAAGCAATTTCATCTGCACCCAGTAAATCTTTACGGCTTATCGTTTGTTTCACAACCACAGGTTCTGGAGCAGCTATGTGCTCTATTGCCACTGGCTCAGAAATTTTAGGCTCTGGTGCAACGTTAGGCTCTACAACTTCTGGCGCAGCCTCAACAACCTCTGCGACTGGCACAATTACCTCTTCTGCAATCAGCTCCGGCACCTCAACAACGGCCTCCACTGGCTCAATATGTTCAGCAACCACCTCATTTGATTCAATATCTAATGTATTGGCAATCTCATCATGCTCACTCAAATCGGCATCAGACTGCTGCTCAATCACACGTTTTTTACGCACTTCCACTTGAATAGTTCGCGCTTTACCTGTGTTATCCGTTTTTTTAATTTCAGTATTAGATTTACGCGTTAAGGTGATTTTATTTTTAGGTGCGAGCGTACCGTGCTCTTTACGCAGATGGTCAAGCAATGCAGTTTTGTCATCTTCGCTCAATTGATCTTCAGCGTTCGATTTATTCACGCCAGCACTTTTTAGCTGATCTAATAACAATGCTGTTGGCAGCTTTAATTCGCCAGCAAATTGTTCTACGGTTGTTTGTGCCATCTTGTTGCTCCAGTGTTCTTTTTCTAAGCTTTATTGCCTAGCATTGCTGCTTTCGTTACTTTATATATTGGTATTATCGAGCAGCTAATGTGCTCGATAATACAATTACTACTATTTTAACCAACCAAACCTTATTTAAACCAAGGTGCGCGGGCGGTCATAATCAATGTTTTTGCACGCTCTGCATCCATATTGGTCATTTCCACTAACTCATCCACCGCTAGCTCAGCTAAATCGTCCATCGTTGGTACGCCTTTAGAGGCTAGTAGATGCGCAGTTTCGTCATCCATGCCTTCCATTGTTAGCAAGTCATCAGCAGCCTCGTCTACTTTTTCCTCTTTAGCAATCGCCTCAGTCAGTAAAGCAGCGCGTGCGCGTTTACGCAGCTCTTCAATAGTATCTTCATCAAACGCTTCGATTTCGTTCATTTCTGCTAATGGTACATAAGCAATTTCTTCTAATGTACTAAAGCCTTCTTGCACCAAAATCTCAGCAACTTCTTCATCTACATCCAATTTATCCATGAACAATTGGCTAACACCCGCAAATTCCGCCTGATTTTTCTGCGCCGCTTGGTCTACTGTTAAAATGTTGAGCGTCCAACCCGTTAACTCTGAAGCTAAACGCACGTTTTGACCGTTACGGCCAATCGCCAACGCCAACTGCTCTTCGTCTACCACCACATCCATGCTGTGCGCATCTTCATCGACCACGATGCTTGAAACTTCAGCAGGCGACATTGCGTTAATCACGAACTGTGCCGGCTCCATGCTCCACAAGACGATATCCACGCGCTCACCAGCCAACTCACCCGTTACGGCTTGCACACGTGAACCACGCATACCAACACAAGTACCTACTGGGTCGATACGTTGATCATTACTTTTAACAGCGATTTTTGAACGTAAACCAGGATCACGCGCAGCAGCACGAATCTCTAGCAAACCTTCTTCAATTTCTGGCACTTCTAATTCAAACAAACGCACTAAAAAATCAGGTGTAATTCTTGATAAAATCAATTGTGGGCCACGACCACCGCGCTCAATACGCGACAGGAAGGCACGCACACGGTCACCCACACGCAAATTCTCTTTCGGTATCATTTGCTCACGAGGCAATAAAGACTCAATTCGGCCCACTTCAATAATCGCATTGCCTTTTTCCATGCGCTTAATCACGCCTGTGACCAGTTTTTCATCACGCGCTAAAAAATCTTCCAGAATTTGCTCGCGCTCAGCTTCACGCACTTTTTGCAAAATCACTTGCTTAGCAGCTTGTGCGCCAATACGACCAAACTCAATACTTTCCAGTGGCTCTTCGTAATAATCACCAATATTCAAGCCTTCAGCATGCTCGCTTTCTTCATCGATCTGATAGGCTGAATTTTCCAGCAAATCATAATCAACGTACTGCCAGCGTCTAAATGTTTCGTAATTGCCAGTTTCACGATCAATCGCCACGCGCACATCGGCATCATCATGATGTTTTTTCTTGGTGGCTGAAGCCAATGCAAGCTCAAGCGCTATAAAAATGACCTCTTTGGTCACATTTTTTTCATGCGCCAAGGCATCTACCAATAATAAAATTTCACGACTCATCATCTATCTCCGACTATAAATTGCAGTTAACTGCTTAATACATTAAATTCTTATTTGTAAGACTTTGCTCAAACAATCTGTCTAGAATATTGGGTTTAAACGCGACTTATCAATGTTCGATAGTGCAATTTTGTACATTACCCCGTCACACTCAAGCAGCAACTGCCCATCCTCTAAACCGCGCACAAATCCCACAAAATTCTTTTTTGTTACTTGTTTTTCTTTACCATCTTCTTTGGTATTAGCAGCCAGCTCAACAATAGGCACACGCAACTTTACCGTAGCTCGCTCGCCTGTAAATCGCAGGTAATCAGCCTCTTTTTTTAGCACGCGATCCAAACCTGGCGATGAAACCTCCAAGCGATCGTAATCAATATCATTTTCAACAGCTAGTAAGTTACCCAGCTGGTTACTTACTAAAGTGCAATCATCAATATTAACGCTATCTTTAATATCTACCGGATTTTGCTTGTCAATAAACACGCGCAACACTTTGCCACGATTAGAAATCTCAAGATCAATCAACTCGTAGCCCAACTGGCTTACCGAAGTCTCTATCAATGTATGCAAATCTTGCATGGCTCCACTACCTTAAAATCTGGGCTCAAACTACCGACCCTAAATCATCCCATCAACTCACGGCAATGTTCACGTAAGTTGCAGAAACAAAAAATGGGCACAAAGCCCATCGAAAAATTACCACCACATTATACCAATCAATTCAATGAATTGGAACCAATACTAGGAAATAGCAACGTCGCTATGCTGTTTTAGCTTTGATAAGCTCATTTATATTCAATTTAATTATATTAATATAAAAACAAATTATTTTTAATTATTATAAATCCGCTTTAAAGTGCATGCATTCGCTTTTTACCTACACAGATTCGAGGTTAATCATGTCACTTAATCAAAATACGTCAAGGTTAGGTTCCATTAGTAACGTTATCACTAGCGCAGCAAAAACTAGTGATGACGCCAGTTCTGATGTGTCGCAAGAAATTTTACGTGCTGTTGAATCGTTGAGACAAGGCTCTGGTTTCGGCTCAATCGAAATTGTGTTGCATGAGGGTCGTGTAACGCAAATTGAAAAGCGGGAAAAACTCAGGTTTAAGTAGCGCAACACAAAATCTAACCCTACTGCACAAGCGGCGGGTTAATAAGGTTAGTTAAAAACACATTAACAGAATTAGCTGACCAGTAAGCTGGAAGCTGAAAATCAGGAGCTAAAATTGCAATTTCAATTTTCAAAATTCGCCGCCGCGCTCATTGCCAGCGGCATTGTTTCATTACCAATCACGGCGTCAGCAAATGACAGTACAGAACTTGAAGAGCTACGCGGTTTAGTACAAGAACTTAGCCAACAGGTGAAAGTATTAGCGCGCAAAGGCGAGATACAAGAAGAAGATACTGCGGCGGCAAAGAAAACAACGCCAGTAGTAAAAGCCAGCGCAAACGGCTTTGGTTTAGAGTCAGCTGACGGCAAGAACTCAATCAAGCTAGGCGGTTTAGTACAATACGATTATCGAAACTTTGATAGCGGCGCAAATGATGTGCGTAACCGTAGTGATGCACGTGCAGGTAGTTTAAATGCTGTAAAAGGTTTTCACGATGCTAATGACACGTGGTTAGCACGCCGTTTACGTCCAAATATCCAAGGTACTTTATTTGGTAAATACGACTATCGCTTTCAAGAAGAGTTTGCTGGTGGCAGCGCATCTGTAGTAGATGCATATGTTGATGGGCGTTTTGATCCTGCCTTCAAAGTACGTGTAGGTAAATACAAACCATTTGTAGGTCTTGAGCGACTTCAAGCTGGTGGCGATATCAAGTTTATTGAACGCAGCTATGTATCGAATAATATCTTACCGAATCGTGACCAAGGTATTTCTCTTTATGGTGACGTGTTAGACAGTAAGTTGAGTTATGCGGTTGGCTTTAACAATGGTGTAGTTGATGGCGGAAACGCCAGCACAGGTTCAGAGTTTGATAGCGATAAAGAAATTACGGCACGATTATTTGCCACACCATTTAAAGATGAAACCAATGCATTATCAGGTTTAGGCTTTGGTATTGCAGCTACTTACACAGACGCAACGGCTGAAAAAAATCTTAACTTTACTGATACGACCGCAGCAGATGGCACACGTAACGGCTTACCTAGTTATGTCACTAATAGCCAACAAACATTCTTTAGATATAGCTCGGCAGCGATTGCTGACGGTAAACGTTTACGAGTTGCACCACAGGCTTATTACTACAATGGTCCATTTGGTGTTATTGCCGAATACGCGAGAGTTTCGCAAGAGGTTAGTTTAGCTAGTGGCGGCTCACCTGCAGCAGGTGGTACAGGTGCCACTGCATTAGGCACAGCACAAACAACTACATTAGCAGGTTCAAACAAAACCCTTAATAACGATGCTTGGCAGGTTGCGGCCACTTATTTATTAACAGGTGAAGACTCATCATTTAAAAGCATTAAACCAAAAAATGATTTTGACCTTGATAAAGGTGGCTGGGGTGCGTGGGAGTTAGCCTTGCGTTACAGTGAATTAAGCGTTGATAGTGACACATTTAAAAATAACACGAACGGTCAGCTAGCAGGACAAACTGGTGCAGATGCAACACCAACCTTAGCACAATCTTATGCGGACCCCACTTTTAGTGCGAAAAAGGCTAAATCCTGGACTGCTGGCGTCAATTGGTACCTCAATACTAATGCGAAGATTGTACTTAACTATGAGCAAACGGCATTTGATGGTGGTGCAGGCACTGGCCGAGCTTACAACGCTGCCACTGGTGCTAGTAACGGCTATAACGCAGCCACTAATAGAGTCAAAGACCGTGAAGATGAGCGAGCGCTGTTTGCTCGTTTCCAAGTTGCATTTTAATCAATACCACATTTTAACCAAAACCTAGCTTTATGATTGTTTGCATATCACGCAAATAATCATGAGCAGAAGAAAGGAAAACCTCATGGAATGCGATTGTTTACTCAAGACTAATATAGCCAATACAGCTTAACCATTACACAAATAATTATTTTTAAGGATTAACCATGAAGAAATCACTCTTAACAATCGCGTTGCTAGCCACTGTATTCAGTGTAGCAGCACCAACTGTGGCATCGGCCAAAGATATCACGCTGCTTAACGTTTCATACGACCCTACGCGCGAACTTTACCAAGACTTTAATGCTGCATTTAGTAAATATTGGTTACAAAAAACGGGCGATAAAGTCACGGTTAAAGCGTCACATGGCGGTTCTGGTAAACAAGCGCGTGCGATTATTGACGGCTTGGATGCCGACGTAGCAACACTCGCATTGGCTTACGACGTTGATCAACTTTACGAAAAAGGGAAATTGATTCCAAAATACTGGCAAAAACGTTTAGGTCACAATAGCTCACCTTATACATCAACCATTGTTTTGCTGGTGCGTAAAGGCAACCCAAAAGGCATTAAAGATTGGGATGACCTAGTTAAACCAGGGATATCTGTCATTACACCAAACCCAAAAACATCTGGTGGCGCACGTTGGAATTACTTAGCTGCTTGGGCATTTGCACAGAAAAAATACGGTGGCGATGAAGCCAAAACCAAAGAGTTCGTAGGTAAATTATTGAAAAATGTCCCTGTACTTGATACTGGTGCGCGTGGATCTACTACTACCTTTGTAGAACGTGGTATTGGCGACGTATTACTTGCTTGGGAAAACGAAGCATTCTTAGCGCAAAAAGAGTTAGGTGTTGGCAAATTTGAAATCGTCGTGCCTTCACTATCTATCTTGGCTGAACCGCCAGTGACTGTTGTAGATAAATTCGCTAAGAAACACGGCACTGAAGTGGTAGCTAAAGCGTACTTAGATTATTTATACACTGAAGTAGGCCAAGAGATTGCAGCTAAAAACTACTATCGCCCGACGTTAGAATCAGTGGCTAAAAAATATGAAAGTCAATTTCCAAAAGTGAATCTCGTAAAAATTGATGAAGAGTTCGGTGGTTGGGCAAAAGCGCAAAAAACGCACTTTGCAGATGGCGGTACTTTTGATTCAATTTACACCAAATAAATATAAAGCATATATATATAAATGAAAGGATACAAAAATGGCAGAACCTAAAATTACAAACTTAAAAATTACCGCTACCCATGTAGAGCAGCTCAGGTTACAGCTAAAAGAATCATTATTTTTAGATTTAGACGAGTATGGTTTGGCAGAACAATCTACCGGTGAATTTAACAGCACTTTCTTGGGCGTACAACTTAACAGTGCTTTTCAGCCAATTTATGACAGCATAGCGGGAGATTTATTTGGTCATGAGGCCTTATTAAGACCATCTCTAGGCGGTGAGCTACCCAGCACTTCTGAGTTTGCTTATAGCTACGCTGAACAGTCTGGTAAATTAGTGCAATTTGACCGTGTAAGCCGCGCATTGCATGTGCTTAATTTTCGACAAATTTATGCAGAAAATGGCTTATTGTTTTTATCCGTGCATCCCAACCTTTTAATTTCAGTCAACGCACATGGCAAGGTATTTGAGCGTATTTTACATGCCAACTCGGTCCCCACTGAACGAGTGGTGATTCAGATTGATGAAGGTTTAGTCGCGCATGATAAGCAGTTGATTGAAGCAATTGATAATTACCGTGACCGTGGCTACCGTATTGCGATTGAACATTTCGGCAATACACATTCACACATTGACCGTTTATGGAAGCTGGCTCCTGACTTTGTCAAACTAGATGCTGGCTTGATACAAAAAGCAGAAAATAACGAACGATTACATAAAGTATTACCGAGCCTTCTGAACTTGGTAAAGGACCTTGGTGCACAAGCTCTCATTACAGGTATCGAAACGCAATCACAACTAGATATTGCAATTGAAAGTGGCGGCACATTGTTACAGGGTTCTTTTCTTGGTAAACCGCTGGCAGCAAAAGAATTGCAACAGTCTCAACTGTTTAAAACTTCTGTGCAAAAACGTAATATTAAAAAAGCTGCTTAGCAAGTATGCCGCTAATTTTTCAACGTCACTTTTATAAGTCCATTTAATTATATCGATATAGGTAAATATTATTTTTTAATTATAAAAAGGTCTGTTAAATTGGCGGTCACTTAATATAAATGAATGAATGATTGGCTACATATGGCAAAACAAAAAAACGTACTTCCGGGTTTTAATTTATCACTTGGATTTACCATATTTTATCTTAGCCTGATTGTGCTAATTCCGCTTTCTGCTGCATTTATTAAAACTACAGAGTTAAGCTTTAGTGAGTTTTGGACTGTAGTTACAGCGCCTAGAGTATTGGCTTCTTATAAACTAACTTTTGGCGCTTCATTGTTAGGCGCACTGATTAATGCAGTATTTGGCCTATTAACTGCTTGGGTGTTGGTGCGTTATACTTTTCCAGGTAAAAAAATAATTGATGCTCTGGTAGATTTACCTTTTGCATTGCCTACCGCTGTCGCTGGCATTGCCTTGACTGCTGTCTATGCAGGCAATGGTTGGATAGGTCAATGGCTGGAGCCCAATGGTATTAAGGTCGCGTTCACGCCCATCGGTGTGATTGTTGCGCTGACGTTTATTGGCTTGCCTTTTGTCGTACGTACTGTGCAACCTGTATTAGAAGATTTAGAAGCCGAAACAGAAGAGGCTGCCGCCAGTTTAGGCGCTAACCGCTGGCAAACATTCTCAAAAATTATCTTTCCTGCAATCTGGCCAGCATTGCTCACGGGCTTTGCCTTAGCTTTTGCCAGGGCGATTGGTGAGTATGGTTCAGTGATTTTTATTGCTGGGAATGTACCTTTTGTTTCAGAAATCACGCCACTCATTATCATCACCAAACTTGAGCAATATGAATATTCAAGTGCAACGGCTATTGCAGTAGTCATGTTAGTCATTTCGTTCTTACTACTATTTGCAATTAACGGTCTGCAGTGGTGGGTTAGCCGCCGCGCTAGTACTACTCGTTAACAATTTCTGCCCGCTAAGAACATGCACATCACGCCAACAAGATATCAGGAATAATTCATGTCGATTTCAACTTCATTACCTACTTCACAGTACAGTAATTACCAAACCAAAATTGCACGCAGCCGCGCCACATCTGAACCTTTTTGGATAAGGCTACTGTTAATTACTATAGTACTGGCATTCTTAAGCCTGTTTTTAATTGTGCCATTAGCCGCAGTTTTTACTGAAGCACTACGCAAAGGCTTTGACACTTACATTACTGCGTTAGTTGACCCTGATGCATTATCCTCAATCAAATTAACGCTGATTGCGGCCTTAATTGCCGTGCCACTTAACCTGGTATTTGGTGTTGCTGCAGCATGGGCAATTGCTAAGTTTGAATTTCGTGGCAAAAGCATCTTGATTACATTAATCGACCTGCCATTTGCAGTATCACCGGTGATTGCAGGTTTAATTTATGTATTGATTTTTGGTCTTCAAGGCTGGGTGGGATCAACTTTACTTGATCACGACATCAAGGTTATTTTTGCGATACCTGGCATTGTGTTAGCCACCATCTTTGTCACCTTCCCTTTTGTTGCACGTGAGTTAATCCCGTTGATGCAAGCACAAGGTAAAGATGAGGAAGAAGCAGGCTTGGTACTGGGAGCCTCTGGCTGGCAGATTCTTTGGCGCATCACATTGCCTAATGTTAAATGGGGCTTGTTATACGGTGTAATTCTTACCAACGCGCGCGCCATGGGTGAGTTTGGAGCGGTATCAGTAGTGTCTGGGCATATTCGCGGCATGACCAACACACTACCATTACACGTAGAGATCTTATACAACGAGTACAACTATGCAGCTGCTTTTGCAGTGGCGTCACTACTAGCCATACTGGCACTGGTAACACTTGTCCTTAAGAGTTGTGTTGAATGGAAAGTGGCGCGTAATGCGCAAAATGATGAGAAATCCTAGGGAAATTTACTTCATCAATGTGTTGTGATTATTAAATAAAACGAATCATTATTAAACTGGAATTAGGTATGAGTATTGAAATTAGAAATATTAGAAAAAACTTTGGCAGTTTTAGTGCACTCAATGATGTGACCCTCGACGTACCAAGTGGCGAATTAGTCGCCTTGCTCGGTCCATCAGGTTGCGGAAAAACAACGCTGTTAAGGATTATTGCAGGGTTAGAAACGCCTGATTCCGGTAGCATTCATTTTCATGGCGCTGATGCCACCGCACGTCAAGTTCGTGAGCGTGAAGTTGGCTTTGTATTTCAACATTATGCTTTGTTTCGCCATATGACTGTTTTTGAGAATGTAGCATTCGGTTTACGTGTCCGTCCAAAAGAAACACGCCCATCAGATGCTGAAATTAAAAGACGTGTGCATGAGTTGCTTGAACTTGTACAGCTGGATTGGCTAGCTGACCGCTATCCGCCACAGCTTTCTGGTGGGCAACGTCAGCGTATTGCCCTGGCGCGCGCGCTGGCAGTAGAGCCTAAAGTATTATTATTAGATGAGCCATTTGGTGCACTAGATGCCAAAGTACGTAAAGAATTACGTCGTTGGCTACGTCGATTACACGATGAATTACACATTACCAGTATTTTTGTAACACATGATCAGGAAGAAGCCCTTGAGGTATCTGATCGCATAGTCGTCATTAACAAAGGTCAAATCGAACAAATTGGTTCACCGCAAGAGGTTTATGACCACCCGGTTTCACCTTTTGTGTATCAATTCTTAGGCAATGTTAATCAGTTCAAAAGCCAAATTCATAAAGGTGAAGCAAATATTGGCGGCATAGGTTTAAAAATAAACTCACATCACGATACGCTACATAGTTCAGCGCTAGCCTATGTGCGTCCACACGATATTGAAATTCATAAGGAGCGTAATGGCGCCACCCCAGCCTTTGAAGCGGTAGTGAGTTATATTCATGCAATTGGCCCGTTGGTCAGATTAGAGCTACAACGTGCTGATCAAACTGAACTCATAGAAGCTGAACTTACCCAAGAACGCTTTCGTGAATTAAGCTTAAAGCAAGGTGAGCATGTATTTGTATCTCCGAGGAATGTACGCGTTTTTTTAAATGATCAGGTATAAATTTAATCCAGTTCAACCATATAGACAAAAGGTCTAATCCACTTAGACCTTAATTTCCTGCGGAACATCCGAAAAAACTTCGTAAAGCTGGTGTAATATAAGAATATAGCTGTATGCGTCGTCATTAAAAATCTAAGGATTTTAACAATGAGGTGGATATTCTTATCAATTTTTGTTGGTTCAGCCACTTACGTCCACTTTCACGGAAGAGTAAGACTCGCTTATTGGCGGCAACTCATCAATCATACCGCTTTGATGGCTCCGATAAATGTATTTATGTACGTCTTCTCAAAGGTTCCATTAACCCCTTTTTTACCTGAAAAACTATTTCCTGAGTTAGCGCCACTTACTGATAACTGGCAGGTTATCCGAGACGAAGCGATCAATCTCAAAGACAATCAACATATACAGGCAGCCGAGAAAAATAACGACGCTGGCTTTAACTCTTTTTTTAAATCCGGTTGGAAACGCTTTTATCTCAAATGGTATGGCGCAAGCCATCCCTCTGCACCCGCCTTATGTCCAAAAACTGTAGCACTGCTTCAAAATATTCCATCAATCAAAGCTGCAATGTTCGCTGAACTGCCACCTGGCGCTACATTGAACCCGCATCGTGATCCTTACGCAGGCTCAGTTCGCTATCATCTAGGACTAGTTACACCTAACAATGACAATTGTTACATTGATGTCGATGGTGAACGCTATAGCTGGCGTGATGGCCAGTGCGTATTATTTGACGAGACCTATATACATGAAGCACATAACACTACCAATTCAAACCGCATCATTTTATTTTGCGATGTAGAACGTCCAATGCGCTATCGCTGGGCTCAATCAATTAATCATTTTTTAGGAAGCACCTTAATTACGGCCGCAAGCTCTCCAAACAAACATGGGGATCAAACCGGCATCATTAATAGGCTATTTCAATATGTATGGCTGATTGGGCAATATCGCAGGCGATTTAAGCGCTGGAACCGTCCAGTTTATACGCTCACTAAAGTTGTTCTAGCGATAACCGTAGTAGCACTGATCATTTTATTATGACCAATTAAAGCCAGATCTTGGCTTTATTATTTTCAGGGCGTACAAAGTAAAAAAGCCTCCACAAGGGAGGCTTTTTAATATAAATAGCTTGGCAGTGACCTACTTTCGCATGCAAAAAGCATACTATCATTGGCGCTGGTTCGTTTCACGGCCCTGTTCGAGATGG
>JBKJUR010000040.1:0-24900 GCA_046590165.1 Methylotenera sp.
TATTGCGGCTAATTTAGGCTTAAGGTTTACTGCAGAAAAAACTACTACCCCGCCCGTTGGGCACCCCTTCGAATCGAAGGGGAATCAAAGCCACACACTAAATTCCCCTTCTTTAGAAGGGGTGGCGCGAAGCGACGGGGTAGTGACAACACATAATAAACTTGCTGACTTACCTTATAACCCTGCCTTAAAAGAAAGAGCGCGCGAGCTACGCAAAGCTGGAAATTTAAGCGAAGTGCTATTTTGGAATACAGTTAAAAATAAGCAACTTAAAGGTTTAGACTTTGACAGGCAACGCGTGATTGGCAATTACATCGTTGATTTTTATTGTCATGAATATGCACTAGTTGTTGAAATTGATGGAAGCTCACATGATGATAAGCAAGTATATGATACTGAGAGGGATGCTTACTTAAAAGGCTTACGATTGAATGTTCTGCATGTTCAAGATATTGAGGTAAAAAACAACTTGAGCGGCGTAATTGAGCTGGTGAAGCAAAGTACAACTACTCCGCCCGATTGGCACCCCTTCGATGCAAAGGGGAATCAAATCTTCGCACTAAATTCCCCTTCTGCAGAAGAGGAGGCGAGTAGCGACGGGGTAGTTGAGGAATTAAAAACTTTTGCGCCGATTGATTTGCTGGATTACATTTACGCCGTATTGCACAGCCCAACGTATCGCGAAACCTATAAAGAGTTTTTAAAAATAGATTTTCCACGTGTGCCTTACCCAAAAAATGCAGAGTCGTTTTGGCAATTAGTCACTTTGGGTGGTCAATTACGCCAAACACATTTGTTAGAACCTTTAAGTGTGCCATTAAGTGCGCAGCTTGCTGATAAAGGCTACATAGCAGTGACTTACCCTGTGGCGGGCGATAACGTGGTAGATAAGCTAAAGTTTGAAGACAGTAAGTTATACATTAACGCCACGCAGTATTTTGCTAATGTGCCACCAATTGCATACGAGTTTTATATTGGTGGCTACCAACCTGCACAAAAATGGTTAAAAGACCGCAAAGGCCGTGCCTTGAATGTGGATGATATTGAGCACTATCAAAAAATTATCTATGCGTTGGTGCAAACACATCAGTTGATGCAGCAGGTTGATTGCGTGATGCCGATGGAGGCTGCAAGTGATGCAAATTGAAATTTTAACGGTAGTACATGCCAAACATTTATTAGCGTTGGCAAAATAGCATGCACATTGAAATCTCCATCGCACACCAAACCTTAACGCTATTCGATAGCTTTGGTGGTGTAAAAGCTAAATATAGTGTCTCTACAGCCGCTAATGGTGTCGGTTGCGAAAAAGATAGTGGTTGCACACCATTAGGGCAGCACATCATTCGTGCCAAGATAGGCGCTGGAGCGCCAGCCAATACGGTGTTTGTGGGGCGTAGGCCTACAGGTGAAATTTGTACGCCAGAATTGATGGCTGAATTTCCTAATCGCGATTGGATACTGACCCGTATTTTATGGCTCTCAGGGTCTGAAGTGCGTAAAAACAGGTTAGGTAATGTGGATACGATGCAGCGTTACATTTATATTCATGGTTCGCCAGATAGTGTTGAGATGAGGGTGATTGGCTCGCATGGCTGCATACGTATGCGTAACGCTGACATTATTGTGTTGTTCGATTTGGTTGAAGCTGGTACGCAAGTGTTGATTTCAGAATGAAAATTGAAAATGCTCATTCTTCTTACAGCGGTCATTCCGACGAAAGTCGGAATCCAGTGACGTCAAATAGTAAGAGTGGCATGGTAACCGCCACTAGATTCCGACTTTCGTCGGAATGACGGATTAGGATAATTGAGTGTTTCTATTTAATAGAGTCTTTAGTTTTTTTACCGTTATTTTTGGCGTATTGCTACTCACTTTTCTACTGATTCATTTAGTACCTGGTGACCCTGTAGAAGTCATGTTGGGCGAATCGGCAAGTGTGGCAGACCGTGCGCAATTGCGGGGAGACTTAGGCTTAGATAAACCGCTCATTCAGCAGTTTGGTACTTACCTTAGAAAATTAGCGCAGGGTGACTTAGGTCAATCAATTCATACAAAAACACCCATATTAGAGCTGATTCAAACGCGTTACCCAGCCACGCTTAAACTTGCGATATTGTCGCTACTGATTGGTATAAGCATTGGCATACCGATGGGTATTTATGCCGCACTTAAAGCAGGTAAGTGGCAAGACTTTGTGGTCACGATTGTTTCAGTACGGTTATCCGCCATGCCAGCTTTTTGGTTAGGCCCCATGTTAATGCTGATATTTGCAGTCTGGTTGGGCTGGTTGCCAGTGAGCGGTATGGATTCAAAAACTTCTATTTTGCTACCAGCCATGACACTGGGTTTTGGCTTGAGCGCGATACTTACACGCATGACGCGCACTAGTTTGCTTGAAGTACTGAATGATGATTATATTCGCACAGCGCGTGCTAAAGGCTTAACCGAACCTAACGTGATATTACGTCACGCCCTGCGAGCGGCCTTATTGCCGATTATTACTATTGTAGGTTTGCAAATGGGTAGCCTGTTGGCGGGAACCGTGATCACCGAAACGATTTTTAGCTGGGATGGTATAGGGCGATTGTTAGTTGAGAGTATTGAAAAGCGCGATTACCCTGTGACGCAAGCTTGCGTGCTGATTGTTGCTTTAAGTTATGTATTAGTGAATTTGTTCACTGATACGCTGTATAGATTTGCTGACCCTCGTGTAAAGTTTGGTTAGTTAACAATTATTTTATGAAGAAATTTGCGATTTCGATTTTAGGCTTTTGGATACTCGCCGTATTGGTTGGGCGCGTTTTACAATTAACGCCTAACGCAATTAATTTAAATGCAATTTTAAGCACACCAAGCGCCGCTTACTTGCTAGGAGCAGACGACCTTGGCCGTAGCATATTGGCAAGGCTCTTACGTGGTGTGGAAGTGTCATTCATCGTTTCCATGGTTGTGACTGCAGTGACCATGACGATAGGCGTTTTTGTTGGCTTAATCGCAGGGTTTTACGGCGGCAAGATTGACCGTACCTTGATGCAGATTACTGATATTTTTTTGGCGTTCCCAGGTATTTTATTAGCCATCGCTTTTGCAGCAGTGTTAGGTCCAGGCTTAGGTAATTTAATCATCGCTTTATGCTTAACGGGTTGGGTGAGCTATGCAAGATTAACTAGAGGCCAAACACTGGGATTACGAAATCGCCAACACGTACAGGCTGCAGAGTCATTAGGCGCGAGTGTGCCACGCCTGATTATGCTACACATACTGCCATTATTAGCTTCTGTTTTAGTGGTAGAAGCGACATATAGTTTAGCCAGCGTTATGATTGCAGAAGCCAGCTTGTCTTTTCTCGGCCTCGGCATACAAAGCCCAAACGCCTCGTGGGGCGCGATGCTGCGTGATGCGGTACGCTACATGCTGGTAGCACCACATTATGTATTGATCGTTGGATTAAGCTTGATGAGCCTTATCTTGGCGATTAACTTAGGCGGCGATTATCTACGCGATAAATGGGATGTTAGAAAAATTGATTAAGTTGTTAAAATAAACGAACAAAAATGAAGTTAAAAGGTAAAGCATGTCATTAGGTCCAATTATGTTGGATGTTGTTGGTACAGAATTAAGTGCCGATGATATTCGTCGTTTACAACATCCTTTAGTGGGTGGCGTGATTTTATTTAAGCGTAATTACGAGAATAATGCGCAATTAAAAGCACTGACAGCTAGTATTCACGCAGTACGCCAGCCACCACTGCTAATCGCGGTTGACCATGAAGGTGGTCGTGTACAACGTTTCAGGGACGGCTTTACCAAAATTCCAGCCATGCGCGAGTTCGGTAAAATCTGGGATAAAAACCCTAAAAAAGCTAAAGAGCTTGCAGTAGAAGCCGGTTGGATTTTAGCGGCAGAACTACGTGCGCATGGCATTGACTTTAGCTTTACGCCTGTATTGGATATGGATTACGGTGACAGTTTAGTGATAGGTGATAGGGCGTTTCATTTAGACCCACAGGCGATTAATGATTTAGCCTTTGCACTCATGCAAGGTCTTAAAAAAGGTGGCATGCCCGCGGTAGGTAAACATTTTCCAGGTCATGGCTTTGTGGTGGCTGATTCTCATGTAAGCATGCCTGTGGATAACCGTGAATTTGACGAGATTGCACAGCATGACATGCAGCCTTTTAGAATGCTCATTGATGACGGCATACAGGCAATTATGCCTGCCCATGTCATTTACCCAAAAGTAGATGATAAGCCAGCAGGTTTTTCGACACGTTGGTTACAAAAAATTCTTAGAGAACGCTTAGGCTTTAATGGTGTGATTTTTAGCGATGATTTAAGTATGGAGGCAGCAACCGCGGGCGGTGATGTAACCACGCGTGCTTTAGCGGCTTTAAATGCAGGTTGCGATATGGTGTTGCTGTGTAATCAACCGGCAATGTCAGATGAGTTGTTGGCAAATCTTAAATGGACGATTTCTGCACAAAGTTTGAGCCGTCTAGCGCGTATGCATGGGCAAAAGCATGCCCCAAGTTTAGATGCTTTGCATGAAAGTGCTGAGTTCGTGCATGCTGTGCATCAGGTGGCGCAAGTTGGCGTGATTGAAGGCGAGTTGTTCGCTTAAGTTGGTATTTGAATTTTACATCCTTAGTTTTATAACTAGCTCAGCACTAAATGACTAGCTGTATACATAATAGTAAGTTGTAATTATTTTGTAACAATTTAATACTTGAAACTTATACGCTAAGTCGCTATCTTAAACATAGTAGTTTGTAATAAAGTTTTAATTAGCTTTTTATTATTTAAAGGAATCAAACAATGTTTGACAACACTCCAGTATTAGGTCGTTCAGAATCAGCACAGCAGGTGACGAATAAAGTTTTGCGCAATACCTATGCGCTATTGGGCCTAACGCTTATTCCAACCGTCATTGGTGCGTTCATCGGCATGAGCATGAATTTTGTATTCGCACAACAACATCCATTCATGTTTGCAATTGGTGCGATTGCTGTGATCTACGGTATGTTTGCGGCCATTTCAGCTAATCGTAATAGCAGTTTGGGCGTTGTGCTGTTGCTAGGTCTAACGTTTGTACTCGGCTTAATGTTGGGTCCAATTTTGCAACACACGTTGCATTTGAGTAATGGCGGTCAAATTGTCGGCTTGGCTGCAGGCGGCACGGGTATCATCTTTTTAACATTGGCTGGTATTGCTACAACGACTAAAAAAGACTTTAGCTTTATGGGTAAATTCTTATTGGTTGGTATCATTCTGCTTATCGTTGCATCGCTTGCTAATATCTTTTTACAAATTCCAGCCATGGCGTTAGCACTCTCTGCTGTCGGTGTGATTTTGTTCTCTGGTTTTATTTTGTATGATGTAAGTCGTATTGTGAATGGTGGCGAAACCAACTATGTAATGGCTACATTAGGTCTTTACATGAGTATTTATAACTTGTTTACAAGTCTATTACAGTTGTTAGGTGGTTTGATGGGTAATAACGATTAAGTAATTACGTCATTAATTTGTTATAAAAAGCCGACTCGATGTCGGCTTTTTTATTGTGTTTTTACTGCAGATTTTTTTTACGGCGTGCGCTAAAAAACGCAGATAAAACAGCCCCACATTCCTCCGCCATCACGCCACTGCTGATTTCAGTATGATGATTGAGTCTAGGCTCATTCATTAAATTAACCACACTGCCGCAAGCGCCGGTTTTAGGGTCACTGGCACCAAACACTAACTTTCCGACACGGGCATGTTGTATTGCGCCAGTACACATGGCACAGGGCTCTAATGTGACGTATAACGTGCAACCTACTAGCCTGTAGTTACCTAAATGCTGTGCTGCATCGCGCATGGCTATCATCTCTGCATGTGCAGTAGGGTCATGCTTGCCGATAGGCGCATTGCTGCCACGGCCGATAATTATTCCATCTTTAACGACAATTGCGCCGACAGGAACTTCGCCAGCGACTGCAGCGTCATGGGCTAATGCCAAAGCAAACTGCATAAAAGTTTGATCATCGCTTACAGTATCTGTTAATAATGGGTTTGGATTCATTTTAGCTTTAATCTAGATATTAATTTTTTGAGCATGTCGAACGATTGCTTATTATGCAGCGAATTATCTGCATGTTTTGCATATTGTATTGAAGAATAAAGTTTAGATATTTCCTGTATGTCATGGGCCTTATCAGGTAGCTGGTTAGCAGCACGCTCACCAAAACTCATTACACCTTCATGGACTTCTTTTACTACACCAGCTTTTTTAAGTTTAGCCAAAAACTGTAGATAGATCCTTTTAATAGGATCTAACACTACCGCTTTATTCCGCAATAGAAAGTAGCTAATAATCAGCATTAACGTAATCATCACCACGACTAATATTAAGCCTATGTCTTCCCATACAATCTTTTTACCTATGATTTTTTTGAGTAAATCTAACTGTTTTTGTTGATCGTAACCGAGTACCCATTGATTCCAGCCATTGTTAACTGCATCCCAATTGAGATAAAGTTTTTTAAGTATGGGGTAATCTTGGCGTGACAGCAAAGGTAGTAAATCTGAATCTGACAATGCACTACCAATACCAGATTCTATGCGGCTGGGAGATACTGCGGAGGTGGGGTCTACACGCACCCAGCCGCGATCCTCCAGCCACACTTCAGCCCATGCATGTGCGTCAGATTGACGAATAATCAGGTAGTTACCATTTGGGTTGAGTTCACCGCCTTGGTAACCCGTGACTATCCGTGCTGGCACACCCGCCGCCCGCATCAAATAAACAAAGCTGCTGGCATAATGCTCACAAAAGCCACGTTTGGTATTGAATAAAAAATCATCTACCGGCTCTTTGCCTAGGCGCGGTGGTGCAAGCGTGTAAACAAAAGGTTGTTCACGAAACATGGTCAGTGCTGTATTAACGATTTCTAACGGTGATTTTTTCTCACTGACCCATTGATTAGCGAGTTGCCGCGTCTTGGGGTTTTCATCTTCTAATAACTGCAGTGCTAAGGTGCGCTCAACATCGCCTAATTTTCCACTTAATTTATATTGTAAGTACGAGTGACCTTCGTAGCGCAATCTGCTTCGCACAGGTTCTTTTGAAAGCACTTGCATGTCATGTTTGAGTATTGCATTTGCTGGCAGCGTGGTAGGTAAATCCAGCATCAGTAACCAGTTGCGATTATGTGGTTCTAGCGTAATTGTATAATCAGTTGAAGCACCTGTAATTTCTAAAGTTTCTTGAGGATGACGAATCTTATCGCTAGTCATTTGCCAGCTACGACCTGCCTGATGCCAAAAAACAGGCCCGCGCCAATACAGCTGGCTGCTAGCTGGAATGGCAGATTTGAATTGTGCACGAAAAGCGATTTTGCTTGATAGTGTTAAGTCACTAATATTGCCTGGTTCCATGGTGTCAGATAAGCCAGTCATACCACTGTAAGTATCTTGCGGAATGCCCCAGATAGGCCCTGGGATGCGGGGGAATAATATAAACAAGACCAGCATGATGGGGGCAGCTTGCAGTAATAAATTACCAGCCAGTTTTGCTTGCGTTTTATAGTTAAGACTTTTGATTATTGATTGATTAGTTTGAGGGTAACTCACATTCACCAAGCAGGCAGTAAGCCCCAACAATGCTGGCAGAATGATTAAGCTGACCCAAATGGCTTGGGTAAACAGCAAAGTATTGACGGTGAGAAAGTAGCCTAAAATCACCAGGACGATAAAATCACGCTGTGTTTTGGTCTCTAATAGTTTGAGCGAGATCATCACAGCAAACAGCGCTATGCCAGCATCGCGGCCAAATAATGTGCCGTAAGTGATCCATACCGCAAATCCACCTGCGAACGTAATAGGTAAACGTAGCCAAAGATTGGGGAGTGGCCAGTGATTCTTTTCAATCAAATAACGCCAAATAGCGAATACTACAAAACAGCCTGGCACCCAATTATTTAATTGAAAGGCATACAGCGCAAAGGTGAGGCTCAGTGACCCTAAAAGCCACATTACAGCTTGCATAGGAGGTCGTCGTAATCTGTAACCTGCCATTACATTAACGCCAGTGCAGTTAAACATTGGTGATAGTGCGTATCGCCCGTGTTAGGTTTAATACTTTTGTTTGGTAAACGTAGACCATATTTTAAATGTTGGTTTTCAGCATCCAAAACCCATCTTGTGATTTGACTAATACGCAGCTCGATATTTTCGCCCGTGGTTGCGGAAAAATCTAACCAAAGCGTTGAGCTGGCTTCACCTTGAAATTGCTTAATCAGTAGGCCTTGCTCTCGCGAAGAGGCTTTCCAATCGACTCGTTTTGGCGAATCGCCATATTGGTAATGACGATGCCCAGCAAAATCATCATCGCCTTGCGGTGTTTGCTGCGTACCATGAGTACCGTCTGTATTAGTACTCGGAATCGTCAAGCTGCGTAAACTAGGACTGGGGTAAATCAGGCATTGACTGTTAATTTCTGCATAGGCCCAAACGTGAAAAAAAGACACAGGAAATTCGGTAGCAAAGGTGATTCTTGGCGCCTTTAACCAACCGCGCCTTGTACTGGCTAGCGTTAATTTGACGACCTCATTACTTAACGCTGGAATATCGACATAATTTATATCTACATTTTTGTTAACTTCCTGCACTGAAAATTTAGCGCTAATCGCATAACGCGCACGGTTATTTTCTTCTGTAATCATGAGTTCAAAAACAGCGGCTTCTCCTGCAAATACTGGTCTAGCACGATGCATCATCACTTTTAGATTCGCCAAATTACGCCATGTGTGCAACATGCTGATTGAACCCATGCCGGCTAATAGAAACGTCATCGCAAAACCAAGGCTCAGCGAGTAATTAATAGAGCCAACCAGCAACGAGATTAACAACACTGCATAAAGCCAGCCAAAACTCGTTGGCAAGATGTAAATATGTCGGCGACTTAATCGTGTAGTGCTATCAATCGGTTTCGCGATGCGAAACCAAGTTTTAGGTGCGGTTAGCTTGAAATTTTCAGGGAGGTTAAAAGGTTTTGCCATCTAAAGTGGATGATTGCTAAATGTGATAATTTGAGCAGTTTTTGATGATTAATACAGACCCAATCATGGAATTGCAATGGTTTTAAGTAGGCTCGTAATGCCGTCCTTGTTGTTATCTACGTTGCTATTACTTACTAATCGATGACCTGCAACACTTGGCAATATCGCTTGTATATCTTCGGGAATCACATGGTCACGCCCTGCAATCAGCGCCCAAGCCTGTGCGCATTGCTTGAGGCTCAACCCAGCACGCGGAGAAAGTCCTGAACTGAACTGCGTGGACTGTCGGGTGACTTTAAGTATTGCTTGCAAATAATCTAACAGTGAATCTGATACATGTATATTTTGGCAGGCAGTTTGCAAGCTTTGTAATTGCTGGCTGTCTATCACTGCACCAATGTGTGATAGCTTATCCCGACCACCATTACTTTGCAGTAACTTGCGTTCAGAAATCGCATCTGGGTAGTCTAAAGTTATCCGCATCAGAAAACGGTCTAGTTGTGATTCTGGTAATGCAAATGTGCCAATTTGCGAGCTTGGGTTTTGTGTAGCAATTACAAAGAACGGTTGCGGTAACGAGTGCGTCATTGCGTCAATGGTTACTTGCGCTTCTTCCATCACTTCTAATAACGCGCTTTGGGTTTTAGGTGTGGCGCGGTTAATTTCATCAGCTAGCAGCACGTTTGTAAATACTGGTCCAGGGTGGAACTTGAAATTTGCCGCATTTCTATCGTATACAGAAACGCCTAGAATGTCTGCTGGTAATAAATCGCTGGTGAATTGCACGCGCTGAAATTGTAAGCCCAGTACTTGTGCCAATGTGTGGGCGAGGGTGGTTTTCCCCATGCCTGGCAGGTCTTCAATAAGTAAATGTCCACGTGCTAGTATGCATGCCAGCGAGAGTTTTATTTGTTGCTCCTTGCCTAAAATCACTTCACTGGCTTTAGCGATAATTGCATTGGTGATATTTTGCATATTGTTCTTTTTAATTAAACTATTCGGTGGCGTTGCATTTCAAAATCCGTCATTTTAGCGACATTCACATTTCCGGTTGTTTTTGGCTCCAGCGTACCATCATATAAATAATTCCTAACATAAACGCACCACCCACCCACATACCTATTTCTTCTAACGTAGGTGATGCATCTTGGACTGGCATCACAATCAATTTACGCAAGAATAACACCAGCACAACTTCGACGAAGGTTTCGACCAAAAGTTTACTGCCCATTAAATAACGTATTTCGGCGGAGATAAGTGCAGAGATAGACCAAAGCAACATTAGCGTACCAAGCGCATGTAAAAAACCATGTACTAGATTATGCGCATAAGCCGCTTTTTGAACATCCAAGAAAAACAGCCAAGTAAACATAATGACTGAAGTGGCCAGCGCCAAACCAATCACAATATGTGCAATGCCATTCAACCAGAGCATCGCTTTAATAGCGATACGGTTTAGTGGAGCGAATTCTGTAGGTAATTGGTCTTGTGTCATTGTTGGGAGCCTATTATTAAATTAATTTTGTAGTAATTACATTAACACTTCATCTAAAGTAAGTTGCTGTAATTTTTCTAATAGCCATTGCTGTGCTTTACCACCATTAGTTCGCCAAGCTAAAAACCCTGTGACTTCATGTCTTGGCTCAGCCACTTGTTTAATGACGAGTTGACCACTGGCAACATATTGTTCTGCAAGTTTCTTTGGTAAATAGCCAACACCTATGCCTGCAATCTGCGCCTGTAATTTAGTACGCATATCTGGCACTGTCAGTACATCTTGCCCTGTCAAAATACCAGTAGTGCGAGCTGGCAAATTGCGCGAGCTGTCTGCCGCTGAAATTGAACGGTACTTCAAGATATCCAAATTTTGTAATGGTTCTGCTAACTTGGCTAGGGGGTGGTTCTTGGATACGGCATAAACAAACTCAAATGCACCAATTGGCGACGTTGTATAACCGCCACCAGGCGGTCCATCACCAGGTACACCGAATGCAATATCTGCCCGACCACTGACTAGTGCATCCCAGCCACCACCATATACTTCGCGTAGTAGTTTGATGCGGGTGCCAAAATTTTGTGAATAGAACGCATCTAATATCGGAAAAATGGCTTCAATACTAAATAGGTCGCTGATGGCAATAGCAAGGTCAGTTTCGACACCGCTAGCAACGCGCTTTACACGGCACTCAAGTTCGCTTGCGGCATTGAGTAAATGACGACCTTCTCGCAACAGTTCTGCGCCAGCCTCAGTGAGTTCCGCACGATGACCACTGCGGTTAAATAGTGAAACGCCAAGATCTTCTTCCAATTTCCGTACGGTGTAAGTAACGGCTGACGGCACACGAAATAGTGATTCAGCTGCTGCTGCGAAGCTGCCTTTACGAGCGATGGCATCTAATACTTCCAGTGAATCTAAAGAGAGTTTGATGCTCATGTTAAGGCAATAATTAGGGCTAATTTTATGGGGAATTCTACATCAAATTTTTTGAACATGCAGTGCAGAACTATTCGCTATCAGTATAAAATAAATCGGCATAACATCCAACTGTCAATTAAATACTTAATATTTAGCCTAATTCAAGTTTATTGAATTAGTGATATTGGAGGTAATACCATGAACACAGTAACGATGAATGCAACCATTGAAAATGCAAAAGTCAGAAAGTCTGCAGACCGCGGTCATGCAAACCATGGTTGGCTGGATAGCTACCATTCATTTTCTTTCTCAAATTATTATGACCCTGCACACATGGGATTTTCAGTGCTACGCGTGATTAATGAAGATGTGGTTGATGCTGCTAAAGGTTTTGGCACGCATGGACACAACGATATGGAAATCATCACCTATATGTTGGAGGGTGCTATACAACATAAAGATAGCATGGGTAATGGCTCTGTGATCAAAGCTGGCGATGTGCAACGCATGACGGCTGGTACTGGTGTAAGGCACAGCGAATTTAATGCCTCAAATGAGCATAGGGCACATTTGCTACAGATTTGGATATTGCCAAATCGTAACGGCATTACGCCAGGCTATGAAGAAAAACATTTTGATACCGCAAGTAAAAAAAATCAGTGGCGTTTGCTTGCCTCGAGCTGTGCACGTGAAGGTTCATTGCTAGTGCACCAGGATATGGATCTGTACGCGACTTTGCTCGATAAAGGGCAGAGTTTGGTGTATCAGCCACACATCGGGCGCAGTTTGTATTTCCAGATTGCGCGAGGCAGCATTATTTTGAATGGCGTTGCCTTAGAGCAGGGTGACGCCATTGCGATTGATATTGAAGCAGAAACGACGATAGAAATAGTGTCACAAACGGATGCTGAAATATTGCTATTTGATTTACCAGCATCTAAAAATTATTCAGCAGCAGATTGATTTTAAAGTAAACAATTAAAAATTAGGGGTAAAGAGATGACGAAGATTGCAGTGGTGTATCACAGTGGTTATGGCCATACCGGCGTACAGGCAGAGGCGGTAGGCCGTGGCGCTAAGAAAGTTGAAGGTGCGGAAGTGACTATGCTAACGGCCGAAGAGGCGCAAAATTTTGAATTGTTAGCGGATGCAGATGCCATTATTTTTGGCAGCCCGACTTATATGGGCAGTGCGTCTGCACAGTTTAAAGCGTTTATGGATGCCAGCTCAAAAGTTTGGTACACCCGTGATTGGAAAGATAAAGTCGCCGCAGGTTTTACGACTTCAGCCAGCCAAAGTGGCGATAAACTCAACACATTAATTCAACTGGCTGTGTTTGCTGCGCAGCATGGCATGGTTTGGGTTGGGCAAGATTTAATGCCGGGCAATAATAGCAGTACAGGTTCAGTGAATGATTTGAATAGACTAGGTGGCTTTTTAGGTGCCATGGCACAAGCTAATAGCGACCAAGGTCCTGATGTAGCGCCTATTGTCAGTGATTTGCTTACTGCGGAGCATTTAGGTGAGCGTGTGGCGACCATTGCTAAACGCCTGCATGCTTAAGGTAACTGGTTAAACCAATTTAAAATAGGAGTTAAAGAATGAAAGTTAATAATAGTATCGTTGCGTTAGGTCTAATTGTAGGTACTGGACTTGGTTTTTCTAGTGTTGCCATGGCAGACCAAGAGGCATATCGCATTGATGACGGTCACAGCTTTGCCAATTGGACCATACGTCATGTAGCTTCTAAAACGTCAGGCACGTTTAGTGATGTAACTGGCAAGATTTTAATTGACCGCGAAAACTTAGCCCACTCATCTGTAGAAGCAAAGATTAATTTGCTGAGCGTAAACAGTAGCCATGCTAAGCGTGATGAGCATATCAAAAAAGATGAGTATCTAGACGTTACTAAATTTAGTGAGATGACTTTTGTCAGCTCTAAAGTAGAAGCCAAAAGTAATACTGAGGGTGTGATTACCGGCACTTTCACACTGCATGGCGTCGCTAAACAAATGAGTTTCCCTTTCACTGTATTAGGCTTTGGCACAGACCCATGGGGTGGTTACCGCATGGGTTTAGAGGCCCATACTTCACTTAAAGCAAGTGATTTCGGCTTAAATTGGGCGCTAAAATCTAATGCGCCTGTAGGTAACGACATAGAAATCACACTGTTGATTGAAGGTGTGAAGTTACCTGCCGAAAAGCCAATTAAATAAATAACCTATCCAATCATTAAGCTGTAACAAACAAATTATTACGGAGAATTACATGGCATTAGATTTATTTAGCCCAGCACATTTGGGTGCAATTAGCCTTAAAAATCGTATGGTAATGGCCCCTTTGACCAGAAGCAGGGCACCTAAAGAAAGTGGTATACCACAAGCGATGAACGCGACCTATTACGGACAGCGTGCTACAGCTGGCTTAATCGTAACTGAAGCTACGCCAATCTCAGCAATGGGCCATGGCTATCCTTTTTTACCTGGTATTTACACTGACGAGCAAGTTGCTGGTTGGAAGAAAGTGACCGAAGCTGTACATGCCAAAGGTGGAAAAATTGTACTGCAGCTCTGGCATGTGGGTCGTATTTCCCACCCAAGCTTATTGCCAAATAACGTATTGCCTGTAGCACCATCAGCCATCAAACCAGCTGGTCAGCTTTATACTTATGAAGGCATGGTCGATTTTGTTGAGCCGCGTGCATTAACGACTAATGAGTTACCAGGTATTGTTGCTGATTACGTCCATGCAACTAAATGTGCATTATCAGCGGGTTTTGACGGTGTAGAGATTCATGCCGCCAATGGCTATTTGCTTGACCAATTTTTACGTGATGGTACTAACAAACGTACCGATAATTACGGTGGTAGCTTTGAAAATCGTACACGCTTATTACTAGAAGTCACCAAAGCAGTCGTTGAGGTTGCAGGCGCGGATAAAGTGGGTATTCGACTTTCACCTGTGAATCCATTTAACGATATGTACGATAGCAATCCACAAGAACTATTCAATTATGTAGTGAGTGAACTTAATCAATTTAACCTCGCTTACTTACATGTGATAGAAGGGGATGTTGGTGGCAATGCTGCTCCATTTGATTTTGTAGCTTTACGCAAACTTTTCAAAGGGTCATACATGGCAAATTTAGGTTACGATAAAGTGCGTGGTAATGCTGCAATTGCTAGTGGCCATGCAGATGTAATTGCTTATGGTGTTCCGTTTATCGCTAATCCAGATTTGGTTGAGCGTTATAAAGTAGATGCATCACTCAATGAAGCTGACCCAAGTACATTTTACGGTGGCTCAGAACAGGGCTATATTGATTATCCCGCGTTATAATTCGATAGCTAAAAATAACACTTTAATAATTATATTTTAAGGACTCAGATGCACAACCCAGCGATTACCCAAGTACCTATTAACGAAACCCTTGCTAATCGTTGGAGCGGCCGCGCTTATGATGCAGCTAAGTCTGTGAGTCATGAGCAAGTTATTACTTTGCTAGAGGCCGCGCGCTGGGCGCCTTCATGTTTTGGCGACCAACCTTGGCGTTTTATTGTATGGAATAAAAATACCGATGCACAAGCTTGGCAACAAGGTTTTGATTGTTTAGTGCCTGGGAACCAAGCTTGGGTAAAAGATGCGCCAGTGTTATTACTTACTTGTGCAGATACTTTATTTAATCATAATCAAAAACCTAACCGTTGGGCGCAGTATGACACTGGCGCAGCCGCTGAAAACTTATGTTTACAAGCAAGCAGCATGGGTTTGATGGCGCACCAGATGGGTGGTTTTGATGCGGATAAAGCGCGCGAAACATTTGCGATTCCAGCGCAATATACTCCTATGGCGATGATGTCATTAGGTTATCCAGCCGATATTGCAACTTTAGAAGGTGAAGTGTTGAGCCGAGAAACGGCCGCACGTAATCGCCGTCCATTGAATGAATTATTCTTTGCTGATAGTTGGGGTAAAGCAATTGATTAGTAAAGTAAGTTTTAATGGCTATATAGATGATTAGTCTATTTGTTTAAGTGCTTATAAAACTTGTGAACTTAAGTAGTGAACTTAACTAAAGTGGCTAGCTCTGATAAACTGACGTTAGTTTTTAAACTAACACATTAAATTTAGGATGTAGCTATGGCAGTTGTTGCGCTCAATAAAACAAATTTTAAAGAAACAATCGAAAAACACAATTTTGTAATTGTAGATTTTTGGGCACCTTGGTGCGATCCATGTGTAGCATTTACACCAACGTTTGAAGCAGCATCAGCGACCAATCCTGATATTGTATTTGCCATGGTGAATACTGAAACAGACCCTGAAATTAGTGAGTATTTTGAAGTAAAACAAATTCCAGGTATTTTGGTGATTCGTGAGCAAGCGGGTATTCATGCGCAAGTAGGTGAAATTGGTGCGCCAGCATTTGATGAAATTATCAAATGGGCACGTGAATTTGATATGACGCAAGTACGTGAGTACTATAAACAAGAAGCTAAAAAAGCAAGTAAATAGGTATTAAGTTAAAAAAGCGGCTTATAGCCGCTTTTTTATTGGGTGCAAGTTGTTTAGTAAGTATTTTTTTAAAACGAACCCGTAGTAATCAGTTTAAATAAATAATATGCACCCACCGCCATCATGACATACATCGGTAAATCGCCACTTTTAGAAGTTTCAGATTTATTCGGTGAAGTCAGCCAACGGTTAATTAACCACAATACCAAAATAATCACAGGTATTGACAACATGCTAGTGGTGGATTGAAAGATTTTCCCCAACAAAGTTTTGAGCCAACCATCGTCTCGAAATAACTCAAGCGCAATTCCAATTAAACCAACTAGCATTAAGCCTAGCCTGCCAACAGCAAAAATGTTACTCAGTAAGCTTTCAGCTTTGATATCTTTGTTTTTGCTATATTTGTTTGGGTCTATATTCGCCATTGTTGTTCCTTATTTATTCAATATTGATACTTGCAAAGCAGATCTAATTATTCGTTAAATATTTACTGGGATCAACCGACTTACCTTGACGACGAATCTCAAAATGTAACTTTACCGTATTACTATCTGTATTGCCCATTTCTGCAATTTTTTGTCCGCGGCTTACTAGCTGACCTTCTTTCACCGCAATTTTGCTATTGTGTGCGTAAACAGATAGGTAGCTAGCATTATGTTTAATAATGACTAACTTACCGTAACCACGTAAATCTGACCCGCTGTAAATGATTTTGCCTGCAGCAGCGGCAATAATTGTCTGGCCTGATGTGCCCGCAATATCAATACCTTTGCCACCTGCTTCATTAAAATTGGCTGTGATTTTACCTTTAGTTGGCCATGTCCAATCTATATCGTCAGGGGTTGCGTTATCTGGTTGAGGGTCTAATTTCACCTCTGGTTTTACATCGGTTTTGGGCTCAATACCAGGTTTGTTTGCAGCGTCAGCTACAGTTACTGCAGTCTTATCGGCAGCCACTTTACTTGCTGCTGTTTTAGCCACTGGTAATGGCTTTTTAAATGCTTCTTCACTGTAGGGTTCACGTGTCGCTTTAGGTTCATTAATCGCTAAAACGGTAGGCACGCTGGTTATAGTGGTAGTAGTGCTGCTAGAAGTTGTAGCTGTAGAACTAGGCTCAGTAGTAATCGGTGTAATTAATACACCATCATTATTAGCTTGGTTCGTCTGGATGTCAGTAGGCGCAGATTTATCTTTTAGCGCACTAAGTTTGAGGGATTGTCCTACCTTAATGCTGTATGGCGCACTAATATTATTGGCCTGTGCAATGTCTTTATAATCATAGCCATGCTCTAAACCTATGCTAAATAAAGTATCACCTTTTTTAACAATATAAGTATCCGGACGCCAGTCACCTATTTTATAAGTGGGCCTGTTTGTGATGGTCTTGTTGGGCGTTTTAGTGATACTAGGGCTGCCAACTGTATTAGTTTTATTGCTAGGTAGGCGATCAAGAACAGGGGCGGGAGGGTTGCTGCTGCAGGCAGCAAGACTTACGACCAGGGCGGATAGCATTAATTTATGTGAGTGACTTATCATTAAGAATTTACCGCTAATCACTAACTAGAACTTAGGGTAACCACTACGTAATACCGCCTAATAAAGGTACAAATTTCACAGCTTCTAATTTGGTTTGGCGATACTCTTTATCCGAAATGCGCTCTACTAAATATAACATCTGCTCTTCTGTTCCGACAGGAATGACTAAACGGCCACTGATCGCAAGTTGATCTAACAGATCTTGTGGAATATGACTGGCGGCAGCCGTTACCATAATGCAGTCAAATGGTGCGATTTGGGATAACCCCATATTGCCATCAGCGTGGTCTAGCTTCACATTCACACATTTAAGTTCGCGCAAATGTCCGCGTGCTTTCATTAGCAATGGGCGAATTCGCTCTACAGAATAAACTTCTTTTGCTAATTTGGAGAGCACGGCAGTCTGATAACCGCAACCTGTGCCAATTTCCAGTACTTTATTCATCACTTTGCCGTTGCGCAAAACTTCTGTCATACGAGCAACAATGTAAGGCTGTGAAATGGTTTGGCTAAACCCGATGGGTAATGCTACATCTTCATATGCACGAATAGAGAGCGCTTCATCGACAAATATATGTCGTGGAATTGCAGAAATCGCAGAAAGCACGACTTCATCTTTAATACCTTGTTCGCGTAAACGCACCAACATACGCTCGCGCGTCCGCAGCGATGTCATGCCTATGCCAACTTGTGTAGGTCTTGCGAGCGCCAATTTAAATACCTAGCCAATCTTTAATTTCGGCGAGTTGTGTATGCTTGGTTAAATCTACCTGAATTGGCGAAATGGATACTTGATTGTTTGCAACTGCGTAGAAATCAGTACCTTCGCCGCCATCATTGGGGAGTCCTGCAGGGCCGACCCAATAGACAGTTTCATTACGCGGCGTTTTGAGTTGAATGACTGGCTCAGCCTTGTGGCGCTTGCCTAAGCGTGTCACTACACGACCTTGTAGCTCATCATATGGAATGTCCGGCACATTTACATTAAGCAAAGTAGACGATCTAATGCCATTTTTAATGTAGTGCTGCACCAGTTCAACGGCAACTCTTGCCGCAGTTTCAAAATGGGTAGAGTTGTGTTGAGACATTGAAATTGCAATAGATGGAATGCCCAGTAAGTAACCCTCTGTTGCTGCCGCTACCGTGCCTGAGTAAATTGTATCGTCACCCATGTTAGCGCCATCATTAATACCGCTAATGACCATGTCTGGCATGGTGTCCATTAGGCCAGTCAATGCGATATGTACACAATCTGTAGGCGTACCATTGACATAGAAAAAGCCATTAGCCGCTTTTTTTACGCTTAACGGTCTATCCAGTGTAAGTGAGTTACTGGCACCGCTTCTATTTCTTTCAGGCGCTACCACTGTAATTTCGGCTATTTTAGCGATATGTTCAGCAAGTATATTGAGACCTGGCGCAAAATAACCATCATCATTAGAGAGTAAAATTTTCATGCTTAAATTATAGTAGAAGACAGGGTGTTTAGTACGGAGCTCGTGTAAATACTTATAGTTTATAGGCTATTTTTTTCATAAAACTTTAAGCATGAGCATGATGAAGCCGAGTGAGCCGCGCATAAAGAATAGCACATACAAAAAATATGATTGTGAGTACGATTTCTATACACGCCAATTTTGCCGATAACCCTGCATCAGACCAAGCGCGCACCACGCCTTCAGTAAAATAAAACAATATAAACATGCTCGCCCACTGGTAGGTGTAACGTTTCCCATGCAATATTCCAAATAAAGGCGCTAGCAATATGACCGCTTTAAACATTAGCATGCTACCGCCGGGTTTTAGCGGTGCTAAAACACTTTCCCAAGCAAGACATAAAAATATAAGGGCGATGAGGCTAATGGATGCGCCAAATCGTAATACTTTAATCATGGTTTGTTGCCGACCGATTGAATCAATCATACTTTGGCAGCCTTAGACAACGATACAAGTGCGGCTCTAGCTGATTGCGCATCATGAATAGGCTGCTCAAAATTAAAGCGTAGGATTTTTGTCTGATTTGCATCTTTAATAGCCACGCTGATATCAAAACCATCACTGTCAATTCCTAACATTTGCGGATTTGTCACATCAATGTGATGAAAGTGCTTACTGTAAGCAATCAAGCTATGCATGTGGTCTGCATTCATGTGGTCGATAATCGCGGTTTCTTGAGCTGCTAGCAGTGGCGGTGTATTGATAAGGTCGCTTCCATCAAGCGCAATGTCTGCAAGCTCTTTTCCTGAAATCCAGCCCATCTTGCCAAACCCAGCAATATAGCGTGCTTGTGCGATTTCAATTCGATAAAAGTTAAAGTCATGCATTTCAAAATAACCGGCAGCTTGCGGAAAGTAGCGTAAATAACGGGCGCGTAAGTTTTCGTTGTCCTTGTCTATTTGTTTAGCCTCGCCAATTAAAGTTAAGCGTGCACTCGCTTGTAAATCCTCAGTACCATCAAATACTAGTAATGAAATCTTTGGGTTAGCGATGATGTTTTTTGTATGTTCTGCAATCGTGCTAATCAAAACAATAGGTTGTCCACTATGATCCAACACAAAAGGCGCAACTGAGCCAAAAGGATAGCCGGCGAATTTTGATGAAAAAGTTGAAAGTACGCCACTGCGTGTAGCACGTAAAAACTGACGTGCCTCTGAAGCTAGACTCATTATTTATAACCTCATGCCGCTAGTTTTAATGCAGTTTCTGCCAAACGTTTGCCTAACGCTAAACATAATTTACGCTCATCTGTGGTGATGGCTTTGTCGTCTGCTGAACCACCAACATGGCTTGCGCCATATGGCGTACCGCCAGATTGTGTGCTGGATAATTCAGGTTCTGAGTATGGTAAGCCCACTATTAACATGCCATGATGCATTAGCGGCAACATCATGGTAATTAATGTACTTTCATTACCGCCGTGCATAGAACCTGTTGAAGTGAACACCGCCGCAGGTTTGCCAATGAGTGTACCTTTAAGCCATAAACCAGCCGTACCATCTAAAAAATATTTCAGAGGTGCGGCCATATTGCCAAAACGAGTAGGGCTGCCAAGTGCTAAGCCTACACACTCGTCTAAATCACTCAACTCCACGTAAGGATCACCGCTAGTTGGAATATCAGATTCAGTAGCTTCACAATTGGTAGATACTTTTGGTACGGTGCGCACACGCGCTTTGATGCCAGCTACACTTTCAACGCCGCGAGCAATGAGTTGTGCCATCTCACGCACTGCACCGCCCTGTGAGTAATACAAAACTAGGATTTCATTCATTTTTTTCTCTTGTCTTTAATACGTTGTTTTTGCGTGTCTACTTCAAATAACCCGATTGTTTTAATCAGATCACTGAACTTAGCGTAGCCATAATTGCGTGAATCAAAGGCTGAAAAATTCTTAACAATTTGCTTTTTTACTTCACCAATGTGCGCAAAGCCGTCATCGTCTGAAAGCGCCTCAATTGCAGAACGTATTAGCGCCACTAATTTTGCATCACAGGCTAATTCTTGAGATGTCTTTTTGACGCCTAGTGCCGCTAAATTATAGGGTTCTAAATTATGGGGTTCTGATGAAGTTGGTTTAGAGATTTTAGGTTCTAGTTTTGATATTGGTATTTCTGGTGAGGCTTTAATTTCTTTAGTATCAGCTTGTGTTAACTCTGGCACTTTATTTTGTGAAAGAATTTCTATATAGATAAATTTATTGCACGCAGCAATCAAAGACTCCGGCGTCTTTTCCTCACCAAATCCATAAACAAGCTTGCCTGATTCACGAAATCGGATAGCGAGTCTTGTAAAGTCACTATCACTTGATACTATACAAAAACCATCAAGCGGGGCAGAGTAGAGCAAATCCATCGCGTCGATAATGAGTGCGCTATCAGTTGCATTTTTACCTGTAGTATTGGCAAATTGCTGCATAGGCTGAATAGCATGTTTAGGCAATACTTCTTTCCAGCGCTTTAAGCGAGTATCAGTCCAGTCTCCATAAATACGCCTGACACTGGCATCACCAAACTTAGATATTTCTTCAAACAACTCATCAATAACAGGAATTACATTGAAGGTATTGTCAGCATCAATGAGCACCGCCAGTCTTGGATTGTTTTTATCAGCACTCATGATGGTTTCCAAAGTAATTGTTTAAATTCTTTTCGCCAGCTCACTTGCTATACCAATATAACTGGCGGGTGTCATTTCAAGCAGTGCTTGTTTTGCATCATTCGGAATCTTTAAGCCGTTAATAAACTTATGCAATGAAGCTTTTTTGATGCCACCTTTACCGCGCGTGAGTTCTTTGAGCTGTTCGTAAGGGTTTTCAATGCCGTAACGGCGCATCACAGTTTGAATCGGCTCAGCTAAAACTTCCCAGCTATTGTCTAAATCTTGTGCTAATTTTTCTGGATTCACTTCTAGTTTATTCAAGCCGCGCAAGCATGAGTCGTAACCAAGTAGCGTATAGCCGAATGCAACGCCCATGTTGCGTAATACAGTTGAGTCGGTGAGGTCACGTTGCCAGCGAGAGATAGGTAACTTTTCTGCCATGTGGCGCAGTACTGCATTGGCTAAACCTAAATTACCTTCCGAGTTTTCAAAGTCAATTGGGTTTACTTTGTGCGGCATAGTAGATGAGCCGATTTCACCAGCTTTAACTTTCTGCTTGAAGTAACCCACTGAAATATAACCCCAGATATCGCGGTTAAGGTCTATCAAAATAGTGTTGATGCGTGCCAGAGTGTCGTACAGTTCAGCCATGTAGTCATGTGGCTCAATTTGTATAGTCATTGGGTTATAAGTTAAGCCTAAATTCTCTACAAAGGTTTTAGCGAAACTTTCCCAATCAAAATTTGGGTAAGCAGAAAGATGCGCATTAAAGTTGCCTACAGCACCGTTGATTTTGCCTAATATTTCGTTATTAATCAGCTGTTTTTGTTGGCGCTGTAAACGGTACACCACATTGGCAAGCTCTTTACCCATGGTAGTTGGCGATGCTGTTTGACCATGTGTACGTGACAGCATTGATTGGTCGGCAAGCTGATGTGCTAATTCCGTCATACGTGTAATAAGGTTTGCCAGAAATGGTAGCATGACTGCATCACGCGCACTTTTTAACATTAAGCCGTGCGATAAGTTATTGATGTCTTCAGAAGTACAGGCAAAGTGGATAAATTCACTGGCTTTTTTAATTTCTGGATTGTGGTCAAACTTTTCTTTAAGCCAGTATTCAAGGGCTTTAACATCGTGATTCGTACGCGCCTCAATGGCTTTAACTTGTGAGGCATCAGCTTCACTAAAGTGAGTAATCGCAGCATCTAATTCGCTGGTTGTATCTGCGCTAAATGGTGCAATTTCGACTAAATCGTTTGAAGAAGATAAGGCTTTAAGCCATTCTACTTCTACCCACGCACGGTGTTTAATGAGTGCATATTCACTAAAGTAAGGACGTAAAGAATCTAGTTTTGTTTGATAGCGGCCGTCAAGAGGTGACAGTGCGTTGAGGGTGGTCAGCGACATAAAAGCTCAAATAGCGAATTAATAAAACGTTATTTTACGCTGTTTACGTCGCTTAATCTATGATGGTTTTAGGCTACTAACACATCTACAACGCTACTGACTGAAGTCGCTAATGTAGGGTGTGCAAAATGTTTTTATTTGCTCACCAATTGTCATTAATACTAAAATCAAACTATGCCTAACTACATTAGAAGCCAAGAGGCTGGTGCTACCTACTTTTTCACCCTTACCTTGGCACAACGAAACACAAGTTTATTAACTGACCACATTGATTGGTTAAGACTAGCATATCAAAGAGCCAATACATTACACCCATTCAAAACCATCGCAATTTGCATTTTGCCAGACCACATTCACGCAATATGGCAAATGCCAGCAGAAGAGGCTGATTACGGATTACGTTGGCGCATGATTAAAAGTCAGTTTTCACGAAACTTTAGCGCCAATGAGCAACGCTCAAGCAGTAAAATCAAGCATCGTGAAAAAGGTATTTGGCAACGTCGTTATTGGGAGCATCAAATTAGAGATGATGTTGATATGCAACGTCATGTAGATTACATTCATTACAATCCAGTGAAGCATGGTTTGGTTAGCCGAGTAAGAGATTGGCCTCACAGTACGTTTCACAAGCATGTTGCGCAAGGTATGGTTGATGAAAATTGGGGTGGTTATGATGAGAAGGGTTTGTTTGGTGAATAATTTAGATAAGCGGTGTGCAAATAACAAGCCATTTGCACACCCTACGCTAGCTGTTGACGTAATTTAGGAGAATGAATTGATTAAAATTAAACGAAATCAGATTTTAAATCTGCTATTAATCTCATACTTGCTGGTAAGTTCTACAATCTTGCTGCTAGACTTTGGTAATACTTACATGGGTTTTGTATTGATTTATTTTGCATCAAAAATCGTTCCTTCAATTTCACTTACAGCCAATTTAACGACAAATCCAAGTGCAGTAGGGTTGGTTTTGGTATTTTCTTGGTTATGGGTTGTTTTAAGTACTGCAATAATGATTTTATTTGCAAATTGGAAAGCTATAAATTACGAGCAGTTTTTTACTAAAGTTTCTCATTGGTCAATATGGTTGGTGTTAGTTGTTATTCCAATGCTGATAATATTTTTAATGATTAATGAGCCTAGAGAGTCAGGAATTTTGGGCAAATTTATATGTTCAAAATTGAAAAAATCAATTTATTTTGTTGTCATTTACGGCGGCGGACTTTGGCTCAGTATTTCGGCAGGATTGTTTGGAATAGCATTTATATTAAATTATTGGTATCAAAATTTTAAAAGAGGAATGAATCATTGAGCAAGCGTAGGGTGGGAAAAATGATTTTATTTGCCCACCATCACCATTCATCAACACGGTGTGCACCACAGGCACTCCGATTTTCTAAGTGCCGAAGCACTTGAAAAGTCGTATGCAATAAACCCATTTTTTGCACACCCTACCAATTAAGCGACTAGCATATCCACAAATTGATTTACTGGCGTGGCTTCTAGCTTGGATTGGTCTAGGCATAGCGCCAAAATATCCGCCTGTCTTTTAGCATCAAACCTACGTGCCAGATTCACTTGGAATTTTTTCACCAGTTCAGGGATGCCTTCGCCACGACGGCGACGGTGGCCAATTGGGTATTCGACTGCAATATTGTCTGATGTGGTGCCATCTTTGAAGAACACTTGAATCGCGTTTGCAATGGAGCGTTTTTCTGGATTGAGGTAATCGGCTGAATACTCGGCACGTTCTACGCAGACCATTTTGCTACGAATCGCATCAATACGTGGGTCTGCTGCGGCTTCATTTTCGTAATCCTGCGCAGTTAAGTTGCCTTTAAGTAATCCAATAGCCGCCATGTATTGAATGCAATGGTCACGGTC
>JBKJUR010000029.1:0-66568 GCA_046590165.1 Methylotenera sp.
AAAAACGCCACTGTTAACACCACAAACGGCTTGGTATCGAGATCGGCAAAACCCATTACTGCAGCACCAGACTTCATCAAATCGCCCACCACTAGCGCATCTGCCGCGCAAAGCATGGTGTAAGCCATCACCAAATAAAGCCCTACATTAAAGGCCATTAACGGGCCAATAATGTGCTTGGCTTGCGTGTATTGCCCGCCCGCCGCCGCCACCGTTGATGTTACTTCAGAGTCAATCATTGCCACGCAGGTATAAAGCAGGCCAATAACCCAGCATGCAATAAGTGACGCATACGCGCCGCCCTTGCCCACCGTGAAGTTCCAGCCCATAAATTCACCCACCAGCACAATGCCCACGCCCAGCGCCCATATATGAAATGGGTTGAGCACCTTAAGCATCGCAATGCGGTTAGTGCCATTATTTGTAATTTTCTCGGTAGCCATTATGGATTCCCTTCTTCCAAGTGCACACCGTGTACTACATCTTCTTCACCGCCTTCACGTGAACTCATCAAATATTCTTCATCGTACTGTGAAGAAATCATAAAAGCGTCTACTACCATCCATACCAGCATGATCGCCGAAAGGCTCCATGCTGCATATACCAAAATATTCCAAAATTCCATGATCTCTCTCCCGAAATATGAGCAACTATTTATTAGTAAGCAATTATTTATTATCGAATTTTTCCGCGATTACTTCGCGATATTGCTTATCAGATATTTTTAACATGAACAAGAAGTAACCTACGACTACAACAATAGTAATAATCAACATCGTTGGGTCAATCGTATAATCAAAACGGCTATTAATTAAGGTGGCAGCTTTCTCTGGGTCATAACCAAGCTTAATCCACTGCGCCTGTTGAATCGCGTTCTGTCCTAAAGACTCCCAAGTCGCTTTTACAGCCTCGACCGCAACAGCTGCAGCCGCTTCTGCTTTAGCTTCAGCTTTAAAAAGCAATGGCACCATCAAACTAGCGTAAACCAATACAAGGACTAAAACTGTGTCGAATATCTGACCAAAGAAGCCCTGATTGGGTGGGGTATAATTTTTTTTCATGTGGTTCTCCTAGCGATTTATTTTGGCGGCACGATTAGCATCAAAATGTTTGATATCTAGGCCGTAGATGAAATCCTTGTCTTCTTTGAAATGCCTAGTCATCGCAAAAACAGATGCGGTGTTGAAAAGCATTAATAAGAAGCTTGCAGCGTAAAGCACAAGACGTATATTTGAGTCCTGTACGATGCCTAGGATTGCGATTAGAACGAAAATGACAGCAGCCCATAGCAGTGCAACATCAAACCAAGCCATTAAGCAGTCGCGCAGGTACATTTCATTCATTCTTTTTTTAATATCTTTACTCATTACTCTCTCCCTATCTCTTTTTTAAAATTAGAAAACCAGTGAAGTAGATGTCAGTGAAGTAATAAGCGTAGTCACCAGAACGGGGGATTTACTAGGTAATGGTGAGGGGAAAACGCACGAGCGCGCATTGCCAAACTAGATGAAGATTTGAGTGTGAAACTGGACAAAAAACCATACGAAAAACAAATACCTTTAGCTATATCGTAAGGATAAAAAAAGGGGGTACGCGCATTAAATATAAATGATTTTTTTACACTATTTCGGTAGTTGGAGAACAAACCCGTCTTCAAGTAAAAATTATCATTCATTACGCGTACCCTCATAAAACCCGAAGAATCGGGTGGGGTTAAACTTATAAAAAATTAGATCTTTGTAACTCCTGGAATCCAGCTAGTACCTGCTAAAGGCACTTGTGCCATAGCTGAAGCTTCTAACGTCAATGCAACCAAATCTTCAGGCTCTAAGTTATGCAAATGCGATTTACCGCATGCACGTGCAATGACTTGCGCTTCCATGGTCATCACAGCTATATAGTTAGCCAAACGATGGCCTGCTTTAACAGGATCTACTCGTTTCATCAGCTCAGGGTCCTGTGTAGTGATACCAGCCGGATCTTTGCCTTCATGCCAATCGTCATACGCCCCAGCGGTAGTGCCTAGCTTGTTGTACTCTTCTTCTAGATGCGGGTCATTGTCACCAAGTGCGATTAACGCTGCAGTACCAATAGCGACGGCATCTGCACCAAGCGCAATTGCTTTGGCAACGTCTGCGCCATTACGAATACCGCCAGAAACAATCAGCTGCACACTATTTTTACCGTTACGGTATACGCCTAAATCCTGCAAAGCTTTAACCGCTGGGCGAATAGAGGCAAGAATCGGTAAACCTACGTGTTCAATAAAAACTTCTTGTGTTGCCGCGGTGCCGCCTTGCATACCATCAAGCACCACAACGTCAGCGCCAGCTTTTACTGCAAGTGCCACATCAAAATATGGGCGTGTCGCACCAATTTTTACGTAAATTGGTTTTTCCCAATCGGTGATTTCACGGATTTCGGCAATCTTGATTTCTAAGTCATCTGGACCTGTCCAGTCTGGATGACGGCAAGATGAGCGTTGATCGATACCTTCAGGTAAACAACGCATTTTTGCTACCCGTTTACTGATTTTTTGACCAAGTAACATACCGCCACCACCTGGTTTTGCACCTTGACCAATCACTAACTCAATCGCATCGGCTTTGCGCAAATCATCTGGGTTCATACCGTAACGTGAAGGCAAATATTGATACACCAGCGTTTTAGACTGACCACGTTCTTCAGGTGTCATACCGCCATCACCAGTCGTTGTACTTGTCCCTACCGCAGTAGCACCACGACCCAAAGCTTCTTTAGCTGGACCTGAAAGTGCACCGAAACTCATACCTGCAATAGTCACTACTGTTTTTAGATGGATAGGTTTTTTAGCGAATCTTGCGCCTAATATCACATCGGTACCGCATTTTTCACGGTAGCCTTCTAATGGATAACGGCTGACTGACGCGCCAAGAAACAGTAAGTCGTCAAAATGCGGTAGCTTACGTTTAGCACCACCACCACGGATATCATAGATACCTGTCGCAGCTGCGCGCCTGATTTCAGACATCGTATACTCATCAAACGTCGCAGAATAACGCGGTTTGGTTTGTGGTGTTTGATGTAACGTATCTTTAACTAATAGATCATCTTTCATTTTAATAGGCTCCTGCATTATCGACATGGAAGTGGTAAAGGGTACGAGCCGAACCATATTGCTTAAAGCTATCTGGATTCACATCCGCATGGCCAGACTTAACCAATAAATCAGCTAGAATTTTTCTATCTTCAGCACTAGTAGTTTTTTCTTCACAATCGGCACCTAAGCTTTTTACTTTACCGCGCACAAAAATCTTAGCTTCGTAGATTGAGTCACCAAGACCCTCACCTGCATCACCTAAAATCACAAAGTTGCCTGCTTGTGCCATAAAGGCTGAAAAACTGCCTACAGAGCCGCCCACTACAACATCAGCGCCTTTTAAGGCAATCGCACAGCGCAAACCGGCATCACCGTCAATCACCAATAAACCACCATTGGCTGTTGCACCTGCTGCATTTGAAGCGAAGCCTTTAACATGCACATGACCAGACATCATGTTTTCAGCAACACCACTACCGGCACTGCCCTCAATCGTTACTTTCGCGATTTGATTCATGCCTGCTGCGTAGTAACCTGCATGGCCTTTAATCGTGACGTCAAGCTCAGCCTTTAGGCCAACTGCGATGTTATGTGCGCCATTCGGATTTTCAATGACAATCGCTTTACCATTTAAACCGCTAGCATCGCCGTGAAGGAATTGATTCACTTCACGTAATGGCTTGGCGTCTAAATCAAATTTTAGAGTTTCCATACATACATCTCCTTAGGTGAAGGCTCAAACACCTTCGCGTTTTTAATATCTGGCAGATGTGCTAATGAGCGGAACTCTGAAGCAATCGCTACATAGTCATCATGCTCAGCAATAATTGCTGGTTTGCAACCAAATGGATCGCGAACAAGCGCTAACTGATTATGTGTTCCCATTAACAAAGTATAGAAACCATCAAGCTCTTCAAAACCATGGTTCAACGCAGTTTCAAGGTCATCCCCTTCACGCATACGCCATTGCAGAAAGCGGCAAGCGGCCTCAGTATCATTATCTGTTTCAAACTCGATACCTTCTTTTTGCAATTTACGACGCAAGCTGTTTGCGTTTGATAAAGAACCGTTATGCACTAAGCACCAGTCTTCACCTGCAGTAAATGGGTGGGCATGTGCCGGTGTTACTGCAGACTCAGTTGCCATACGAGTATGGCCAACCAAATGTGTACCCTTAAAGTTTTTGAAGTCATAACGATCAGCCACTTGTGCCGGTGTGCCAACATCTTTGTAGATATCCATCAATTGACCCACTGATAGAAGATGTAACAAAGGATAATGTTCCTTCAACCAGATTTTGACCGTTGCAGGCGCTAATGTCGTTGTTAGCACAGCATGATTAGCTTTTGGCTCAATCTTGGCTTTGATGCTTAAATGTTTTTCAAAATCATGGCCTAACTTAGTCCAGTTAAAGTCTGCCACACCTGAATACAGGCTGAATTTTCTTGAATCTGCTGCAACTGGTGCGCCAAACATGGCAAGCCCAGCAGAGTCAGGTCCGCGTTCTGTCATGCCAATTAACATTGGCAGCATGAGCTCACCGATTGAGTCACGCATTTTTTGGTTTTTAACCAACAATCCTACAATTCCACACATGATTTACTCCTCACAATTAATACAACTAACTTTTAATTAAATAATTTTTTAAACTTTAGAAAAAATCCACGTAGCGGTTAATTTCCCAATCAGAAACATGTCGTTGGTATTCCATTGATTCTGCACGTTTGATTTTGATAAACTCTTCTGATAAGGAATCACCTAATGCATCACGAATGACTTGGTCACTTTCAAGCTGATCTATGGCCTCACCAAGACTTTGAGGCAATATACCGATACCTTGCTCACGCATTTGCGCAGGCGATAAATCGTATAAGTTAATAGAATGCCCTGCACCTGGATGCAGTTCACGTTTTACACCATCAAGACCTGCCGCAATAACTGCTGCCGTTGCCAAATATGGATTGCAACTACCATCTGGCAGACGTAACTCTAAGCGGCCATACGGTATACGCACCATAGTTGAGCGGTTATTGTTGCCATATGAAATATAAGCTGGCGCCCAAGTTGATCCTGTTAGAGACTGGCTCACAACCAAGCGTTTATAAGAGTTCACTGTCGGACAAGCCAGTGCAGTAATCGCTGGTGCATGGGCAAGTATGCCGCCCATAAAGTGGTAAGCCAACTTTGATAAGCCATGCCCAGTCGCATCGCTATCGTCTTGGAACAAGCTTTTTTTACCATCACCAATTGACATATGCATGTGCATACCATTGCCTGGACGATTACCAAACGGTTTAGGCATGAAAGAGCAAATCAAACCCATCTCATGCGCGATATGGCTAGCTGCCATTTTGAACATCAGATAGTCATCCGCACTTTTCATACAGTCTGCGTAGGTGTAATTGATTTCAAACTGACCATTCGCATCTTCATGGTCGATCTGATAAATATCTAAGCCTGCTTCGATCAAAGTGTCAGTTAAACGCTCTAAGAATGCTGATTGCTTAGACATGCTTTTGTAGTCATAGCATGGTTTTAGCAAAGTATCTGTAACATCGTGTGGATGAATTCCACCTTTCTCATCTTTACGCAGTAAAGAAAATTCTGGCTCTAGCCCTGTATACAGAATCCAACCGTTTTTAGCTAATCGATCAGTTTGTGCTTTAAGCACCACACGAGAATCATGTCCGTATGGTTTTTCATTCACGTGGCCATCGCAAATAATACGCGCATAGCCTGGTTGCCAAGGCATTAAAGTCAAGGTTGATAAATCGCCGACTGCCATGTAATCTGGACCATTTGGCGCAATGCCCATGCCCCAAATTGCGCCACCAGCAAAACCTGCACCACCTTTCAGTATGCTGCCGATGTGTTCAGCAGGCACAGATTTCACTTTTGCAACGCCATGTATATCGACAAACTGAGCCAATACATACTTAACGTTGTTATCTTTTAAGAACTTTTTTGCTTCATCTAACGTTTTCATTTACTGCTCCCTGAAAATCAAATTTATCCGCAACATTTGTAAGCGATCAACACTATTTATCGAAACAAGTTTCAGTGTTAACTTTAGTATCAGCTTTAGTTTTTATAACTAGAAAGCCCCACTGCCCCACCACCTAATTCAACCGCAATTTCTAATAACATTTCCCACATATATGACCCGTAAGTGCCATCACACCAAAGCCGATAAACCTGCTCGCCATTTAAAGTTTGGCGCATCACTATTGCGGATATGCCAGCGACTTGCGTCATGACTACATCGTTAGCTAACAGTGCGTTGTTGCGTAAATCTAATGAGCACAACTCAGAAAGCAAATTCAGTACTTCACTGCCACTAAGAATAAAAGCGGCATCTGCACGAGCAACTGGGTAGAGACCCTCTACTCGAGTGATATCAGCCGCCAATTTTTTACTGGCTGAACCACCTAATTGATCTTCAATCAAGAACTCACTTGAACCTAATCTCAATACCAAATCTTTTTGATTACGCGATGGGTTAGAAACAAGTGTCCAAGAGTTAGGATTGGAGGGTATTGCCAATTCGTGGTCGGCAAGCCATTTCGAGGCTTGTGGCCCCTTAATTCCATATCGCTCAAAACAACTGACATCGGTAATACCCAATACTTTTTTTCTGGCTTGCTCAATGTCGCTACTAGCAAATTCAACCGCTATTTCCATGTCATTCACTACCGCCCATTTAGCAGTAGTCTTAATCTGTGCATGTGCAACAGGCGTAATCTTTAACGCTGTTTTGCTATCTTTTTTTGCATTAAGACTTTCATTAAGTGCTTGCATATCAAGCTCCTTTTTGACTTTTAATCTGGTTCTTGAAAAATGGCGTTTCTACAACTGTGGCCGTTACTAAACTGCCGCCATCAGTACGTATCTGAAACTCTGAACCAACGGCTTTTTTAGCTGTCGTGACATAAGCGAAACCGATGTAGCGGTCTATAAACTTGCTGTAGCTAATGCTCGTCACACGACCAGCGATTTCTTTACCATCGATGACCAAGTTACATTCCATTGGCATTTCAGCATTAAAATTAGCCGCCAGTACAAATGGCACCAGTTGCTTTCTTAGTGGTCGTTTAGCCAAGATACTCAAGCTTCTTTGGCCGATAAAATAAGGTTTCTCCATTTTGATCGCCCATTCAGCGCCAATTTCAAATGGATTAGTCAAACCATCGGTATCAATGCCAGGCATGTGATGCCCCATTTCAAGACGTAACAAACGTTGTGTGTCACTACCAAAAGGACGCAAGCCGTGTTTCTTACCTGCTTCAATCAAGGCGCTCCAAACATGCTGTGATTGCGCCATCGGCACATGCAGTTCATAAGCCATATCTGATACGAATGCGACTCTAATTACCCTTGCCACAACGCCTGCGACAACAGCTTCCTGAATATGGCTGATAGGAAATGACTCATAAGAAAGATCAAGGTCTGTCAGTGACGATAAGATTTCACGGGCAGATGGTCCGGCAATATTCATGGCACCATAAGCACCCGTCACGTTGACTAAACCTATATTGAGCTGCCACTCTTGCTGGGAGCGTTGCATTTCGCGATACACCGCAGCAGCATTAGATGTGCCGATTGAAAGGTAAAACAAATCTTCTGCTAGACGACTGGCAATACCGTCATCCACAACTACACCAGATTCCTCTAGTAATAACACATAGCGGCAGCTTCCAACTTTTTGGCTGGCATAACTTCCTGTGAAAAAGCGCTCTAGAAATTCTGCTGCGTCTGGGCCATATATTTCTATCTTGCCGAAAGAACTTGCGTCAATAATGCCTGCATGTTTACGCACTGCCATTGCTTCTGCTTGAATTGCATCTTCTTTAGATTGATTAGCTGCAGGGTAATAAGCCGCCCTTTTCCATGCACCGATATCGGTAAATACTGCGCCATGGGCTTGATGCCAATCATGTATCGCAGTCAAACGATGCGGATGGAATCCACGCCCGCCCAAATGACCGATAGGGGTTGGATGAAAGAATGGTCTTGAAGTAGTTGTACCAATTTTCTCAACAGGCAGGCCACGGATTTTTGCAAGAATACGAATGGCATTCATATTAGAATGCTTGCCTTGGCTAGGGCCCATGCCCACCGTAGTGAAACGCTTCATTAACTCAATATTGTCGAAGCCTTCTTTAGCTGCATTCTCAAAATCTTTGATCTGGATATCTTCATCGAAATCTACAAAGTTCTTGCCTTTAGCATGCGGCACCATTGGGTAAGCATGACTTGGTGATACGCCATTATGTTTTTCAATAGTGTATGTAGCGACTAGATGTCCTAAATAGCGTAGAACATCATTTGCAGCCCGAATGCCATCACGCATCCGTTGTTCTAGATCATAAATGCCGTTCACTTTACCTGCTGCAAATACGCCCTCAGGCAAGCGGTTAGGTACAAATTGCTGCACACCATAATCAAATTGCATGCCTGTACCAGCTTGATACAACAAGGCAGCTGCTGGAGCCCAGCCTGCGCTCATGGCAATGCCATCACATTCAAGAGTGAATTTATTGTCAGTCAGCGCTATGTTTTCTTTGTCGTCATAAGCACAGATAACTGCGCCTCTTACACTAGATTTATCCGAAGTGGCTAAGGCTTCGTAAACACAATGGCCTGGATAGATTTTAATGCCGCGACGATGTAACTCCACAGCATGTAATCCACCGCTTGATCCTGCTCGCAAATCAACCACTGCTACCACTTTCGTGCCTGCGTCGAGTAAATCAATCGCAACACGGTAGCCGTAATCATTAGCTGTTACCACAATGCCGTTATTAAAAGGCTTAACGCTGTAACGATAAATCAAGCGTTGTGCAGCTGACCCTAGCATCACGCCTGGCAAGTCGTTATATCTAAATACTGGTGGCTGTTCAAAAGCACCGCTTGCAACAATCACTGCTTTAGTGCGAAATTTAGTGATACCGCCAGCTTCAACGACCGGAATTAGATGGTCAGGGTAATAACCCGCAGCATAAGCACCAGTACGCAATGTAATATTAGGTTCATTGGTCACTTTAGTTAATAAATCATCTAGATATTCAACGGATGCTTTATCACCAGCACGGTTATAGCCCAAGCTTCCGCCCGCATAACGATTTTCATCAACAATAGTGACTTCCAAGCCAGCCTTAGCCGCTTCATAAGCCGCGGTTAAGCCAGTTGGCCCTGCACCAATCACTAATAAATCGCAATGTGCATGATGCTTACGTTTAAGGATGCGTGGATAGTTAAAGTTCACTACGCCCAAGCCTGCGGCTTTACGGATGATGTTTTCCCAAAATGGAAACAAACGACGTGGCGTATGAAATGCTTTGTAGTAAAAACCAACCGGTAACAATGGCGAAATTGAGTCGATATAGCTATTTTTATCTTTTTTAACGCCACCTACAGTATTCACCGCATTAAGTGCCATACCTTCTTTTACTTCAACGATATCACCACGCATATTGGTGTCTGTGCCGTCAGTTAACATCACGTTGATGTCATGATTTGCTAAGCTCAAAATTCCGCGTGGGCGGTGATATTTAAAGCTGCGGCCCAATACTTTTTGCTCCGCTGCCCATAATGCGCTGCTGATGGTATCGCCTTCGAATGCAGTAAACGCTTCACCTTCAAACGTGAAATTAATTTTTTTATTACGATTCAGCCATTCTTTGGCTTGCTTAGGAATACGAAAACTCATTTACTTTCCTCCTGAGCTGCTTTTTCTTCATTTAGATTTTTTTGACTCATCTGACTTAAAAGATAAGTAATAGAGACTTTGTCAGTCAGCGTATTACGCTCAGCAATGAACCAGGTGCCGCTTGGTGAGTGGTACCACCATTCTTTTTTATCGCCTGGCGCGCCTTGACGGTTATGTACATAAGCCGCCCACTCTGCATCGGTGCAGGTATTTTGATCCGGCGCTTGCCGATACTCGCCACCGAAAATAAATTCGCTAAGCGGTCTGGTTCCATTCACTGGGCAGGTAAGAAGTTTCATCTCATTAATTCCTATTACATATTCTTAGTTAATAGCGTCTTGGCGTAAATGATCAATTAATGCCCAACTGACGCCGCACCTTTTTCACCGGTCAATTCGTAATCTTCAAAACGTGACAACCTGAAGGAGTGAATCAAATCTGGCGCACTGTCATTTGCAATCGTTGCTGCCATTGTTTTGCCGCTGATAGGTGTAGCTTTAAAGCCCCAAGTACCCCAACCTGCATCAATGTAGAAACCTTCAATTGGCGTTTTACCCATAATTGGTGCAAAGTCTGGCGTCATGTCTGCCATACCACCCCATTGACGAACGATTTTTACATTGGATAAAAATGGGAACATATCGAGCATGTGTGAAGTGAGCCCTTCCACAAAATCTAGCGTAGAACGGGTCTGGTGCACTTCGTAAGGATCAAGCGATGAGCCCATCACCAGTTCACCGCGGGAAGACTGGCTCACATATACATGCAGACTGCCAGACACTAAAATACTGTTTAACCAAGGCTTCATAGGCTCAGTCACACAGGCTTGTAGCGGGTGAATCACAATCGGTGTTTCAAGATCAACCATTTCAGTGATGCGCGGCGTGAAACCTGCTACCGCCGATAACACCTGCTTGGTTTCGATATAACCTTTGTTAGTTTTAACACCGCAGACTTTGCCGTTTTTAACGTCGATACCTAATACTTCAGTGTTCTGGAAAATTTCAGCACCATAACGATCTGCCCCGCGAGCATAACCCCATGCCACACCATCATGGCGTGCAATAGAGCCTGGTGCATGAAACAGTGCACCTAAAATTGGCGCCTGTCCACTACAGCTCATATCAAGTTGTGGGCAGGCTTTGGCTATTTCATCAGGCCCTACTACAGTGCTTTCTACACCCACATGCTTGTTAACTTCAGCACGCCAGCGCATGGTACGCATGGCAGATTCGGTATGCGCTAAAGTAAAGTGACCGCGAGTTGAATAAAATAGATTCAGGTCTAATTCTTCAGAAAGACCTTCATAAATCTTAACGCTGGCATCATAAAAATTAACCCCTTCTGGCGTTAAATAATTTGAGCGTACAATTGCTGTATTCCGACCAGTATTACCGCCGCCGATATAGCCTTTTTCCAATACTGCTACATTAGTAATGCCATGGTCTTTAGCCAGATAATATGCAGCAGCAAGGCCATGGCCGCCACCGCCGATGATTACTACGTCATATGACTTTTTCGGTGTTTCTAACGACTTAAAAAAACGTGGCGCTGGATGATCTTTTTTAAGTGCGTATTTAAGTAGTCTTAATGGCATTTCTTAACCCCATGTACCTTAATTTTTGTCTGGTGACTCTTATCTAATGAATAGCTTTTAACTAAAAATTTATCAATCAATTTAATAAACTTTTTTAATCTGTATGAAACACGTCAGACGTATTTAGCCATACTGATAATTCGGTGTCAACACTTTAATGAAACTTTTATTATCTTAATGAAACATGTGTTAAAGTAATATCACTTTAACTATACTAATTAAAGACTTAGCTTGTTTGGAAAATTAGTATTACTACTAAAGAGTTAGTAATCTATATAAAACTTGAGTTCGGATAAATTGAAAAAAACATATCACTTCTATAGTGGCAATTCGCCATTATTGATTTCTATACCACATGCAGGTACGGCTGTGCCAAAAGAAATTGCCTGTAATATGACTTTACAGGCTCTGCAGATGCCAGATGTAGATTGGCACTTAACCCTGCTTTACGATATAGCCAAAGCGTATGATGCTTCAATTTTGTCAGCCGAGTATGTGCGTTACGTGATTGACCTTAACAGGCCGCCTGAAGATACCTCACTATATCCAGGGCAAGATACTACTGGGCTTTGCCCAATAGATACTTTTGATAAAAGGCCTGTTTATAACCCAGGTAAAGAACCAGACCAAAACGAAATACAAAACCGGATTAAACAGTTTTGGCGACCCTATCACGACAAACTGGAATTAGAACTTAAAAGAATCCATGCAATTCACGGCATTGCATTGTTATGGGATGCACACTCGATTGCATCTCATGTACCACGCTTTTTTGATGGAAAACTACCTGACTTGAATTTTGGTACGGCAGATTTAAAGTCTTGCGATGCATCGTTGCAAGATGCGATTGCAACCACGATGCATGAATCCGTCTATGCAAAGAAATACAGCCATGAATTCAATGGTCGCTTTAAGGGTGGTTACATCACACGGCATTATGGGATGCCTGCAATCAACATTCACGCTATTCAATTAGAGATGAGTCAGTGCATTTATATGCAAGAACAGCCTCCATATCAATATAAGCCTGAACTTGCTAAAGACGTTAAATTTTTGCTAGTCGACTTGCTCGAAACCTGTATTGTTTGGGCAAGCCGTTATAAAAAATAGAAAATAAATAATTGAGCTATTCAGTAAAATTCAGCTAATTATTTAATAATCAAAGCTTACCATCTAAACCCATTTGATAATATTTATGGGTTATCTTGTCTTGGTTATCAAGCAGCCAATCAATATCCGGTTTATTAGTCATCGCTTTATGAATCGCCAGCGCTGTCGCTTTACGGTGAATATCAAACAACACTTTGTGATCAAGATTTTCGTCTTTTGTCACCATCGGGTTGAGCCACACTGAAACAATAATGCCTAAATCATTAGCACGTTCTTTCGGTATGTCGCCTGCGCGCACTGCATCCAATACGCCATTAGCAATGGCTGCCTGAACTGTACCCATCAAAATATTTGTGTATTTACTATCTTTAACTGTTACCTTGCTTACCATTAAAGTAACTGGCCTTACTTGAACATCAGTATTCAATAAAGCGAACACTCGCGTATGCCCGGCCACCTGATCACCTGTAAGCGTAGCAATTGCCGTGCCCACTGGACCATCTAATTCACCAATAATTACTTCTGGCTCTGCTGCTGTGCCTGGAGGACCACCGGCAACTAAAGCTTCACCTGTACGCATTACAATTCGTTCACTCAAAATATTCTCCCATCTATATTAGTTAATCAATTTTTTATATACAAATAATGATTGAATAAACCAATCTCATTCTTACCAAAATTAAGTTTATGCAAAAATTACTTTCTAAAAGCTATTTTTTATTTTACATTAACTTTTATTACTACAGTTAAACTTTAATAAATATTTACAAGCCTTATGTTTAATTTTTATTAGATGAAATGACATGGCGGTTTTACATAAAAGCGCAAAAACCCCGACTAAATCATTTCAACATTAGTTACTAAAATGAATTTTTTACAAGTTTTGCTCACTCTCTTGTAATATGCGCTATTAAAAACATATCTAGCATATTGAATAGGTAACGACATGGCATTAAAAAAAGACACTGAAAGTGCACAAGCTGATATTTCTAATAAATCGCTTGGACGCCATTTAGGCACAACGATACGTCAACTGCGCTTACAACACAGCTTGACCATCGCTGAGGTTTCAGAGCGTGCTGGCATCAGTCGCGGCATGTTGAGCAAAATTGAAAACAGCCTCGCAGCGACCAGCCTAGAAACTTTAGAGCAGCTGGCAAACGCACTAGGCGTAACTCTAGCTAAGCTATTCCAAAACTATAACTTGCCAAGAGGCGCTGCCCAGTTAGTTAAAAATGGTGAAGGCATGGAGGTCGTACGCCGAGGTACGCGCGTGGGCCATACGTATCAATTACTTGCCTACGATCAAGGTCCGCATAAAACATTCGAGCCTTTTTTAATCTCTCTAGAAGATGCAGGCGAGGAGTTTCCTTCATTTGAACATCCTGGTACTGAGTTTATTCACATGTTGGAAGGTAAATTAGAGTATCGAGTAGGTGAAGATACCTTTGTGCTTAATAGCGGTGACTCACTGACATTTCGTGGAGAGATTCCACATGGCCCAGAAACACTCATGCAAACACCTATCAAATTTCTTGCCATCATTCATTACGATTCACCTAGCCACGAACATCACGAAGATTAGCGTTATCAAGGACTCACAATGCAAAATAATGTTCAGGCAAACATTCTGTTTAACGAAGCCACTGAGGCTGATATACCTGAATTAGTTAAATTGCTGTCTGTTTTATTTAGTATAGAAAAAGACTTCAATCCAGATTCTACCAAACAGCAAAAAGGCCTGGCGTTACTGATTCAAAATAATGCTAACGGAACAATTCAGGTTGCCAGAGACATCAGTGGCAAAGTGATTGGCATGGTGAGTGCGCAGTTAGTCATCTCAACTGCCCAAGGCGCTGCATCAGCATGGGTTGAAGATATGGTCGTTGATTCAGAACATAGAGGGCAAGGACTCGGGAAAGAGCTTCTCAAACAGGCATTAGCTTGGGCGAAAGCCAAAGGCGCAACAAGAGCACAACTATTGGTGGATGTAACCAATACGGATGCAATAGGCTATTACAAACACCTAAACTGGGAATCTACGCAACTGCAAGCACGTAGAGTATTTTTATAAGTACAATTTATTGATGGGTTAATATCCCCATCAATAAATTGCTGCACATCTGCAATAACATTTGCATTACAAATATCATCTTAAAATCTAAACTAGATTAAAGTGGTGCACGTTGTCCGCAGAAAAAGCCAATTGCATGATCTGGAGTTTCAAACTTGATATTACTACCAGATGGGAAATAAAGCACATCACCAACGGTTGCAGTCACTTTTTGACCAGTGTCGTCAGAAATAATAAATGTACCCTCTACGACAATTTTCATTTCTTCATAATCATAGCTATAATTCAGCGCATTACCTTTTTCTAAACGGAAAAAACCTGCACAGATTCTTTTATCAGCATCTGTAGAAACAAATGTGTCACCAAGCCAAGCTGGAACACCTGCAACATTCATAGATGGCTGAACATCTTTAATAGCCTGTTTTTTGTATTTAAAAGCTTTAGTAGTCATTTCACTTCTCCTTAGGGGTTGATTAAGTCATGCATATTTAATCGTGACCCGCCAAAATCTACAATTACACCTAAGGGGTACTCACTAAGAAGGATACTTTAAAGCGTTACAAAACAACTGTCATCATTACATATGATGTTAGTGGAGCCTGAAGTCACAATATATTATTGCCAAATAAGTCTTTGAGTTGTGAATATGGCATTGGCTTACCAAACAAGTAACCTTGTGCTTGTGCACACCCCATTTGCGCCAAGAGTACGGCCTGCTCATTTGTCTCCACACCTTCGGCAATCAGACTTTTTCTCAAACTTCGTGACATGGAAATAATCGCTTGTACAAGCAGCGCACGATCTGGATTAATGGTGATATCTTGCACAAAAGATCGGTCAATCTTGAGTTGACTGACAGGAAAGCGATTGAGATAACTTAATGCAGAATAGCCCGTTCCAAAATCATCAATCGAAATACACAAACCCATGTTATGCAAGGTATGCAGCATTTTCTGAATACTTTCATTATCATCAAGCAACAGACTTTCCGTAATTTCGAACTTAAGCCACTCTGCCTTACATCCAGTTTCTCTCAAAATACGCTCTATCGAACCTACTAAATCGTTGAGTATGAATTGTCGGGTAGACAAGTTGATAGCAAAGGTAAATGGCGTGGCGTGCTCAATATTCCATTGCACGGCTGCTTTGCAAGCTGTAGAGATTACCCATTCACCAATGCCAATAATTAATCCGCTTTCCTCCGCAATGCCTATGAATTTGTCGGGGGAGATAATCTCTTTGTGGTCGCGATGCCATCTCAGTAGTGCTTCCACACCGACTATTTCCCGAGTCTTTAAATCTACTTGTGGCTGATAGTAAAGTTCAAGTTCATCCTGTTGCAGGGCTTTGCGCAGTGATGTCTCCAAACTCAAGCGTTCAGATGCCCTAATAGTTAAAGCTGCAGAATAGAACTGGAAATTATTACGACCTTGCTGCTTAGCATGGTACATGGCTGAATCGGCATATTTGAGAAGTCCATCCACATCCTTACTATCTGATGGATAAACCGCAATACCTATGCTGGTTGTAACAAATAGCTCTTTTCCAGAAATAAAAAATGGGGTGGTAAAAGCTTGTATGATTTTGCAGGCAACATTTGTTGCATGGTCTGGTTTTCGTATTTCTGACAGCAAAACTGCAAACTCATCACCGCCCAAACGCGCTACGGTGTCGGAACTACGAAGGCAAGCTTCCAAGCGCCTAGCAACTTCACATAAAAGCATATCTCCAATCACGTGCCCTAAGGTGTCATTGATTTCTTTAAATCGATCTAAATCCAACATCATTAAAACAAAGTCTCGCTTATGCCGACTGGCTTTAGCTACCGCCTGATTAAGCCGATCCGTAAGCAAAGCACGATTAGGCAAATCAGTTAAAGAGTCAAAAAAAGCAAGATGATGAATACGGGCTTGATTCTCTACCGCCTCAGTCACATCTTGACCTACACCAATTACCGCCATGACCTGACCATTTGAATCAAGTTCACCAGCTAAAAGCGTGTGAATGACCCGCTGCTTTCCATCTGGTGCTTGCCAGTGTAAATCCACACTTTTATTTAAACCGTTCGCGAAAACTTCATGGATTTTTTGTTCGTATTCTATCGCTGACGACCCACCAGGAAATTGACTAGGCGATTTACCTAACAAAAATTGAGGCGTTACCCCGTAATACTCTGCTTTTTTGGGGTTGATAAAAATACGATGGCAATCTCGATCAAAACGCACTATTGAGTTAGGTGAATTTTCTATGAGTGAATGGTATTCGCGTTCTCTTTGCAGTGTTTCTGTCACATCGCGCGCATAACCCACTGTTCCTATTACTTTGTCATCTACAATCAATCGCGATTTATAAGACTCAATCCAATAATACTCACCTTTAGCGTCCCTTAAAGGACAAACAATACCCATGGGTGCGTCATTCTGCATAGCAGCTTGATCCCCATCTACATATTGCTGTGCCAGATCTTGGGGGAAAAAATCAAAATCTGTTTTTCCTTCAAGATCCTGCGTGGTTACAACTCCAGCTATTTTGGCATAAGCCGTGTTAGCAGCCAGCAATCGGCTATCAGTATCCTTCAACCATACCATGAATGGAAAATTATCTAGAAGCGTACGCAGATATTCTTCACGCTGACGGAGTAAAAGTTCGGCTTTGCGTTGATCATTAATATTGCGCCCTATAGCGAGACAGCTAGTTATTTTTCCTACTGAATCATATTCCGCAACCACACGTACGGCATGGCTAACTAACTCATCTGCGCTATTTACCCACTCCAATAAGATATTATCCGTTTCACCAGTTTTCATTACCTGCGATAGTCTTTTTTTGTATTCCACATGAGATAAATTCGTTGAACGCCAAACCTCATCAACACTTACATTTGTAGATTTTTTTGTTTCATAGCTAATCGTTTTATCATACGCTGGATTGGTGAAAAGCTTCTGACCATTGATGTCATAACGCACTACAACATCCGGCGAATTTTCTGCCAAGCTTCTAAATTCATTTTCGCGACGAAGAAGTTCTTTTTCCAAAGCTTTGCGCTCTGTAATGTCTCGCATCACGTCTAGACTGTACTCTAGTCCTTCAAATACAACATGATTGCCCACGACCTCCAAAATGATAGTTTTACCAGTTTTACTTTTAAGGGAGATTTCGAATGTTTGAGCTCCAGAAGTTCTGAGTGACTGCCAGTGGCTTTTCCACCAGTCATTGGTGAAAGAAGGTTTTATTTTTCGATATTCGGCTAATATTAACTCTGCTTGAGAGTATTCAAGCATATGGCAAGCACTAGGGTTGGCGTAGCGCACGCGTGCGAAGTTATCCATCAAAAAAACTGCATCGCCAATATAGTCCCAAGCCAACGTTAGCTTGGACAACGTCATAGGTTCATCTTGTAGTGACAATTTTTCCATTGTACTCAACCCTAAGTTCCCACATGTAACAACATTTCTTGGCAATTGTTACACTACACAAAAATCATATATTAGTGCAGAGCGTTGAATAATTGTAACTAAAATTAATGAAGTACCATTTACACTTGATTCTGACCTACTAAATTGATAGGCAGCGTGTATTTTTATTGTTTTTTCAATGGCTAAATATCAAGCAGCACTAACGAGAGTTCACGTTTGATAATAATTGTTGCGCAGATATGTTTAAGTGAAGTGCAGCCGACAAGATTCTGGGGAACTTTGGGATGGTGAAGATACACCGATATAGCTTATAACTTAAGTGATCTAAATGATGGATAAGCTGTGGTATTAATTAAAACAGCTAAATATACTAAGTCATTGATTTTTTAGTATGGTGCGAAAGGAGAGACTCGAACTCTCACGCCTTACGGCGCTGGAACCTAAATCCAGTGCGTCTACCAATTCCGCCACTCTCGCAGGTAGGGTACAACTTGTATTTAAATTTTATCTATAAAAATACAGCCGTTTCAAACAAGCCGCTATTGTATCTCAACTACTGGCTTTGAGAAAAGATAAAAACAAAAAATCTACTAATTATTTATAAAGCGGCTGTTTAAATGCTCATTTACATAACTCACACATTTTTCGTATAGTCGGTACACTTGAATTTTTAGCTGAGCAGACTATGATTGTGCGAGAACACGACATAATTATTAAGCTATATAATGTAAGCTGTATTCATAACAAACAACGTAAAGTAAAAAACCATGCAAAACAATATCAATCTAAACGAAATCAATATGCTGCGTACAGAGTTAGAGCTGTTAATGCGCGAGCGCCAATCTTTATTAAAGGTGACAGGCGCTGCGGCGGGCTTGATTGCAGAGATGGACAGCCACGACTTACCAATTACCACGGTTGAAGCTGCCGATCTACTAGCCACCACGATTAACAGCTTAAGTGAAGAAACACTGCAAGATGCACTAGGTGCTGTTAATGCTGAAATTGTTAGTTAACAACTACTATGACAATGAATGACGACTCCCTGAACTAGCTCTACAGATTTTTTTCAGCAGATCAGTTTGATTAAGCCTAATAAATCAATCTACAAGCTTACCCGCAAAGCGATATTAATCGCCTGTTTACCTACAATTCTTGGTGGATGTAATTTCCTGCAATATACCGCCAAACCTATTGAGCCAGTATTAAACGCAGTAAAATTTGAGGCTAAAAATCCAGCAGGTGATGCATTTAATCAATACTTAATAAGTAACGGCTATAGTGCAGACCACTTACCTTTAAAAACATGGGGTGTAGATGAACTCACTTACTGCGCCCTGTTCTTTCATCCCAGCTTAGATGTCGCCCGTGCCCAGTGGCGAGCGGCAGAATCAGCAGAATTGGCTGCTGCAGAAAGACCGATACCGAATTTGAATGCTAATGTTGCGCGTAGCAATCAAGCCAACGAAGACATCAAGCCATTTGCATTCGGTTTGAGTATCGATATTCCTATCGAAACCGCCAATAAACGTGAGATTCGCATTGAAAACGCACGGCATTTATCACAAGCAGCAAAGCTGGAAATCGCCCAAACCGCTTGGCAATTACGCAATCAGGTAGTTCAATCTTTCAATGAATATCAATTCAATCAGCAGCAAATTAAATTGCTTACCGAAGAACAAATGCGTCGCCAGGAGATTGTGGACATCTATCAAAAACGTGTAAGTTTAGGTGCGGCTTCAAATGTTGAATTAAGTACAGTAAAACTACAGCTACAGACAACTACTTCAGAATTGAATACTGCAAATCAAAATAAACTGGTTTTACAATCAAAACTTGCCAGCAATTTGGGTTTACCACTTGGCAAAGTTTCAGAAATGAATTTAGCGAGTGATAGTGTCGATCAACCATCACAACTAAATCCAGTGATGACTACTGATGTGCAAGCAGGAGATTTACAAACTAGCGCACTCTTAAACCGTTTAGATATCCGTATTGCACTTGAGCGATATGCAGCGGCTGAAGCTAAATTGAAGCTTGAAATAGCCAAACAATATCCAGATCTCGTTATAAGCCCAGGCTATGCTTATGAGTTTGGCGATAGAATATGGTCATTAGGCTTATCAGGCTTGCTGACTCTGCTAAATAAAAATAAGGTAGGAATCGCTGAAGCCACGCAATTACGCGAAGTAGAAGCAGCGCAATTTAACGCGTTACAAGCAAAAGTAATTGCAGAAGCTAATATCAGCAGCACTCAAGTTGCACAGGCTAATCTAGCTTTAGATAATCAACATAAACTGCTATCAGAACAACAAAACAATACCCAACGAATGATGCGCAGATTTTCAGCGGGAGAAATTGACCGGCTTGAATTAACCTATGCCAAACTAGAAAATAATGTAGCAGAAAAAAGTGTTGCACTCGCCTACTTCCAACTAAAAACTGCACTTAATCAATTAGAAAATACGTTGCAGAAACCATTAACTGGTGGCTACATTAGCGAAGTTAACAATAATCCTTTACAAACAAACTAGTATTGAAAGGCATGGAATAAAAATGAACCGTAAATTAGCCATTATCATCGGCTTACAAGCATTTTTAATTGTCATGCTGTTTTGGGTATTGGTATTTTATGGCAAAGACGAGTACGAAGCGTTAACCCAAGAATCTGAAGAACAGGTTGCAACACCTAATCGTGTAACAAGCAAACAAGGCATGGCCGTCATTATTATTGATACGGCGACACAAACACAAAGCGGCATTAAAACCAGCACTTTAAAGCCCAGCACACATCAGGCCACCATCAATAGTTACGGTAACGTGGTAAATATTGATGGTTTAATTGATCTACGCTCACGCTACATTGCTGCAAAAGCTGAAGCGCAGGTATTGAGTGCTAACGCTGCACGAAATAAAAGTGAATATGCACGCTTGCACACATTAAATTTGGATGACAAGAACGTATCTGACAAAGTGGTGGCAGCAGCACTTGCAGATGTGAAAGCAGATGAAGCAAAACTATTTGCTGCTGAAACCAGCGCCAAGAATATCGCTGACACGATGCGGCAAACATGGGGGCCAGCACTCACGCAATTAGCCACTAGTAATAACGCGAATGGATTATTAGGAAATTTAGTTAATTACAATGAAGTACTTATTCAAGTTACATTGCCTTTTGACTCAACTGAACCAGCAATCAACAGTCAAATAGCAGTATCGCCGTCGGCATCACCAGCAAGCAGTATTAGTGCACAGTATTTATCGCGCGCACCACAAAGTAATGGTGCTATTCAAGGCAAAACCTATTTTTATCATGCTAAAAGCACAGACTTACGTGCTGGTATGCAGGTGACCGCAAGGTCTATAAGCACAATATCAAAAGATTCAAACGCAACCACAAAAAGCAAGTCTCATGGCGTGATTATTCCTAATAATGCTGTCGTTTGGTATGGCGGTAAGCCATGGGTATATCGCAAGGTCGGTGCCAATAATTTCAGTAGATTGCCAATGAGTACTGATGTTGAAACAGAAAATGGCTGGTTTTACCAAGATGAGTCAAGAAGTGGCCTCAAACCAAATGATGAAGTTGTCACCAGTGGAGCACAATTATTACTCTCTGAAGAATTCAAATCGCAAATCACTAATGAGAACGAGGATTAAACCGTCATGATGTCGGCGCTGGTCCGTTTCTCCATACGCTTTAGTGGCGTGATTATTGGCTTGGCTACCTTAGTAGTTTTGTATGGAATCCATAGCCTTACCAGTAGTAACCTAGATGTATTTCCAGAGTTTTCACCCACGCAGATTGTCATTCAAACTGAATCACCAGGTTTGTCCGCAGAGTTGGTAGAGAGCCTAGTTTCACAACCGATTGAAACCAGCATTGCAGGTACTGTGGGCATAGAAAGCATGCGGTCGCAATCTATCCCCGGCTTATCCATTGTCACGATAATTTTCGATGAAAATACCGATATCTATCGTAACCGTCAGGTCATCGCAGAGCGTTTAGCCACGCTAAATAATCAATTACCACAAGGCATTACACCAAATATCACACCTCTCACCTCTTCTGCCAGTACAGTTCTGGGTGTTGGTGTCACTTCTAAAACACGTAGCCTGACAGAATTACGTACCATTGTGGATTGGACGATAGTGCCACATTTACTCGCCATCCCTGGCGTGGCGGATGTAAATGTGTTTGGCGGTAAAGTTCGGCAGTTTCAGGTACAGGTTGACCCTGAAAAAATGATACGTTATGGCGTATCGCTCATACAAATTGAAGAAGCCGTAAAAAAAGCCACTGGCGTGCGTGGCAATGGTTTTATCGAAAATAAAAATCAGCGTATTGTGATTAATACCGAAGGTCAATCCACCACGCCAGAAAAACTTGCGCTTGCAACGCTACTACATAAAAATGGCCAAACCATCAGGCTAGGCGATATTGGCAAAGTGGTTGAAGGTGCAGCACCTTCTATCAGCGCTGCTTCGATTAACGAAGAAACTGGCGTATATCTGTCTGTTCAAGGTCAACTTGGTGCCAATACACATGCAGTAACCAAGGATATTGAAAGTGCTCTACAGGAATTAAAACCAAGTTTAGAAGCTGAGCAAGTCGTGCTACACGAAGGCTTATTCAGGCCCGACAACTTTATTGAAGTAGCGATTAAAGGCGTACGCGCCGACATCATCATCGGCTCAATTTTGGTCATCACTGTATTATTTCTATTTTTGTTTAATGCCCGCACAGCCTTTATTTCAGCCACAGCTATTCCATTATCATTACTTTCGGCAATCGTAGTAATGAGTTATTTCAATATTGGACTCAATATTATGGTGCTGGGTGGCTTAGCCATTGCACTAGGTGAAGTGGTCGATGACGCGATCATTGATACTGAAAATATTTTCAGACGCTTGCGTGAAAATAGATTGCTGACAGAGCCGTTGGCTACGCATCGCGTTGTGTTTGATGCGTCTATGGAAGTACGTAGTTCAGTCGTTTACGCGACTATTATTGTAGCGCTGGTATTTATGCCGTTGCTAACGTTAGGAGGTGTTGCAGGCAAGCTTTTTGCACCATTAGGTTTCGCCTACATCGCCGCCATTATGGCTTCGCTAGTGGTTGCACTCACGCTTACACCTGCGCTCTGTTACTTGTTACTGGGTAATGCCAAATTAGATGCTGAAGACCCGCCCATCATACGCGCCATCAAAAAATGGTACGTTAAAGTGCTGTACAAAATAGAAAAGCAATACAAGATAGTCATTGCTGTTAGCTTTATTTTCATCGCATTAGGTTTAGGTATATTGCCTTTGTTCAAAAGCCAGTTTATTCCTGCCCTGCATGAAGGTCATTATATTATGCATATGACCGCGGTTCCTGGTACCTCAGAACAAGAGTCGCTACGGATCGGGGAAAAGGTATCAGCCGTTATTCGCAGCATCAAAGGCGTTAAGTCTGTCACCCAATGGGTAGGCCGTGCACAGAACGGTGCAGATACATTTGGCACGCATTACAGTGAGTTTGAGATTGAAATTGGCGCAATTTCAGGCGAAGAACAACGCCGTGTTTTAAATAGTATTCGAGAAGAATTATCTGGTGAGGCAGTAGACGATGATGGCGACGGAAAAGCGGAAGCTGGATTTGTGGGCGTTAACTTTGCCATTAATACCTTTTTAACCGAACGTATTGAAGAAACCATTTCTGGTTACGCCGCCTCAACGGTGGTTAATATTTATGGTAACGATTTAGATGCTTTAGACCGTGATGCTCAAGCCATCGCAGGCGTGATTAGCAGTATAAAAGGTGCTGCTGACGTATCCGTACAGTCGCCGCCAGGTACGCCACAATTAGTAATACGCTTACGGCCTGAGAAGTTAGCGTTATGGGGATTGCAGCCAACCGATGTGTTAGACAATATTCGTGTTGCCTATGAAAGCGTGCCAATCACGCAGGTATACCAAGGTAGCAGGGTAATAGGTGTAAGCGTGGTACTCAATATGGAGGATCGCGATGATGTTCAGGAAGCAGGTAATTTGCCACTGTTTAACCCTGAAGGTAAGTTATTACGATTACGTGATATAGCAGACATCGTGCAAGAAAATGGTCGATCAAAAATACTGCATGCAGGCGCTAAACGCATTCAAACTGTAACAGCCAATGTCGTTGACCGAGATATTGATACTTTTACGGAAGAACTTAAAAAGAAGATAGCAAACGATGTGGTGTTATCAGATGGCGCCTATTTAGAATTTACAGGCGCAGCACAAGCCAATGCAAAATCACGTCAAGCACTGGTATTGCAATCATTTTTAGCCGCAGTAGCCGTCTTTTTAATGCTGTATATTGCATTTGGTCGTTTACGTAATCTGTTACTCACCTTCGCCAATTTGCCATTTGCCCTGATTGGCGGCGTGCTGGCAGTATTGTTTACTGGTGGCTGGATTTCATTGGGTTCACTAGTAGGATTCGTCACGCTATTTGGTATTACCTTACGCAACTCCATCATGATGGTGTCGCACTATCAGCACTTAATCGATTCAGAGCACTGCGTTTGGGGTTTAGAAACCTGTATCCGCGGCGCGTCGGAACGACTCCCTTCAATCTTAATGACAGCATTAGTGACTGCATTAGGTCTACTACCACTTGCTGCTGGGAGTGGTCAGCCAGGCCGTGAAATCGAAGGTCCAATGGCAACAATTATTGTAGGTGGCTTAGTCACTTCAACCATACTTAACTTATTGATTTTGCCAACGATTATGCTCCATTTTGGACGCTTCGAAAAAGAACAGCGTACATTTGAAAAGACACCTAATTGATCCGGTTTTCCATTCAATTTAATTATCAGCAAAAGCTGTTTTATAACAATCGGACTCACACTTAATGGCACAGCAACGCAAAGAGCCGCCTATTGAAAAGTCTGGTTTACACCCGAGAAACAAACATCGTGGTCGATATAATTTCGAAAAACTTGTTCAATCCAATGCAAAACTTGCTGAATTTGTAAAGTTAAACGCCTACAACGACACCTCTATTGATTTTGCCAATCCGCAAGCAGTTAAGGCGCTCAATCAAGCCCTGCTAAAACAGTTTTACAACATTGCAAACTGGGATATTCCTGCGCAATATCTTTGCCCTCCAATCCCAGGTCGTGCAGACTATGTGCACTACCTCGCAGATTTACTGGCTAGCACTAATGGCGACGTTATTCCATATGGTGAAAGCATACGTGTGCTTGATATAGGCGTAGGTGCAAATGCAATTTATCCGTTAATCGGCTACCGCGAGTATGGCTGGCATTTTGTTGGTGCGGATATAGACCCAATTGCCATCGCCAATGCACAGCGAATCCTGGATGCCAATATTATGCTGTCAGAAGTCATTAAGTTACGCCTGCAAGCTACACCCACGAACATATTCAAAGGGATTGTGCAGCAAAACGAAACTTTCGACATCACCATGTGTAATCCACCATTCCATGCTTCACTAAATGATGCACTTACGGGTACACAACGTAAATTAAGAAATTTAGCCCTAAGCCAAAATAAAAATATAACTCGTGAAAATATACCTCAAAGTCGCGCGAGTAATAAAACTGTTGATAAAACTAGTGCGTTAAATTTTGGCGGCCAAGGTGCTGAACTTTATTGTGACGGTGGCGAAGAAGCGTTTGTAATTCGTATGATCAATGAAAGCGTATTGATTAAAAACCAATGCTTTTGGTTTACCTCGCTAATCTCAAAAGCCACCACCCTACCCGCCGTCTATCGTGCGCTCAAAAAAGCAAATGCCCTAGAGATAAAAACGATTGATATGGCACAAGGCCAAAAGAAAAGCCGCTTGGTTGCATGGACATTTCTAAATGCCGACCAACAATGCAATTGGCACAGAAACTAATCGTATTTAATATACTTAAACCTAGGGTCATCATTCGGCGTACCTTGTAAGGCACCAGACTCTTTGCCAGGCTGCCAACCGATGACCTGCTCTATCTTAGCTGCCAACTCAAAGTCTTTATCCGTGATACCTTTTGCATCATGGCTGCATAATTTTACAATCACAAACGCGTAAGACACGGTTAAATCTGGGTGATGCCAAGCAGCCTCTGCCAAATGCCCTACTGTATTCACCACCATCAGTGTTGCTTTCCAGCCACTGGTTTTATATTTCCGTCTTATCCAGCCATCTTCTAAATACCAATGTGGAAGCTGTGCTTTTAATTTATCTTCGACTTCTTGTATTGAGTACGCTTTAATTGATTGCATTATATTTGATGTCATGATGAAACCCCTAACGACTAATGATTAATTACAGACAATATTAACGAGCAAGCCTTTTTCTTCAAGCTTTTGCAAGTTAAACCCTTGCTCAAATAGGCTAAAGTCGGTTTTATTCAACATCCAAGTTTGGTATTTTTGCCCGGTAGCAAACTCCATAAACCGGCTATCCACCAATTCATCTTCGACTAATAACTGTAATGGCGTTGAGAGTGAATTTTGATAACTTATTAACGGTTTGGCTTTAACCAAAATCAGCTGTTCTGCACCAAGTTTGTTAGCCAGCCATGCACTTAAACTGTCGGAAGTCACATCCCAGTTTCTTGGGATAGTATCGTCAGCTAACACCATTTTGCTTGGTAACCAAACGATACCTCGATGCTGCCAGCCTCGCTCTGCAATTTCTAACTCGCTACTAGCCGTGGCAAGCTCTGAATTCATGCCAGCCAATAGCAATCCAAACTGGTCCATGGCTAATAGTGCTAATTCATGCGCAACGGCATCGCTAATATTTGATAGCTGCTGAGCCTCGCGTACTGTATCGGCAAACAAACCTCCACCTGGCACAATCACCACCTTGCCATCGCTGTATTTCACAAAAATTTCTAGCCAACGCGCCAGTTCAGCTTCACCCAGCAGGCTACCACCTATTTTTACGACCCACATGAGGTTATCCCCAAATCATTTTTAATTTTGATAACGATTCAACACAATTCACATTAAAGTTATGAGGGATTTATTGCAAATTTCTGTGCGTAGTTTAATGCTGTTATACATAAAATACTTAACCCGCAACCTTGAAAAACTCCATGGTTTTTAACATGCTGGACGCCTTATCCAGCGTTTCAGCATACTCTTTTTCCAGCGTAGAGTCAGCAACAATACCCCCTCCCGCATAGAAACTGATTTCACCTGTTTGATTACCTTCATGGGTAGTGTACATAGCGGTGCGAATCGCAATATTGGTATCCATATTGCCATCAAACCCAATATAGCCAATGGCTCCGCAATACACCCCACGCCGATGCGGCTCCAGCTCTTCAATAATCTGCATCGCTCTTAATTTAGGTGCGCCGGTAATAGAGCCCCCAGGAAAACAGCCGCGTAATAAATCTATCGTCGTTTTGCCCGCTTGCAATGCGCCAGTCACAATACTGACTAAATGATGCACGTTAGCAAAGCTTTGTAACTGAAACAGCTTATCCGCTTTTACTGAGCCAATTTCGCAATTCTTGCTAATATCATTACGCAACAAATCAACAATCATTAAATTTTCAGCTTTGTCTTTAACGCTAGCTTGCAAATCATCCGCATATTGCTGGTCAAGCACCCAATCATCAGAACGCGGCCTAGTGCCTTTAATGGGTCGGGTTTCTACATGTGTACCGATTACTTGCAAAAAACGCTCAGGCGAGCCGGAAAGCACCTGCAAATGGCCAAAATTCATATATGCCATGAACGGTGCGGGGCTAATTTCCCTCAGTTTATTGTAAGCAACCCAGCTACTTCCAGTTGCCTGTGCAGAAAACCGTTGAGCAAGATTGACTTGATAACAGTCACCTTCCGTAATGTAGTGTTTGATCTTGTTAAAAGCATTGGCGTACTGTCCATAATCCATATTGCTCGTAACAGAGGTTGTTAATTCAAACTTTTCAGTTTTAATCGAGACGGGATCATCAAACAAAGCGCATAGCGCAGCCCAATTGTCATGCGTGGCTTGCTGAAATCCATGAGAGACCAAACAAGCCGTTTTTTCACGATGGTCCACTATCACAGCCCAATCGTAAATGCCTAGCATCATCTGCGGTATTGACTCATTTTCCAGACCAAGATCAGGTAATTTTGCTTCGCGACGCATTAAATCATATCCAAAATAACCAACGGCGCCACCACTAAATGGCAAGTTACTCTGTGTTGCCTGATATGGAACTAATAAGCGGTTAAGCACGACAAAAGGGTCGTCATGACTAATCGTCATTTGACCATTTTGTACAATTTCCGTATGGATCTCATTCGAAATTTCAACAGTACTGATTGTGATAAAAGGGTCAGCGACCAAAATATCATAGCGACCATATTGACCTTGAGGCTGACCGCTATCTAAAAAAATCGCCCATGGTTTATGACTAAAACGTGCGAATAGATTGGCTGAATCAGCGTGATATTTTAGATTGTGTTTAAGTGGGGGCATGCTAATCATGTCTGGTTTGGTGTTTCATTAAACGCTAAATTGGCTACCGCAACTGCTGGTAGGCAAACACTTGCGCAACGATATAAATTCATTAAGTTTGTAGATGCATCATCAGAGGTGTACTCTAAATTATTGTCTACCAATTCCGTAATATCAACATATCGGGTATTAATTAAAGATGCGATTTCCTTAGCTAAAAAGCATCCTGCTCCAGCGCCAATGATTGCAATTTTATTGTTTTGATTATTGTCTTTTATGCGTGAAATATGATGCTCCGCAACCGATTGCAAACGCATCACTTGTTGGGCTTTGAATTCACGCGCCAACACAACCCATGTCTTTAAATCAGCATCTTCCACATCATGCCCTATCATACGCGCAATGCGCCTTGCACTTGCCAATTCTGTTTTATCTTGGCCATCAGCGGTATCTGCCATGTCATCCTCAGCTTGCAAATCACCAGTCAAACGGTATACATCCGCTGTAGTCGCAAAATACTCTGCCGCAACTGAAGTCGTGCTATTCTCGAATCTCACTTTTTGTGCTACAGCCATTAACGGTGTACGCACCACACCTGTATAAACCAATTCTTCGGTTTGCATTCGTGATGCATCGGTAAAACCCATACATTTCGGCTGATTATTTTCCAGCAAAATAAAGTCAGAAGTCGTACTGCCAATATCAATCAATAAACCGTGTTGTATATCTTTCACTTGTTGCAGTCTTTGACCCACGTAACTTGCGCTGGCAAACCAATTGGCTGATGCGATTTGTCGCCAGTACTGTTCCACTTCACCTAATGCTACAAAATCTGCATGTAGGGCATTAGTATCAAATTGAGCTGTGTAAAAACGTTTGCTACCATTTAATTTAGCCTCCATCACACGGCTAATAGCTTCTACGCCTGCCTTACGGTTATCAAATAAATCCACCAGTTCACCTGTCATCGTAATCGCATGTAAAACAGGCCGAAATGTGAACGCGTTTAATACCAAATCAATCGCGTCCTCAAGCTCACACAAACCACGCCAAAGCGCACAAGGTACCTGTATTACGTTAACTAACTTGCCATTACCATCAAGCAATGCTGCTTTTAAATGCGCACCACCTACATCCCAACCTATGATTTGATTATTCATCGAAACTGATTTCTACCGTTTTACTTGTTAAATTTTCTGGTAATTTAAAGGCTGGATTATCCATTAAGTCGAGCAACAACGCTGCTGGATTACAATTAAGTGACTCATGCAAACCAATGTAAGAAGTTGTGATTCTGGGATTAATTTCCACTACATAAATAGCTTCAGCATTATGCGTTACATCAATAATCACATCGATACCAACATAACCATTTAACCCTGGCAATGCTTTGGCAATACCGTTTGCCAGCACTACAAAGGCTGCATGATATGCACTTAAACCATTCACCACTGAACCTTGATATTGAATCAATGCTTGATTAAATTCTGTAGGCTTGATTACAATTTTTTGCAGATTGCAACTTAACACCCATGCTTCTCCATTTTTGCACAAAATAGAAATGCTGGCTGGCGTGCCTTTTTGATAAGGCTGAATGATAAAGTGCGTTTGCTTATCTGGATTCAAATCCAGCCACTCTTGTAAAGCAAGGCTATTCTGAAAATAGAAAGTATCTTCGCATCCTGCGCCATTATTCGGTTTAACAACATACCCATTGTTCATTGACTCATCTGTTTCAAAATGAGTTGCTAGTAACTCGCTTGCTGTGAAAGTTGGTATCGTTAAGATATTGGCATTTTTAAACGCATGAAACGTTGCATATTTACTGCTGGCAATCGCTACCGCATCATGATTACAACCTAGATTTCTAGCTTTACTTGCCATTGTCATTTGGGTCAGTTCAGCCAAAATATTATCGGTCTCTGGAGCGACTATCAAAACTGCATCACAATTTTGCAATATATCCTGCCAAACTTTCATCGGATTTGATTCTTTATTGATACTGACAGCCTGCTGACTTTGTGCAGGAGCACTTAATCTAGCATCATACGTAGTGATAATCTCAATATCATCAAGCATGCTGAAGTCTTGTAACAGGGCATCACGCATTAGGATACCCTCCCTGAGCAACGACTCAGGCAAAGGCGCACTGCATAAACCACCAGCTGTGATATATTCCAATATCAAAATCTTCAAAAAAATCTCACTGCTCAAAATATCCCATGGAAATTATTCCAGTCATCGATTTAATGGACGGCCAGGTAGTGCATGCACGCTTTGGACAGCGTCAACAGTATCAGCCTATCCAGTCATTACTGCGCCACTCTGGCATAGCAATAGACAGTACACCAATGGCCGTCATTAGCGCCTTACTTGAATTATACCCATTTGAACACCTGTACATCGCAGACCTTGGTGCAATACAAGGTCAAAAAAACCATTTTCAAATAATAAAATCCATCAAAGATAAGTTTCCACAGATTGAGATATGGCTGGATAGTGGAATTGCCTGCATAGATGATTTGCAAGCCTTCAAAGAGTTGCATGTCAACCACGTGATAGGCAGTGAAAATATTAAATCAATTAACGCCTATATAGAGTTGAATAAAGTACTTAAACGAGAGTTTATATTATCACTGGACTTTAATGCAGAAGGCTTCTTAGGTGCTATTGATTTACTTAAGAATACTCAATATTGGCCCAATAAAATCATCGCCATGACCTTAGTTAAAGTTGGCAGTCATCAGGGTCTTGATAAAAAACTTCTAAAATCGCTCATTGATAAAAAGCTCCCTCACCAAGTTTATGCGGCGGGTGGTGTTAGAAATTTAGATGATTTGAAACTATTAAGTGAGATAGGCGGTAGCGGCGCACTCATTGCAAGTGCGCTTCACAACAAACAACTGACCAACGTAGATCTCATCTACGCACGCAACGCCCTTTAACCAAACACTCCATCAAAATCACTTCGCTTGGAATGGATGTGCTGAATCTTTATAATTTTTGAGCAAATCATCCACTCTAGGCTCTCGTGTAACGGCATTTTTAATCGCCTGTTTGGTAGCCCGATAATTCCAATCCTGCACACGCTTGTCATCATCAGCTTTGCGATCTATGAATACACCAACACAAATAAAGACATCTTCTGCTTCATCTTTAGGAATCGTACCATCGGCGACAGAATCCATGACTGCCATTGATACACCACGTTGAGCTGGACCAAACATCTGCAATGCCTGCTTACCATTTTTAATAGTAACTTTATTAAACATGACGGTTGCAGGCTTAGTCATCATATTCGGCGCAGTAATTGCCAACAGCCCATTAGCACCATCTTTTTGATCAGTCAGCGCACGACAGAAAGCTTGTTCAGCAGGGCTACCACGCGGCCCCATCAGCAAATCGATATGTGCAACATTGAGTAAATCCAAACCATTGCCATCTGCGCGATTTTCAATCACTAGCGCTTCTCCTACTAAAACGCGATCGATAACGGCCATTTTAATTCTCCTTTTTTGAAAAGTTATCTTTCAAAACCAGATACAACTTTCGTATCTCAAAAGTGAGACAATTAAATGGCACGTAAGTGCAAGTTTTCTATGTTTTCAGTAAGATAAATAGGTAACACAGGCATAAAAAAACGAGTGGCTAGCCACTCGTTTCGATGATCAACTAAAACAGACTGTATTACTCTAGGTTTGCGTGAATCGCACGCATGCCTTCTTCAGTCAAGCCTTTTGCTTCGATAATGTCGCCAATAGCACCTTCTAAGTAAAGTAAAGTAGATAGCTCGAATTGTGAGCCCATCGGCATACCTTTTGTCAGCGGGAAGCTACTGTCATTACCGATTTGAATGGTTAAGTCAGCTGCATCTGCCATAGGTGAAGATTTTTTCATTGAAATCACTACTAATTTAGCACCTACAGATTTTGCTTTTTTAACAAATGGCAATAAAGTTTCTGTACCTCCTGAACCTGATACCAACACCAACAAATCACCTGCTTTAATAGCAGGAGTCACGATCTCGCCGATCATATTTACGTTGTAACCAGAGTGTACTAAGCGCATCGCAAAGAAGCGTGAAACAAGTAATGAACGACCTGCACCGCCAATAAAAATTCGGCCTGCTTCATCAACCAATTTTAACAATTTTGCTGTGTTGCTTTTATCTGTTTCTGACAAGATAGTGGTGAGTCTATCCAAAATTAATTTTTGATGATCCATGATATTTCCTCAATTATTCAATAGTTATTTTAGTGTTAGTCTTTATAGTATCAAAAAAAATCCTGACCCATTACTGAGTCAGGATTTTTTATTTACTCATCTCAATAATTGCTTATTGGGCTTAGTTAATTACTATTGGTTAATAAAAACCAAAGCTTAACTTAAGCGTGAGCGATAGCTGTGATTTCAGCAGCTGAAGCAGCAGGGTCTGCAGCGCCGTAGATAGCAGCACCAGCAACAATGATAGTTGCGCCAGCGTCACGTACTTGAGCAGCTGTAGCAGCTTTAACGCCACCAGCAACTGAGATTTCAACGCCAAGACCTAATGAAGCAACTAATGCTAAGTCAGTGAATGGTGTTTGACCAGCAGCTTGTTGATCTAAACCAGTGTGAACACCGATGATGTGAGCACCAGCAGCAACAACAGCTTTAGTAACAGCAGCTTTATCAGCAACGTTGATCAAGTCAACTTGAGCTTTTTTGCCGTATTTGTTTGCAACATCGATTACACCTTTGATAGTACCGATATCAGCACAACCAAGAACTGTACAGATGTCTGCACCAGCCTTGTAGAAAGGCTCAGCTTCGTAAAAACCAGCATCCATAGTTTTTAAGTCAACTAAGATTTTGTTGTTTGGAAATTTAGCGCGTAAAACTTCAAGTAATTTAACACCGTTATGCTTGATGCATGGTGTACCAATTTCAAGAATGTCCACGTGTGGAGCAACTGTAGTTGCTAATGCAACTGTTGCGTCAAAATCTAATGAATCTAATGCCATTTGGGTTAAAGCCATGGTGTTTCTCCGGTTAATAATTTTTAAGGTGTTACAGATTTATTGCTATTTTCGTAAAAAATTTAAGTCGCTCTTAATCTAAATAATTACATTAAGTACATTTAAATACGTAGGTAAATACTTAAGTATTGAAATGCCTACTACTAAATTTTTATTATTACAAAAAATTCGTACTAAACAAATTTAGTGCTACAAAAAACTGGACACTTATAGTAAATGTCCAGTAAACATATGTCAATTCTAAACTTGCCTGATTACGCTTTTATTACAAAATAATTACTACTTGCTGCTTCGCACACTTATAGTTTTGCGCTTAAAGCTGCTTCAAGTTTGTTTTGATCCACAACGAAACCACGGATACCTTCAGCTAGTTTTTCAGTAGCCATTGCATCTTCATTTAATTGGAAGCGGAACTCTTCTTCAGTCAATCTTGCTGGTGGGGTTGATTTAGCACCAGCATCACTTAATACACGTACTAATGTACCTTCTGTTGCAGCCAAATCTTGCAATAAGTTTGGTGAAACAGTTAAGCGATCGCAACCTGCTAAAGCAATCAATTCACCAGTGTTACGGAATGAAGCACCCATCACAACAGTTTTATAGCCATGCTCTTTGTAATATGCGTAGATAGCGCGCACTGAAACTACACCTGGGTCAGTTTCCTGTGTGTATGTTTCGCCGGTTTTAGCTTTGTACCAGTCTAAGATACGGCCAACGAATGGAGAAATCAAGAATACACCCGCTTCAGCACATGCACGTGCTTGACCGAAACCGAATAGCAACGTCAAGTTACATTGGATGCCTTCTTTTTCAAGAATCTCACCGGCTTTGATGCCTTCCCATGTTGATGCTAACTTGATTAACACGCGCTCTTTACCTACACCAGCTTCTTGGTAGAATTTGATGAGTTTACGGCCTTTAGCAACCATTTTCTCAACGTTGAATGACAAACGCGCATCTACTTCTGTAGAAATACGGCCTGGTACAACTTTAGAAATTTCGATACCGATCAACACTGCTAATTTGTCTGCTGCGTTTTCGATTTGCACTTCTTTGCTGCCACCTTGTGCTTTTGCATAAACAATTGATTCTTCGATCAGGTGCGCATATTGCGGCAAAGTACTTGCCTTCAATAACAATGATGGATTAGTAGTTGCATCAACGGGTTTTACACTTTTAATTGCTTCTACATCGCCTGTATCGGCCACGATTGTAGTCATGCTTTTCAATTGTTCTAATAAATTTGCCATCACTTGCCTCCTGAAAATTATTTATTTTGACTTTAAGCTTCTTAGACTTGACTGCATCTTTTCTTAATTGCAAGTTTTTGGAAAGATACACATGCTTTACAAGCATCGGTCTTATACAAAATCTAACGCAACATTATATCTGAAAAGCGGGGGATTGTCTTTATTCCGCCTCATTATTCACCTCTTTTTAATCGAGGCTACGCAGATTTAGACGATTAGCGAAACTAACACTGTAGCCACCGTGAAATCTGCGCTTGTGCCAGGATTAATATTCCTTTTTTTGAGGTCAGCATCCCAGTCCAGTAGTTTTTTTTGCACCAATTTTGGATTATCAGAGCTTAAGAAAATAGTTTCAAATGCTTGCGCTTCCAGCATCACACTGGTCGCTAACGTTTCACCATACTTTCTAAAAATATGTGTATCTAGGCGATGTGCTAAAAAACCTAGATACAAAGCAGTAGTTGCCCAAGCTGGATTTTTCCAGCATGCAATTGCAGCTTCATAACGCAACAATCCAAACTCAACAATATCTTGGTAGGCATTTGCGTATTGCCATGCTATGCGGTCTTTATGCGCTGCAACACTCATCATCTCCAGCAAAGTGACATGAAGTGTTTCATTCACATCATGCTGCCCCGTAGCACCTAATCCCGCAGGGTTCGCTAGTACAATCGCTTTTGCTGTTAACGACGCATCTTTAACGGTAAGCTGATTCAAGGTGCGATTTAGGTTTTGCTGTAAGGTTAACGAAGCGTCACCATGTAAAGCCGCATGAATCAGCGGCGCACATAACAAAATCACGCCTAAATTGGTGTTCAATCCCACTGCTTTTTGGGTGGCCTCTACCGCTAGGTAAATACGCTCACCCACAGTCAAATCTAATTGTGCAATCACAGCAGCTGATGCGTCTGCACTTTTGATGAAGTCGTGTATGGTCATACCATGTCCATCGGCAAAAAGATGTACATTGCCGGGCTTTAAAGCTTGTAATTCGGCCATGCATGCGCTTTGATAAACTTGTGCCAAGTGTGCTGCCGTTAGATTTTTTTTCATCTTGATTTTAGCGTTAAGTATTAATTGAATTTACTCAAAAAATCATCTACCAGCAATCCTGCAATATTGACTTTAGTGACGCTTTGCAAGCCTTTCCAAGCTGGAATGCTATTCACTTCCAGCACGTAATACTCACCTGTTTGTGCTTGAATAATATCTACGCCGCAATAATCAATGTCTACCGCTAGAGCTGCTTGCAGGGCAAGTTGCATCATCATTGCATTAGGCTGTATTGCCTCACAACGCCCGCCCGTCGCTACGTTATTCACCCAGCTAGCACCTGTACGCCGCATGGCAGCAACGACCTTACCACTCACGACAAATAATCGATAATCATGCGGCGCGTCTGCAGTCACTATCAGCTGCTGTAAGTAATACACACCATCTACATACATTTCCATTGGCACAGGTAAAGGCTCATGAGCAAGCAACTTACGCACCCCCTGCCCTTGTGAACCGAATAGCGGTTTAATGACTAACTGCTGATGATTAAGCGCTGCGTTTTGACGAATACTTTCTGCTTGCACCCGAGATTCGCACACCCAAGTATCAGGGGTTGCAACGCCATGCTGTTGCAATAAGAAACTAGTCATGGCTTTATCAACTGTGCGCTCTATCGCCCTACCATTGTTGTAGATTTTGATGCCCTGCGCAGCCAGCATATGCAATATATTCAACCGCATAATGACTTGCTGCAAAGTGCCGCCTGCAACACCACGTACAAATGCAGCTTGCGGATGCTCATCCACAAAAGACGGAATATTGATTGATGACGTTTGTTTTTGCAAACCAATGCTTGGCTTTGAATTTAAGTTCGAAATACTTAAGCTGCAATCCATGAGCGAAACAAACACAGCCTCAACCCCGCGCTTGGTAAATGCTTGTTTTAGTTGCTCACCATGCCAACCTGCATCATCAGTAAAAATTGGTATTTTCAAAAGATGGCTTCATCAACTAGAAAACGACAATTCAATTAAATCGGCATCAAGCGCACCACCCTCAAATACCTTACCTGTATCAACATTGGTGATGGTTACTTTAGCTGGTGAGAACAACATTGGGTCGATTTGATAAAAATCCATATTGTATGATTTGAATACCTCTGCAAAAGGTTTACCGTAGTCATTTGAGGCACTACTGGGTAAATTTAACGCTAACTCAGCTGCAGCAACGTCTTCGCCACGCACCCGCAAATGTACGCTACCGCCAAATAGAATCGCATCATTGGTTCGTCCCATGGCTGTCATAAAATCATTAGCGACGGGCGGCAACACCGCCACTCCAGTGCCGCTAATAATATTAACTAGCGGAAAATGCAATGCATGCGCTTTGTGTAATGCCACTTCTAATACGCGCCCAACAATTTGCACTACGCCAGCGATGCTGGTAGTAGGCGTTAAGATAACTGTCAAATTTTCTGCTGTGACTTTGGTATCACGAAGAATTTTTTCTATGACTTCATTAGGTGGTATTTTGTCTGTTTCCAGCACGATGCAAGTACTTGTAGCCGAATCTTGATAATCAAGCTCTTTAAACAAATCTTCACGCTGAGCCAGGGCACGCGCAGGCCCAGAACCCAGTGCAAAAAACTTTTCATGGCTAAGTGCCCAGCCAGCATATTGACTAGCCAGACAAGCAAGTACTGGCTGTGAAGATGCAACAGCAATCGTATTAGGCCAGTTACTAAAAACGCCTTTGGTTTCTAAACTTACTTCACCTAAACCACCCATACAAATTTCAGCGATTAAGCGCCCAGCTTCTGCACTGCCTGGTTGCTGAATCCCCGCGTCTACAATGGTACAGCCTGATACATGTTGGGATACACCAATTTGCAACTTATCCTTTTGCAAAAGCAGCTGATTTAATAATGGCTCACTCAGTTGGTTAACGCTCAAATGCGGTGTTGATTGAATGTTTGATGTGTTTTGCATATTTATCTTTTTTAATCACTCTGTCTGGTGTTTAAGCTTCTAAGTTTTCAAGTATTATTTTAACCCGAGTTTGCGCTAGCTGCTTTGCATCCCCGGCTTGATCTGCATGTGCAACAACGCTACAAATGGGCTGGCTTTCCAATATATTTATATTTTCAAATTGAGTTTTGAGCTGAGGTGTATCCACAACCCAGTCCGGCCAATCCGGTGATTCTGAAAATTGAATATCAGATGTTGCATAGACAATTGCATGCGCTTTAGATGATTTAATCGCCTGAGAAACTTCGTGGAAATTAGCTTTTAATCTTGATTTTTCTCGACAAACTTGAAGGTGTGATTCCAGTAAATTAACTTCTAAATCATCATATAAATCAAAAGTCGCACTTAATCTAGGGTTGATTTCTAGTACATACACCAAATCATTTTGCATATCTGTATATTGAATGACAGCATCTAAACTGTTTAAGCCAATTAAGCCAAATTTTATGGTTAACTTTTTTGCAGCGTCCAACAACTGCTGTTGAGCACTTTCCGTCAATTCAATATGGTTAACAGCACCGCCATACCGAAAAGGCTTAGCTTTAGTTGGGTTATGCCATTGTTCGTTAAAACCAATGACTTCAATTTCTTCGCCCTTTGCAATAAATAGCAATGAAACTGATCGCCCTTCAACGTGCTGCTGATAGTAATGATTAGGCGCAAGCTTTGTATTATTACGAGCAAATTGAATATGGGTACCTCCACAGCCACCAGCAAATTTTTGCAGGTATTTATAATTTTGATCAGCGGCTGGCAACTCATCATAAATCTTTGGATACAAAATATTTAGTTCGTTTAAAGCTGCAAAAAATCCAGAAGCTGAATTCACCACGCTAACTGTCTCCGATGCATTGCCTATCAACGGCATTATCTTTGCAAGCTGTTGCAATAATTCAGGCTGCTCATCAAAGCCACTGCCATACATAAAGCCAATATATTGATTCAACTGCAAGGTATTAACTGCCGCTAATAAATCATTGGCGTTAAATCCATATTCATCATAATTAACAATGATTGTTATCTCTGCCAACTCAACTGTTTGTTGATCTGCAAAAGCATCGATTGCTGTAACCTTATAACCAGCGCGCTTTGCAGCCGTTACAAACGGCCGTGCAGATAGCGCGATAATTAAGATTGAACTCGAATTCAAGCGGTTTTTACTAACTCTCGTGCCAAGCTAAATGCCGCCATGAATTCAAGCACTTGCGGCTTATCCGCGGTGAGCATTTGTTTTAATAATTGATGCTGCACTGTATATTTGAGCTGCCCAATTGCCAAAGCACCAATACCATACATTTGAGTATGTTCAACGAGCACACCATCATCACTCACTACCACACCTTTTATACCAAGCGGTGGCACAGCATTCACATCCGCCAGTATTTTTAATTGTTTTGCATTAGCCAAATGGTTTTGGTTAAGCACTTCTACGCCAGCTGCAGCCGCGCAAAGCACAAGCTCACTGGCGGCTATTACTTCTTGTTTAGCTACTTCTGTCGCACCGTCTACCACTTGGATATTTAGCTGATATTGTGCATTCCAATCCTGCGCTTTTTTTTCAAAATCGGCGATTGCATGGTGTGCTACCAATTGCACTTTTGCCCCCTGTTGCGCGGCGATAATCGCTGCACAACCCCCTACTGGACCAGTGGCACCAAAAACACTCAGCGTTTTACCAGCTAGACTTTCATTAAATTTTTGCTGCAAGTGAAATTCAAGCTTAGCAACCATTGCCGCTGCAGTGGTAAATGCACCCGAAGGGTCCGCAAAGATAGAACATGCGAATGGTGCAAACATCGCCTTTTTTGCAGCCTCCAACATTTGCATGGCAAGATTGATATCACGCCCGCCGATAAAAATAGCTTCTCGTTTAACGCCCGATGGACTGCGCGAAAAAATCGCATCCTGAGTCAAGCCCGCCACCTCTGGCAAGGTCACATTGGTATAAGGCATAATCTTATCAAACCCTGCGTCGTACGCCATATTCACATCAAACGGACTAGCATTTTTAGCCGCTGTGATGAGATGCAAAACACTTACTTTTTCCATAGCTTTGTCTTTATTTTAAGTCTTTATAATTAATACCTAACAATCTCAGCGCCTTGATTTCGAGCGCTACAAATTATCCAGTCCAGTGCGCTATCAGTAAAGGTTGCTTTAAGGTTTAGCAAATGGTTTTCAGCTTCTGCTGCATTTTCAAATACAGCAAAACCCGTCGGCCCCCAAGAGCTTTGTCCAAAACAAGCAACACCGATTGCTTCCAGATGTTGTAACACGGCACCTACGCGTTTACTTGCATACCGGCCACCTTGTGCGGGTGCAAAGTAATCACCTACATGTGCTTGCAGCGCTTGAATGCTTTGACCAAACGCGGATAAATCCTGCTCAACTAAAGCAGGCATAGCCTGCATGAGCACATGACGGCATAAATGGGCAGCTAAATTCTCAGAAAAAATGGGCAATTTACTAAATGCTACCAATTCTTCTTCGCCATGAATACCTGGCTGGCTGTTGTCCAAAATCAATAAAATACGCCAATGCTCTGGAAAATCATAACGCACCAGTAAAGGCGGTGCGCCGGAATTACTGATGTCAATATTTGCGTTGCTGACAACTCGGCCACCATCAATCAACACTCCGCCCTTATCAAAAGCTGCGATACCAATACCAGAACGCCCGCCACGACCTGTTAGATGTGCGATTTGTGCTGTATTCAAATTTAATTGATATAACTCATTCACTGCAGCGCCTATCGCCAATGCTAACTGTGTACCTGAGCCCAACCCTGCATGCTCAGGAATATGCTGTTTGATATTCAGGTTAATGCTACCGTTAAGATTAAGCTTAGTCATGAACTGTTGGATAATATTTGAAGCGCGTGCCGATGACGCACCGGTTACTTGCAATGTCTCAGTGATACTTGCTGTTAACTCGAGGCTTGGCGCTGTGAGGCTTAAACCTATACTGCCGAATTTCCGCCCTAGACCGCCGTGCAGATCAAAAAACCCCATATGCAAACGACCGGTGCTTTGCACACTCACCATAGCAGCAGTCGAAATCGGTATTGATTTTTGGTGATGGATATCTTTATTCTCGGTTGTTGTATTTTCTATTGGCTGCGTCATATCACAATCATTTTCTTAGCATCATGTTTAATATATTATAAACGCCATGTTTAATTATAAGAATAATATTTAACATTTATTAAACTATATTTTAGTTTGCACGATTATTTTCCTCATGCTAACAAGCTTTTTATACAATGTCATATAGACAGGCTAACATTAATTATTATTTAAAAGTGTAGTTTTTAAGGTGACAGCACCCGCATATTTAGGCAAAATAACTACATACTAAAAAAACACTAAAAAACCAGACAATTTGTCATCCGCATAAAATCCATCCTGCATCCATCGTTAGCTACAAGTTAGCAAACAATCGTTGCAAGATGCTTGTGTGGACTCAAAATTGAGAAATTTAATCACTTGTTTGAACATCAAGGAAATATATGTCAGTCCACGTTATTCCATTTGAAAATCTACGCAACATAGACGTTCCTTCAGTTGGCGGTAAAAATGCCTCTTTAGGTGAAATGATTTCTCAGCTATCGGCAAAAGGTGTACGTGTGCCTACGGGCTTTGCAACTACAGCTGATGCCTATCGCGAATTTTTAGCGCAAAATGGTTTAGATGTCAAAATTAACGCAGCGCTTGACACGCTAAACGTAGACGACACCCAAGCACTTGCTATCTGTGGCAAGCAAGTTCGCGAATGGATTATGGGAGCACCATTTCCAGAAGCGCTCAATAAAGCAATTGCAGAAAACTATGCCAGTTTAACGGCTAAATCTGGCAACGGCGCTACCTTTGCTGTTCGCTCATCTGCTACTGCAGAAGACTTGCCTGATGCTTCTTTTGCAGGCCAGCAAGAATCGTTTTTGAACATCCAAGGTTTAGATAATATTTTGCACGCCATTAAAGAGGTATTTGCTTCTTTATATAATGACCGTGCAATTTCATACCGCGTACACAAAGGCTTTGTGCATGCGGATGTTGCATTGTCAGCAGGCGTGCAGCAAATGGTACGTAGCGACATTGGCTGTGCTGGCGTGATGTTTACCATTGATACGGAATCAGGCTTTAAAGATGTTGTATTTATTACTTCATCTTACGGTTTGGGCGAAACAGTGGTGCAAGGCGCAGTAAACCCGGACGAGTTTTATGTACATAAACCATTGCTAGCACAAGGCAAACCAGCCATTGTACGCCGCACTATGGGTTCTAAACTCATTAAAATGGTGTTTTCTGATGCAACACGTGCAGGTAAAAGTACCCATACTATTGAGGTTGATGCTGCTGACAGTGACCGTTACTCACTCTCGAATGAAGATATTCTAGAGTTAGCACGTTATGCCATGACCATTGAGGCACATTACGGCTGCCCTATGGATATTGAGTGGGGTAAGAACGGCGTTGATAATAAGCTGTATATCCTGCAAGCGCGCCCAGAAACTGTGAAGTCTCAGGAATCTGCAAATAATATTACCGAAACATTCAAGCTTAACAAACATCAAGCTAAACCGTTAGTAGTCGGTCGTGCAGTCACCCAAAAAGTTGGCGTAGGCCCAGTTAGAATTGTTTTAGATCCAGCGGATATGCACTTGGTACAACCTGGTGATGTGTTAGTAGCGGACATGACCGACCCTAACTGGGAACCTGTAATGAAACGCGCGAGTGCATTAGTGACTAACCGTGGTGGCCGTACTTGTCACGCTGCGATTATTGCCCGTGAATTAGGTATTCCTGCAATTGTAGGCTCAGTGAACGCGACAGATATTCTGCGTGAAGGCGAAATCGTTACCGTATCATGTGCTGAAGGCGAATCTGGCTTTGTATATCACGGTGCACTTGAATATGAAGTAAGTACACAAGCAACGGCTACACTTTCAACCGCACCATGTAAGATCATGATGAACGTGGGCAACCCTGATATGGCATTTGGTTTTGCAAAAATACCGAATGACGGCGTGGGCTTAGCGCGTTTAGAGTTTGTCATCAACAACATGGTAGGCATTCACCCTAAAGCCATTTTGAATTTTGATGCGATGCCTACGGCGATTAAAGCAACTATTAAAAACCGTGCACGTGGCTATGCCAGTCCTAAACAGTTTTATATCGACAAAGTGGCTGAAGGCGTTGCTACCATCGCAGCAGCATTTTACCCAAAACCAGTGATTGTGCGTACTTCTGACTTCAAGTCTAACGAGTACAAAAAATTAGTTGGCGGCGATATTTATGAGCCAGATGAAGAAAACCCAATGATCGGCTTCCGCGGCGCGGCACGTTACATGGCAGAAGACTTTAAAGAGTGTTTTGCCATGGAGTGTACGGCCATGAAAAAAGTACGTGATGAAATGGGCTTAACCAACGTTGAGTTAATGTTGCCTTTCGTGCGTACCTTAGATGAAGCCAAAGCCGTGACTGAAATCATGGCAGCCAATGGCCTAAAACGCGGAGTCAATGGCTTACGCCTCATCATGATGTGCGAAATTCCATCTAACGCACTGCTAGCTGAACAGTTCTTACATTATTTTGATGGCTTCTCAATTGGCTCTAACGACCTGACACAACTTACATTAGGTATGGATAGAGACTCTGGTATTTTGGCAGATGGTTTTGATGAGCGTAATGATGCAGTGAAAGTACTGCTAAAAATGGCAATCAACACCTGTAACCGTTTAGGTAAATATGTAGGTATTTGTGGTCAAGGTCCATCTGATCACCCTGACTTTGCTGAATGGTTAGTAGCTGAAGGTATACAATCTGTTTCACTTAATCCTGATACGGTAGTCGCTACATGGCAACGTTTGACTAAGAAATAACTGCGGGGAATATATGCTGCACCGCACCGTATTTTTTGTTTCAGACAGTACTGGCATAACCGCTGGCGCTTTGGGTAAATTACTTGAGCATTTTCCAAGAACTAATTTTACCCAAGTGCGCCTGCCATTTACCGATACACTAGATAAAATCCAGCTTGCGAAAGATGCTATTTTAGAAGCAACGGAACACGATGGCGGTAGACCAGTAGTGATCATGTCGTTAGGTGATATCACATTACGTAACACCTTGAAGAAATCAAACGCCTACTTTATTGATCTATTCACTGCGTTTATTGATCCTTTAGGCATAGAGCTTGAACAGAAACCACTTACAGGCTCAGGTATTGCGCATAGCATTATGGGGAGTAGTTACCATGATCGCATGGAAGCGATTAACTACACTTTAAACCACGACGATGGCATGACTAACTCGGGGCTTGAAGAAGCGCAGGTTATTTTAATTGGTGTATCTCGTTGCGGGAAAACACCTACCAGCATTTATCTTGCGATGCAATTTGGTGTTAAAGCAGCAAACTATCCACTGATTCCGGAAGATTTTGAACGTGGTACCCTACCCGCTATATTACATAAGCATCTTGATAAAATATTTGGGTTAACCATAAAGGCTGAACGTTTACATTCAGTTCGTAGCGAGCGCAGGCCAGACAGTTTTTATGCATCACTAGATAATTGCCGTAAAGAAATTATCACTGCAGAAAATCTAATGCGCAACTCAGCAATTACTTGGGCAGATTCAACCAGCCGTTCAATTGAAGAATTATCAGCGATTATTCTGCAAAAAATACGACAACCCGCAAAGTAATCAGCACCACCAGTAATAAAAAAGGCGCTTGAAGCGCCTTTTTTATTTGATCTATTTCAATCCAAGTTTAATTCTATCCAAAATTTCGGCTGAGTCTGGTTTTACGTCACTGCTGTAAGCATATACATTTTTACCGCCTGGCAAAATCACGTATTTATAAAAATTCCACATCGGCGGTTGCCCTGTTTTCGCACTCAACTGCTTATACAGTGGGTTTGCGTTAGGGCCTGTGACCGAACTTTTAGTGATCATGGGAAATTTAACTGAGTAAGTGAGCTTACAAAAATCGCCGATTTGTTTATCGTTGCCTGGCTCTTGCCTGAAGTCATTGGATGGAAAACCAACAACAAGTAAACCCTTATCTTTATATTTGCTATACAAACCCTCCAAAGCGTCAAACTGTGGGGTAAAACCACATTTACTGGCGGTATTTACCACTAAAATGGGTTTGTCCTGATAATCGCACAAGTCAAGTTTATCGCCCTGTAATGTGACCAATTGGTGATTGTAAAGCTCAGAACAAGCAGCAATAGCCATATGTGATGCGCCCAATAAAAAAACTGATAGTAACAATTGTTTCATATTCACTCTCTCAAATACACCAAATAAAGAACAACTTATAGATTGATTAACATATTCATTAAATCTGACTGGTGCTTTGTGTATTGGTTCTCAATCTACTTTTTTATAAGTTATAAATTAAATACTGCCATTACACTCAAAATTTAATTTATAAATGTAAGTAAAAAACCTAATAGTGCGAATACTAAAATGAGCTTGATAATACTTACCTTAAATTTATACAGCGCAACAAAACCTAGTGCCGCAAGAAAAATAGCAAGCCAATCAATCATCGTTCCAAATGTAGCTGGTATGTAGCTTGGCATCACGGCTGGCATAAATATATGCATCGCAAAAAACAATGCCAAACTCAAAATCACACCAACCACCGCAGCAGTGATTGCCGTAAGTGGACCAGTAAACTTTAAATTACCTTGTGTACTTTCTATCAACGGCCCACCGATGAAAATAAAAATAAATGACGGTAAAAAAGTGAAAAATGTAGCGACACTTGCTGCAATTATTCCAGACAGTAATAGACTGTCTACGCCAAATACCTGTTGGCTATAGCCGCCCACAAAACCAACAAATGCTACTATCATAATCAGTGGGCCTGGTGTAGTTTCACCTAAGGCTAATCCATCAATCATTTGTGTTGCTGTTAGCCAATGATAATGATCGACCGCTCCTTGATACACATAGGGTAATACCGCATATGCGCCGCCAAATGTGAGTAGCGCTGCTTTGGTAAAGAACCAACCCATCTGAGTGAGCGTTGCTTGCCAGCCATACATTATTAGCAATGCACTCATTACCGCTATCCAAAGCGTTATACCTATCACCAATATTTTTACTAAAGACATCATATTAAATTTTGCATGTACTGGCGTGGGTGTATCGTCATCAATCACGGCTTTACCATAGTCTTTATTATTAGCATGATGCGCGCTACCGCCATTAAATGTACTTGGTGAGTAACGGCTACCTATATAACCAATTAAAGCCGCAGATAATACAATCAGTGGAAACGGTAATCTAAAAGCAGCAATTGCCACAAAGGCGGCCAAAGAAATCAGCCATAACCATTTATTTTTTAAAGCGCGACTACCAATCCGATAAGCAGCGAATAACACAATGGCGACTACCGCAGGCTTAATACCATATAGCACACCAGCTACCATAGGTTGATTACCGAATTTTAGATAAATAAATGTTAACGCTATTAAAATAAACAACGATGGCAATACAAACAAAGTACCTGCAATCACTCCTCCCCATGTGCGATGCATTAGCCATCCGATGTAAGTCGCTAATTGCTGTGCTTCAGGGCCAGGTAATACCATGCAATAATTTAGTGCGTGCAGAAAACGCTTTTCAGAAATCCAGCGCTTTTTCTCTACTAAATCATGATGCATGATAGAAATTTGTCCTGCAGGTCCACCAAAACTTATAAAACCCAACTTTAGCCAATACCAAAAAGCCTCTATAAAAGAAGGTGTTATCGGTGCAAGATCATTGTCAGGTGAATTATTTTGCATAGTTAATTTATAGATTTGATGAATGGGCTTATTTTTTGCTTAGTTAAAAATAAAAACTGGGTAGAAGTTAAATTATTAAGCACGAATTATTAGTCAATATTAACAAACTTAGCTGCAGAAATTATGGAATAATGCCTGCCTTTTAGTTATAAAGCTTTTACAGATTTTTAACAGTTTATTAATCATCGTTAAATCAGAGGAAAATTATTTTGAAATTAGGTTTTATCGTTTTAGCATTAGCATTAGCAGCATCATTTTCTGCAGCATCACACGCGTATGAATGCAATACAGTCATGGGCGGTTGCCCAACTGACAACTCACAAGCAACCTCTACACATATGAGATCTGACACTGGCGTCAAAGTAGACCATGCACAAAAAGTTGCGCCTAATAAAGCAGCTGTAGCGCCTGCAACTAGTCAAAATAAACTCGAAAGCAAAAAGAGTAGCGGTCAAGGTTTAATGCAAACACTCAATAAGAATATACTGAAATAAGATTGACACAGCCTTTAGCAGCAGTCGTTAAAAATCTAACGACTGCTGCAATGTCTCTACCCGCATTTTAACTGCATCGCCAACATTCAATTCACCACCATTAATGATTCGCGCATTGACACCACCATGCCCACGCATCGCGTTGTATCCGCCCTCACCTAGCAACTCTTCCATACGTGAGCAAGGCGCACAAATACCGGTGATTTCAAGCAACACCGTACCAATCTGCACATAATGCGCATGTTCTTTAAATAACGGCTTCATTGCCAATAAGTTTATCCCGGAAATTACCAAATTTCGCCTAAGTAACACCGCACTTAACTTAGGTAACTGCATAATTTTCGCAATCACTTCAATGTGCTCCGCTTGAATTAGTGTGACTTGTCTATTGCTAACTTTTATTGCGCTATTTTTCGACTCGATTCCACGCCTATCATCTTGCAAACCAATACCAGCAATTGCGATGGTATGCGCTAATTCCGTTGCAGCTATTCGGCGAGCCGGACGGACAATAATAGACTCCAGCTTACCTATTTGCGGCATGGCTTGGCTAATTGACTGTAGTGTTTGTGGGTTATCTTGCATTTGATTTGGTGCCACAATTTAATTGCTACTATTTTGACCGATAGCACTTTAAATTGCACAACAAATAAGCACAATTTCTTTGTATTTATTCACTATACGATATACTCACCAAGATAAAAGTTAAAAAGAATTTACTCACTTACAGATTCATGTTGCATCATTCTGTTTTCTTCGTATGTCCTTTAATTAATGAGTCCCGATATTGTCAATACAAACCATATACAGCTCTTTTTCTAGCCTCTCCCAACAATCCAAATTACGGGAAAATAACGCTCTGGGTGCAATATGCTTTATTGATAACTCAGCAGATAACGACCTAACTAGCAGTATTGATTTACCAACCGTTCAATTACACGCGCCTATTTTAGATGGCGTAAATAAAGCATGTGAAATATGGTTAAGTAATACGAACTTATTGGCTGGCAAAGCTTTAACCCAAGCTAGCCGCGGTGCTATTGAGTATCGATTCAATGATGAACTCTTATTTGGGGTCATTACATTGACAGAATCAGAGTTGATAGAAAGTAGTACGGACATATCGGCTTTACAGAACATTACAGAATCTGCTTACCGCCAGATTTTTTCATTAATGGATGAAATGAATTATCCCCATATCTACCGTTTCTGGAATTATATGGCGGATATTAATGGCGTTAATGATGGACTGGAGCGCTATCGTCAATTCAATATAGGGCGTAAAAAAGCTTTTCTAGACTCTAATATTTCAACGAACAAGCAGTTGCCGGCAGCTTGTGCATTAGGCCTTACAAATGGCCCACTAAGCATTGCTTTTTTACTTGGCCGTAAGCCGGCAATTGCTATTGAAAATCCACGTCAGGTCAGTGCCTATGAGTATCCAGAAGAATACGGTCCACAGACGCCGAGCTTCTCCCGTGCGACCTTATTGTGCTCTGACTTATCAACTCCCAAACATTCTGCTATCTTATTCATATCAGGCACAGCCAGTATTGTTGGTCATCAAACGCTACATACGACTGACGTAATAGCGCAGACCATTGAAACACTAGTCAATCTTGAGGCGGTAATTGCAGAAGCTAATCGAATAATAGGTGAAGTGAAGTTTGATTTACGTCATGTTTTTTTAAGGGTGTATATTCGAAACGCTAATGATTTACTACTAGTGCGCAATGAAATACATCGTCATTTAGGCAGCACAGTCAATGCCATATATATACAAGCAGATATATGCCGTCAGGAACTACTGCTTGAGATTGAAGCGACTGCTGAGTACAAATCTGAACTCATCCATTCAAAAACATAATTATGTTCAAAAGCATTATTAAGCATGGATTTACACTCACACTTTCAGTGTATGACTATTTTGTGTTGTACCTTGGCTTGCTATGGTTGGGGGTCTTGAGCCTGTGTTGGACACTGGCGGCTACCTTACTCTACCCAATCTTATCTAAACATTGTGCAATCCGTATAGGCCGTTATGCCATCATGCTTACATTTCGTACTTATCTTGCCAGCTTAAGTGCATCGCGTCGCTGCAGTTTTGATTTATCCGAGTTGGATACACTTCGAAATGAAACATCACTGATTATTGCGCCTAATCACCCTTGCCTGCTGGATGCAGTGATGATCATTTCACGATTGCCTAACGTTGCATGTGTCATGAAATCTGAGTTAATGAACAATATTTTTCTAGGTGCTGGTGCTCGGCTGGCACGTTATATCAGCAATGAACCCATACGCCAAATGACACTGGAAGCGAACGAAGACTTTAAGACAGGCAGCCACCTGCTTTTATTCCCAGAAGGCACTCGTACTACTCACCAGCCTATCAATGCTTTAAAAGGCAGTATCGCCCTCATTGCTGTGAAAGCACATGTACCTGTGCAAACTGTGTTAATAGAAACTAACTCGCCCTATCTCAGTAAAGGATGGTCATTATTTCGCAAACCTGTTATGCCTGTCAGCTATAAAATAAAACTAGGTAAACGCTTTGAGCCTCCAGAAAATAGCCATCACTTTATGACAGAACTTGAAGACTATTATTTACAGGCACTAAAGCCTTCAACATAACAACCCTATACAAAAAAACATGTCCCCTTTAATTTTCCTACAAAATAAAGACCTGTCTGGCCTTCAATCAAACGAGACAACCTTGCTATGATAACCCCTTCTACAACACATATCGTTCTCATTCCTAGCTACAATCCGGGGCCGAAAGTATACGAGACCGTGCGTGCAGCGCGTCAATATTGGAATCCTGTTTGGGTAGTAATAGATGGCAGCACCGATGGTTCAGAAGTCACTTTAAAAACCATGGCATTAGAAGATACTGGTTTACGTGTGATTCATTTACCACGCAATCAGGGCAAAGGGTCCGCAGTATTACATGGATTAAACTTAGCCACTGCCGAAGGCTACACACATGCACTTACCATGGATTCAGATGGTCAACATCCACCTGACCTAATCCCCACCTTCATGGCTGAATCCATCAAGCAGCCCAATTCTATGATTTTAGGCATGCCAATATTTGATGCCAGTGCACCTAATATAAGGGTTCAAGGGCGAAAACTATCTAACTGGTGGGCAAATCTAGAAACCTTGTGGGCAGGAATCGGTGACTCACTCTTTGGTTTTCGCGTTTACCCTATAGATCCGTTAAGAAAAGTCATGCGTTACCAGCCTTGGATGCGACATTTCGATTTTGATCCAGAAGCCGCCATAAGGCTAAGCTGGCGTGGAGTGAAGGCGGTAAACCTACCAGCCCCCGTACTTTATTTCAGTCCTGATGAAGGTGGTGTGTCGCATTTCCGCTATCTGCGCGACAACATACTGCTGACTTGGATGTATACACGACTGTTTATCGGCTTTGTGTTGCGCTTGCCTATGCTGTTAATTCGACGTTTTTTAGCTCTATTTAATAGTTAATAACTAGGCTTACGCTCAAATCTTTTAAGCATGCCCACCTAGAAACATGTATACGACTCCAAATTATCCTAACTTAGCACAGTCTCAGTTACCATAGGTGTTCACGCGGATTCACTAATTTACAATTTATTGATAGTGTTCCCACTGTAAGAATATATTTAATCAGGAGGCATTATGACGTTAGGCGCTATTTGTAATCGTGAAGTCATTACAGTACGACGAGAATCTACCGCGTTAAATGCAGCCAAACTGATGCGCAAGTATCATGTTGGAGATGTAGTTGTAATTGAAACTCATAATGAAAAAGCGATACCTATCGGAATTGTGACAGATCGGGATATTGTCATAGAGCTGATAGCAACCGAGCTGGATTGCAATGTGATTACATGCGGCGACATCATGTTAGAAAAGTTAGCTGTTATTAACGAGAATGCCGGAGTATTCGAGGCAATTCAGGGCATGACTGCTAAAGGCGTAAGACGACTTCCTGTTATCGATGATGAGGGCGGCCTGATAGGAATTGTGACACTGGATGATTTACTGCTGACGCTCGCAAAAGAGCTAGGCATGTTATCAAAATTAGTCCATCGTCAGCAGAAAAATGAAATATCTAAGCGAACTTAATTTCACGAAATTTGTAGATTAGAAAAACGAAGCGGCAGTAACAGAGTTAACAAAAAATTGGGAGCTAAAGCCTACAATCTTAACATTTTGTTTTAAATCAATTTAACGCAAGCTTCTGCACACAGCCTGCAAGATCCTGCACACTTAATGGAGTGTTCCGTTTTATGGCGCATACATTCCATTTCGCATTTTTTACAAACTTCAGCACATAGCATGCAGATGGCATACATGTTTTCACTACGCATGGCAATTGATGCTGCCGCAAGTCGACAAATATCCGCACACTCTATGCATAGCTTGATAGCCCGAGCAAAGGGTTTTTGGTTATCTTCTAATAAACAAGTAGATGAATAGCTATAACAATCCAATACACAGGCATTACATGCATTGAAGCATTCCGTTTCTCTTGAAGTCAGCATTTTATTTCCTTTGATATAACAAAAAGAATTCCAACCAGTTCAAGGTTAAGCATGATTTTATGATGCGGCTTTATTTTTATAAAAAATAATAAGTTAATTCACCACGCTTATTAAAATTAATGATTTCTATTTTAAATGACTTTTTTAATAAAGTTAGCAACTTATTGAGCTCGCCCTGATTTTCAGTAAAAATTAAGTTTAATCAAGTTTTCGTAATGCCCCATTCGCAATTTACTAATCAATTGTAAATCACATGTGTGGGCTTAATTATGCTGAATGACTAATACTTTACTTTTCATTTTGCTGCATTATCTTCATGCGTAATATTTTTAAGACTTTCAAGTACATTGTTTTCCCCGATTTTATTAAAAAGACCTATCAGTTTCAGTTTTCTAAGTACATTGGGGCGTGCTTCACATAGTATTAGCCGAGTCTTATGACGCTTACAAGTGTCAAGTAAATCAGCTAGCGATTGCATACCAGTTGCGTCAATAAAAGGTACTCTCCCTAAACGGAGTACCAGCACCTCTGCGTGACCATGTACGATTTCTAATGCACTTTCTAAACGTTGTGCTGCGCCAAAAAAGTAAGGTCCATCAATAGAAAAAACCACGGTATTTGCGGGTAGCTGGAAGTCGTTATTATCTTTCTCATTCATTATCTCGTCATGTGGTTGCTGCTGAATAATGACAGCCTCTGACATACGTTTCATAAAGAGCAAGCATGCAAGCAGCACCCCAATATTGACTGCGATGACTAGATCGGCGAATACCGTCAGCAAGAACGTAATGAGTAATACTGCCACGTCAGATTTTTGCACCGTGCGTACCATATGTGAAAAATGATGCAACTCACTCATGTTGTAAGCCACAACAAATAAAATGGCAGAAAGTGCACATAGTGGAATATGAGCAGCTAATGGCGCGAGTACTAATACGATAACCACAAGCATGATGACATGAACTAGGCCAGCTATAGGGCTAGTCCCGCCGTTACGTATATTTGTCGCAGTACGTGCGATAGCGCCAGTGGAAGCAAAGCCTCCAAATAATGGCGAAAAGATATTAGCGATACCTTGGCCAATTAATTCTTGATTGGAATCATGCTTGGTTCCCGCCATGCCGTCTGCCACCACTGCTGATAGCAGCGACTCAATGGCACCTAATAACGCAATCGTAAACGCGGGGCCGATGAGCTGTAGTACATCTGAAAATGTAACATCAGGGACTTTGAAATGAGGCAAGCTCTGTGGAATTCCACCAAAGGCACTGCCTATAGTAGCCACATTTTCAAAATGAAAAAACCATTGTACAAGTGTGGCAACGACCATCCCTACGAGCGGTGCAGGAATGCGTTTAAATAGGCTTGGTGAAAGCACTAATACGGCAAGCGTAAGAATGCCTAAAAAGGTAGTTTCAAGTTGAAAACTTGGAAACGCTTCTATCAGATGCCAGAATTTTTGGTGAAAATGCTCAGCACCTGCAATTGGTGTTAATCCAAAAAAATCTTTCCATTGACCCACCCAGATAATGACGCCAATACCACTAGTAAAGCCAATAATGACTGGATCAGGGATAAATTTAATCACCCCGCCTAGACGTGTCAATCCCATCAACATGAGTATGATGCCAGCCATCAAAGTGGCTATCTGTAAGCCATCAATGCCATATTTAGCGGTAATGCCAGCCAAAATTACAATAAAAGCACCTGTAGGTCCAGCAATTTGCAGACGACTACCACCAAACAGGGACGTCAGTCCGCCTGCCACAATCGCAGTATAGAGCCCTTGCTCTGGCTTAGCGCCAGAAGCAATCGCAAACGCCATGGCTAAGGGTAGCGCGACAACGCCAACAATAACACCAGCTAAGACATTGTTAAGCCAATGCTTCTTAGAAAGCAGTCCAGCACGCTTTGCTTCGAGAATTGCAATCATTATTGAAAAATTAAGTTTGTGATTTAATGTTAATTATATTAACATATGATTAACATTAAATGGAACTACTTATGGAAAATCGTACCGCACGGCTCACTCTGTTAATTGACCCTACTAAAAAACAGATATTTGAAGAGATTTGTACATTACGGGATGTAACGCCATCTCAAATTGTGCGTCAGATGATTCGAGATTATGTTCAGCAATTTGGTAGTCCTGAACAGATTTTGCGTATGCCAGTGAATAATTAAGTCAATTAAATGAGAAAGCAAGTTGTTCTGTGTTCAATACACGAGGAAGACTATCCAAAGCTAATCAAGTTATGGGAAGCATCTGGAAGTATTGATGTGCGTCAAACAGATACTCCAGAAGTGTTAGGTCGATTTCTTCCTAGAAATCCAATCTGTAGCTATGGAGCCTATGCAGGCTCTCGATTGGTAGGTGCAGTGCTTGCTTGTCACGATGGGTGGCGAGGCTACCTCTACCATACGGCAGTGAAACCTGATTACCGTGAAAAAGGTATTGGCTCTAGGTTAGTCAGTGCGGCAGTGAGTGCAATGCAGCTTGAAGATATTCAAAAAATACATTGCTTAGTAAAACGCGAAAATTTAATTGCCCAGCAATTTTGGTAAGCTTGTGGTTTCGAATCGCGAGATGAGTTATTTGATTATTCTTTACGTCAAAGCCTCCATCAGTCAATCAAGCCGTTTTGAATTATGTAAGTAATGATTTTAGTTGTTGGCTTATAGCAATACTTGACGAGTTTCTGCAAGAAAATGGTGAATTTGAGACTCAGTTTTTGGTTCAATCATGACAGCAGGTCTTTTGCCGTTGGGGCAAGGTAAGGCAGGTGTAGTGCCAAAAAGCCGACAAATCAATGGGCGCTCCCCATACACTTGGCAGCCATTAGCACCTAAATATACACAGTTAAGTTCAGACAATACAACATCGTGTTCTGCATCACTTTTAATAGGGAGTCTAGCGACTTCTTCGGAAGAGGCTGTTACTGGACCACAACAATCATGACAGCCCGGCGTGCATGCGAATGTAGGTATCCGCTGGCGAAAAAAACGAATAATGTGACTGCTTCTGTTCACAAAACGACTTTAGTTTGATTTATATTCTTAACCATTAATGCATTTTATCACGATACAAAATATGAAAACCCCTGTTGATCGACTTAAAGACTTCCAGGATCAGTTTATAGCTTCAGCTACAAAGCATGAACCAGACATGCCATTTATTTACGATGAAAAAACTACACTATCGATGCATTTCGATACCCATTCAATACAGAGTGTGATGCTAAAAACGGATCCAGAATATCTGATACTGGGTTACACCCGAACGATGATGGGGTTCTTATTTTTTACGCCTGAACCAAAAAGTATTGCAATGATAGGCTTAGGTGGAGGATCAATTGCAAAATACTGTGCGAAACATTTACCGAATGCACACTTCACTGCGGTAGAGATTAGTGCCAAAGTAATCGCAGTTAGAGAACAATTTAACATTCCAGCAGATAGTGATAAATTTAGTGTTCAACATGCGGATGGTAACGATTATGTTGCCAATAAAGCGGGTAAAGTCGATGTGCTTTTTATAGATGCTTTTACTGAATCTGGGCATCCAGCAAAGCTTTGTAGTGCAGGATTTTACGATAATTGTTATGCCAAACTCAACGAAGGTGGTGTAATGGTTGCAAATCTTCTTGGAAGCGATATTAAGTTTGGTACGTATGCCTCACGCATACGAGACAGCTTCGAAGATAAAGTCGTTGTGGTGGATGCTGAAGATGATGGAAATAAAATCGCTTTTGCATACAAAGGCAATAATTTTCCACTTTCAAAAGAGACTCTATCAGAGAGAATTCGTACGTTAGGACCAAACCACCCTATTCCGCTACATAATACTGCACAAAAAATAATGCACAGACTACATAAACATTCCAGCCATACCGAATGGGATAAAATTTTCAGGGTAGGTATTTGAACATCATGTCCACTTTCAAATCACAACAATGGAATCCTGAGCAATACGCTAAAAATGCAAGATTTGTATCAGATTTGGGGATGCCTGTTGTTGAGTTGCTTGCACCACAACCTGGTGAGTCTATCCTTGACCTAGGTTGTGGGGATGGTGCGCTAAGTATCAAACTTATGAAATTTGGTTGCAAATTAGTTGCCGTTGATGCAAGTTCAGAAATGGTGATAGCTGCTAAGTCTTTAGGGTTAGATGCCCGCGTGATGGATGGTCAGTCACTCCAATTCAATAATGAATTCGATGCCGTGTTTTCTAATGCAGCTTTACATTGGATGAAAAATCCTAAAAGCGTGATTGACGGTGTCTGGCAAGCGCTTAAGCCAGGTGGACGTTTTGTGGTTGAATTTGGTGGTGATGGAAATGTTGCTGCGATTGTAAACGCTATCGAATCTGCACTTACTTTACGAAGAGGGACTATTGTTTCTAGTCCTTGGTATTTTCCCCGTGCTGAGGACTATAAAGTGTTGCTTGAGGCCAGTGGTTTTAAAGTAGAAAGTATCGCCCTTATCCCTCGACCAACATTATTGCCTGGAGATATTCGCGGATGGCTTCAGACCTTTGCACAATCTTTTATTTCAGCTTTACCTGCAACCGAAAGAAAACGTTTTATAGTGGATGTGGCTGAATTGCTTCGCCCAATTCTATCTGATGACAACGGTAATTGGACCGCAGACTACGTTCGCCTGCGGTTCTTGGCTCGAAAACTGGAAACCACAAGCTAAAATTGAAAATTCGATAATCTGCAATCGGTCTCGTTTGACGAAATAACTTTAAAGATATATGCAGATTTCACCCTCTATAATTTTTTAATCTTTCAATAATTTATCAGAAAGTATATATGAGTAATTTACCTAAATGTCCACAATGTAATTCGGAATACACCTATGAAGATGGAAGTATGTATATTTGCCCCGAATGTGCACATGAGTGGAGCAAAGACATCGCTGCAGGTAGTTCAGATGAGGTAAAAGTAGTGCGCGATTCGAATGGCAATGTACTCCAAGATGGAGACAGCATTACCGTCATTAAAGACCTTAAAGTGAAAGGCTCTTCATTGGTGGTTAAGGTCGGAACCAAAGTCAAAAATATTCGCCTTGTTGATGGTGACCATGATATTGACTGTAAAATCGATGGTATTGGCGCGATGAAACTTAAGTCCGAGTTTGTTAAAAAAGCCTGATTAACTAGCTTTATTTTCTGAATCAAATACGAAGGTCGTATATTGTTTAAAACCTATTTATTGACTGCCGCCGCTGCGATATTCTGGGGTGCCAATTTCAATCTGGCGAGACCAGTTGTAGCAGAAATGGGCCCTTATATTGCAGGTGCTAGCCGATATATTCTAGCTGCGGCAATTATGTTATTGATCACAAAATTTAGAAATGAGCGTGTGCCCGTTCGCTATATTAAAACGTATATTATTTTAGGGTTAGTTGGTGTATTCGGCTTCAACCTGTTTTTCTTCTTGGGAATGCAGACAACTTCAGCAGTTAACGGTGCTCTAATAATGGCGCTTAACCCGTTATTAACAGCTGTCATCGCCTTTTTTGTTTTAAAAGATCAACCTAGCATAAGGCAAATGTTAGCGTTCCCAATCGGCATCATTGGTGTGGCAATTGTAGTGCTAGGGGCTGGCGCGCAGTTGCGTGTATCAACGGGAGATATTTTCATCTTATTAGCAAACCTAAGTTGGGCATTTTACAACGTCCTCGTCCGCAAACTCATGCCTAAAGATGTTAGCGGCATTGCGAGTACTGCTGGGATTATGTCCGTAGGCGCTATAGCATTAACTGCTATAGCCTTAATTCATGGCGATAAGTTTATTGTGCCTAGCCTGCATGCAAGCGCTGCATTACTAATCATGACAGTTTGCGGCGGCGTTTTGGCTTATCTATTTTGGAATGAGGGTATTGCTAAGCTAGGCCCTGCGAAAGCGGCAATTTTTTTGAACCTTGTACCTGTCACTTCCATTGTTATCGCCACATTTGAAGGCTTACCGCCTAACTTACCGCAAATACTGGGGGCAATTATTGTTATCTGTGCAGTAACATTTAGTACGACTTCTAAAAAGGTCTCGGTTACTACTACCTGAACCTTTTGATTTCCTATAAGTGAAGTTTTTCTATCACATAGTTTCTAATGAAAATGGTGGTTTTTCATGCCATTCAATTTCCGCTTGATCAAAATGATAGTCTGCAATAGTCGTTAATGCGCCGCCAATTTCAGAGGCGTTATAACGCATTAAGCTAATACGATTAATTAAGCAGCGTGTTACATTGTCTTTCAAAAAAGCATCTAGTCGAATTTTGACCGCTTCAGTTGACCATGTACCAGAATAGAGGCCAACTGTTACGTGAGGAATGTAGTTTTCATCTTGATAATCCTGTGTGGACAATGCCAGGCAGTTACGTAGCTTCAAAATACTATTGCTAGGATCGTGAACATGAAAAAATGGAGCTGAGGCGAAGCTCGCTAATAAATCTATTTCGATTTCAAATGGCTTTAATTTAAGCTGGTTCAGCGCCGATAGATGAGCTTCAAAATTACTCACCCCAAAATCATCTATAAGTTTTGGTTTGTCACTTAAAAACCCGCAAATACTTAATGTGATATGTGGTTTACGAAAATATTCATCGTGCAAAAATTCGGCGAGATGCTGCTTTGCGGCGGCAACTTGCTGACGCACAGCTGGGTAATCCACATCAATAGCCCATACCGCATAGCAAGTCCTCCCTAAGTGCCACTCTTGAAAATCCCTGCGTATATTTTGTATCGTACGAGGTCTCTCAAGAAAATGAGTGAGAGCATCAGTCTGATCACTCATAACAACTAGATTCCATAAATATCCTCAATACACAAAAATCTGTCGTTCATAATTTAACATTTGTATTATTTCCCAACATTGTTTCGTAAAATTATTATGAGATAAATTTATTTTGTTTATACAAATCAATTTGTTATAAATATTACTTTGCACACAATGCACTGGCATATATTATGCTTTTAATATAGTCATGATGGTTATTAATTGAAATAAAAATGTTAAATTTCCTCAAAGTATTGTAGTTAAGCCAGATATTTGAAGTGTGTTAACCAAAGTAAATGTTTAAAAGCTTATGTAGAAATTACAAAGTGAGGGTGAAGGAGCAATAAAATGACACTAACTAATCAAAATCTAATAGTACTATCAACATTTTCAATAAAAGCCAGAAAATTCGTTGGGACAGTCAAGGCAATCGAAATGTTTACTGATCAGCGATACGCAAGCGACATGTTAATCAAAGCAACTTTATCTAATGACGATGAGTTGATTGATCTAACAAAAAAAGTAAGTAGTGAGTTACATATTGGCACAAATGTGATCAGTGCTATCGAATCTTATATCAATAGTTTAAATACAAAAGGCGCAACCAGTGAATGTGTTCGAGACAGTAAATACTTTTTAGGTAAACTTACTCAAAATCTATATGGGGTTGATACTGATGGAACATCATACCGCCAAGCCGTTGAGGCATTTATGTTGAATGTTGAAAGTGAAGAAAGAGCTTTTTGTATTAATCTAGCGAGAGAATTTTATCCATTATGGGTAAATGAGAATACGCCAATAGTTGAAATTAACCATGAGCATACTTATAAACTAAGTAGCCCAAAGGAAGAGTTTATAGACTTATGGAATAGTATCGACCAGGAGTTTTTTTCTGATATTGAAAATTGGCCATTAAGCTTACATGAAGCGTCTATGAGAAAAATAGGCGTTTCAGAAAATGACATCAACATAAGGCAAAAAATTGCCAAAGTGATTACTATAGAATTAAGAAATGATCATAGCAGCCCTGAAGAAACTTACCGAGATGCGATCAATAGAACTCAGCATCTATTTATAAGGCAAGATTTAAAGGAGTTCTTTTTAATTGTGTCGCGTGAGTTTTATCATTTCTGGATAGAACAAACGCCTAAAATAACCAATATCCTATGAATACTTTCTCCAACCCACAAAAATTAGCTTTGCTATGTTATTTTTTTGCAACATTTGCTCAACTAGTTGCTTCGGTAATAGCTCTATATCAAGTAAAGAAAATAAGAGCCCATAGCTCAGGATGGCTTTTACTTTCTTTGGGCTTAACCTTAATGCTAGCTAGGCGGGCAGATCCCGTTTACCAATTAATCTCAAACGGACGTTACTCACTTCTTGACGCCATTCTCGCAGTCATCGTTTCTTTATTGCTGATGCTTGGCGTATTAAAAATAAGAAACCTGTTTGATTTAATGCAAGATCAAGAGATCGCGCTTGATAAATTGGCTAAGTACGACACACTGACGGGCACGCTGAGACGTTATGCCATATTTGAACAAGGCTTGATGGCCGTCGAGCGTAGCATCCGGCTTAAGCGGTATATCGCAGTGTTGATTATCGACATTGATAAATTCAAAAATATCAATGACGAATATGGCCATAGTGTCGGGGATCAGGTTCTCATCCAGTTTGTAAAAATATGCAAAAGCTCATTACGGAATATTGACATTTTTGGCCGATTTGGAGGAGATGAATTTATAGCCATACTTCCTGAGGCTAAGTTAGAAATTGCACTATCCGTTATTGCGAGAATTGAAGCTGATTTGAAGAACACCAATTTCACTTTTAATAACGAACAGCTAAAGTTATCGGCAAGTATTGGCGCAGGTGTATATGACCCAGCACTTGCTTCTTTAGAAGTGCCACAAACCGCCCAGGTATTACTAGATCATTTGATTCGTAATGCGGACCTGAACATGTATGAAATAAAGAAAGCCAAACAAAATTTCCCCAGCTCTAAAGGTAATATTACACTTACTGATTAGCAATAACTTTTGAAACCATTGTACTTCCCGCAGCACTGATCGTATCTATAGGAACACTTCGTGCCTTGATAACTTGACAACACAGCTCACGACCTTACTGAAGCTTCCATAATTTAAGAAGATTATTTTAAAGAGTTAAGTCAGCGGTCTAAAGCTATGCATAAACTTTTTATGTGCAATATTGTCACAAAGTTACGTAACTTGAGCTTTGTGCAACGCACATACGTTCACAGTAGTTGCACTACCTCAACGCTACAAGCTCACAAGCATGTAAGGAGGTAACACCATGAACACCGTTTCAACTGAAACTGCCCCAGTCAGGTTAGAATTGAATGCTCCAGTGCCAGATTTTGAGGCACAAACCACCAAGGGAATGATCCGATTATCAGAGTGGGAAAAAGATAAATGGGTCATTTTATTTTCTCATCCAGCGGATTTTACGCCAGTCTGTACTACTGAGTTTATTGAGTTTTCTAAACGACAGAACGATTTTAAACAGAAAAACGTAGCCTTGCTAGGTTGCTCGGTAGATAGCATATATAGCCATATTGCTTGGGCGCGTAACATTCAGGACAATTTTGGTATCAATATCAGCTTTCCAGTGATTGCTGACCTAGACCAAAAAATTTCGCGGCTTTACGGCATGATCCACGAATTTAGCAGCAATACATCAACAGTAAGATGTGTATTTTTTATAGATCCGAAACGCATACTGCGCGCCATGATTTACTACCCCATGAACGTAGGTCGCAATTTCGACGAAATCATGCGTGTAATAAATGCCTTGCAAATGGCGGACGCTAACAAAGTGGCATGTCCTGCTAACTGGACGCCCGGTAAGGATGTAATCATTCCTGCGCCAGTAACGATGGACGATGCTGAACTGCGGGCGGGAAGTAAGGAGTATCAGGTTACAGACTGGTATTTTGCCATGAAAAAACTGCCTGAGACTCAATTAAACAAAGGAGTCTAAAATGGCCAAAGTATTATGTGTACTATATGACGACCCTGTCGCGGGCTACCCAAAATCATACGCGCGTGACGGTATTCCTGACATAAAAATTTATCCTGGTGGACAGACTTTACCTACACCAAAGGCAATTGACTTTAAACCAGGGCAATTACTTGGTAGCGTGTCCGGTGAACTTGGATTACGCAGCTTTCTTGAATCACTTGGGCACAAATTTGTTGTAACTTCCGACAAGGATGGCCCTAACTCTAGATTAGAAAAAGAACTGCCAGACACCGACATTATTATTTCCCAGCCTTTTTGGCCTGCCTATCTAACAGAAGAGCGCTTCAGAAAGGCAAAAAAACTAAAACTGGCAATTACTGCTGGTATCGGTTCTGATCATGTGGACCTTGAAGCCGCCATCAGACTTGGTGTCACGGTGACCGAGGTCAGCTATAGCAACAGCATTAGCGTATCTGAGCACGTAGTGATGATGATTTTAAGCTTAGTTCGTAACTACATTCCCTCATACCAATGGGTAGTGAATGGTGGCTGGAATATTGCAGACTGTATAGAGCGCTCTTATGACCTTGAGGGGATGAATGTCGGCACGGTCGCCGCTGGACGCATTGGTTTGGCGGTCCTTAGGCGATTAAAAGCGTTTGATGTGAAGTTGCATTACACAGACCGCTATCGCCTTTCACCGAACATCGAAAAAGAACTCGGTCTTACATTCCATCCAAACGTGGAATCTATGGTTAAGGTTTGCGATGTGGTAACTATCAACTGCCCGCTACATCCTGAAACAGAGCACATGTTCGACGACAAACTAATAGCCAAAATGAAACGCGGTGCCTATATAGTTAACACTGCACGTGGCAAAATTTGTGATAAAGATGCTATAGCAAATGCTCTGGAGAGTGGACATTTAGCTGGTTATGCAGGCGACGTTTGGTTTCCGCAACCTGCACCACAAAACCATCCTTGGCGAACTATGCCGCATCACGGCATGACTCCGCATGTTTCAGGCACTAGCTTAAGTGCGCAGGCACGCTATGCCGCAGGTACCAGAGAAATTCTTGAATGCTGGTTTGAAGGTCGCCCGATTCGCGAAGAGTATCTGATTGTTGACAGCGGCCATCTCGCTGGCGCTGGTGCGCATTCTTACAGCACAGGCAATGCAACCAAGGGCTGGGAAGAGGCAACGAAGTATAAAGCAGGGATGAGGTAATAAAAATTGATGTCCCATCACAAAGATGGGACATCATCTAATTTAATTGCCTGCGTTAGGTTGCATTTCACTCTTTGCGGGTAACCGGTGGTCGGCCAAGAAAATACATTCCGTGTTGAATGGTTTTCATTTTTTATCCATTTCTGAAAATAGCAGTTTCCTGCAAAATGACGTTTACACAAAATTATTTACACCCCACTAATATATTCCAAGATTATATTTAATGATGCACTTCGCAGCGTATCCAACCATATCGAATGCAAGTCCGGCAAATAAGACGAAAGTTCCGAATTTTCCAGCTTTAGACTCCCAAGCCAGGTGCCCTATAATGAACAACATCAAGAGCATCAGCCCGCCTACACCATAAGTCACTCCAAACTCAGTCATCTGTGCTTCACTTAAACTAAATATCGTGCCTTGCAAATTTTGCCCCTATTTTATTTAAGATTTATAGCTAACGTATTGATTATAAGTTATTTTTTTAATTATCATGAAGTCATTGAATATTTCTAAAGATTGGCTGTCTTAAAAATAATCGAATTTTGAGAATTTAAGATGAAATATTCCAAGTTATTTGTGTTTTACATTTTACTAATTTTTGTACCTTCAATTGCGTCTTCCCAAACCTTCTTTGATAAATCTTATACTGGTCTATACGTTGAAAAGTTTGAAAATGGCAAACCGAAATACGAAATCAATATTAAAAATGGAATTAAGGAAGGTTTAGAGATATTTTGGTACGAAAGTGGCCATAAGAAAATTCAAACCAATTACATCAATGATCTTGAAGATGGAATATGGAATCAATGGTACGAAAATGGTCAGGTAAAATTAGAGGCTCACTACAAAAATGGCCAAGAACATGGTCTGTTTACACAATGGTATGACAATGGTCAAAAAAGAATGGAGGGGGCTTTCATTCAAGGCTTGAAAGACGGCGTTGAAACTACTTACGATAAAGAAGGTAACATTAAATCACAAGTTTTTTATCGTTCTGGTCAAATAGTAAAGAATGAATAATGTTACTTACATAGTTAAGCGGAAATTTGAGGTTAATATTTGATTGTTAACTTCATTAAATGATATTTATTTTCGTACCAGCCTGCTGAAAATAACGGCAATGTTTCAAAATTTAATCATCCATTTATATTGAGATTAATGGCTTTCTATTACAGGCGACACATTAGCCGTCAATTTAGCATTTGCATTTAACAGGCCTACTTGATCGCTAAGTACGTTTGCAGCTTCATTCAGTAAGATGTCTTTGGCATTCTTCCTTACTTTTTCCATCTCTAGATCATTGTTGATGTTGCGCTCATTTGACTGTAGCCCATCATCTTGCAAACTTTCTTTTTTAGATACGCTTGATTTCTTATCAGTTAGGGCTGAATTGCCGCCAACATCACTATTTTTTTCGCGTGATGACGAACGCTTCTCTTGCACTTCACGTTCTTTACGACGCTTAGCCTCGTTAAGTGATATCAGGTTTGTATTACGCAACGTTTTTAATTCGGCAAGATCCTCATTCAAATATTGAAAATCCTTGTCTTTACTAATACGTGATTCATGACTCGCTTTAAGCATTGGAACAAGTGCTTTCAAATCCCCTACCGGGATGAATTCGGCCGCCTTAATTTGAGTCCAAGGTAACGCATTGTCAAAGCTAGACTCACCAAAATTCTCGGCATCTGTCGTAGATGGAAGACTAATATCTGGAGAAACGCCACGTAATTGAGTGGTACCGCCATTTATCCTAAAAAATTGGGCAATGGTCATCTTGAGTTCACCAAATTTGGGCTGTTCATTTTTCACAAGTTTATCCAAATTCACTACAGACTGCACAGTACCTTTTCCGAAACTCTGTTCGCCGATAATAACCCCACGACCATAGTCTTGAATCGCGGCAGCAAAAATCTCAGAAGCCGATGCTGAGGCACGATTGATCAGTATGCCTAGCGGGCCATTCCAAACGACGCCTGCATTAGTATCACTATCTACTTTGATATTGCCTTCAACATCGCGCTCTTGCACCACGGGGCCTTTATCTATGAACAACCCAGTGAGTTCAATTGCTTCATCTAATGAGCCACCGCCGTTGTTACGTAAGTCAATCAGCACACTATCCACTTTTTCTTTTTTCAGTGCTTCCAATAGACGTGAAACATCCCGGGTAGCACTTTTAAAGTCCTTATCACCTTTCTGGCGTGCACCAAAATCCTGGTAAAAAACCGGTAAATCAATCACTCCAATACGGCGTGTTGTAGCGCCGTCTTTCACTTCAATAATTGATTTTTTAGCAGCCTGCTGTTCTAAGCTAATTTTTTTACGCGTGAGTGAAATAAGTTTATGTTTGCCGTCAGGGCCAGCCTCAGCAGGTAAAATATCTAAAACCACTATCGAATTTTCAGCACCACGTATCAGTGCGACCGTATCGTCTAAACGCCAACCCATCACATCTACGACAGCACCACTTTCACCCTGCCCTACGCCCACAATACGATCACCAACTTCTAACTTGCCTGAAAGTGCTGCCGGTCCGCCGGTGACCAACTCCCTGATAGTGGTATATTCATCTTTATCTTGCAGCACAGCGCCGATGCCATCCAGTGAAAGCTTCATAGAGATGTCGAAATCCTCTGATGCGCGTATGCCAAAGTAGTTGGTATGCGGGTCTACTGTCAGCGTATAAGCATTCATGAAGTTTTGAAATACATCATCATTCTTGATTTTAGCGATGCCTTTCAACGAATTTTCATAACGTTTATCAAGCGTCTCGATAATACTCTTATCATCCTTACCCGCTAGCTTGAGGCGAAGCCAATCATTTTTTACGCGCTTACGCCAAAGGTCATTCATCTCATCTTGAGATTTTGCCCATGGTGATTTTTCACGCGTGAATTGATAACTTTCTTGCTTGGTAAAATCAAAGTTTTTATGGAGTAATGTTCGCGCATAAGCCGTACGCTCTATAACACGCTGCTTATAAAGACTAAAAATCGCAAAAGGAATCGTCAAATCTTCTTTAAGTATCGCATCATCAAGCTTTGTACGCGTATTGGATAGCTGATCAATATCAGACTGCAAGAAAAATACTTTTTGCCCATCTAAAGACTTTATGTAGTTATCAAATATTTTAGTGGAGCTAACGTCGTCCAGTCTTGCCGGCTTATAGTGAAATCGTGTCAGTACTTCAGCAGTTAAATGCGCAGCCTCAGACTGTTGCTGTAAGGGCTTTAAAGGTATTGCTAACGTTGTATTGACTGGAACTGCAGATGCAGTTGTAGCAATAGTAAGCAATATCAATAGCAATTTATTATTCATTGATGTTCCTTGATGTTTTTTGATATAAACCGACGAAAAACTCTGGTCAGTATCAATATCCATTGTAATTAAATCATTAGTAATGACAGACCTATTCTTAGACATATAGTTTTATTGGGTCTTATAAGTCCTATATAGACAAGTGTAGGTAGTTAATTAAATCTTGCCAAATAATCAATGACTAGATCATCCCGCCATTGATAGAAATAATTTGCCCCGTAATATAAGTCGCTTGGTTAGAAGCAAGAAAACTAATCAAATCAGCTACTTCAGTCGGCGTACCAGCACGTTTCATAGGCACCATATTCGCAATCGCTTTAGCATCAAATGCTGTTTCACTCATAGTGGTATCAATAATGCCGGGCGCCACGGCATTAACGGTAATACCTCTACTGGCAACTTCCAGCGATAATGATTTGGTAGCCGCATTAATCGCACCCTTAGCGGCAGCATAGTTAGTTTGACCACGATTCCCCGTAATACCAGCGATAGATGAAACGTTGATGATACGTCCCCAGCGACTACGTATCATCGGCATCATTAATGGCTGAGTGACATTAAAAAAACCATTCACTGAAACATCAATCACGCGGTGCCATTGCTCAGGCCGCATACCAGGGAATACCGCGTCATCATGAATACCCGCATTATTGACTAGAATCTGAATAGGTTCGTCTTCCACTAGCGGAGCAAGTAT
>JBKJUR010000018.1:0-60796 GCA_046590165.1 Methylotenera sp.
ACTTCGTATAATGTATATTATGTAAAATTATATTTAATATTACATCTAAGCTACTATGGATATCAATTGTTTCATAAATGATAAACGCAAGTACACATCTTCTATTTAACTGATAGATAAATGGATTGCATTGACTATTAATTTTGATGTGTTGAAACCATGGATAGATAATGCAAATTAGTTAGTACAGTTATAATTAATAAAAAAATGGGAGACCAAACATGAGCTATTGGATTATTGTGTTAATTGGAACTTGTTTATTTATATACATCGTATACTTAGTGCTTATATACATAGATAAAAGAAAACAAAAGAAATACGAGCCTATTGTGGAAAACGATCAGAAAATGCTTAAAGTTATTGATGCTGACCCAAGAAATAGGGAGCGAATAAGAAAGTTGAACAATCAAACTGTCGATGCTCGATGGTTTGAAATGCTAGTTAAAGCATGCCTTGGAGACAAAGATAGAGCTAATAAATTGATTTATTTTGAGCTAAGAAATAATCATGATCTGACGAAGTATGAGGCTGCTGAAAGAGCATATGAAAGACTTGAAAACGAGACAAAATAAAAGGCATTATATTCAATTGCATACAGGATAATGATGCGGCAAAGCCCTACAATGCTGTTAGAGCTTTGCCTCGTAGTGCTTTTAGTCTGTATTTGCTTAAATCACTTATTAACCTATTTTCTTATTGATTAAATAATCTAAACTAAGCTTACCTGCCCCGCCAAATAATAAGGGCAACAACATCACTATGAAAAGTAATGGAAGTTCATAGTTACCAAAGCCATCGCCAGTTTCATCTACAATTCGAAATCCTGTTAATAAGTTACTTAAGCTGGTGTAATGTTCTGGCCAATGCACAGACGCTATAGCAACTACGGTAAGAATAATTAGTGAGGTTGAAAAAAATCGTGTTGCTAAACCTAGCACTAATGCAATTGCACCAAAAATCTCAAAGTAAGTCGCTATCGTCCAACTGATTTCTGGTGATAATAGATTAAATGGAAATGGGAATGTAATATCAGCAAACCAATTAGTACCGTGAAGTTTTTCCATTCCCGCTTTACCAAACTCCCATGCCAGGATTAAACGCAAGAATAACGGCGGAATACTACCTGAGAAAAAATTGAGGTAACTGATAGATTTTTTATAAATATTTACGCCATGTGACACTACAGAACAAGCTTGCATTTAAATCTCCCTTGTATTTTTATAAACTTTAGATTTACAGTACGATTAAGCTACATAACTTAGTCGTTCAAGTTAACCAATACTTACATCAAAAGTTTAGCCAGGGATTAGTTTTAAATACTTAATGAATTATTAGTGCAACACTCAGAGCCTTTAATCAGGCTTAAACAGCTTGCACAGGTGCTTTAGGATTGATGATCTTTTGTTTTGCCATTTTTTTGTAATAAATACGAACTGCCAGTAATACAAATAAAATAATTGCGTACAACAAAGGCTCGCGAATGTCTTTTTTAACTAGCCACCAAAAGTGAATTACACCTAGGATTGAGATTAAGTAGACTAGTTGATGCAATTTTTTCCAGCGCTCACGCAAACGTCGCACCATCGCATTGTTAGACGTGATGGCTAATGGAATCGTCAAAACAAATGCTGCAAAACCAACAAGTATGCGTGGGTGTTTGGCGATATCTTTAGTGATATCAGTCCAATCAAAGGAAAAATCCAGCCATAGATAAGTGGTGACATGTAGGCAGGCGTAGAAAAACATAAACAGCCCTAGCATACGCCGTAACTGAATTTGCCAAACTTTGCCAGTAATCAACTTAATGGGCGTAAGTGCAAGTGTAGCTAATAAAATAAATAATGCCCAAAAACCAGTGGAGCGCTCAATAAATTCAATAGGATTTGCAGAAAGGTCATCTTGAAAACCTAACCAAAAAAGCCTAGTAAGCGGCACTAAGCAAAGTGCGAATACAAATGCTTTAATCCACAAAATTTGCTTTCTATTTGGCACAGAACTGATAAAAGCAATATTTAAAAACTTAGACATTTAAAAATACCTTAAAAGTTTTTACGCAAATCTAAACCAGCGTACATCTGCCCTACTTGCTCAGTATATCCGTTAAACATTTGCGTTTTAATCCGCCCTGCAAATAAGCCTGAACCGATTCGTTTCTCAGAAGACTGCGTCCAACGCGGATGCTCAACTAGCGGGTTTACGTTGGCATAGAAACCATATTCACTTGGCCCCGCTTTCATCCAGCTAGTGAGTGGCATTTTTTCAGTGAAGCGAATTTTAACGATAGCCTTGGCTCCTTTAAAGCCATATTTCCAAGGCACTACCAAACGCATAGGTGCACCATTCTGGTTAGGCAATTGTTCGCCGTACAGACCAACGGCCAGAATAGTGAGTGGATTCATCGCTTCATCCATGCGCAATGCCTCAGTATAAGGCCAATCAAGCACAGGAATATTAACACCAGACATTTGTTGCGGGTCAGCGAATGATGTAAATTCCACATACTTCGCATTCGAATTAGGCTCTGCCCATTTAATCAATTGTGCGAGCGGCAGTCCGATCCAAGGAATGACCATAGACCAACCCTCAACACAGCGCATACGGTAAATACGCTCTTCTAGCGGTGCCAGCTTATAGATATCTTGAATGCTGATGGTTTTATTTTTCTTAACTTCACCCTCAATGCTGACAGTCCAAGGGCTGGGTTTAAACAATTTGGAATTAATTGCCGGCTCACTTTTGTCAGTGCCGAATTCGTAATAATTGTTGTAAGTGGTAATGTCTTCGTACGGCGTAAGCTTTTCACCGGCGCCATATGAAGTTTTGGTGTAATTTGAAATTTTTTGCCGAGTACCGCTAGGTTTATATACTGCTGGTGCATTGGCACGGCCAACTAATCTGCCGGCACCTTCTGTAGTTCCTGAGCTTACTGTGCCAGCGTACAAGGGATTACTAAATAGGGCTGCTGCACTACCGGCCAACAAACCAAACCCAGCTTTTTGAATAAAATCACGCCTATTGTCAAACACCACTTTAGGCGTGATTTCTGATGGGATGATATCGGACTTGGTTTGAATAATCATGGTTTCGACCTAGTTAAAAATTAATTAAGCATTAATGTTGTACGTAAGTCGGTTTGAGATGCATTTCCTTACAAAAGTTTTATATTAAATTTCTATTAAAAATAATTTAAATCAAGCCTTTGGTTTCTTGATCAATCTCCATGTCTAAAGCCTTATCATTTGTACTTTTTGCAATTGATTTTGCGTGCGCTATCAAGGCTTTTGCTGTTGGAATATCCCCAGTGGCAACTTTAACTTTCGCTAATACATAACTACCTTTTGCTTCATAGTAAGCACCACCCTGCTCTTTTGCAAATTTAATGATTTTATTCAGCACATTTTCAGCACTGACGTATTTCTTCGTAATCGTGTAGTAACTACCTAGCTCTATGCTTGAGTGGGCATATTGATCCAAACTTCCCACTTGCTCATTCATTAAATAAGCTTTAATTTGATACTCAAGTGCAGCATCATTTTGATTCATATTATGGTGTGTTAACGCTATTTTCTCGTAACTGTCACCACGTTCATTATCATTTTCTGCCAGTTTGCTGGCTATCATATACTCAGGTAAAGCTAATGCAAATTGGCTGTTCTCAAAATAAGCATCACCAATAGCATTGTGCGCTATACGTGCAAATGCTTGATTATTAGCTGCTTGTGCATTGGTAATAGTTTGTTGGTAGCTTGCAATCGCTTGATCATATTGTTTAAGCGCTTTATATGCATGACCCGTGAGTAGTGTTGAAATCGTTTTATCAAAGGCGTCTTTTGAGTTTTCTGTTGCTGCATTAAATGAATTCAAAGCAGCTTTAAAATCGCCTTTTGCACTTAATGCGCGACCTTGGCAAATTAACGCATCTTTATCGTTTTTATTACTGCTTAACAATTTGGCTGACAATATTAATGCAGCAGCACTATCGCCCTTTTCAACAGCTTGATTACAAGCGTTTACTTCTATAGAAGCAGCATAAACATTATTAAAAAACAATGTGATAAGAATAGAACTTAAAGTTACTTGTAATTTCATTTTATAGGATCTCTTTCTAGTTTTTATAGGTTTAATTATCACGATTTTATAAGTAACTTGCCCATTTATAATCTTCGCCACTTTTAGCAAAAAAACATGGGTTTAACAATGATGATTTAGTGTTATATGGCAATCTTTGATCTGTTATATCAACAATATCCCCTCCCGCCTCAATTAGCACACAATGCGCCGCCGCGGTATCCCACTCAAACGTTGGGCCTAGCCTCGGATATACATCTGCCACGCCTTCTGCGACTAAACAAATTTTTAGAGAGCTGCCCATACTAATAAGTTCAGGTTCCGCATCTTTGTCTTGTTCAAGTAAACGCTGCTTCAAATTCTGCATGAAGCGTAGCATTTTCTCGTCTGTATGCGAGCGACTGCCCGCAATGATGGGCTGTTTGGGGTCTAGTAATCTGGTGTGAATTTCGTGAGCAGCTTCATTATTGATTTGTTTGTAAGCACCATGCCCAAGTGACGCAAAATACAACACTTCTGTCACTGGTGCATACACCACACCTAGTACAGAACTATTGCCGTGAATAAGTGCAATATTCACTGTAAACTCGCCGTTGCGCTTCACAAACTCACGCGTACCATCAAGTGGGTCTATTAACCAATACTGCGGCCATTGCCTGCGCGCTTCGTAATCAATGGATTCAGACTCCTCAGACAAAATAGGAATATGTGGTGTAAGTGCATTTAGTGCTGAAATTATCACCTGATGTGCCGCTAAGTCGGCATGCGTGAGTGGGGAATTATCCTCTTTTTTGACGACACTAAAATCAGTTGAATACACTTGCATAATGGCCGCACCAGCAGCTTGCGCAATAGCCACTACCTTCTCAAGAAAGTGCTGTTCAAGATATTGATGATAGTCTTGGTTAGACATTTCTTTGCCCACCATACTTGGTCTTTGTATAAAGCACTAAGCCAACAACTCAATGAAAGCGGCTTCATCCAGAATATTCAAGCCAAGTTCTTGCGCTTTATCTAGCTTGCTTCCTGCATCGCTGCCAGCAATTACGTAATCGGTTTTTTTCGATACACTGCCGCTTACCTTGCCACCAACTTCTTCAATTAAAGCCTTTGCGCTATCACGAGATAAATTAGGCAACGTACCAGTGAGCACAAATGTTTTCCCGACAAAATTACCAGTCGCTATGTGTTTGCCATCAGTTTCAGACCAATTGATTCCTGATTCTATGAGTGCTTTGATGACTTCCTGGTTATGCGCTTCAGCAAAAAAATTCATAATAGACTCGGCTACTACGGGGCCAACATCATTCACCTGTAACAGCGCATCTATGTCGGCTTGCATAATGGATGATAATTTACCAAAGTGTTTGGCTAAATCTTTAGCGGTCGCTTCTCCCACGTTTCGCATGCCTAGTGCATATATAAAGCGTGCCAGCGTAGTTGACTTACTACTTTGTAGCGCGTCTAGTATGTTCGTTGCAGACTTGGTTGCCATGCGCTCAAGGCCACTTAAAGTGCCTAGATCCAGCTTATAGATATCAGCTAAGGTATGTACTAAATTAGCTTCAACTAATTGATCTACCAGCTTTTCGCCTAAACCTTCAATATCCATCGCACGTCTTGATGCATAATGAATAATCGCTTGCTTACGTTGTGCCGGGCAAAATAAACCACCTGTACAACGTGCGATTGCCTCATCCGCCTGCCTCAAAATATGTGAGCCGCATTCAGGACAAATTGCAGGCATGGTAAAGCGCTGTGCATTCGCAGGCCTTCTTTCCAGCACCACATTCACCACCTCGGGAATCACATCACCAGCTCTACGTACGCTTACCGTGTCGCCTACATGTACATCCTTGCGTCGCACTTCATCTTCGTTATGCAAGGTAGCATTGGTTACCGTAACACCGCCGACAAACACAGGTTTTAACCTAGCGACAGGGGTAATTGCACCAGTGCGCCCTACTTGCACAGTAATATCTTCTACGATAGTTAATGCTTCCTGAGCAGGAAATTTATGTGCAATCGCCCAGCGTGGCGCGCGTGACACAAAGCCCAACTCATTCTGCTGACTGAACGCATTGACCTTGTAGACTACACCGTCTATGTCAAATGCCAACCTATCACGGTTATTGCCAATTGTTTGATAATAAGCAAACAAGCCTGATAAGCCTTTAACTACGTCACGTTCAATACTCACAGGAAAATGCAAACTCGCTAAATAATCCATAGCCATACTGTGACTACTCAACGCTGGCACACCTTCAGCGGCACCCAACCCATAAGCAAAAAAACTTAATGGCCTTGTGGCGGTGATATTTGCATCCAGCTGGCGAAGACTGCCAGCCGCCGCATTGCGAGGGTTGGCGAATAACTTTTCACCTTTTGTAAGTTGCGCTTGATTCAGCTTCTCAAAATCGCGTTTAAACATGAACACTTCACCACGAACTTCAAGCAACTGAGGCGGATTTACACAATTGAGCCGCTTTGGAATACTGCGTAAGGTACGTAGATTATGCGTTACATCTTCACCAGAATAGCCATCGCCACGTGTAGCACCTTGTGTGAACAAACCATTTTCATAAGTAAGCGTAATGGCTAAACCATCAAACTTCGGCTCTACAGCATACTCAATTTTTTCTTGCCCAAGCGTTTCACGTACGCGCTTATCAAATGCTATTAACTCGTCATCATCAAACACATTATTTAATGACAGCATTGCCTGACGATGTGTAATGCTATTGAAAGCATTCACTGCTGAACCACTTACACGCTGTGTTGGAGAATCTGGAGTAATTAGGTCTGGATGGAGATTTTCTAAGCTCAACAACTCGCGGTACACCTTATCGTATTCGCTGTCTGGCACAGATGGCATGTCTAGCGCATAGTATTCATGGTCGTAACGTGCCAGCAGTTGAAGTAATTTTAAATATCGTGCTTTTAATGCGGCATCAGTGGTAGAACTATTCAATGCTAAATCTAGTGTGCCCTGCCCAGTACTCTCAACCATTTAAGAAAATAACCTCAGCGCGCTATCTGAGCCAGGAATGATGCCCCGCACCAACATCGTGGCATGAATCACTTTAAGCTGTTGACGAATCTTTTCTATCTGTATATCGCCCAATACTTTGTTATTATCATCTACAAGAATTGCATTTAAACCGATTTCCATTTGTCGCGCGACTTGCACCATCTGATTGAAAGCTTGTGCGCATTGTTTAACGTGTGGAATATCAAACTGAAACGTAATCCCTTTTACCACTGAAGCTCTCAACATCTCAGCACTAAACGGATTGTCTTCTCGATTAAACATTACAAATGATGATTCTCGTGAGGATGCATCAAAATATTTAAACATTCCTTCAGCAGAAAGCATCAAACCTTGGGCCTCAGCTAAACCTCTTAATTTGGTACCAGTAAATGCACCATTTTCACCATGAACTAAATGAAATCCAATCGTTTTATCCACATCAATACAAAATGAATCGAGCGCTGTAGCCGCCGTCAGCGCATCACCATTGCTTTGCCACTCTACGTGAGCATTAATATCTAAACCAGCAGTTTCAACGGCTAATTGGAAACGGTTCAGCATGTAACGTGTTACTGCACCAGCACGATCGGCCAATTGCAAGCTACAAGCAACTCTAGAGACTAATTGATTTGGCACAGCTTCTTTAACTGAGTACCATACTTGATTTTTAATATCGTCTGAAGCGTTATTCGATTGCAGAACATGCACAAAAACAGGTTTATCATAGCCTACCAAGAGGCTGGTTAACGTGCCGCTAAGTGAACTTAATGGTGTGGCATCAGCTAAGTATAATAATGCTGTTAAATCCATTTGCCCATTCAACATCGCCGGTAAGCTTATTTCAAATTCATCAGACTTTATTTCATCTATTACAGGTGCTGATTCATCTGCATCATTGATATCTGAAACCTTCAAATCAACATCTTCAAAGTTAGGCTCAATACGCTCTTTATTCTTAGTTGCGGCCAATTCTGGCACAGTCTCATAATTAAATGGTGCATGTTTTTTTGCCGAAGCTTGTTCGTTGCTGCCATAATCTGAATTTTTTACATGACTAAATGCATCTGCAAATATTGCTTTAATATCATGATGTTGTGTTAATTTTTCATCTACATCAACGTTTACATGACTACTTGCTTTTAGTTTTTCTGGTGGAATGATGAAGTCTGGACTAACATCATCCATCCCTCTGGCATCAAATGAAAACTCTACTTCTGATGAAGATTTTTTAAAGGAAATATCTTCAACAATACCGAGATCAATCGGATGATGTTTTCCATAACCATCGACATTTGACTGATCAGGTTGTTGGTTAACAAGATATGGTTCACCAGTATCAAATTCATCTAATAAGGCATCACTATGCAATGGTGAAAAGCTATTATCCACCTGCTGATGGAATTTCTTTTCTTGCCACCAATTCACCATCAACACTGCCAATATAATCAGCACGCCAATGATAATTAACATAATTTGCAAATCACTCATTACACTTAACCTTCAGCATTTTTTTGACCTTTAAAACAGCTTGCTTTGACATTTCTTAGTTTCCACTTAGGATAACGTCACTAAAAATTAACTTCACCATTTATTGACTTCACTGGATACTAAGTTCTTCAACCATGCGTACAGCCGCTTCCATATCTACGTCCACAATACGCGAAACACCAGACTCTTGCATAGTAACACCTATCAATTGCTGCGCCATTTCCATGGTTATTTTATTATGACTCACATATAAAAACTGTGTTCTTTCAGACATTTTTTTCACCATTGCACAAAAACGCTCGGTATTGCTGTCATCCAAAGGCGCATCGACTTCATCCATCAAGCAAAATGGTGCCGGGTTTAGTCTAAACAACGCAAATACCAATGCCAATGCCGTCAAAGCTTTCTCTCCGCCTGATAACAAATGAATCGTGCTATTTTTCTTGCCTGGCGGCTGTGCGAATATTTGCATGCCAGTATCTAAAATCTCTTCTCCAAGCAACTCTAAACGCGCTTGCCCGCCACCAAATAAGGTGGTAAATAACTCATTAAAATGTCGATTCGCCTCGTCAAACGTAGCTTGCAAACGCCCTCTTGTTTCTTTATCTATCTTACGAATTGCATCTTCTAGTGTCTCACTCGCATCGGTTAAATCTTTGCACTGACTATCCAAATACTGTTTACGCGTTTGCTCAGTATCAAGCTCTTGTATTGCTGCAAGATTCACCGCGCCCAGTTCCTCAATATCTAGCGCCAGTTTATTTCTTTTTCTTTCTAAATCTGCAACCTTGTATGCTTCATTTGGGTTATTGGCTTTTAAAAACTCTAGATTTTCTGCAAGCCCCAATTCATTAATGCTAGAAGCCGCAAGTTCAGTTTGGCACTGCTCAAAATACAAACGTGCCTCCTGTTCAGCCAGTCGGCTCGCTTCCAGTTTATCTCGTAACGGATGCAACAACTGTTCATTCTGCATACGCATACGTTCTTGCTGTTGCAGCGCCTGCTCACATTCACTCATTTTGTTGCGGGCTTCAATTAATCGTTGCTCATGCTGTTGTTTTCGATTTAACGCAAGCTCCAAATTAGTCTTTAGCGTTTCCATTTTAGTTGCAGCTAAAGTAGTTTCAACCTCATTACAATGCAACTTAAGACTGATATTTTCTTCAAGTAAATTATCAATTTTATTATTTAATTCATTGATATTATTATTATTTAATTTTAAATTAAACGTTTTTTCCTGATGCGCCCGTTCTAATGTTTGCAATAGATTTCGCGCTTCGTTAAAGACTGACTCAGCTGCTTGTTTGTTGGTTTCTGCCAATAGTTTTTCGGTTTGTAATTGACTCAAACTTAATGAAATTTCATTCACTGATTGTTCTTTAGCAGCAACTTCAGCCTTAAGCTTTAGTAATTTTTCACTCGCCAAACCAACATCTACCTGTAATGTTTTTTGTCTCTGCACAGTATTGGCTTGCTGTTGTTTGAGTTGCTGTAGCGCTAAATTAAGTTGATGCGCTTGTTGTGTTGCAGTTTTTAGCTGAAAATTATATGTCTGATGCTCTGTACGTAATGATTGTAATTTGAGCTCTTGCTGTGCTAACTCTTGATTTACCCTCGCTAAACTTTGCTGTAAGTTTGGCAGTTTTCTTTGCAAAGCTTCAAGTAGCGCTTGCCTTTCCAGCACACCGTGCATTAAAGAGTGTGCACCAAAATATGTAACGCTATGCCGTGTATAAATATCACCCGCTTTGTTGACCAAACACTCACCATTGCTTAGTGTCAGCCTAGCCGAAGTGACATCTTCGCCTTCTTCTAACAAAAATACACTTGCCAACCAATCTTGCAGCACCGCCTGACAATTTGAATCAACTTTCTCTATCAAGTGATACAAAGAAGTGTTTTGTGTTTTATTAAGCTGACTTGCATTATCAGGTGCTGTTAATGCAATTGTTAATGCTGCAGGTGGCTTATTTTTATACGTTAACTCGCTATGCACAATTGCATTTAACCTAACACCTAACACAGCCTCTAACGCGGTTTCCCAGCCAGATTTGATGCTGACACCTTGCCAAATGCGTGCACTACTTTCTAAACCAGTGTTTTTTAGCCAAGCAACTAAGGTCGCTTCATTATTACCACTTTTCGTTGCCTGCTGAATTTTAGTTAAAGAACTAATTTCAGCTTCTAATACATGTAGTTCTCGTTGCTGAACTTGTTGCAACTCTCTACTGTTTTTGAGTGCAACATTAAGCTCCTGCTCGTAATGCAATGTATTTGCTATTAATTTCTCAATATTCGCAACTTCAACTTCCGCACCACTAAATAGCGCTTCTTTTTCTTGCAGCACTTCAACTGAGATTGACTGAATATTATCTAAATTATGCTGCAGGCGCTGTAGCTGCTCAGTTGTTTCACTGATTGTTCGTGCGATATGCCCAACATTTGCTTGCTCAAGCCGTAATCGTTGCTCAGCATTACTTAATGCGGCTTGGCTGGCATTAAACAGGTTAAGCGCATGTTGAAATTGCTGTGAATGCACGGGTAAAGCTGCGCGTGCAGCTACAATTGCTGATTCGGCCACTGTAAAATCGGCATTAGCCGCTTCTAATTCGGTTTGTGCAGCTAATAATGCATTTGTATGATTATTTTGCTGACTTGTATTTTTATCTAATTGAGCCGTTAATTGCTGCAATTGCAATTGCATACGCTCACGTGCGTCTGCAGTATTTTTGACTTGATTCTCCAGGCTTGAGACTTCTGCATTCGCCTCATAATAGCTAGCTTGCGCTTTGCTAACGGCTTCGGTCGCAACAAAATTCTGTTGCCTTGCCGTTTCCAGCATGCTTTCACTACTTCGCAAACTAGCCATTTGCGCTTCTAGCTCATTCGCCAGCTTATCTACAGTACGCTGTGCGCTTTCCCATCGAGTGCTTGCATCCCGTTTTTTAAGTAGCCAAACTTGCCCCTTAGCCATATTTAATGCGGCTTGCAGTTGATGGTACAGCTCTGCTACAACAGCTTGAGATTGCAAGCGGGCTATCTGTTTATCTAACTCGCGTAAAATATCTTCTACCCTTGTTAAATTATCACGTGTGTCGCGCAAACGTAATTCTGTTTCACGGCGGCGCTCTTTGTATTTACTAATACCAGCTGCTTCTTCTAAAAAGATACGCATTTCTTCAGGCTTGGCTTCAACAATACGGCTAATAGTATTTTGGCCAATAATGGCATAAGCACGACCACCTAAACCTGTACCTAGAAATAGGTCAGCAACGTCGCGACGACGCACGACTGAATTGTTTATATAGTAAGTAGAGCCTTTATCACGCTCAATCACCCGTTTAACCGAGATTTCGGCGTACTGCGACCATTCACCAGCCGCGCCGCCTAGACTGTTATCAAAAACCAACTCTACGCTAGCACGTGATATTGGCTTACGATTACCAGAGCCATTAAAGATCACCGCATCCATGCTGTCACCACGCATTTCTTTGGCAGACGATTCACCTAGCACCCAGCGCACAGATTCCATGACGTTAGATTTACCGCAACCATTAGGGCCGACCACACCCACGCGTTGGCCGTGAATATGCAACGTTGTTGGATCAACAAACGATTTAAAACCAGCAAGCTTTAGGTGAGTAAGACGCAAATAGATATTCTATAAAGTTAAGGTTTTTGGTTATTCTTTATGTTTTTAATAAAACTTAATTTAGTATTTTATATTGAGCGTTTTATAATGGCTCTATTATTTTATATGAATGCTTATATGTCTAACAAACCTTTACATGAAAACGTCACCCTATTAGGTGATTTAGACGCAAAACCCTCTAAAACACTAGAAACGTTCCCAAATCCTAATCCTAATCGTGATTTTCATATTCATATGGAAATCCCAGAGTTTACTTGCTTGTGTCCAAAAACCGGACAGCCTGATTTTGCCGTCATTTATTTAGACTATATCCCTGACCAGCAATGTGTAGAACTAAAAAGTTTAAAACTGTACATCGTCTCATTCCGCAACGAGGGTTGTTTCCACGAGGCGGTGACAAACCGTATATTAGATGATTTAGTTGCAGCAACACAGCCAAAATTTATGCGTGTAACTGCAAAATTTTATGTCCGAGGCGGAATATTTACCAATGTTATAGCTGAACATCGCCAAACAGGATGGCAACCTTTACCGCGGGTAGATTTACTACAATTTGATAGCCAGTCAAATACCCGCGGCTAATTTTGACCGTAATCTCTACTTTTCACTAACATGCAGAAGCATCAAGTAAATTTTAGAGAAAAAATGGTGAAAGTCATTGACAATCACCCTGCCCCTCTTTATTATTGCGCCTCGCTGACAGGTGATGTAATTATCAGCGAAACGCAGTAGGTACGGGGGTATAGCTCAGCTGGGAGAGCGCTTGCATGGCATGCAAGAGGTCAGCGGTTCGATCCCGCTTATCTCCACCAAAAGTATTTTGTTATAAGCTTTTGGTAGGTTTTACAGGCTTTTTGTAGTAGAATACTGCATTTGCAATACGGTATAGAAATTCTTAGGTCCCCATCGTCTAGAGGCCTAGGACACCTCCCTTTCACGGAGGCGACCGGGGTTCGAATCCCCGTGGGGACGCCAATAGCTTGTTTTTTGTAGTATTAATCAGGCTCAAGCAGTAACAAAACAATCAATTAAATCAATGATAAAGCTAATATTAACGTATTAGCTGGCTTTTTTACGTCTATTGACATCTTATGTTTTATTGGGTATTTCTGAGGGTAATTAATAAATACCCTAAAACTGTTACCCTAAAAAACAAGTTATCGAGATATATCATGCCTAAGTTAGCCATACCGCTCACCGATATAGCCATCAGAACCAAAAGGCCAAAGCCAAGCCCTATAAGATTGCTGATAGTAAACGGTTATTTTTACAGGTAAAGCCTGACAGCTCAAAGTTTTGGCTGTATCGTTATCGTATTGAGGGTAATGAAAATACCCTATCATTTGGTCGTTACCCGGAAGTATTACTCACTAATGCCAGAAACAAAGCAGGTGAAGCATTAAAAAATCTAGCTAAAGATTCTAATCCTAGCGATATTCGCAAAGCTGTTAAAGCTGAAAAAACAAACAAATCAATACCTTTGAAGTGTTGACGCCACTTTTACTATAAGTACCTGTCTGGTAATAAAATTCACATAATTCAATAAGTTACAACTTCAAAGTGTTACACTCAACTTTTACATTTGAGGTATGAGCTTGCCAAAACAAACTCACCTAGTCAGTCGAAATGGAACTTACTACTTTATAGGCTTATCTCTTTAGATTTACTCCCATAACACTCTCCAAAACAAGAGCTTACTGTAAGCCTCAAGACCAAAGACTTAAGAATTGCTGAACGATATCAAGAGATTGAATCAACGAAGCGGTTACATATCACTCTGCGAATATACCCAATCGGGTAATATTAAATTTAATTATGTTCTGATATTTTTATAATCGTTATATAGAATTCAATGGTTCAAATTTTTACTAATTTAATTAACCAAATAATTAGGAGTTTTAAAAATGAATATTTCTACACAATTAGCAATTAGTGGTTTGTTTATGTTGGCCTTTGCGCAGTCATCACAAGCTGCATGTTCAGATGTAACTAGAGCTCAATTTGAAGCTGCAGCCAGACCTGCAGTGTCTGATACTAATGGTTTTGGTTTTGGATTACCTATGTGGGTGACCATGGTGGATGAAACAGGTAAAGTTTGTCACGTGTATGCTACTAATGGTACTGATGATTTAGGTGGCGCTAAAGCTGGTAATAGTGCTTGGCTAGGTAGCCGTATTATTTCGGCACAGAAAGCTAATACTGCTAATGCCTTTAGTCTTGATGGTCTTTCTCTAGCCACTGGTTCGGTTTATGCAACAGTTGTACCTGGTGGTAGCTTGTATGGTTTACAACACAGTAATCCAGTTGATGCCACCAAAGCTTATGGTGGCTCACCTGTGTCATATGGCAAGAACTCTGACTTTTTGAAAAACAAACGCATTGGTGGTATTAATGTGTTTGGTGGGGGTGTTGCATTGTATAAAGGTGGTGTTAAGGTTGGCGCAGTTGGTGCTTCAGGCGACACTTCTTGTCGTGATCACACTGTAGCATTTTCATTACGCAGAAATTTGGGTCTTAATGAATTTACAGCCCCTGGTGGAATAGCTGTGGATGTATTAAGTTTGGTAGCAACACCTGCAGCTTTGGGACAACACCCAATTTGCGGAGTGAATGATCCAACTACTGCTGATGATGTGGGAATTATTTTTTAACTAGAATTTTTAATTTCAATATATTTACTTTCATATTAGGCTCTAGCGACATGCTGGAGCCTAACTTTATTTTCGGCGAGTTTTTTATTTTTTAGACTCGGTCAGTTCAGGCTCGATAAACTCTTCGCCATTTTCTTCTTCCTGCTCAGGTTGACTGTCGTCTAGATCGTCGATCGTGCCTTCTTCAATATTATCTTGTTCTGCTTCATCACTGCTATTATCATTGTTGCTGGTTGTATGTGGATTTTCATCTGTTGCCGCAATATAAATAAACTTCCATTGTTGGTAATTTATTTTACCGCTTAATAGCTTATCAAGTGTCTCACTGCCAAAACCTGCTTGCTTAATTGGCACACCTTCGGCTTGACTAAATACCCCTGCAATACCTCCCTGCTTGGTGCGTATCAAACCCCAATCATTTTTTAATGTAAATGGGTCAAGCCAAGGTTTGCGTAGATGGCGTTTTACAGTGGGATAACGGGGATCACGCAGTAATTCGGCTATAGATTTTGGATAATGTTTTAAGCCTCCGGGTGCCGAGTGATAATAGCCCGCAATTGCCTGGGTATATTGATTGCCTATAAACACTAATTGCTGCTCTTTTTCACGTTGTATTTGAAACTGCCAGACACCTGCTGCCCCACTCAAAGCCAAACTAATCAATACCACCACAAATAAAACACCAAAGTAGGTATAACCCTTTAGATAGTGCTTACAATAAATCAGCATAAGCTATCTTGCTCAATAAGTGTTATAAGGCGTGCCATCGCTTGCGACGCCTTCCGCGCCACTGATGATGTTATAAACCCCGGTTTTTGCCTGATCATCAGGCGGGGCAATCAACCAAGTAGTTCTACTTTCGGTAATGGGGTCAACAGGAATCTCTTTTAAATATTTACGCAATACTAATTCATTCATGCTTTCTGGATAGCGATTCGTATCACCATAAAAATGTCCTATCGCCTCACGCATAATAGATAAGTCTTGCTTAAGAGAGGTTTCCTTGGCGTGTTGCAAACTGGCGAAATACCTAGGGGCGACTACAGATAACAGCGTACCGATGATTGCCATCACTACTAATAGCTCAATTAAAGTGAATCCTAAACTTTTAGTCTTTGGCATACGATTTACCAATCTTTGTAGGCAGTCTCATTGAGAGCCTGATCGGGAGACATAGAGTAAATGTCATATACGTCTTTGCCTTCTTTTGGCTTGTCGTAATCACTGTCATAACTACGTTTACCCCAAGTATTGATAGCGTCTACAGCGGTATCTGGGGAAAATGGGTCACGAGGTAAACGCCTTAAAAAAAATATTTTTTTCTTATCAGTACTGGAAACGTCAACGACACCTAAATACAGCGCTTCTAAATTTGGCGGGTAGCCGCTCTCGTCTGCTTTACGTGTAATTTTCCCATCGTCACTGGCGGTTTTATATGCGTCTATGGCTAGTCGTATTTCCCTTAATGCTGTTCGTAGTTCTTGTTCGTGATGACGCTTATTAGTGAGCTCCATCATTGGAACGGCGAGCGTAGCAAGCATAGCCAATATAGCCAAACTGATTAATAACTCTATCAGTGAAAAGCCCAGCATGTTTTTAGAGGCTAGTTTCATTAATTAATATTATATAAATAATATCTACGACTAATTACCATCAACAGGCTTACCTAGTTGATTGCCAGTTATTGGCTGATTTCCAGGCATGATAGCCGAAGGTGTAGCGGGAGTAGGCGGTGTAGCGGGTACATTCGCTGGTGGCGATACGGGCGCCTGAGCGGGTGGTACGCCAATAAATTGTTGGAATATGGCTGCTGGATTGATATTTAATGGCGCATTACGCCCGCTTGTACCCCCGTAAAACTCTGCATTACTTGAATCAGGACGCTGTATGTTTCGTAAGACATGCGGTGTAATCAATAATACAATCTCTGTTTTAGATTTACTATCATTAGGATCATTAAACAAACGGCCTAACAACGGTATATCACTTAGACCTGGCACTTTTCGCGTATTTTTCCGGTCCTCGTCATTTATTAGACCAGCTAGCACTTGGGTTTCCCCATCAGCTGCCATCATCACTGTACTGGTGTTGCGTGTACCAATAGTAGGAAAAAGTGAGCCTGCCGAGAAACTTGCACTACTAACCTCTAGGCCAATACGTATCGCTACATTGTTATCTAGAAGCACTCTAGGCTCTACATCTAGCTTTAGTCCAACATCTAAATAATTAGCAGACTGACCAATAAAATTACTATTCCCAGAACCTATGGTAGTGACAGGAATAGGGATTTTATCGCCAATATGAATTTTGGCTTTTTCACGGTTCAGTACACGTATTCTTGGGTTGGCTAGCAAATTACTATCAGCGTCTTGCCTTAATAGTCTTAAAGATAACGTAGGCGATATACCTATCCTACTTCTGGAAATACTTTGCAAGTCTTTTAATGTTATTGGATTTGTATCAGATTGCGACCCAGGAATGCCTAAAACTGAAAAGGTATCAGGGAAACTGAATCCCACCTCAGATAAGCGCGAACGCTTGACTTCTAACACTTCAACATCGAGAAGTACTTCAGGGTTGGGTAGATCTTCATTGTTGATTAACTTTTCTACGTCTTGTAGCTGTTCATATGTAGCTTTCATGCTAATCATATTTAGTTTGTCGTCAATAAATACGTCCTTAATTGGCAGCATCGCTTTAATAAGACCAGCAGTTTGCTTTGCATCCGCGTGGTTTAGGTAGTAAGTACGCAATACCAAGTCCTCATATTGTGGTGCTTTGGAAACTGGATAGATGAGTATAGAGTTTTCGGTAAGTACCTTTTTATTAAGCTGATGCATGAGTAATAGAAAATCAAGTACTTCTTCCACCGAAGCGTCTTTAACGAAAATAGACGCCTTGAGATCAGGTCTAATGTTAGGATCAAGTACGATATTAATACCGCTAGCCCGAGAGATTACTTCAAAGATATTGCGCAAATTAGCATCACGAAATTCTAGATTCACGGTACCAGCACCTTTGAGTCTAAGTTTTCTTGGGGTAATCTGGTCTTTAGCTTCTTTGTCATTGATGTTCTGTAACAAATTGCGTGCTACTGAATTGCCAGGATCTTCTATCATAACTTGGTGTAAGATTTTGCGAGCACCAGCATTATTGCCGGTGGAAACAAACTCTTGTGCCTGAATCACAGCTCTATCATGCTGTGCACGTTGATCTAGCTGTTTAAGCATATCTAGCGCACGCGGATTATTGGCATCAATCTGTAAAATCTTATTTAAATTAAGCCTTGCTAATTCATTGTTTTTATCTTTAAGTGCATCGCCCGCGATTTCAAAATACTCGTTGATAAGGCGATAGCGCTGATTGGTTAAATCGACTTTAGCCTTTTTGTCAGTCGGATTATTTTTGAGTCTCTGCTCTGTTTGCTCAAAGCTTTCTTGTGGTTTTAATGTATCTTTTTTTTCGTGAAAAGGCATTTCACTACAACTGATTAAAGAGAGTGAAATTAACCCACAGGCTAAGCGTTTTTTTAGTTTAGGTATCATGGTTATTTTCATTTGGCTTGCCCCATCAACTTTTTCAAAGCATCTTTTATTCTTTGCGTTTCAGTATCATCTAAAACTACGTTTTGCGGACTAGTTTGGCCTTCACTTGTCGCAGTATGTATATATGTAGCACTATTAGTAGTAGTCATATTCAGCTTCTGTTTTTGTAAAAGCGGCAGGTAAGTGAATTCTAGTGTCGATGGATTAATGGCATCAATACGATAAGCACCATCCACAATATCACCTATATTTACTACATAAGGTTTGTCATCACGAGTAAGAAATATTGAAGTATTGCTTTTATCTACAAGTTTACCCATGTAGATAAAAGGCAGTGGTGGAGCGGTTGGTTTAGCTATGTTAATAGCGTTCTTGCTCATTCTTATAGCTGCTTGTTCTGCTTTAGATGGTTCTTTATGGAATAAATCTTTAGGTAGCTGATCTAATGGTTTTCTTGCCTTAGGTTTTAGACTAAAACCTAAGGCGCTGTGTAATTTAGTATCACTACTACTAACTTGCTCACTTAATGAGTCTTTAGCCAATTTTTCAACATGATTATCAGTTTCAATGGTTGGCTGAACTTCATTATCTGTAGGCGGTGAAAAGTAAGCTGCTAAAAGTGTGGCTATCAGAGCGGCTAGCATCCCCCAATTTTTTTTACTCATCCTGACCATTAGGATTGCTCTCGGTAATAAAGGACGATGTTAAGTTTAGTTTCCGGCACTTCGCCCTTATCGTTCATGCGTTGCAATTCTATATTATCCAATGCGGCGTTAGGCAGCTGCGTCAATAAATCAGAAAGGTATTGCCTTAATATTGGATAATCTGCGATAACTTCATAACTGACATCGTAGCGCTCAAGTGATGTGCTTGGTATTTTCGATAGCTTATAATCTACTTTCCCCATGTAAAGTTCACGCATTTCTGTCATTTGATGCAGTATTTTGAGCTGTTCTGACAGCATCATACTGCTAGGGAAAAAATTATTAATTAGCGCAAGTTGTTGATTAGGCGTGTAATTTCTGACATTTTTTGGATGCGTCTTGATGCTTGTGAGTCTTGAGTTTAGCTGCATAATCTCTTTTTTTACTGGTTGAATGGCTGTAATTTGCATTAGCAATGCTGCCATCACCAAGCCAATTCCTATCAAGCCTAAACTACCCAGTGATTGCACTATTTGGCGCAAAGCCCATGTCAGCCTTTTCATGGTGAAATATTCCAAGTGGCCGTAACGAGAAAATTGAGTGGAAAGTCCGCATTATCTTCATCTGGCTCCTCTTGTGTTAGATGTATTTTGGTAAGCGCCCCACTTTTGGAAAGTCTTTGAGTGAAATCAATTGCCGTTTTGATATCTGTTGCGGCAGCTTGCAAGCTCAATGAGCGTTGCTGCAAGCTAGGTATGACTGAAATCACAAAAATATCTTTATTTGTTGCCTGCTCTAAAGTAGTAAATAACTGATCCCATGGAGTATTAAGTTGCTGTACTACTTCACTCATACGCTTGATTGCTTCGTTTTCATTGTTTAAGGCATTAGGCTCACGAGACAACTCAGTTTGTATAATGCCACTTTTGGTAATGTCATTAATCTGCCATTGCAATGCTTTTTTTTCGGCGCCTATCTGACGTTGCTGTATAAAGCTATAGGTCGCCAGTACAATACCTAGGCTTAGCAAAGCAATACGTAGAATACGTTTAAGCGTCGAAACTGGCTGTACAAAATCTATTCGAACCGCTTTCAAGAAGGCGCTCCTATCAAATAAAGCGGGCTAACTGATGGCACAACATCTGGAGCAAACTTCCAGCCTGCATCAATCATCGTTGAGGGGGTTGTAGCTGCATCAGATGCTTTTTTAGTAGCTGCAATAAAAATGGAACTAGGCATGTCAGGCAAGCCGGCAAGCCTACTTTCTCTTAATAAAACACTATTTATTGATTCATGTTGAAAACTGTCTGTGGGTAAGGTGCATAGCAACTGGAAATTGCCGTTACGTAGATGTATAGCATTGAGTTTTGCAGGCTCAGAAACTAATAGCCAACAAGCAGTTTTGTCCAAATAGTTACGTACGTGGTTGTAAATGGAAAGAGAGAGTAGCTCCACAGACTTAAGCTTGCAAGAGTTCGCATTAAGGCTTTCATTAAGACTTTGCAATAACTCATTATCTACAGTACTAGCAATCCATGGTTGTCCGAAACCAGTGGGTTCAACTGCTGTTTTCCACTGTGGGGAAAAGTTGCTATGCACGCGGCTAAAATAACTGTTTGCAATAATTGCTTGTGTAGCTACATCCTGTACATCATCGCGCCATGGCAAAAGATGCAACAAACCAAGTTCTGTAGATAGTATTATCTGTACGCTAGCGTTATGCAGATCAAGCTCTGTTAACCACCCAATTGCAATATCCATAGAGTGTTGCCAGCCATATTGGGTTGTTGGTGCCTCTGGGGTAGATAGCCAGTTTTGCGTACGCCAATAGGTCACCTTATTGCCGCTAACTTTCGCTAGCACAACATAAGAGTTACCTAGCCCTATACGTATATGATCAGGAAACAAAAGTGACACGATTAATTTCCTGTAATGTAGTTTCCCCACGTTTAACTAACTCTAGTGCAGATTGACGTAGAAAGCGTGTGTTATGTTTTTTTGCTGCTTCTTTAATGACACGTATAGGTTGACGCGTTGCAATGAGCTCTCGCAATTCATCATTGAGAATCAGCATTTCTGCAATGGCTTTACGACCTTTAAAACCAGTACCACGACATTTACCACAGCCAAGACCGATTGCAAATTGATACTCTGCCACCTCTTGCTCACTAAGCCCCGACTCTTTGATTAGTTGTGAGTTAGGTAAATCTACTACTTTGCAATCTGCACAATTGATGCGCACTAAACGTTGCGCGATAATGCCATTTAAAGCGGCGACAAAGCTGTAGGTATCAACTCCCATGTGCAAAAACCTACCAAGCACATCAAACACATTGTTAGCATGCACTGTAGTAAAAACTAAGTGCCCAGTAAGTGCAGATTGAATGGCAATCTGCGCAGTTTCAGAGTCACGAATCTCACCGACCATAATTTTGTCAGGATCATGTCGCAATATAGAACGCAGACCTCTGGCAAAAGTTAGGCCTTTTTTCTCGTTCACTGGAATCTGTAAAATTCCTGGTAATTGATATTCAACGGGATCTTCAATAGTGATAATTTTGTCATGGCCATTATTGATTTCAGAAATAGCCGCGTACAAGGTCGTCGTTTTGCCAGAGCCAGTAGGGCCTGTGACTAATAACATGCCATAAGGCTCTCGACTTAGGCGCCGAATAATAAATTTAGCATCTTCATCAAATCCGAGTGCTTCTAAACGCAATCCAGCCACCTGGTCAGTAAGCGTTTTTCTATCTAATATGCGCAATACTGCATCTTCACCATGAATGCTAGGCATAATTGATACACGAAAATCTACAGCACGGCCTTGTACCAATAGTTTAAATCGGCCATCTTGGGGAATGCGACGCTCAGCAATATCCAGCTCAGACATCACCTTGAGTCGAGAAAGTACTTGTTCGGCCGTATCAATTCCATTAATGGCACCAATCTGCGAAAGTACACCATCAATACGATATTTGATTACCAAACCTGCAGAGCCAGTTTCTAAGTGAATATCACTAACGCCGATTTTAAGGGCGTCATATAGCGTAGAATGCACAAGCCGCACAACAGGACTGGTATCTTCAGCAATTGATTTAAGTGAGATTGCCTCACCATCTAGATTGCCTGCAACTTCATCTTCAATTTGCGCCCAGTTATCCATGGCCCCCTGAGATTCTTCTTGGCGGGTAAAATAAGCTTGTATATCAGTGTGGTGTGCTAATGCGAAGCAGAACGGCACTGTAACTCTTGCCCAAGCCCATTCTCGAATGTGATCGGAAAAAGGGTCGGCAATCACTAATAACAACTGATCTTTAGTGTTGCGTAGTGGCAAGCACTCATGTTGTAAGCATTCGGCAAAAGATAGACAATCGAAATCAGGTTGCAGTGAATGCAGTTCTGACATGCCCATGGCTGGGTAATTACATAACTCGCTCACTAAACTCAAGAATTCATCTTGTGACAGATTTGCTTTGTCTTCAAGCACAGACATTAAACGTCGTTTAGATGAGGTTGCCTCTACACGGGCCTTTTGTAAGTCATCTGCTGAAAATTGTTGTTGTATCATTACCGCCATTACTGGATACTCCCAGCCAGTTCAAATATTGGCATATACATGAGCACGATAATGCCACCTATCACTATACCTAAGAAAGTCATGAGTAGTGGCTCAAATAGTCTACTTCCCCAATCAATCCAACGTCTCAGTTCTTCTTCATGAAAATCCGCAATACGATCCATCATATCGCCCATCTGCCCAGTGCCCTCACCTACTCGCAACAACCTGCTCGCTACCGGCGTTGAGAGATTACTATACTCCAAGGCTAAGGATAAGGGTTGACCACTTCTGACATCATTTCTTGCGCTAGCAAGCCGCATCTGCAAGCGCTTATCCAGCAAGCCTGCTACCTGCTCCAAAGCGGGCATAATGGGAATGCCCGCACTCATTAACATACCTAACGTACGATAAAATCTCGAAAGTTGATAGATACGCATACGTTCACCAATTACTGGCATACGCCACATCATTTCAAACATCCAACCCCGTACATTAGGCCGTGAACAAAGAAACAGGATAAAACCCAATATACTTGCAACAATGAGTGTTAATAGCCCTCCGTGTTGTTCAATGAGCATCCCCCATTGCACAAGAAGCCTAGAAGAAAGCGTAAGCTCATGACCAACATCAGCATAAATATGGCTAAATTTTGGAATCACATATATCAGCAAAAACAGCACAACCAAACTGCCAACGACTAGCAACAATGTAGGATAAATAGCTGCGGTAATGATTTTTCTACGTATCTCATCAACTTGCATCTGGTAAGCCACATAACGACGAATTGCTTCTACCAAGTTACCACTACGTTCGCTTGAGCGTATCGTTGCCACATATAAGTCAGGGAAAGCTGTACGCTGGGATTGAAAGGCGACTGAAAGCGTATGCCCTTCACGCAAGCTAATAACAACTGCACTTAGCACTTGACGATTTTCGGCTTTAGTTTCTTTCTCGAGTAGAGTTTCTAGGGTTTGAACTACAGAAAGCCCAGCATCAAGTAAAGCTAATAACTCTCCATTAAACATCAGCAAGGGAAATTTTTTGGTGCCAATTTGCTTAAATGCAGCAAAAACACTTTGATTCACTGGGTTAACGGCCATCACCTGCAAGCCCTGTGCAATACCTAACTGCTCGGCCTCATGCACACTGGTGGCAGCAAGTTGCAAAGATACAAAGCGGCCATTGTCGTTTAGACCTTGTATTTTATAATGCATTTGTCCTGTCACTGTTTGCAATTAAGACTCACTAATGGATGCATCATGTGCAAGTTTACCAGTTGGTGACGTCAACTGCATCACCTGTGCCACCTGGTTGTGCATCTTTACCATAGGAAAATAAATCTAACTCGCCGTGCTCACCAGGTTGGCGATATAGGTAAGGGTTACCCCATGGATCTTTCGGTACGTTTTTCTTAAGATATGGACCATCCCAGCGCGGTTCATTTGCAGGCCGAGCATTTAGATAATTTAACCCTTGCTCTGTTGTTGGGTAGTGCCCAGTATCGAGCCGATATTGTTCCAATGCTTTTTCTAAAGCATCAATCTGCGAACGAGCAGCTTTAGTTTCGGATTTTCCAATTTGTGCAAAATAGCGCGGCCCTACATAACCAGCAAGTAGGCCAATAATCACCATTACAACAAGCAATTCTAGTAATGTAAACCCTGCGTTTAAACGCGCATTTTTAATCATTTTTAAGCCTTTGCAAAACCAGTTTATAAAATTGTTTTTACTGAATTAATCATAGCAGTAAAGTTAGCCATAGAAAATAACTCAATATTAAAAACGCGCTCAACTAGCCAAGCACTTGCGATAATAACTATAAGCATAGAGCCAACATAAAAAATTATATTTTTATAAAACCATGTTCGGCGCATGGCGTAGCTGATTGGTATGTATATACTCAATATGCCAATTTGACCAATCTCTACACCTAGATTGAACCCGATTAATGCTAGCACCAAGGTAGTTCCTTGTAGCCCAAGATCCGCAAGTACAGCAGCAAATCCAAAACCATGTATTAAGCCAAAAACAAAAGCCACTAACCAGCGATACTTTAAAATAATTGGAAACACGTTATTAAGCGCAGCCAATACCACAGATAGTGCAATCGCAGCTTCTACCCATCTACTTGGTAATGAGAAAACATGCAGTGTGGCAAGCGTTAAAGTAATAGAGTGTGCAACAGTAAAAGCCGTTACCACTTTGAGAACATCAATCACTGTCGGCTTGAAGTGTTCTGATGGACGCCAACCCGTGGCTGTTCGTATAAATACGGCTGGCAATAACAACGATAATAAGAACAGAATATGGTCATATCCCTTCCAGATATGCCACATACCTTCAACTAAATATCCTTTGAATTCAGAAAAATGACTGACGTTTTCTAATATAAACGATTGCAAGGGTTGGTCTGGTCCAAAAACAGCAGTTTTCGTCAAATTTTTAAATTCCAATCGCAGCAAACCGCGATGAGATGGATCTAGTTCAGAAAACAAGTTGTAACGTAAACCAAGCGTTGAAATAATTTTTTTGCATTGGGCGGTGAATTTGAGTACTGCATAAGTACCATCAGTGTGATGGTCAATGAGCATTTGCGTTGGAGCAACGGGACAAGTAATTCGGTTACTCTGAACATTAAGCCTAGCAAAAGCATAGGCATTAATTACTTGCTGTTTATTTAAGACTTCTTGCCAAGTAATTTCACTATTAGCATCTTCATCAAGCCCTATTGCATAGTCTAAATCACGAAGTGCAATATCCCATTGACCTTTGACACTACTTTCTTCATTAGCGCTATTTTTAACCGTCATGATTAAATAACTATCACTAGGCTTATGTGCATAAGCGGTCACCTGCCACAGGCAAAAAACTAAAGTGACTAAACGCAACATAATTCTACACTTTTTCATACTGCGCTCTTATGGTTGGCGATCATTTTTTTTAATATGGCATCTTCTAAATGATGCGCCTCTAGCCAACGCAGTAACTGTAGAGTCGCATCCTTTTTCCCAGAGGCTAAACCGGCTTCCAAATAAACTCTAGCATCAGCTGGTTCTTTTTGTATTTCCCAATTGAGTTTTGCAATCTCTAATGCTCGGAGTGGATTATTTCTCAGCCGTAATTCAAATCGGGACTGTTCCCGCTGGTGAATTGTGTCACCACGCATCATGGCAGCATCGAACCTCTGCCTTAACGCTTCAACTTGCATCTTTGCTGCGGGCAAATGCATGGCAGTTAGGGCCTCGGCATATCGCAACAATAGTGGGTCAACTCTGGTCTTTGTCTTTAATAAATCAATCACTTCCTGTGGACGATGCTGATCAAGTAGGAAGTCACAATAGGCGCCTAATAGATAAGTATCAGGATCGCCAAATTTAATTGCATGCTGGAAATGTTTTTCTGCCATTGCAACATCGCCAAGCCGTTCTGCCATTTCAGCCAATAAAGTAAGCACCCAAACCTGAATGGAAGGGCTGATATCTGTTGTTTGTTCGAGTGCTGCTTTTAATTCTTCATAACTTTGTGTAGCCTGGCCGTTTAAATTTTTCACATTTGCTATACAGGTTAAAGTAATTAATGCTGGTGCTAGTGAATAAAGTTGTTCGCAACTTCGTAAAGCTTTTGCATACTCTCCTTGCACTTGCAGGATTGTTGCACGAGTAAGCCAAGCCTGACCATTTGACTGATCCAACTTCAGTACAAGGTCAAGATCAACTAGAGATTTGTTGAACTGATGCGTGCTTTGTAACAGCGTGGCTCTCAAGACCAAGATATCGACAGGGGGTTGGGCAAGTTTCCACCAAGGTGCTAGTGACGCTTCTGCATAACCGAGGTAACGCGGATCACCCTCTTCTCTCGATTGCTCTATGTAAAGCTTTGTGAGCTTAGTTGCAAGCTCGACATTATTTGGATCCGATGCAAGTTGTATACGTAGGTTTTTAAATTCTTTAGTAGATGAGTTAGTTGTCTGTGGAAGCTTCTCAAGTACCTGATTTGGATTGTTGGGAATATAAGGCGTGGCATAAGCTCCTTGCATCATCACAATCATCACTAGGCTGCTATTTATCAGTTTTAGCATTTTTTATTGTCAATCACTCTCAATCAAAAATTTACTTACACATTCTAAAAACAATACATATCTTAGCGATTAATAACTTTCTATAAAAAGCGGAGCCTGAATTTCTCCAGATTCCGCTTTAAATAATGATTACTTTAAATGCGAAATTACACTAAATCGCACCGACATTTGGTGAGCCAGGGATAGGTGTCAACAAATAAGGAAACACTTCTGTAGATACCCCAGTATTTGCACTTCTTGCACCATCTGTAAATGCTGAACCATTCACATCTGGCGCAGTATTAGCGCCACAACCAGTGTCAACACCAGCACTTAGCGTGGCAGCTTTAACCCCCGCTGTACACAAAATACCTTCAGCTACACGTAGCGAAATATCCACTACATCATCAACTGGACGACGACCATTTGGGAAGCCAGCAAGATCAGTCAGTGTTAAAACGCCTAATGGTTCTTGTGAACCAAGAGGAGTAGGTGCGATTGCAGTATTTAAACGTAACATCTCACCTGGTTTCACATTAGCAGGTTGGTTAAGACCCTTTAACCCTGTAGCAAACGCTGCCACTAAGTCAGTACGAGCAAAAGTCGGTGCAGGGACTCCGAAAAGCGCAGCTACTAGTTTCGGTAATGTTGGCGTTACGATATAGCTTCCAAAATCGCGTACATCATTTTTAGGCTGGCTCTTATTGAACTTATCTTTATCTTTTAAGCCAATAACAACTTCGTTAACTAGCGGCATTCCCAAGCGTGAAACTTGAGTCATAACTCCATTTTCGCTGCTTGAGTTGGTTCTTCTTGGGTCATTATTTAGTACCCTTGTTTGAGGAAGACTGGCAGTAGTCCAGCCACCCAATACAGTTTCAGTTCCTTTAGTTAAACAAACTTTCGGCACTTCCATGGCAATACTGGTCACATTTTTATCTTCTAATGAGTTTTTAGCACCAGTTTCTGCACCTAGGGGGTTAAGATTGATTAAGTCAAAGGTTTCGCCTAGGTTCACTACAAAGGATTCTTTGCGCTGACCAACGAACACTCTGCCTGGAGTTGTACAGCCAGGAATATTCACTTCGTAAATGTGCTTAGCGGCATACTCTGCATATAGAGGTATGGTTTTATTTCCGATGTTATCTAAAGGCTTGTCAAAAACAATACTATTGGAACCAACTTCGGTGATCTTGGATTTACTTACAAATGCACCACCCCTTTTGTTAATAAGCTCAACCGTGTACGTTTCGCGCACATTTGCAGCAGCATCATTAACATTTGATATCCCAGGCCCGCTCACTACCAATGGGATTGAAACACCATCGAATTTTGCATCTTTATTGGTATTTTTAAAGCTAAATCGAAAGGTTTTGTCAGCCAATGAGTCACCATTATTATCGATATTAATATCGTAGAATGCTTTAGGATCCATTTCAAAATAATTGGGACCTCCATAAGCATCCTGTAAGGGAACATAGTTAGCAATTAAAGTCACATAATCTGCTCTATTGGCTTCATAGCTGGTAAACATGTAAAAGTCAGTCCCATCTACTTTGGGGGCTTGTGTGATAAAAGGTGCTTCACGATGACTTGAAGCTACAGCGGTTAGCGATAATGTGCCTAATACTGCACTGGTAATTAAGGAAATACTTAATGCCAGCTTTGAACATTTGTTAGTCATGATTTTCTCCACATTGGTTGGACATTCAATAAAAAATTTATTTCAATAACGCTCAAAACATTTTTATATACGAGACAAATCTTTAATTAGATTCAAAAATAAAAAAATTTATCTTTTTTTATTTTAATCATCTCTTGTAAAAATATATGTGCACCAGCACACTTAATATTGCAATAAGTTTCTAGGAAGTAAAAGTGGAGTATTTTTTAGTAATTTGATAAGGTGAATTATCACAGAGATGATGAAAGCCAAACTTAGTTTCTTTCAGATGCTAAGATAACATCTGCTTAGCAATGCCGTTAAACTTTGGCAATTGTCTTTTAGCATAACTCCAAAAAGACTCAATCCCAATGAATAATTAATAAAAAAGGGGCATTGATCTTCATATAAATCTATTACGCTAGCTACACTAATTTTACTAGTGGCTGGGAGCTCAAATATGACACCAGCACGTTACTCAATGACGATGAAAACAATCAATCACTTAAAAAATATCGCGGCAGTAAGCTTAATTTATCTTAATTGTCTGCTCGTGCTACTTGCGACTCCAATTGCCGTCTATTAGGACCAATACAGGCATCTGATGGAATGACTACTCCACAATTTGTTTAGAAAGCTATTAATGACGAACTAAAATTTGATGACATATACTCTCACGAAGGGGTCTCGCTAAGTGGCAGTCTTAATCGAATTGAATTTTCTTCTTCTACTGGTTTAACAGGAGTTTGTTGGAACTTAGGTATGGAGCTGAAATCAAGCGATGGGAAGTCAATGACTTTTGATAACAGCTATGATTTTAAAAGTGGATTTGATGCCAATACAGCATATAACCAGAAAGCTTAATCACTTGGACCAGCAGTTCAAGATTTAATCAAAAAGCTGTATCAAACCCACAGTTTGCAGAATTGATTCAAAAAATTATAAGGGGCTGTAGTAGATTAATCTTAAATCCCAGCCCAATCCTTCAATATTAACAGCTGTTATTTAGCGCTTCCATAGTTGAATCTGAACTCAGATTTCTTGAGGAATAATGGGAACGATTCTTTTGGAATTCTGTTGTATTTTCTTAACATACGTTTAGCTTGATTCCAGAAGTTCTCAATGCCATTAATCTGATTCTTGCCATTTGCAAACAGCTTTGAGTGATTGATTCTCTCATGATAAAAATCACTCACATCCAATGCGTTATCACTTAGATAGCAATCCGTATAGACGACGCTGTCATGGGCCACCTTCCTTGTTATCAGCAGTATTAATCTTTCCGTCTTGGTGTTAACAACTTTAGTATAAATCTTACCCCCGTGCTTTAATATGCCGAACACAGCGACCTTACCAGTAGCGTCGCGACCTCGTTGGCTTTACGTACGCCACCAAAGTAACTCTCATCCAACTCAACTGCACCATCAAATATTTCATGCGCTTCTTGCTCTAGGTAATAGTCTCACGTAATTTACGGTAAAACAAAGCAGAGCTATTAGGCTGTATTTCAAGTAAGTCTGCCGCTGAACGTGCATTCACTTCTAACTACAAAGTATTCGAGTAACTTTAACTGCTGTTTTCTTAATAACTTACAATGACTTAGCTTCATTTATTTAGCATATCATTTATGCTAATCTACTATAGTCCCTTATATTTATTGATTACATCCATATAGGCTGTTATTGTTTAGTTATAAAATAATGTCGAAGCAAGAGCGGAGAAATAGTTGTGAAAGGCATCAGATATACAGCTGAATTTAAAGCTGGGGAAATGAGAAAAATCATTGAAAATTGTCATGCCGTAGCTAATTTTGAGCTAATTAATCGTGAAATGACATCATTGTACTGAAAGTACCAAAACGGATTAAATTTAGATGGTCTTTTGGCTTATCTGCATGCAAAAGTAAGTGCACAATCTAGTCACCTTGCTAGCGCACTACTTATGAAAAAAATTGGGAACTTCAATAATTTAGTTACTTATACGTTTAAAGAGCTCTTCAGCATTAGTTCTAGCCAGAGAGTCTGGCTCTAATTCTAATAATGGCAAATCCATTTCATCTTCACCACCAACGAACATATTTCCACTTACATCATCGTCATACAGAGAACCATGCTCATGAAATGCATAATGCCTATCTTGAGTTAAGTCTTCACCTAACAATTGCGATAAATGTAATTACTAAATTATCTTCGATGAGATAAAACAATGACGGTCTAAAAAGCATTTATAATCACTCAATCGAGCAATTGATTGCAGGCACAATTGTGTCGTGTAAAAAATCTACGATTCAAGTCAAAACTATAGGCAATCCTCCAATAATTGGCTCACCCGTCCTTGCTCAACTATTAATTGGATACCAACAATTTAAATCCAAAACTAAAGACGTTTCTGACTTAAAAAAATCACCTGAGAAGTAGCGCAAAATTGGGGGGATAAGTTCACTTCGCCGTGGGGACGCCAATACAACCTTAAATGGTTGATTCGCAATAAATTCACGTTAATTAATAAGTTACGAGCTCAAGTGTTATACATAACCGTTACACTCGTTGTATGACTTTACCTATTCAAACACACTTAGTAAACTGCAATGGAACTTACTGGTTCCGCAGGCTAGTCTCTACGTGCGTGCGACCAATCTTGGTTATGAAAGGCGTAGATGAAATTTGACCTTATATACAGTGGGATAAACTAAATCTTAGTTTATTAAAACTATTTATATAGCGATAGGTCGTAGATGCATGCGCATTATTCAATATGTTTTAATCTTGTTACTAGCAGGTTCAATCAATAGCTGTGGATTTGTTAAAACGGTTTATAACAATGCGCCTGAAGTGATTAGCTGGTGGCTTGACGATTACTTCGACTTCACTCAATCACAACAATCAGTATTAAAACCTGCATTACATAACCTACATTACTGGCATCGTCAGAATCAACTGCCTACTTATGTGTCAATTCTTAAGGATTTACAAAATGATGTAGTCAAAGATCAAATCAGTTCTATTGAAGCATGTGGCGAAATAGATGACATTCAAGGCAGTATTAGAAAATTACAACTTGAATTTATCCCTGTAATTATAGAAATAGTGCCTTTACTAAGTGAGAAGCAACTTCAATATTTTCAAACAACGCTAGAGAAACGTACATTCAAATGGAAATCCGAATGGGTACAAGATACAGCTGAAGAACAATTAAACGTTAGGTTAGCAAAAATTGAAGACTTTGCCGAGAAGGTCTATGGTAGCTTAAATAATTCACAATTAATTATGTTGAAACAGAACCTTGCAACAACGCCTATTAAACCCATGATCAGTTATGCCGAGACACTAAGACGTAACGAAGATGTTTATCAAATTGTCGCTTCATTACAAAAAAAATCACTAAGTCCAGAGAGTAAATCTCAATTAGTTAAAGAGGGTTTTGAGAGATTACAAAATAGTCCAAATCAAATGTATCAAACTTATGCGAATCAAATTAAACAGCGTACTTGCGAAATAATAGCTGACTTACATGCAAGCACTGATGCGAAACAAAAGCAACATGCCAAGGACTGGCTAGAAAATTACATCATACAGTTATCAAGCTTATCCAGTTTATCTATAAGTAAGGCCAACTAGGTATTTTGTGTTAACCCATTAATAACTACGAAACGATCCTGTCACAATTCCATAAATACCGAATGATTCCTTTGGCCGGATAATTTCAAAATCATTGTTAGCTGGTATCAATACAAATAGATCCTTCTCTTTGCCTAGCGTCTTGATTGTAAATTTGTCATCAATGACTGCTACGACAATATCCCCAAGATTAGCAAATGGCCTTCTTTCAACAACGACTGTATCACCATCAAGAATACCCAAATCCTTCATTGAATCTCCAGCGACTGGTATCAGTTCTGTGATTGAAGGCTTTTTAACAAGATGCTCGTCAATAGTTAGATAGTCACCACCCTCATTGTAGGCAGCGGTGAATGCGCCAGCCTGCACGGTGTTATTTGATAAAGGGCGTTCAAAGAAGCGCTTACCTGGGCTTAATTTATTATCTGGCGCCATCTCCAGAAAACCCATTAGTTTCAGTCGTGCAATGAGTTTAGAAATAGTCTCCTTTGATTTCATATTTAGCAGTTGCTGCATGTAACTATAACTTGGCAATGATCGGTAACTCGCAAAATAATCTCGAAGCTGTCCTAGCTTTTCAATATCAGATTCGTGCACTTGATTGAATTCGGTCATATGTAGACATCCTGATTTATTCTATATGCTCTAAAAAACAAACGTTCGTTTTAATTATCACTCTAACTTGTCATGATAGCAAGTGTGTTTGTCATTATTTATTTTAGTAACGCCTATGATTACAACACTCTAATATTGATTCTGGTTGCATATTAACTTTAACCAGCACCCTCCTAGAACTGTTGCTAACACTAAAAGTAAAGGTAACTACATACAACTTTACACTGTAATATCAAAAATATAGCCCGCTTAGGCGCGGGGTTTTTTACTCGATGTCTTTTGGGTTGTAATCTAAGGCTTTTTTTAGCTTCTTATCAAAGTTTGATATTTCTGATTTAAGCTTATCTCTTGTTTCAGTAGGAAGCGAACCTGTAGTTCTTATTGTTTCAACTGCTTTATCAAAGTCAGAAAGATATTCCTTATCCTGAATAGGCTTGTATTTTTTGTATTCATCAATAGCTAGCTTATCAGCTATCTCTTTTTTTACTGTGCCATAGTTTTGTAACACTTGGTATTCATTGAAATTTAGAAAGCCATCAAGACGCTGATGCCAATCTGCCATAGACATTTTTTTTCCTTTTTTTGCTATATTTTCTGCAAAATCTAAGAACATATTTACCAGTCTATTCAAATCGCTAATTTCGTCTTCTGCAAGATAGTTTTTGGCTACGGTAACATCTCTTTGTATTATCTTTCCGCCTTTACCTTGCCCAGACCATGTGTTTAGACCCATATTTGGGAGATTGTGGTTTGCCCTTTCTTGAACAATTTGTGCGGCCGTCATGTCAGTTACAGCGTACTCCAGCTTGTTTTGAGCGTGTGCAAAAAACTCATGCGTTGTCGGTGAGTTTGGATTGTAATCGTAACTGCCTTGAATATATAAATCTGTAACTTTTTGATAGAAGCGTCTTTCTGATGCCCTTATTTCACGGATGCGCTCTAAAAGCTCATCAAAGTAATCTTTACCAAATAGGTTTTTCCCTTGCTTTAGACGTTCATCATCCATTGCAAAACCTTTGACAAGGTATTCTTTTAGAACTTTGGTCGCCCATATCCTAAATTGGGTCGCTTTGAAAGAATTAACTCTATAGCCGACTGCTATAACTGCATCTAGGTTGTAGTGTTCAGCATTCCTAGATACCTGTCTTCCACCTTCAACTTGAACTATTTCCATTTTGGAAACAGTTGAGCTATATTCGAGTTCACCTTCAAGAAATATATTGCTTAGGTGCTTGGATATTGCAGGGACATTAACATCAAAAATATCTGCCATTGCTTTTTGAGTAGTCCAAATGGTTTCACCTTCTACAATGACTTGTATATTAGTCGTTCCATCATTTGATGTGTAAAACAAAAAATCTTTATCTTGCTCGCTCATGTCATTAGCCATTGATTAGCCATTGATTAGCCTATTTTCTGTATTTGAAAGTAACAAGTTGAACCTTGAAACTTCGCTGGTATTGCGTGTGTTATATCTGAATACAAACTCATCAACATACTTTTGCAAGTGTTTAACGCTCGTAAAATGATAGATTCCTATGATGCCACGTTTCAACAAACTCCAGAATCCTTCAATAGTGTTTGTATGTACACGTCCATTTACATACTGGCCAGCCCCGTGTTTAATAAATTGATGGTCATAAATACGTTTTAAAGCGTTGCAACCTAACCACTCATCAGAATAAACAGTTGCATCATTCACATATCTAACAATCTCTTTGGTAAGCGTTCTGATAGTAACGTCATCAACACATTTTGCATTTAATTTACCTCCACGCTCAACCATACCAAAAACTGGGGCTTTATCTTTAACACTGCGTCCTTGAGTGCCTTCAACCTTTTTAGCATTATGTTTGTTTCTATTTTTGCCACCAACATAAGTTTCATCCACTTCAACCTCGTTAGATAAGTTATTATCATTATCAAAACCAAAGCAATTGCGGATTCTTTGAAGCATGAACCATGCTGTTTTTTGAGTAACGCCAATATCTTTTGATAGTTGAATGCTTGAGATACCTTTTTTATGGGATGTAACAAGCCAAATTGCTAAAAACCATTTTTGCAGTTCTATTTTTGAGTTATCAAATAACGTAGCAGTTTTGACATTAAAGTATTTGCCAGTATCTTTGCAACGGTAACGATTGTTAGCGCATTTATATACTTTTGATGATGGTACGAATGGTGAAACTACGATGCTATCAGCCCAACGCAGTGATTGAAGGTGGTCTATGCAAGATTGCTCATCAGGGAAAGTCTTAATTAGGTCTAAAATTGTGTTAAATTCAGCATTTATCATAGGTGTATTATACTACATTTAGTAGTTGTGTACACCATTTAAATTAATTTAATGTAAAATTGTATATAGTTACCTTAATTAATTATTGCAATTAAACTAGTACGATGAAGTTATGTGTTTTTAAATTTGCAGCAAGGTCTAAAATTAGCAGCGCTTACTTTTTGGCCTACCAATTAAGATGATGAAAATTACACGTCTGAGCTTCTTTATTATTCTGGCTATCTCAACTATCCCTACTTATGCAGAAGGTATAGACGATGCCGCTATTATCGCTGCCCATAATAAGTTGCGCGCTGCAGTAGGTGTCACTGAAAAACTAAAGTACTCAAAGCCATTGGCGGCAAAAGCGCAGGCTTGGGCCGATCACCTAAAAAGTACCAATCAATGTGAAATGCAACATAGCAAAGCGAATGGTAAGTATGGTGAAAATCTTTATTGGGGTAGCGCAGTATCGTGGTCTGACGGTAGCAAGGAGTTACAAAAAGTCTCATCCGAACAAGTAGTTAACTCTTGGGGTAGTGAAAAGACTGATTATGATTACGCTGACAATCGCTGTGCCCTAGGGAAAATGTGTGGCCATTACACGCAAATAGTATGGCGTACAACAACTACAGTTGGGTGTGGGATGGCCGTATGTGAGGACTCTAAAGAGCAAGTATGGGCATGCCAATACCTGCCAGCTGGGAATTGGGTAGGCAGAAAGCCCTACTAAGCGGATACTTGCTACATACAAACTTTATTAGTCAGCTATCGTATTGCTCTTAGGTAGAGTTCAACTAGGCTTAGAGTTCACTTAGGCTTTTTATATGGGTCATTGCGCTACGCCCTAACGCGTGCAATGCATAGCCGCCCTCAAGGGCTGATACGATACGACCTTTAGCATGTCGCTTAGCAATGTCTTTGAGCACTTCTGTCACCCAGAAATAATCGTTTTCTCTTAAAGCTAAACCACCCATATCATCTTCCCAGTGGGCATCAAATCCAGCTGAAATCAATAAAAACTCCGGTTGAAAACGCTCTAGGGCAGGCAGCCATTTTTGAGTCACAGCGCTGCGAAACTCCTCACCTGAAGCACCTGCGGCAAGAGGCACGTTGATAATGTGATCATTACCACTATCTGCCCCACGATTTGGGTAATATGGATGCCGAAAAGTTGAGCACAGCATCACACGAGGATCCTCATGAAAAATTTCTTCTGTACCATCACCGTGATGCACATCGAAATCTGCGATTGCAACCCGCTCTAATCCATAATGTTCAGCAGCATGGCCGGCACCTACGGCTACATTGTTGAAAATACAAAAACCTGCTGCACTCGCGCGACTTGCATGATGGCCGGGCGGGCGAACGTTACAGAACGCATTTTTTGCCTTGCCAGACATTACCAGATCAACACCCATAATTACCGCGCCTGCCGCATGCAAAGCTGCATTCAATGAATGGGGATTCATCAAAGTATCTCCATCCAAGACAGTTAATCCTGATTTGGGAGATCGACTAAATATCGATTCGATATACGCCATCGCATGAACACGTGCCAACTCTTTTTTACTCGCTTGAGGTGCCTCATGGTGAGTGAGCTTGTCAAACAAGCCCGAGGCACTAAGCTGATCCTGAATGGCAAGAATACGTGTAGGGGATTCCGGATGATCTGATCCCATATTATGCTTCAGGAATTCTGGATGTGTGATGTAAGCAGTAGACATGGTACTATTAGCATTAGATAAAAACTTCGCTGCAAAAAACCGTTAACTTATCCAATACAGCCTGTACTGCCTTATTTGCTGCAACTACGCCTCCCAATGGATCATCACTGGTTGTAACAGCAGATTCATCGAATTCCCGCCACGCTATTACTTTTTTCGTCAGGTTGTCCACCAGATAGACGCGCAGCGTAAACCGGACCTTACTTGGCTGATTACTAAACTCCTGCTGCAATCTAATAATCTCGCTGTCTAGCCTCACATCTCCAATCACATGGTTAGGATATTGCACTACAGCATTAAAAGCGTGACTCTCTTCCACTGCATTCACAAGAAGCGGTGCCAGCATGCGGGCTGGCGCATCAACCCATTCACTATGTGCAAAATATTCAAGTTTGTGCGCTTCACGCACATAAATGATATGTTGACTATCGTATCCAGCTGCTGCACGCGGCGTATTGATTATCATGGAACGTTTAACCATCGATGCAGGCTGAGGCTTTTGATCATTGGGTTTAGATTCGACCCCATCCAGGGAATAGTAGGAGGCTTGTGGGGGCGATTTTGGTAGCAGCGTAGAACATCCTCCAATCAGGGTAACTACAAAGCCAATCATACAAAACTGGAATAGATTCCGCAGTTTAAGTTTCATCATTTTGACTCTCCTGGCCCATCTTGCACCGTGCTGCGTCCACGTAAAAGGCTTGCTGGATCCCGCTCTGTTTGCTCACTTAAACGTCGTAATGATCCAGCCATCAAATTCAGCTCGCCAATCAGGCGCTGTAATTCGGGAAGCGTTTCATTAGTAAAGCGACTCACATCACCACCTACGCTATCAAACGTTTTATTAGCGCTATTTACCGCTAAACTCGCCTCACCACTTGTCTTCTCAATTGCTTTTGCGCTACGGTCAATCTGCTCAATAAGAGGGCCAATCTGCTCTGTGGCAAGTGCACTGTTATCAAACGTACGTGCGGCACTCACGATACCTCTATCAATTGTAGTTTTGCGCTCGGCTATGGTATGAGACACTGTTGCAATGTCTGTCAATATGCTTTGTAACGCCTGTTGATTCTCTTTACTCAATAAAGAATCAATGTTGCTAGTGGTATGGTCTAGCTTTTCTAACACAGTTGTCAGCACAGTTTCCAAGCGCGTGCTTAATGAAGGTTTGGTGCGAATCAATGGATATTTCTCATCGCCTTTAGCCACAAGTGGTAACGAATCCGTTGTACTTCCACCCAGTTCTACGTAAGCGATTCCAGTTAAACCCTGTGTTTTCAATACAGCCACTGTATCCTCTTTTATTGGGGTACCACGTTCAATAGCAAACAATAATCGTACACGTTCTGGATTATTAGGATCTAGCTGAATAGTTTGCACCTTCCCGACATTGACCCCATTATATTTAACAGGTGCATTCAAGTTAAGTCCGGCCACAGATTCATCCTCTATTGCCAAGTATAGATCGAATTTTTTCTGAAAAGCACCTCCTGAAGCAAGCCAAAGCACTCCTGCAATCAATGCAGTGCTTAGTAGCAGTACGAATATTCCGACTACAGCATAATTTACTTTGGTGTCGATGATAGCTCTCCCATTCCTTTATTAGCAGGTTATACGTTAGACTGCTTTTTAGCATTATTTGCAGCTCTGCCGCGTGGTCCATCAAAAAACTGACGAATTTCTGGGTTTTCACTGGCTGAAAGCTCTGCCATTGACCCAATACTTTGTACTTTTCCATTGGCTAATACAGCAACACGATCAGCCACTTGCCACAGTAAATCCAAATCATGCGTAATCATCACGATCGTCAGCCCGAACAAGTCACGCAGCTTAAGCACAAGCTTATCTACACCGGCTGCACTGGTTGGATCAAGACCAGCGGTAGGTTCATCTAAAAAAAGTAGTTCCGGATCCAACGCAATGGCCCTAGCCAGGGATGCACGCTTCATCATCCCGCCGCTAAGCTCCGGTGGGTATTGTGCACCAACTTCAGGTTCTAAACCGACCATCGCCAATTTAGAGGCTGCAATTTCATTGATCAATGCATCTGGCAATTGCGTATGTTCACGCAACGGTAATCCAATATTCTCCAGTACTGTCAACGAGTCAAACAAGCCGCCCAATTGAAACATTACGCCCCATCGTTGTCGTAACGTATATGCATCCGTTTCTGAAATGTTTTTTAAATCGATTCCAAATAATTTTATTTGGCCAGCATTCGGCTGATGCAATAAAATCATTTCACGCAACAAGGTAGATTTACCCGAACCGCTACCGCCTATTAATGCAAATATTTCGGCACGTCGTACTTCAAGATTAATGTCGGAGTGCACGATTTTTTCGCCAAAATGTGTAGCCACCTTGTTAAACTCTATCACCACTTCATTTTGCTGCGAATCATTCTGCATGTTATAAATCAAGGATACTAAAGGCAATGGAGAAAAGTGCATCCGCAACAACAACTAAGAATATAGACTGCACAACACTACGCGTAGTTTGTTGCCCTACGCCGTTAGCACCGCCCTTGGTAAGAAAACCTTGAAAGCAACCCACTATGACAATGATCGCTGCAAATACTGGCGCCTTGCCAAGTCCAACCAGTAGCGTTGTCGGGGTTACCGTATATACAAATCGATCTATAAACTCGCTGTACCCTATTCCAAGTTGCGTTTTAGCCATTATTGCACCACCCAATACGCCTAGCATGTCTGCAAAAAGAGTGAGTAATGGCAACGAAATGACTAATGCGATAAATTTCGGCAAAACCAGCATTTCTTGAGGTGAGATACCAAGTGTGCGCATCGCATCAATCTCTTCAGTTACGACCATCGTTCCAATTTGTGCGGCATACGCTGAGCCAGAACGGCCAGCAATAATGATTGCGGTAATCAATGGTGCAAATTCACGCAGCATTGATAAGCCAATAAGATCCACTACAAATATGTTAGCACCGTATTGTTTTAATTGATCAGCACCCTGATAAGCGACCACAACGCCTAGTAAAAATGCCAACAATCCCACGATTGGCAATGCATCGAACCCCGAAGATTGAATATTACTTAATATAGATCGCCAACGAAAACGCGTAGGATGGGTAATACAAGCCATAAGTGCAATTGCACTCTCACCAAGAAAAGCTAAAAATGCACCTACTTGGTTTGCAGCCTCGACTACTGTGCGTCCAAATCTTTCAAAAAAAACGGGAGAAGCTTCAGTTAAAACTTTGGGTTGATTATTCTCATTAACAATTTGTTCTGCGATTACCTCTAACAACTCAGAAAATTTAGGATTCAAGCCTTGTAATGTAATGACAATACTTTCATTGCGGAATTTAGTTAGCAGCTTATTCAATATCCAAGCGCCGCTAGTATCTAAAGCCTCAATATTTGAGCAATCAGCAGTGATTTTAATTTTGCTTGACACCTTAATTTCGTCTAGCTGAGGAATGACTTTTTGCAGCATTAACGCAGTCCAAGAACCAGACAAGGTAAGGTTTTGAGACGTCGGTTGTGTCAGCGCTGCAAATCTCATAGAAGGTTGATTCATATTATTGCCAACATAATAAAAAAATGAATGGATGTCTGTTCGCAATCGCACATATCTGTAGCCGCCTCATCTTACTTAACACTATAATTTTGTTTATTACTTACTTTAATTACAAAACAAAAAGATTATGATTCACTGTACAGGTAGGAAAACATCTACAGTTATATTAAATTAATTTTTTAATAGTAGATAAAGAAAACTAAATCATTTCATATCATAAAGATATTGCCATTGAGATAATTAAAATGACGATTTTTTTTAAATCTAAAAAGGAAGTGCTCAGTGTCTGACCGCAGAAATCCTAAACAGAATCGTTTTTTAGCAAGATTAAAGCCTGCAATTTATGATCAACTAGCCCCTCATTTGGAGTTGATTGCTTTACCGAGAGATTACGATATTTATCAAAAATCCGAAAAAATCGATTTTGCCTATTTTCCTATCAGCAGCATTGTTGCAGTAGTTAAATTGCTGATGGATGGCGCAAGGCCTGAAGTTGCAACCATCGGTAACGATGGCTTGGTTGGTGCTGAGGTTTTTATGGGCACTTATTCACCCACTAACCGTGCAATAGTACAAAGCTCAGGATTTGCTTACCGCGTTAAAATAAATATCCTAAGGGACTTATTCGAAACCGAGCATGAATTCAGAAACTTAATTTTACGTTATGTACATTCACTATTCACGCAGTCTACCCAGATAGCAGCCTGCAATCGATATCACAGCGTTGAAGAACAAGTTTGCCGATTTTTGTTAACCAGTTTGGATCGCTGGTCTTCAAACCGAATCAATTTGACGCATCAGCGGGTAGCTGACCTACTTGGGGTGAGGCGTGCAGGCGTATCTGAGGTCTCTGCTGATTTAGCGAAGCAAGGTTTTATTAAATACCACCGTGGCTGTGTCACTATTTTAGACAGAACTGGCTTAGAAAAAAGTGTGTGCGAGTGTTATAGAGTGATTAAATCAGAAATTGATTCAATTTTGAGTAGTACGCATGAGTAATACGCATTAATGTTATTAAAGTCCATTTTTGTACGGTAGCGGACAAAATGTGTTCAAAGAATATGTAATCATTTTTTCATCTGATTTAATCAGGTACAAATAATGCGAACGTAATCTAGGGAGACTGTTATGGACAAAAGTTATAGGAATGATGCATTAATCAACATTACTCCTAATTCATCTAACACTGATTCAAGAAAACCTAGGACAAAAACTATCGCGATACTGGTTACAGATGGTGTGGATGTAGATGCAGTGATTGCTTTCCGTGCAGTGATTAAAAATGTTGGAATGATCGCTGACGTGATTTCGCCGTGTTCAAAAATAATTAAAAGTGCTCAAAATACCTATTTAGTAGTTGATCAGCTATTAACTAATGATGATGCACTACAGTTTGATGCGGTTGTTATTCCTGGAAACAAAGAGAAGCCAATGCCAGCTTTAGAAAAAGACATCCTACTTTTTTTAGAAAGTGCTTATAAAGAAGGTAAAATCATCGCTTCTACCAATGAAGGTGAGATAGTAATCAAAACAGCTTTACAATCTTTAGAAAATTCCCAAGAAATAATTCACCATGAAAATGTGATTAACTACTCTGAAAATAGTCATCAATTCTTCAAAAAATTTATCGATGTTATTCAACAATCCACTGTTTCAAGCTACCGCACGTAAAAACTTATTAGATGCGCTTTAAACTGTAAAGTAATAATCTAAGTTACCTTTTTGCAATTCATAAGTTTATGACATCTCATATCAAAATCAAATCACCCTTAGTAATTACCACTGCACACTCGCTCTCCAACGCTTTGGATCGTAGTGAGCAAATCAAGGAATTAGTTGAAGAGTGTGCATATGTGCCATCTAGAGTAAATAGCACTCTCAAAAATAGTCTTGCAGCCCACGATCAAAAACCGGATGTTAAGGATACACCTGAAAAAGCGATTTAAATGCCGTGTGACACAGACTCAAAAACGCTTGTCACACCAAGTATAGGTATCACAATTTTTCCAGAAAACGGTGAGTTTGCAGATGTTTTAATTGAAAGCGCCGACAAGGCAATGTACCAAGCAAAGCGGGCCAAATCTATTTATGCATTTAGCGATAAGACAGGCTCAAGTCCGAATTAAGTCTGTTACTGAAATAGTTCGTCTGTACTTTGGTTAATCCTTGGTCTTCACAAATCTAATGAGGCGGCAACTCAAATGTATGAATAGAAAGATATATTTCGCGTAAAAAACATACTAAACCTAATATCAGACTCAACATGGCTAAAATAAACATGGGTGAAACAAGATGCGATGGATCTAAGTTAATTTCAGAGCCAACAAATAAAGCGCCTATGACGAGGGCAACAAGCAGTGCTGATATCGTGCACAAGGTGATTGACCAATGTACCCAAGTTGCACGACGCGACAGAATATATAGCTCACGTGACACGTGAGGCAAATAGGTGTCATGCCTTTCAGTCAACATCCTAAATCTATCTACTATACGACCCAAACGACCAGTCAACACCGATAAAATAGCACCTATACCCGTCAATAAAAATACTGGTGCCACAGCGAGTTGAATCACATGGGCCACAGTAGTGACATTTTCAACGATGTTTTGCATTCTCAAATCCAATAGAATCTTTTGTGTGATTATACTTGGATATTATTAGTGAGAATAACCATCGATAAATTTTAAAAAACTTCTTCTAAATGTTGGGCTTAATCCTTAGATTCAGTTAGTTTAGAATTTGTTGGTTAGTAAAGTATAACTTATGCAGTTAGTTGCTAGCTTAATTTGCCTCTTTCAAATAACCGCGCCATCCACCAAGATGAGAAATATCAATAGCATTTAAGGTTGCATAATACTCGCATAAGAACCCTTGAACGGCACTGCCGTCCAATAGTTTTAAAGTACCAAACCCCAATGGCGCAGGCACCCCTGCAACGAACGCACCATAATTTTCCAAGGGTAATTTCCATACTTCCAGACTAATAGCAACGCCATTATTAGGTACTCTAATCAGGCCTGGACGAGCTGGAGTAAAACCATTTAATTTATATAGCCGATACTCTGCTGCTGTTTGAGTTGCCTCTACAAATACGCCACCAAGTGCTGTTAACTGAGGGTTCAATGGCAAACCACTCATATGTGCTCCACAGACTGCGACTTTAATAAAATTTTCTGTATTGGTCATGATTAGTCTCTATTCATTGATAATCTTATTGATTCGGGAAGCCAGTGGCTCCCAGAGTTTTTACTGTCATTTGTTGCAAACTGGCTGCAAGCTGGAGCAGTTGGGTATCTTTAAATGCAGGTGCGCAGAGGGTAATTCCAAACGGTAAGCCATTCTCTTGAAAGCCAGTTGGAACTGCAGTCGCCGATAAATCCAGCAAATTCATAAAGTTGGTGTAATAACCCAAGTTAGAGTTGCAAACCACAGTTTCGGCATTAACTTCGGCAATTTTATAAATAGTGCCCGCGGTGGGCGTGACCATCACGTCAATATCATTCCAAATGGCTTCTGATTTGCGTTGTAATGCTTTTAGCTTGTAATACGCATTGAAAGTATCAACTGCATTAAATTTAACCGCACCGCCGATAATCAGCTTAGTCACAGGGAAAATTGCATCAGGTTTTGTTTCAAAGAACTCACGTATTGCAGCATAACGCTCAGCTACCCAAGGGCCTTCATATAGCAAACGCGCAGTTTCTAGAAATGGCTGAAAATCAATCTCAACTGCTTTGCCGCCAATAGCTTCTAGCTGCTTGATTGATTGCTGAAAAAGCGTTGGTGTTTCAGGGTTTTCGAAAAAAGCGAGTTGCTCGAGTTTCGGCACACCAAAGGTGAAGTGAGTAGATAACGCTGTGATGGCACTGCCAGCTTTACGCGAATAAGCATCCTCTGCATCAAAGCCTTGTGCGCTCTCCAGCACCGTTGCTGCGTCAGAAGCTGTTAGTGCAAAGATAGAAACGCAATCCAACGTACGACAAGCAGGTACCACACCTTGTGTACTCAATAGACCACAGGTTGGCTTGTGCCCTATCAAGTTGTTGAATGCAGCTGGTACACGGCCTGAGCCGGCAGTATCTGTGCCCAAACTAAAACTAGCCATGCCTAACGCGACTGCAACTGCCGAGCCCGCACTAGAACCGCCTGAGATATACTCAGGATCAAAGCTGTTTTTCACTGCCCCATAAGGTGAGCGCGTGCCTACTAGACCAGTAGCAAACTGGTCTAAATTAGTTTTGCCGATTGGAATCGCGCCTGCATCAATCAGTTTTTGTACGACTGTAGCGCTTTTGGTGGGCGTATAAGCATATTCTGGGCAAGCCGCAGTGGTGGGAATATTAGCTAAATCAATATTGTCTTTAATCGCAAATGGAATGCCATATAAAGGTAAGCTTGCAATGTCTTGGCCTTCTAACTTTTGCGCATAAGCCAGCATTTCAGCTAGCGTTAATCTTTGAATCCAGATATTTCTACTATTATCGTCACCAATTTCAGTATCCAATTGTTTGACTAAGTCAATAGGTGTGAGCTTGCCTGGTAGATACAAATTACGTAAGTGGGATATTTGTAAGTTCATGTTATTTTGCTCCCTTTACTTCATTAGCGACTTCATTAGATGCAATGATGATTAAATTTTGACCTGCAGAAACAGCTATGCCTTCATTGCATAAAATATGTGTAACTATTCCACTGCATGACGCTGTCACTGATATTTCCATTTTCATTGATTCTACAATCACCACTACATCGCCCTCGTTCACCATATCGCCTTCACTCACGTTGATTTGCCATAAGTTGCCTGCTACATGTGAGCCAACCACTTGGCTACCCGCGGGTATTTTTAGGGTGTCAGCCGTTGCTACAGATTCAACTTCGTTACTGTAATTTGCTTGGCCTGTCGCAATCCAACGTTCGCGCTCTGCATCAAAAGCCGCCTGCTGCTTGGTTTTAAAGGCAAGAATTGAACTTGCTTCATCAGTTAAAAATTGGTTGTAATCTTTTAATCGGAAAGTTTGCTCTTCAATCCTGAGCTGAAATTTACCTCTTGGAAAATCCTCACGCATTTGCAATAACTCTGCCGCACTAACTGGATAGAAACGGATTTGATCAAAGAATCGTAATAGCCAAGGTTTGCCGTGTTTGAAGTCATTAGTTTGGTTTTTTGAAGAAGTAGCCCATCTATTCCACATTTGAATAGTACGACCCACGAATTGATAGCCGCCAGGCCCCTCCATGCCGTATACACACATATAGGCCCCGCCAATACCCACTGCATTTTCAGGTGTCCAGGTACGTGCAGGGTTATATTTTGTAGTGACTAAGCGATGTCGGGGGTCTACGGGTGTCGCAACAGGGGCACCTAAATACACATCGCCCAAGCCAAGCGTGAGGTAGCTAGCATTAAAAACGATTTCTTTGACGTGTTCGATGGATTCTAGCCCATTGATGCGGCGGATGAATTCAATATTACTTGCATGCCCATCTACCATTTCGCACCAAGGTGCATCTTTGCGCACTGATTGCATGTACTTTTCAATCGCCAACTGGGTAGCAACATCATCCCAAGAGAGTGGCAGATGCACGATGCGGGTAGGCACTTCCATTTCTTCAATGGGTGGTAATTCTTGCTCGGCTTTTTGCAAAAGATTAAGGAGTTGATTCACCGGCAGCACCAGACTCTCATAATGTACCTGCAGAGAACGAATGCCAGGGGTAAGATCTAGAATACCTTTGATATTCTGGCCTTCTAACCACTGCATTAGGGCATGTACACGAAGTCTTAAGTTGAGGTCGAGTACCAGCTCACCGTATTCAATCAGCAGATACTTATCACCCGCCTGTCGATAAACCACTTTGATTTGTGCTGAAGTTTCAGCAATTTCAGCCAGTATCGGGCTGTAACTTTTGGCAATTGTTTCGACCAAGTTAACGATTGGCTCAGATGGCTCACCTGCCAGATTAGCAACTGTTGCAGTTTGCGCCATTTCCAATGCACAGGCAGCTTCCTGAGTGAGTCTTTTGAAGCGTATCTTGTCACCGGCTTTAAGCTGTCCCATTTTCCACAGTTCGGCTTGCACGATAGTCGCTGGGCAGACAAAACCACCCAAGCTAGGGCCATCTGGCCCCAAAATTACTGGCATATCACCCGTAAAATCAATCGTGCCAATTGCATAAGCATTGTCATGAATGTTTGATGGATGCAAGCCAGCTTCGCCGCCATCCTGTCTAGCCCATTGCGGCTTGGGGCCTATAAGGCGTATACCAGTGGTGTTTGAGTTGTAATGTACTTCCCAATCAGTACTGAAGAACATGACAATATCATCTTCAGTAAAGAAATCAGGCGCGCCATGCGGGCCATATAGCACCCCGATTTCCCACTGATGAGTATAGTTTGGCACTAAAGATTCTGTCAGTGATTTTGCAGCATAAGGTGCTTGATGTTGCATATCTGTTCTTTTGTCCAGATGCAGCACATCCCCTACTCTAAGTGTTCTACCACCATGCCCGCCAAACTGACCTAATGTAAACGTAGACTTGCTACCCAAATAATCGGGCACATCAATACCGCCCTGCACTGCCAGATATGCGCGGCAGCCAGCATCTTTAATATGGCCTAATTTCAATGTGCTGCCGGCTTTAACTAAATGCGATTGCCACATTGAAATGGTTACGCCTGCTTGGGTTTCGAAATGCAGTGTTGCTTCAATCGGTGCACCAGTGATTGCAATCACCGCATCTGTATTGAATCTTAGTTTAGGGCCTATTAATGTAACTTCTAATCCTGCTATGCCCTCTTCATTATTTACCAATTTATTCGCTAAACGAAAGGCCAAATGATCCATAGGCCCTGAAGGTGGAACTCCAACTGCCCAATAACCGATTCGGCCTGGATAATCTTGGATAGTAGTCATCACGCCACCATCTAACACATCTATGGTATGTGGCTTATATGCAAAGCTATTCAGGTAACGCGTAGTCTGCTCACCTGCAGGAAATACTTTATCGGCTAGCACCTGACGCAAATACTCTAAGTTAGTCTCTATGCCACTTAGACGCGTTTCTTCTAAGGCAGTTTGCATGCTAGTAACGGTAGCTGCACGATTCTCAGCATGCACTAACACTTTCGCAATAAGCGGATCGTAATATGGCGAGACGTTGCTACCTGTCTCTACCCAAGTATCTACTCTGGCAGACGATGGAAACTCAACCTCTGTGAGTACGCCGCTAGAAGGCTGGAAGTTTTTATTGGGATCTTCCGCATATAAACGCACTTGTATTGCATGGCCCCTAGGTTGATGAATATAATGATCTAGTGCATCAATCTCACCAGCCGCGATACGTATCATCCACTCAACCAAATCTACTCCAGTGACTAACTCGGTCACACCATGCTCAACTTGCAAACGGGTATTCACTTCTAAAAAATAGAACTCACCTGTTGAGTTGTCGTAGACGAACTCTACCGTTCCCGCTGAGCGATAGCTTAAAGCGCTAGCTAACTTAACCGCTGTTGCGCTGAGTGCTTCACGTACATATTGCGTAATATTTGGTGCAGGCGTTTCTTCAATCACTTTTTGATTACGGCGTTGTACAGAGCAATCGCGCTCACCTAAAGCAATCACCTTACCTAAGCCATTACCAAAAATCTGCACTTCAATATGACGTGCAGCTTGTACGTATTTTTCTAAGTAAATGCCTGTTTCTTTAAAGTTAGCGCGCGATAAACGCTGTACTGACTCAAATGCAGCTTCAAGCTCATTCGCACTCCAGATAAGCTGCATACCGATACCGCCGCCGCCTGCCGTACTTTTTAACATTACTGGGTAACCGATTTTTTGCGCCTGTATTTGTGCTTCAGCTACATTTGCCAACAAACCTGTGCCTGGCAGTAATGGCACACCGTTTTTCTCAGCTAACTCACGCGCAGTATGTTTAAGGCCAAACGCTTTCATTTGATTTGGTGTTGGCCCAATAAAGACAATTCCAGCAGCTTCACAAGCCTCGGCAAAGGCTGCATTTTCGGAGAGAAATCCGTAACCTGGGTGAATCGCTTGCGCGCCACTATCAATTGCTACTTGTAAAATCTTATCGGTATTTAAGTAGCTTTCAGCTGCAGGCGCTGCTCCTACACAAACAGCCTCATCCGCATCAAGCACATGACGCGCCCCAGCATCTGCTTCTGAGTAAATCGCAACAGACTGAATCCTCATATTTTTTAAAGTGCGAATGATTCGGCAAGCGATTTCACCGCGATTGGCAATTAAGACCTTTTTAAACATTCCAACCTCTTGTGCGAGTCGTCTCGCTTTTTATTTAATCGCATCAGGTCGTCCTGGTGTGATTTGTAAATAGCACTTAACCCTGCTTGTCATTCCGTGCTTGACACGGAATCCAGCGACTTTAAAGACTCTGGATACCGACTTTCGTCGGTATGACGATAATTTATAAAATTTTCCACTAAAAATTTACACCTTAGATATAAACTCAGTCCCATACCAGCAACTGAATAGGCGTTGGATTGTAAGCATTACAAGGATTGTTAAGCTGCGGACAATTTGAAATTAGTACGACTACATCCATTTCAGCGCGCATTTCCACATATTTTCCTGCGCCTGAAATGCCATCCGCAAAACTTAAAGCCCCATCTGCTGTAACTGGCACGTTCATGAAAAAATTAATGTTAGCGGTGATATCACGCTTACTCATGTGGCGATGCGTAGCGCATTCACAATGACTCAACGCGTGCATAAAGCTATCACGGCAACTGTGCATGGGGCGCTTGGCAAGGTCATAACGCGTGGTGTTGCTTTCAGCAGAACATGCACCGCCTATCGTATCGTGACGACCGCAGGTGTCGGCAACGATAGTGAGCATCGCGTTACCTTCAGTTGAATACAACACCGAACCAGTAGTCAGGTATAGCTTGGCTTGACGAGCGATTGTATCTACTGCACTATAACGCTCTTCTGTATTAATGGCGTTATAAAAAAGCGTATCAACCGCTTGGTTACCTTCTAAATCTAAAATCCTGAATATCTGGCCTTTTTTAACTTCTGACATCCATGGGTCACCCGCATTACAGATTTGGTTGAGCACCGCGTTTTCAGGCCTTAATTCACTCATGGTTAAGCTCATAAGTAGTACCTTTCTGTATTGATAAAGCCACGGCTATTTTGCAGGCAGCTATTGCGGCATGCATCATCTCTAGCTGCGTTGCCTACATGCCAAGTGGATAATTTAACATCAGCAGGTTTGTAAACTGTTTGAGTATCTAGGGGATGTGGCGCAGTGGATAACACTAACAATACATCCATATCAAATCGAATATCTACATGGCTGCCAGCTACACTGTGATTGCTTACAAAGCTCAAATCGCCAGCTTCGTTGCTACTTACTTTACTAAAAAAATTCACCGTTGCAGTCAGATCACGCTTTCCTAAACCATGCTTTGCAAGCTCAATTAATAAGCCATCTTTGCCACTGCGGTACATCTCATTACGATGCGTTTGAAAGCTGGTTTCGCCATATTGTGCTGCAACCATAGCGCTGTCCGTTACGCCACAAATGGTGTCATGCCAGCCCAATGTATCACCAACAATAGAACACATCACCCGCCCCATATCGCTGTAACACACGTTACCTGTGGTTAAAAATGCAGTATGCTGCGCTTTTAAACTATCTGGCATGTTGTAGCGCTCCAGCTTTTCATCTGCGTTATAAAGCAACGCAGAACAATTTGCGCCACCAGATAAATCAGTTATGCGCAGTGCTGTGCCACGGCGAATGAGCCCAGACCAGTAGTTACCACCAGGGATGACTTCTTCCCAAAGTACGTTCGCTGGGTTAAATTCTTTTATCACATCAATCCTTTACTCAATTAATTATTAATGCTCAGCCTGTCGTTAGAAATCAAAGTGGCTAAACCAGACAAGGCGTGAACAAAAAATGATGAGGCGCATATGTTTTATATGTAACGATTCATTTTTTGTTCACAACGCCGTATGGTGACGCTACTTTGGTTTGTAACGATAGGCTTTAGAACATGTAGCTGTAGCGATCTACTTCCCACTGGCTTACGGTCAGATGATAGGTTTCCCATTCTTCAGTTTTATATTTAATAAATTCATCTTTTAGCTCTTTGCCCAATGTTTTCTCTACCAGTGGGTCAGCAGCAAATGCAGTAACGGCTTCTTGCAAGGTTTGCGGCAAAAATTCAATGCCTCTTGCACTGCGCTGCTCTTCGTTCATGTCGTATAAATTATCTTCATTAGGTATACCTGGGTCTAAGCCTTCACGGATACCTTCTAAGCCTGCTGCTAAGGCAAGCGTCGCTGCCAAATAGGGGTTCACTGCACCATCAGCATTGCGTGATTCACAACGACCGCCACCCATCGGTACTCGTACCGAGTTGGTGCGATTATTAGAGCCGTAAGAATTGAACACAGGCGCCCAGCTAAAATAACTCATCGCTCCGCGGCGCACTAAGCGTTTATAGCTGTTCACGGTAGGTGCAAATGCAGCACACAAGGCTGGACCATGCTTCAAAATACCAGCGATAAACTGATAACCTAAAGTCGTTAAACCCAGTCCGCGCGGGTCATCTTTAGGGTCGCAAGCAAAAAGGTTTTTGCCTGTTTTTAAATCGTATAGCGACATATTGAAATGTGCACCGGTACCGGTTTTATCGGCAAATGGTTTAGGCATCATGGTGGCGACCAGCCCATCTTCTTTGGCATAGTGTTTAGCCATGTAACGGAAAAAAATCAGGCGGTCACACATGGTGAGCGCATCGCTATAGTTAAAATCGAACTCAAATTGGCTGTTGGCATCTTCATGGTCAAACGAATATAAATCCCAACCTAAGCCGTTAATTGCCGTGGCCATTTTATCTAGCCAGGCAAAGTTATCCATGAACCCGCGCACGTCATAACAAGCTTTTTCTAGCTTATCGTCAGGGTTAGGCACACTTAAACTGCCATCAGCATTTTGTTTCAATAAATAGATTTCGCATTCAATTCCCAAATTCATGCCAAAACCCATTTTTGCAGCTTCAGCTAACACGTTTTTCAATGCCACTCGGGTGTTAAGTGGGTATGGATTGCCTTGAAAATGGTTGTCTGCGGGCATCCAAGCGACTTTAGGTTCCCAAGGTAATTGAATGATATGGTCTAAATCGGGTACGGAATTTAGTTCATCATCGCTAGGTGCTTGACCCAAACCATCCAGTGCATAACCGGTATAGCGCTCAGAACCTGCGGCCATTTGTGGTAAATGGTCTATAGGCACGACTTTAGCTTTAGGAATACCGTGAATATCGACATAAGCGCCTATGCAATATTTAACGCCTTGGTTTTGCAGTTTTTGTTGAATCGCCGAAACTTCTTGCTGTGTTTTCATTGAGTACACTTTCTGAATTTATTCATCAATTAAGTTAAAAAAGTTAAATACCATCAAAATAAGAATGCGCTAAAGGCGGTGTTTCCTGCATACCTTTAGTGATTAATTTACTTAGATCTTCCACCATCCAGTCAAACCATTCTTGACCTTTTTCGGTGGTAGAAATACTAGGCATGCCTGTTACACCATTCCTACTCGTACGATTAACGGGATGTGAAAAAACCAATCCATCGGTACGATCTGGGTCATCTGCTGCTTTCAGCAACTCAGCACGCACCATATGTGGCGCGGTAGCAAGCATCAATGATGTTTCTGCATCGTTTGCATGCCAGTCGTCACCATCGGCATGATGGAATTTCTTAACGCGCTCGCTGATATGTGCCGAATTGAATACTGCGACCATCAAGTCATCATGCTCTGCACGCAGCATTTCAAGCGCACAACGCAGTGGCGCAGCGTTGGTCACGTGCGTATTCACAATAAATAAACGACGAATACCGCTGTGATACGCCCAATCACCAATATCTTTCATCATATTAATGAGCGTGATCGGTTGAACAGCAAGCGTGCCTGGCCAGCGGCGACTATGACCAATAGAGCAGCCATAAGGCATCGTTGGTAGCATAGGCACTTTGGAATTCTTTGAAACGGCGCTGCACAAAATATCTGCCAACACGTAATCCATACCGCAGCCCATATGTGGTCCATGCTGCTCGGTAGCGCCTATCGGCAAAATAGCAGCCTGATTTGCGGCAGCAATTTTATCGGGCAGTTCTGCCCATGTGAGTTGTGACCAAAGCATAGCTAGTGCCTACTCCACATTATCTGCAACATTTACAAAACGAATCATGCGTGGTGTAACCACTTCATCTTCATCATTTTTAATTTCTGGCGGATGAATCAATGCCTCTAATCTAGCTTTAGTGGCTAAAAATTTCGGGCTAATCAAATCATCAACACTACGCGGGCGCGGTACTGGCACTTCAATCAACTCCTGTACTTCACCTGGGTGTGCTTTCAGCACCAGAATTCTATCTGCTAGAAAAATAGCTTCGTCCAAGTCATGCGTAATAAACAAAATAGTCACATCTACATTCCGCCAGATTTCAAGCAAATGTGTTTGCATCTTGCATCTGGATTGCGCGTCTAATGCACCGAATGGCTCATCCATCAGTAGAATGCGCGGCTGATTCACTAACGCTCTCGCAATTGCAACGCGCTGCTTCATACCGCCAGAAAGTTCATGCGGGTAGGCATTGGCAAATTTCTCTAAGCCAACTAACTCTAGCCAAGTATCTGCCTCACGCCCCGCCTCTTCTGAACCGATATTGTTCATTTTTAAGCCGAACATTACGTTCTGCTTAACGTTTAACCAAGGAAACAAGGTATAGCCTTGGAACACCATACCGCGGTCTCGCCCTGGTCCAGTCACTGGCTTATTATCTAGCAACACATCGCCCGAAGTATGTGGCTCCAAGCCGGCTAAAATTCGAATAAGCGTAGACTTGCCACAACCTGAGGGACCAATCACACAGACGAATTCACGTTTATGCGTTTTAAAATTCACATTTTTTAGGGCTACAACTTCGCCTTTTGCAGTTTTATAAACCTTATTTAAATCTTTAACTTCTAAAATCACTTCGCGCGATTTAAGGCGATCAAAACGCTGCTTCACAGCGTCTGATTGTTCTAGGTAGCTAGGTAGATTAATTTTTGTGGCCACTATGAGTCCTTTACTTTTCTCTGGTCTATTTTGTATTAGCTGGTCTATGCTTTATTAGAAGGAACAGCCCATGGGAACAGACGCTTGCTGAGCCAAGCCAGCATTAAATCTCCACCTAGCCCAAGAATGCCGATCATGATGATGGCGGCATAAACGTTATCAAAATGCTGATAGCGTGCCTGCTGAGTAATAAACCATGTGATCCCAGAAGAGGTACCGATTAACTCCGCTACTATCAGGTAAGTCCAAGCCCAACCCAGTAAAATCCGCTGGTCGCGATATAGCTCAGGCAATATGCCTGGAATAATCACATGGATAAGTAACTTAAACTTACTGGTACCTAATGTAAGTGCGGCTTCCAGCAAGGCGTAATCTAGCTTGCGGGTAGTGTTAGCAATAATAAGGATTTGCTGGAACAAGGTTCCAATCACAATAACTGCAATTTTAGGTCCGTCATAAATTCCTAAAATTGCTACTGCCAATGCACCAAATGCTGGTGCAGGTAGATATCGAAAAAACTCAATGAAAGGCTCGTTCAGCCGAGAAATTGCACTATATGTACCGCACAAAATCCCCAGCGGCACACCAATCAGGGATGAAATGAGAAAACCCCAAAAGATTATCTGGATGCTATGCCACAAGCTTTCATGTAGCCATTTGCCATCACGTTGCTCTGGCGCGGTAGTAAAGGCGGTATATAAAGCCTTTGCTACTTCATGGGGTGCAGGCAAGTAGATTGGATTTGCAGGCGAGCCTACTGGTAACGCTTTACTTGCCGCTTGCATATTGGCTATCTCGTCTTTAAATACAGACTTATCTACCAGCATGTCCGACTGAAAATAATCCACATCCCCCGGATTACTTACCATGACCATTGGATGCCAAATAAATGGCACATAACTTACAACACACCAAATAAGTAGAGGCAACAGAAATGAGCCTATCCCTAACAATGTTTGCCTGCGTGGTGATAACTCCCTACGCACCGCAAACCAAGATGTAAGACTCATTCTGTACCCTTTCCCTTTTGAATCAATAAACTAAAAATTATCAATTATCTGGCTGTATTACTTCGTCGCTAAAGATGGATCAATCGCTTTATTCAAGTCCATAGGCTTTTTATACACAGCATATTTAACGTTAAAGTCATCTGCAATTTTGGAAGAGCCATACAACGACTTAAAGCCTTTGGCTTTAACAAACACTTTTTTACCGTCTTCAAGACTGAGTAATTTTGTGCCTTTCAACAACGGTAGATAAGCTTCTGGTTTTAAACCAACACGTGCAGCCATAATTTTCACAGCATCAGGTTGTGTCTTAGGGTCATTGATATAAGTCACTACCTTATCCCAAACCTTAATCACTTTTTTCCAATCGGCTTTGCGGCTGGCTAAACTTGCAGGGCTAACAGTGAGTACGTCGTAAATCAAACCAGGTTCATCAGCTGAGGTGTAAATTGGCTTTGCGCCTGGCACTCGGCTCATCGCCTCACCAGAGTTAGGTTGCCATGCACCAATGGCGGCTAAATCGCCAGAGGCCAATGCTTGTGGGGTTTCGTTAGTTTTGGTATTGACTAGCGTAATATCAGCTTCTTTGAGACCTGCTTTTTCTAAGCCGTTAAGCAGTAAAAGATGCTCAACCAGCCCGACTTCTAAACCGACTTTTTTACCTTTTAAATCTTTCAAGCTTTTAATGTCAGGTTTGCCGACTATCATATCGTTGCCGTTTGAATAATCGGTCAAAAGAATCATGACATTTTTAGCGCCGCCAGAACCCGTGACTAAAGCATCACCATTGGTCACAGTAACACCATCAATCTTGCCTGCTGCGAATGCATCCATCGATGCAGAGTAATCGAACCAGTCAAATTTGACATCGACACCCGCTTCTTTGAACCAGCCTTTTTCAATGGCTACCTGCCATGCCACCCAACCTGGCCAATCGCTATAGCCAATTTTTAAAGGCTCAGCAGCTTGTGAAATACCTGAAAAAAGTAATGAAGCAGATAAAGCAGTGGCAGTTAAAACAGTACGTGCAGAAAAACGTTTGAGAGGACTGAATTTAAGTAAGCTAGAACTAATTGCGTGCATGGTTTGGCTCCTAGGTTGGTAAAAAAGTCGAGAAGGCGGCATTAAAAAACGCTCCTCCCGGGCTTTTATCCCTCCGTGTAGCCAAACTGCTGGTGGCCGACAACTCTCGGTCCAGACACTTTTAAGTAAATTAAAAGCCGGAACCCTAGTCATCTTTTTTGAAACTGTAGCGGCATCTAATAACACAACACCGCTTCTCGCTAATTATAGATTAGCAAATAATATGCCATCTATAAAATTAATTAAACTTCGTTATATATCAGTTAATTAATAGTTACTCAGTCACTTTTGGCAATTAAATGGATGGAATATTATGCACCAAATAAGTGCCGTATATATAAAACTGCACCACGCTGATAGTCCAAATAAATTTTATTTGTTAAAAGCTAATCTATGTAGTGGCTGTAATGGCCTATTCATCAACGGCCAAAAAGGAACCTAAACAGACGAAGAAACCTGAATAATGAGTTAGGGTTAATTTAAAGTTTTGGACATTTTGGCGAGTCCACAGTCCCGCTTAATGGATGGGTTAGTAGCTGGTTCTGAAAAGCTCGCATTAGTATGGACTTCCGTCCTTATGGACAAACTGCCATCTACCTTCTACGAGCAATGCCTTGAGGTCGTCATCGGGATAGACGCCTTCATCTTCCGCTGTTCTGTCGCCGACTTCGAGATACACCACTTCCTCGGTCGTTTCGTTAATTAGGTGATGGCCGCTTCCTGTGCCAGCTTTGAAGCCAGCACACATACCAGGAGAAAGTTGAGTGCAGCCTTCGTCAGTGTGCAGCGTCGGGTGCCCCTGCAGTATGTAGATGAACTCGTCTTGCTTGGTGTGAGCATGACGAAGTGAAGAAACTGCATTAGGAGCTAAGCGCGTGAGATTGACACCAAAGTTAGTTAGGCCGAACAAGTCACCGAGTACGCACTTTTATCTACCAGACATACGCGACGCGAACGGCTCTGGATAAGCCGAGGGTTTAGTGCGCGGCGATGCCTCAGAAGCAGTAATCGCGATTAGGGGTTTCTTTTCTGACATAGGAGTCTCGTGAATCAATATGAGTGCTAACGTAGAAGTGAGCGGAGAAAAGCCGACTGGCGAAGCGTCCGCTCGACTGCCGAGTTAGATGGCGCCCACGAAATCAACTGTACTTTTTGACGGCCTGTTCAATCGCTGGGCCTGCTTTCATCAGGTCGTCTGCCACCATGACCGGATGTATCTCGACGTGGGCGTTGAATGCCAAGAACCAAGGCTCTGCAATCGCAGGGATTTGGGAGGCGTCTTGCATATCCAGGAAGATGAATGCCGTCCTTTGACCGTTATCATCAGTGAAATACACCGCTTCAGGCTTCAGGTCTGCAAGAATGGACTGGATCATTCCACCCAGTTTGCCTGCCTTCGCTGCTGTGTTCCCTGCGTCAACGGGAATATTGACCTTGAGCAAAAACCTCATATTACACCTCCTTCTTCGTTGATTATCGACACGTCACCTTCCTTAACTCGCATAGCTATCTAACGTTTGAGGTAAGCGACGTGACGTAGGCACGTCGGCTTGACCGAATGGTTAGATATCGGCTTAACTCGTTCGGCGCTCCACTATTGGGTCAAGGTACTCCTTCACGCCGGACATTAGCAAGCCCATAGACTCCACTTCCTCTCTTGTGTATCTTGGAACATCTGCGATTGTATCCTCCTTGCCTTCTGGCCAAGTGACGAAGTCAAACACGACGCGTATGGAACGCTCTTCAATTTCCTCGTGCTGCGGATTGGTCGGGGAGAAAAAGAAAGTTGAGTCCCTCCCCACCGCCGGACTGACACTTTGAAATAGCTTATGAAAACGATACTTCCAGTGCTCCTCTTCGCCAGCGAAGAGCGCTTTCAGACCTTTCGATTCATCCGAGATTTGAGCGGACACCTCTTTGGCAGACAGCAACAAGCGTGCACAGGTGAGCCACGCAAGACGAGCTCGAACGGGGCCAGTGTCTTGGTCCCCTCCCGAAATGACGTCGTAAGCCCGTTCGAGGCTAGTCACTGCATGGTTGAAGTAGTTCCTGTCGTCGTCAGCTGTGCGTTGAACTGCAATGGCCGCCCGCTGTTGAGTGAGCGTCATCAACAAGCCCACCAAACTTGCAAACGCTAGTACCGGGGACAAGACCCCGCCGACATAGCTGCCGAAGTACGACCAATCATCCGGCTTACCACTAATCTGCGCCGTCGAGAACGTGTAGAGCCATGGCGCAATAGCCAGAAGAGCCGCCAAGATTGCTGCTACGAGAAATACCCGCTCGAACTTCATTCGAGGCCTAACGTCTGCCATAGGGGGTGCGCTTTAGCACAGCCCGCTTGATGGATGGTTTAGGCAAAGAGATACTCAATTTTTTGTAGCTTCGACTTCTGAGGTGAATTTGCAACCCGAAGATACACTACCAATGGTAGTTGACGTGTATTTGTTGCCCTCAAAGGAAGCTTTGAATTCGGCTTTCCAAGCCAAGCCATATTTATTAACTCCCTTGACTATCCCAGAAGCGGTGGTGTCAGATGCTTCAGCAGTAACAGTGAAGTCACCGTCTTTATTGCTTCCTGTCCCTACGAACTGATTGTCTTTTAAATCAGAGTGTTTCACTGACCATGAACTAGTAGTTGTACCGTTGTAGGCACCACAGTTAGTAAGAGTAATTTTTTCGGTGCCTTTGAAAGTGCCTATAAAATCTTCAGGTGCTGCATATGCAGCTGTTGTAGTAATAAATAAACTAGCAATCATTGAAACGAGATATTTCATGACCTCTCCTTTGTATTTTGCCTAACAGTTATTATACGGACGCATGCGTCCGTATAATAATATTGTGGGAATTGATTTTGATTTTTTTTCTTTTAAAATCCTGAGGTTAGGGGTTGCCCTGTCCGTATCATAATAAATAGCAAGTACGGACGCAATAAGTTTTTCAGCACATCCGTTTTGAAATGATACTTTTTAATTTGTAGGAAATTGAGTGGCTGTTTTTGAGCATATTTCTAATCCATGTTTAAAATAGGGGAATATAATCAATGCTTAATCACAAATTGATTTTAAATCATGATTGCCATTCTCGAAGCAAAGCGTGCAGGCTTATTATCTAAAGCGCATTGGTTCAACAATATTCTAGCAGGCGTAATCGTCGGGGTTGTGGCACTCCCTTTAGCAATGGCTTTTGCTATTGCGTCAGGCGCTAAGCCAGAACAAGGCCTCTATACTGCGATTGTGGCTGGCGGCCTTACCTCACTCTTAGGCGGTAGCCGAGTACAAATCGCAGGGCCTACTGGTGCGTTTATCGTAATTCTAGCGGGTATAACTGCCAAGTATGGCATTGAGGGTTTACAGATAGCCACACTAATGGCTGGTGTAATGCTGATGTTGATGGGGCTAGCACGGCTCGGTGGCGTGATAAAATTTATACCAGACCCTGTGATTGTCGGTTTTACCAGCGGTATTGGTATCATTATCTGGGTTGGTCAGTGGAAAGATTTTTTTGGGTTGAATCCAGAATCCGGTGCTGAGCATTTTCATGAAAAATTCTGGCATCTGGTACAGGCTTTTCCTAGCATACAATTTGAAACCACTGCACTTGGGTTATTAACACTCGCCGTGTTGCTGCTTTCCCCCCGCGTATTTAAGCGCATACCAGCACCTTTGGTTGCCATGGTAACCGCCACAACCGTGCAATGGTTCTTTCATTTTGAAAATGTAGCCACTATTGGCACTGCCTTTGGTGGAATTCCACAAAGTTTGCCGCATTTTGAGCTGCCTTCTGTTACTTTTTCCGAGGTGTTAAAACTAATAGGCCCCGCATTCACTATTGCGCTATTAGGTGCCATAGAGTCGCTCTTATCTGCGGTAGTAGCAGATGGCATGAGTGGCACCAAACATGACTCTAATCAAGAGTTAGTTGGTCAAGGCATTGCCAATATTTTCTCACCTTTATTTGGCGGCTTTGCGTCTACTGGCGCTATTGCACGTACTGCTACTAATATCCGTAATGGCGGGAATAGCCCATTGGCTGGTATTGTCCATGTCATTACTCTGGTGGTGATTGTGTTGGTGCTTGCACCATTGGCATCGGCAACACCGCTTTGTGCACTATCTGCTATTTTGTTTGTTGTTGCTTACAATATGAGTGACCTACCTCGATTTTTTCATATGGTACATACCGCACAAAAACCTGATGTAGCAGTATTATTAATTACTTTTCTGCTGACGGTGTTTGGCGATCTAGTCATCGCAGTAAATATAGGTGTGTTATTAGCCTCCCTACTCTTTATGAAACGCATGTCAGAAGCCGTCATTATCGAACAACAATCTCATGAACATTTGAAGAAAGAGCAAAATAATATCGACTTCCAGCTACCGGCTAAAACGGTAGTTTTTACGATTGAAGGACCTTTCTTCTTTGGTGCGGCACAACGCCTGGAAAGTGCATTAGAAATCGTACATGGACATGCTGAGATATTAGTGCTGCGTTTAGACAGAGTGCCATTCATAGATGCTACAGGTATGCAATCGCTTTGGGATTTGCTGGATATGTGCAAGCGACATAAAACCCGACTGATACTTTGTGAGGCGCGGCCTAATGTATTGAAGAAATTGAAACTTAGCGGGTTATTAGAACGGCTGGACAAACCTAATGTGATTAACCATATCCAGCAACTAGATACTCGATTAGCGGGCAGCTAAATTTAGACTTTAATCACAGAATTTAATTGCCAGTAAAAACGTTAAGTAAAACTCACTTGTCCTTAAGTTTAAATATCACCGAGCGATATTTTGCCCAGTAATAGGCATCCATAATCGAAATTGCATAAATAAAAATTCCGCCCGATAATTTTCCCACCATAGAAATATGCGGCTGGGCTAAGTTATACGTAATAAGGCCCAGAATGATCATGAAACATGCCATGAAAAAGCCACGTTTTGGCGAGTTGTTAATCACCTGCCCCATTCCTGGTAGCAATATCGCAATAAGCAATACCCATTTTGGACTCACTGGTTGCTGTAAGGGATTGTTGTTAATAGTTATCATAAGTCACCTTTTAAACGGGTTTAATTTCTGTAATTTCCATACTTAGTCGCATCGCAATCGCTTGCTTGAGAAGCGCTTCTACAGTTCTTTTACTAATGGGTGCATCTTCATAAACAGCATTGCGCATGATGAGATACTCGCCTCGCTCGGCCTGGTTGACCATATAAGTCAGCCTCACCATCGTTGGTGTTATCAGCAGTTCCTTCATTTTCACATCGGCAAACAGCTGAGGTACATACGGCTCTAGCAATGTAATATCTACAGGCTCTTGTTCATACTTGATAATGGCATGCTGAGGCCAATTGGATGGAATACTTAAGTTGCCATCCCATTCCCAAGAAGGACTATAGAACTCGTTATTAGAAGGTCTGGCAATCAAATCTAGCGTGCCC
>JBKJUR010000034.1:0-6637 GCA_046590165.1 Methylotenera sp.
ACCATTTTGGCCGACTGCAGAGCAAAATATTGAACAGGGTATGCAACTGCAATATAGCCTGCCAGAGTTTGATTTAACGTATCCGTTCAAACCAAATGAGTTCACGCAAGTGAATCCGCAAATCAATCAAGTCATGATTCGTCGCGCCATGCAGTTACTTAAACCGCAATCGCATGAAAAAATAGCGGATTTCTTTTGCGGCATTGGTAACTTTACATTGCCTATTGCACGAAGCGGTGCAGAAGTACTTGGTTTAGAGGGCTTAGCTAATTTGGTAGATCGGGCCAATGAAAGTGCAACGCTCAATAATATTCAAAATTCAAAATTTGGTGTGGCAGATTTATTTAAAATGACGCCAGAGACCTTAGCAAGTTTGGGGCATTTTGATAAATGGTTAGTAGATCCGCCCCGCGACGGTGCGTTTGAACTGATTAAATCCCTAGATGCGGGCAACAGTCCACAGCGCATTGTATATGTCTCATGTAACCCTGCAACTTTGGCACGCGATGCTGGTGTGCTAGTCAATGAAAAAGGCTACACACTCAAAGCAGCTGGTGTGATCAATATGTTTTCGCATACAGCGCATGTTGAGTCTATTGCATTGTTCGAGCGACTTGATTCTTAGTGAATACCCTGCGATCTGTCAGTAAACCAAATATAAAACGCATACTTTCTATTTAGCCAATGCGTTAAAAACTCATTGGCACTCTTTGTGCTTTCTGCACTTGTTAGGTAAAGATTTTAATTTTTATTTTACAAGAAAGCACACATGAAACTCTCCCATATCATTTCGTTTTGCTTGCTAAGCGTTGCGCTTACTTTCCCGATTATGACATTTGCAGAAGAGATTTTGGCACCAAAAGTGACCCATACCATATGGGTGGTAGTGGCTGGTTCAATGGTATTTTTAATGCAAGCTGGCTTCGCCATGCTAGAAACAGGCATGGTGCGTGCTAAAAATGCCGTGAACGTGATGATGAAAAACTACATGGATTTGTGTGTAGGTACCTTACTTTTTTGGCTAGTGGGGTATGGCCTAATGTTTGGTAATAATCCTTCTGGATGGTATGGCACAAACTTATTTGGTTTGACTGCAGCGCCAGATTGGGACTATACCTTTTTGTTCTTTCAGATTATGTTCGCCGCAACAGCCGCCACTATTGTGAGTGGTGCCATGGCAGAGCGCACCAACTACATGGCTTATTTGATTGGAACTTGTGGTATTACCGCCATTATTTATCCAATCTATGGCAGTTGGGCTTGGAACGATACTGGCTGGTTAAAGCAAATGGGTTTCATTGATTTTGCTGGGTCCACTGTCGTGCACTCGGTAGGTGGCTGGTGTTCGCTTGCAGCCATTATTCTGCTTGGCCCGCGCTTAGGGCGCTTTGGCCCCAAAGGCGCTGATGGTAAAAATGGTGAAGTACGCTCGCTCCCCGGACACAATTTAAGTTTTATTGCGATTGGTGGTTTTTTATTGTGGTTTGGCTGGTTTGGTTTTAATGGCGGCAGTACGCTAGCAGCGGGTACTAATGTAGGACATATTTTGCTCAATACACATATGGCAGGTGCCGCAGGTGCAGTGGGCGCAATGCTCATGAGCTTTATTGCGCGCCAGCCAGCGCTGATGACTAACGCTGTGAATGGAAGTATTGGCGGCTTAGTTGCTATTACCGCTGGTTGCGCAAGTATGCAAGTTCCCTATGCGGTATTAACGGGTGCCATCGGCGGTGGAATCACTGTGCTAGGAATCATGTGGCTAGAGAAAATGCGTTTAGATGACGTAGTAGGCGCTGTTTCTGTACATGGCTTTTGTGGGGTTTGGGGTACTCTGGCGGCAGGGTTGTTCTTAACAGGCAATATGTATGATGCACACCAAGTGACTGTGCAGCTTATCGGTATAGGTGCGGCATTTGTTTGGGTGTTTTTCAGTGCGTTCATCATGTACGGCATTATTTCTTTAGTATTTGGTTTGCGTGTCAGCACTATGCACGAACAGCGCGGTCTAGACATCACCGAGCATGGCGAGATTGGCTATCCAGAATTTGGAAACAATACGGCCTATAGCAATAAAAATATCAAGGATCTAAATAAACTATAAAGTATTTAATATTTTAGTATTGGTACTGCTAATGCGTTAAAGACGTGTAGATAGAAGTACTAATGAATTAATTTGCCATCAACGGAGATGCGCTATTTATGGATTTGATTTTACGACGTCGAGCGGTTTATACAGGCATGCGTCCCTATTTTGATGACCATGAGTTATTTAATGCCATTACACTTTGGCAGACTGATTATTCTGAGAAACCAAAATTTGCCTTAAGTGTATTTGTGGCACGTTGCTGCAACAGGCCAGAACTCAAAGCGCAGCGTGCAAAGATATTAGCCTCCATTTTTAATGCGATGGATTTGCCGGAGGCGCAGTTATTACCTGATGCCATTAATGACACTAAATACATGTCAGTAGGGGATCCATTATCAGTCACGCCATCTCTAACCACTGAGCATGTGCAAGATAATAAAACCGCCATTTTTATGAAGTTAATGGCTCAAATACTATTAAAATTCAATGAAGACGATGATCTCAACATCCGTAAGTTTTTAGGCGCACATTTAAATCAGATTAAAACTGATGAACGCCGCGTGATGCACTTAAGGGAATGGCTAGCTGGGCGTACCGAAATGCTGGGGGCAAATTACAATGTTGATATCATGCAGAAAATGATCAATCTTAGTTATGTGGCCATGTGTGAGTATGTTGGGCCAGTTAAAGCGGATGAGTACTTAGCACAAGCCATTAAAGAAACTGAACCATTATCGCTAGGGCTAGGCTTCAAGCTACATGATTTGCTTTGATTTGAATTTTACAATAACGCATAACACCTAAAAACTAGACATTATGTAACCGTATAATCTAGTAAAATTGAACGCTATGAATGTGTTTAATTTAATTGCTGGATTCTGTTTAAGTTTAACTTTTACCCATGCCTTTGCTACACCTGATGCCAATCATGGTGTACAGCGTAAAATCAATCAAGAGATTGTGTTCGCCACCGCACAGGCACCGCTTAACCTAGACCCACGTTACGCAACTGACGCTGCTTCTGCACGCGTAAGTCGCTTAATCTATCAAAGCTTGGTAGATTTCGATGCACAATCAAAGGTTGTTCCTAGCCTGGCTTCTTGGCTACAAATCAGCCCTACAGAATATCGTTTTACACTAAATAAAAACCGTGCGCTATTTCATAACCAAAACATACTCACAGCGCAAGATGTTAAAGCTACCTATGTGTCTTTAATCTCACTAAAAGACTCGCCACAGTCAGCGGAATTTTTGAATATTCAAGCTATTCAGGCGGTAGATAGTGAAACTATAATTTTTCAATTAAAACAAGCAGACAAAAGCTTTCCAGCTAAATTAATCATTGGTATTTTGCCTGCTGATTTGATTACAAAAAAACATGATTTCTCGCATAATCCAATTGGTAACGGTGCTTTGAAGTTTGTGTCTTGGCAAAATAAACTTATTTTAAAGCGCATACAAGACAATCAAGTGATTAGCTTGGTTGAGGTGAAGGATCCGACTGTGCGCGTGCTAAAACTACTGCGTGGCGAAGTGGATTTATTGCAGGGTGAGTTACCACCAGAGCTAGTGAAATATTTACAAACCGAACCAGAAATTAAAGTTAAAACCTCAGTAGGCGCTAATTTTTCCTATCTTGGTTTAAATATGCAAGACTCTAATTTTAAAAATATCAAAGTGAGGCAAGCCATTGCATATGCCATTGACCGCAATGCAATTATTCAAAAAGTAATGTCTTCAAATACACGGATTGCAGTATCGATATTGCCGCCTGAGCACTACACCAATAAAGGCAGTAAAGCTTTAGAGCCTTATATTTACAATCCAGTATTGGCTAAACAATTGTTAGTTGAAGCTGGCGTAAAATTACCGCTTAAGCTGGTTTACAAAACTTCAACCGATGCACAACGTGTACGTTTTGCCACCATTATGCAGGCGCAGATGCAGCCTGCAGGTATAGATTTAGAAATTCGCAGTTTAGATTGGGGTACGTTTTTTGAAGATGTAAAGCAAGGCAGCTTTCAATTGTTTGGCCTGACTTGGGTAGGCATCAAAACGCCAGAGATTTATGTCAAAGCATTAGGCTCAGCAAGCTTTCCGCCGAATGGCTTTAATCGTGGACGCTATGTAGATGGTGAACTAGATAAACTATTAGCGAAGGAAGATTGGCAGCAAGCTACAGCGCGTATCTACAATCAATTACCTTACATTCCACTTTGGTACGAAGGTCAATTTTCCGCAATGCGTAAAAATATTAAAAACTACTCACCCAAACCTGACGGCAATTGGGATGATTTAATGACTATTCAGCATGAAGCTAATAGGCAAGAAAAGTAAATTTGTGATAATGTAATGCAAATGCATTGCAAAAGGAGTTCATGATGAAAACCGCCACAATCCCCGCATTACGTGTTGAGCCAAAATTACGTGAAGCCGCACAAAGTGTGCTTGCTAATGGTGAAACGCTCTCTAGCTTTATTGAGGAATCTTTACGTAGCAACATTGAGCGACGCTTACACCAGCAAGCATTTATTGCGCGAGGTATTGCCTCGCGTGATGAAGCTAAAGCTAACCAAGAATATTATCCTGCAGATAGCGTAATAGCAGAATTAGCCGGCATGCTTAAAAAAGCGCAATAATTTTGAGTTATCAAATTCGCTTTACCAAAGTAGCGCGAGATGACATTAAGCGTTTATACGCTTTTTTACTTGAAAAGGATTTGCAGGCAGCAAGCCATGCGCTGGAAGCCATTAACAAGGCGATGGAACTGCTTAAAACATTTCCATTTACTTGCAGAAAAGCCAAAGCCGACAATCCTTTTTTGCGCGAGCTTGTGATTAGCTTTGGCGCAAATGGCTATGTCGCATTGTTCGAGATTGAAGAAAATAATATCGTGACGATATTAGCTGTAAGACATCAGCGTGAAGACGATTATCGTTAGTTTTGATATACAAAGATAAAAAATATACTAAAAATGACACTTAACAACTATATTGAAATTGTTAACCAACGTTTTCAGGCGGGCAACGCAACCGAGCACAGTTACCGCGGCGATTTGCAGCAACTATTGCAAACGCTGTTGCCCGATGTTGCCATTACCAATGAACCCAAACGTATCGATTGTGGTGCGCCTGATTACATTTTAAGCCGTAGAGATGTTCCGCTTGGCTATATTGAGGCCAAAGACGTAGGCGTTGAGCTTGGGCATAAATCGCACAAAGCGCAGTTTGACCGCTACAAAGCCGCGCTAGATAACTTGATTATTACTGATTATTTGCAGTTTCATTTTTATAAGCAAGGTCAGTTAGTGGCTAGGTGTTTTATTGGCGAGTTGAGCAATGGGAAAGTACACGCTAACCCGCAAAACTTTGCTGAATTTACTGGCCTAATACAAAACTTTGCGCTCACTGTCACGCAAAGCATTAAATCGCCCGTTAAGTTAGCCCAAATGATGGCGGCAAAAGCCAAGTTAATGGCAGATGTGATTCATAAAGCATTAGATGAAGATAAAGCAAACAACACCAAAAGTGAGCTTTACAATCAGTATGAAGCCTTTAAAACTGTTTTAATTCACGATATTAGCCATGCAGAATTTGCCGATATTTACGCACAAACCATTGCCTATGGCATGTTTGCTGCACGTTATCACGATCCAACCTTACCCACATTTACGCGGCACGAAGCTGCCACCTTAATACCGCAAAGCAACCCATTTTTGCGCCAGTTATTTCGCACCGTGGCAGGTTATAACCTAGACGATACCGATGGCAAACGCCTGCTTTGGATTGTAGAAGAACTGGTGCAAATATTTTTAGCCACCGATGTTGCCAGTATTATGCGTAACTTTGGCAAAGCCACGCGCCAGCAAGACCCCGTGGTGCATTTTTACGAAACCTTTTTAAGTGAATACGACCCCAAACTGCGCAAAGCGCGTGGCGTTTGGTACACACCAGAACCAGTGGTTAACTTTATTGTGCGGGCAGTAGATGATATTTTAAAAACCAAGTTTCATTTACCTAAAGGCTTGGCTGATACCAGCAAAACGCAAATTACGGTAGATGTGCAAGGCGCTGGCAAAAAAGGCAAAACCGAAAAACTCACCAAAGAAATCCATAAAGTACAAATATTAGACCCCGCCACCGGCACAGGCACGTTTTTAGCACAAACCGTGCGCCACATCTACAACACGCAGTTTGCCAGCATGCAAGGCATGTGGCCGCAATATGTAAAAGAACATTTAATTCCGCGCTTAAATGGCTTTGAGCTACTTATGACTAGCTACGCCATGGCGCATTTAAAGCTAGATATGCTGTTAACCGAAACAGGTGCTTACGCAACTACCCCGCCTTCGGCACCCCTTCTAAAGAAGGGGAATCACACCAACGCAGATTTTATTCCCCTTCAAGATGAAGGGGTGGATTTGCGTAGCAAAGACGGGGTAGTTAAAACCCCACAAGAACGTCTACGCATTTACTTAACCAATAGTTTAGAGAATGATGACGCGCCCGATTTACCATTGTTTAACTATTTAAGTAACGAGGCAAATGAGGC
>JBKJUR010000048.1:0-12788 GCA_046590165.1 Methylotenera sp.
CTAATCAAATAAGCAATAATGAATAGTTAGCAACGAATTTACTTACTTAACTTAAAGGAAATTTACCATGTGGACAACTCCAGCAGCTACTGAAATGCGTTTTGGCTTTGAAGTAACAATGTACGTAATGAACAAATAATTAGCCTTTATGCTAATAAAAAAAGGCTGCCGTAAGACAGCCTTTTTTTATACATAAAGCTATATTTGGAATAAAATTTTTAGATAACGTTTTTTTGGAATAGTAGAGTTTTATGCATATACATGTTTTAGGTTCAGGTGCGGGTGGTGGCTTTCCACAATGGAATTGTAATTGTTTCAATTGCGATGGATTAAGAAAAAAAACAATTAAAGCGACTAAGCGCACACAGTCATCTATTTGTGTAAGTGGTGATGGTATTAATTGGGTGTTGTTCAATGCATCACCTGATGTTTTGCAGCAAATTCAAGATTTTGCACCGTTACAACCAGGCCGTGCAGTACGAGATAGCGGAATCCAAGCAGTCGTTCTAATTGATGCACAAATTGACCATACCACTGGATTGTTTATGCTTCGTGAAGGACAGGTAAAACGTGAAATTTACTGTACAGATATGGTATATGAAGACCTGACTACTGGTAACCAAGTACTTAATATCTTAGGTCATTATTGCGGTATTAATCGTCATGATGTGCCTATTGATGGCAAAACAAGTTTTACTATTCCTAACGTACCTAACCTTAAATTCACATCAGTTGCACTAAAAAGCGCAGCACCTCCGTATTCACCGCATCGTAATGACCCGCAAGCAGGCGACACCATTGGTGTGCTGATTGAAGAGATTAGTACAGGTAAAAAATGCTGGTATTCGCCTGGTTTAGGTGAAATCGAATCACATTTGCCAGCGTTAATGAATCAAGCTGATTGTATTATGGTAGATGGTACGTTTTGGACGAATACCGAAATGATTGATTTAGGCTTAATGACCAAAACTGCACGCAGCATTGGGCATAATCCGCAGTCAGGAGAGGGTGGTATGATTGAAAAGCTAAATGAGTTTGGCGATGTGCGTAAAGTTTTGATTCATATCAATAACACTAATCCAATTTTAAGAGAAGATTCAGCCGAGCGTGCCGAGCTTACCCAGCATGGGATTGAAGTGGCATATGACGGTATGGATATTATTCTTTAGGAGTTTATTATGAATGCAATGACTAACAACAATTTACCTTGGACTCGCGCGGAGTTTGAAGACAAATTACGCGAAAAAGGTCGTGGTTATCATATTTACCATCCATTTCATGTGATGATGTATGAAGGTAAATTGACTAAAGAGCAGTTGCAATCATGGGTGGCAAATCGTTTTTATTATCAAATTGCGATTCCGATGAAAGATGCCGCAATTTTATCTAATTGTCCTGATGTTGAAATTCGTAAACAATGGATAGTACGTATTACTGACCACGATGGTGTTGGTGATAATGTTGGCGGCATTGAGGCATGGATTCAGTTAGGGGCTGCTGTAGGTTTGACGCGCGAAGAAATCACTAGCCTTAAAATGGTGAGCCCTGGTGTTAGGTTTGCTGTAGATGCTTACATTAACTTTGCCCGTCAACGCTCATGGCAAGAATCAGTATGTTCAAGTTTAACAGAACTTTTTGCCCCACATATTCATCAGCAGCGTATTAGTTCTTGGCCAACCATGTATCCGTGGATTAAAGAAGAGGGGCTGACTTACTTTAAAAAACGCTTAACAGAAGCCCGCCGCGATGTCGAACAAGGCTTAAGCGTCACGCTAGACTACTTTAGCACTTCACGTGAGATGCAATTGAAAGCGCTAGATATTTTGCAGTTTAAGTTAAACGTCTTATGGGTTATTGCTGACTCTATTATGTTGGCTTCAACTGACATTAAAGTAGAAGGTCGTGATTACTTGCGTCAGCCAGTAGTGAATTTTGATTAAGCAAATGTTGGGTTAAGGTCTAAACAATTATGGAACAGATGCCAGTAAATAAGTCGGCTGAAAGCAAGATACACGATTCAGATGTATATGCGCTTGCGCTGCATCACCGTTTTCAGTGGGAAGAAGCGCAACAAAGTTATGTGATACTTTTTCCTGAAGGCATGGTCAAACTTCATGGAGGCGCTGGTGAAGTCATTAAGCGTTTAGATGGTAAAGCGACAGTTGGTGATGTTGTGGCTGACTTGAAATTGGCTTTCCCTGAAGCAGTTAACATTGAGGCTGACATCATTGGTATGTTTGAGCTTGCGTTTGAAAAGGCTTGGATTCGCAAACTGTAAGTTACGAAGAATGCTAGAAGTTACAAAGAATATAAGTTGCGCAACCTGTGTTGTGCAAAGCTAATTAGATTAAAAATTTTAATTAGCGGAAAAATTGAGGAGTAGCAAAATGACACAAACATCATTAGGTGAATCAGTTGTGCAAAAAGAAATACATGCACAACAGCAAAATAACGGTGTGGCCGCTAATATCACGCATACTCAGCCATTATGGTTGTTGGCAGAGGTAACGTATCGCTGCCCATTGCATTGTGCTTTTTGCTACAACCCTACAGATTACGATAAACATACGCAAAATGAGTTAACTACCGAGCAATGGATACAAGCACTCCGTGATGCTCGTAAACTCGGCGCCATACAACTTGGTATTTCTGGTGGTGAACCATTGCTGCGCGATGACATTGAAGATATCGTGATTGAAGCGAAAAAACTTGGTTATTACAGTAACCTAATTACTTCTGGCGTTGGTTTGACTGAAAAGCGTATACAAGCATTTAAAGATGGCGGTTTAGATCATATTCAGCTTTCTATGCATGATATTACGGAAGAGATTAACAATTTCATCACCAATACAAAGACTTTTGAATTGAAGAAAAAAGTGGCAGCTATGATTAAAAATCATGGCTATCCGATGGTGCTCAATGTGGTGATTCATCGCTACAACATTGGTCATATCAAAGAAATTCTAGAAATGGCAGAAGCACTAGGTGCAGACTACGTTGAATTGGCGAATACCCAATATTACGGTTGGTCTTTGGTGAATCGCAATCAATTGATGCCGCTTAAAGAACAAATCGATTATGCAGAAAAAGTGACTAATGAATTCCGCGAAAAAGTAGGTAGCAAGATGAAGATTTTCTTCGTGGTACCTGACTACTTCTCAAATCGTCCTAAAAAATGTATGAATGGTTGGGGCGAGGTATTCATGATTGTGACAGCCAATGGCGATGTATTACCATGTCACTCAGCACGTGTGTTGCCTAATATGCAATTTCCAAATGTTCGCGAAAAAGGGTTAGAGTGGGCTTGGAAAGACTCTCCAGCCTTTAACAAATACCGTGGCACGGCTTGGATGAAGGGGCCATGTGTCACTTGCCCAGAAAAAATGAATGATTTAGCAGGCTGTCGTTGCCAAGCATTTTTGTTAACAGGAGATGCTGAAAGCGCTGATCCAGTGTGTTCATTATCGCCAAACCATCATTTAATCGAAAAAGCGATTGAGGATTCTAAAAACCCAGTATTGGCTTCACAACCCATTATTTTTAGAACCGATAAGAACTCTAAAAAATATGCCAGTGGCGAGTCAAAAGAACGAGTAGAAGAGTTTCACGCATTGCCGTAAAATCTAACCTTTAGATTTTAATCGTTAGGTTTAATTGATGGCTTCAAAACGCCCCTTACCGTTTGTGCTGGCTGCTACCAATCACGGTAGCATGATATTAAACCGAAACGATTACCGTATGGTTGATGCCAACAGCGGTTATGGTGTAGGTTTTCAGCTACTCAATACTTCTTGTTTTGATCCGGAAGAAATCAGCTTTGCTGTCGCGTTGCTGAATTTAAGGCAAAAATACTTTGGCAAAGGTGTGGTGGCGATTGATGGCGGCGCGAATATTGGTGTACACACCATCGAATGGGCAAAGCATATGCATGGTTGGGGTACTGTGCATGCGTTTGAGGCGCAAGAAAAAATCTATTACGCACTCGCAGGCAATATCGCTATTAACAACTGTTTAAACGCTAGCGCATACTTTGCGGCATTGGGTGCGCAAGCAGGTGAACTAAAAATTCCAGTACCCAACTATCTAGTACCTGCCAGCTTTGGTAGCTTGGAACTCAAGCAAAATAAAACCAATGAATTTATTGGACAAAGCATCGACTATTCTGAGGCCGCGATGCAAACCGTGGCATTAAAAACAATAGATGCTTTCAATTGGCCACGTGTTGACCTGATTAAAATCGATGTTGAAGGCATGGAAGTGGATGTGTTGCTCGGTGCAGAGAAAACCATACAACGTACTAAACCTATCATGATGATAGAGATCATCAAAACCGATAAAATATTAGTTGAAACTTTTTTAACTCAGCATGGTTATCGCATGTATCCTATGGGTATCAATCTATTAGCTGTTCATGAGACAGATCCTGCAAACCAAAATTTGAAGCTTAGCGATACTGGCTTGAACCTTACAATGTAATCATCAATAAAGTGCGCCAGTAAATGCGCCTAGAATAAAGCGCTTCGATTAAATGACAAAAACTTCTCCGCTAATGCTTTCTGTTGTACTTGCCTCATTGGCAGCACTCGCGCCTTTTGCCATTGATACCTATCTGCCAGCTTTTCCTGTATTAGAAGCGGCATTGCATGGAACAAACTTACAAATACAACAAAGCTTAACAGCTTATTTGCTGCCTTATGCGGTGATGACCTTGTGGCATGGTGCTTTATCTGACTCTATCGGCCGTTTGGCTGCAATTCGCTGGGGTTTGGGTATCTTTGCTTTAGCCTCAATTGGCTGTGCGTTTGCACCAAACGTTGAAGCTCTGTGGTTTTTTAGAGCTTTACAGGGCGCATCCGCCGGGGCTGGTAATGTGGTGGCGCGTGCCATGGTGCGTGATTTATTCGAAGGCGTTGCAGCACAGCGTGTGATGGCCCAGGTACAAATGATATTTGGTATTGCGCCAGCTGTAGCGCCTATCATCGGTGGTTGGTTACTTGGCATCCACTGGCAAGCTATTTTCATTTTCTTATTCATTTACGCTTCTGGCGCATTGATAGCATCGCAAATGATGCTTCCAGAAACAGTCCCTCATGAAAAGCGCGTACCTTTGTCTAGCAAGCAAGTAATTTCAGGCTATAAAAAAACTTTTAGTGATGCGGAATTTACAAAACTGGTATTTGCAGTGGGTGCCAATTTTGCTGGATTTTTTGTTTATGTGCTCGCTTCCCCTGTGTTTCTGATTGATCATTTAGGTCTAAATCAACATCAGTTTGGATATATGTTTATTCCAACCGTTTGCGGCATGGTGCTTGGCTCATACCTGGCGCGACATTCTGCAGGAAAACATGCCTCTCACAAAGTGATTCGCTTTGCATATATTTGGATGGCTTGTGCGGCATTACTTAATGTTGCAGTTTGTTTCTGGTTGCCAGCAAGCCCCGTTATCAATATTTTGCCAATCGCTTTGTATAACGTAGGCATGGCGTTAGCAGTGCCTATATTATCGTTGGCTAGCCTAGATAGAATGCCAAAATTACGTGGTACCGCTTCCTCTGCACAAGCCTTTATACAAATGGTGCTCTCGACGGTCTCAGCAGGTTTGATTATTCCACTGTTATGGCATAGCCCATTAGGCTTATCGCTGGGAATGTTAGCTTATCTCATCATCGGTTGGTTGTGCGTTAGAAAAAGTTTGGCTTGGAACAACATTCCATAGCAAGTAAAAATTTGCCTATGGAATTAAACGCTTAACAATGAAAAAGTAACGTTATGGTCACTATATTAATCAATTGATATTTATATTAACGAATATAGAACTTAATAAATTAATTTAGTATTCAATTATAAGTGCATGATATTTAACATACATATATTAATATGATTGATAGTTTATATTAAACATTAACTTGGTATAGATTTTGCTGCTAGATTATTGTGGTTTTGATAATTAGATTCAAATACAGCCTACTGCAATTCCAAAACTGTCATTTGATCAAAATACATTTGAGGTTAAGGAGATTGAAATGAAAAAGTTTTTAACAGTGGGTTTTGTTGCAATATCAGCTTTGTTTGTTTTAGTACCAGTGCAAGGGGCTACGGTAGCTGGCACTTTTAATGTAACCGTTAGCTTAACTTCCAAATGTACGATGGCTAGCATCGGTGACTTGGCCTTTGGTACATACACCGCATTTCAAGGCGCTGCTCAAACAGCAACCGCAACAACCGCAACTTTAACTTGTACCCTTGGCTTAACAGGCGTTACAGCAAACTTTGATACTACGCCTGGTATTGGCGCTACTGGCGCTGCCGCGGCGACTAATGCAGTTGGTGCAGGTGTTATTACTGGTTTGCAATATGATATTACTGCAACGCCTGGCACTACTACTGCGGGTACTGCAGCTACAGCAAGCAGCATCGGTACGGCAGATTCAAGTCCTTATTCAATTACTGGTAGCATGGCAGCGAATCAGGCAGGTACTTGTACCACCACTACTTGTACTGGCACGCAAGCACGTACTTTGACAGTTAATTACTAAATCTAATACCTTGATTTCTAGCTAAGGTGCATAATTAGTCCTAGCTGGTATCTAGATATTAAAAATGTGACAGTTTCGATTAGATTTTTAATTAGTCATATTAGTTTGAGTGCCACTCTGGTCGCTCTGTTGGTTCATTGTGTAAGTTCTGCAGACGCTGCTCAGCTAAACCGTCCATTCAATGTAACTGTTAATCTGCAACAGGTTGCTAGTCTTGAACCAACATCAATTTTCTGCCGTACTTCTCCAGCGCTTGCATTTGGTGCTGTTCTCACGGTTGTTTGTTCTACCGGAGAAGTGGTCGATGTTTCTGCTAATCCTAAAGCGATTCCATTTGCCCCCATACATGGCATTACCTACCGATACGTGACACACGGTAGTGCTGGGTTTATTAATACTGAAGATGAGTTCTCGTCGCTAGGTACAGTCACAACTTGGCGTATGATAGACTTAGTTGATAGAGATTACCTTGAAATATTGGTTGGTTGGTAAAAACTGTCCGTTAATCAAATATTTCCTTGGGGACTTAATTTATGGTCTTTATTTACTATTTTTCAATTTAGATGAAAGCTGTATCTTATGCGTTTGACTACTAATAAAGTGTTTGTAGCTTGGGGTTTTGGACTTTTACTTATTTGTTTTAGCTTAAGTACTTGGGCGGGGGTTTTTTCTGTCACACCAGTACGTATTTATATGACGCCTAAAGATCGGGCTCTTGCAGTTACCGTTACCAATGAAGGTGATCAAGAATTAGTAATGCAAGCGGATATTTATGAATGGAAGCAAAAACCAGGGGGTGAGGATGTATTAACGCCCTCAGAAGATTTGTTTTTATCACCACCTATACTTAAGATTGCGCCAAAATCACGGCAGGTAGTACGTCTTGCAAAGTTGAAAAGAGCGCAAGACGGCACTGGCCAAGCGACCTATAGAATGATAGTACGTGAAATACCTGAAGCTAAACCAGTTAACAATGATATTCAAGTACAAGTTGCGCTGGCTTTTTCAATGCCAATCTTTATTACACCAAATAATTCAAAAAGTCATTTGGATTGCGGTGTGGCAAGACTAGCCTCAGATAAACTTAAAATAATCTGTGAAAATACTGGCAATGCTTACTCCCATCCAACAGCATTCTTACTCAGCAATTTAGCTGGAGCTAAAATAGCTGCCCAAGAAACAGGTGCTTATATTTTGCCGGCAATCAAGCGCGAGTTTGAGTTAAAACGTCCAGATGGCAATATCTCTGCGGGCAAGGCTAAATTGGCAGTGTCTTTGGATGATGGCACTACTCAAATTTTTGAAGTGATGGTAAGCGAATAGGTCTTATTTTAATGGCACCCAAGTACTCACCCAAGTACTCTCGTGCCTTTACCTTGATAGTTGCGTTTGCTTTATGTTTTTACGGTTTTACACAAAGTGCGATTGCAGCTAGCAAAGAGTTGGATCGCTTGTTACCGCTAGACGTTGTGGTAAATGGAAGCAAGAGTGGTACTTGGTTGCTATTAGAACATGATGGCGTACTTTATGCACCGCGAGATGCTTTTGAAGATTGGCGTATACAAGTGCTTGCGAATAGCGCATTTGTTGATTATAAAAACGAGAAGTACTGGCCGCTATCTGACATTCCAGGTTATAAAGCCAAGCTTAATGTTGCAGAACAATCTCTAGAACTCCTCTTTTCGCCCAAAGTATTTACCGCGACCAAACTACAACGTGAAATCATCAAAAAGCCAGTACTGAGCCCCGTATTGCCGAGTGTTTTTTTTAATTACGATTTTAACTATGCACGTTCACAATTGCGAAACGCCCCCAGTATTGAGGATTTAGGTCTGTTGGGTGAGCTTGGTGTTTCAAACGGCTGGGGAGTACTGACTAATAGTTTTTCAGCACGGAATTTAACACGTGATAGCACATTAGGCGTTGCTAGCCGAGCTATTCGACTTGAAACTACTTTTACCCACGATTTTGCTGATGAAAATAAAACACTACAACTTGGGGATGGCGTGACTCGCGCAGGCCTTTTAGGACGTAATGTTTATTTTGGCGGTATTCAGTACGGTAGTAACTTTGCTTTAAGCCCTGGCTTCGTTAGTCAGCCGGTACCTGTCTTAACAGGGCTTTCAGCAACTCCATCTACGGTAGAGCTTTATGTGAATGATGTTCTTCGCCAAGTTTCTAATGTACCTACAGGACCTTTTGCTATTAATAATCTGCCTGCACTCACAGGTAATGGTGATGCACGCTTGGTTGTACGCGATCAGCTAGGGCGAGAAACAGTTATTGTGCAGTCATTTTTTAGTAATAGTAATTTATTAGCGACAGGGTTGAATGATTGGAGCATAGAAGCCGGTAGTGTCAGGCAGGACCTCGGCATATCAAATGGCGACTATGGGCCAGCATTTGCCAGTGGTACTTGGCGTCATGGCTATAATTCTCGTTTAACATTCGAAGGCCGTCTAGAACTCACTCGAAGTCTAAACACTGTACAAATAGGCGCAGTAGCGGGGTTGCCACTTTCATTGCTTAGTAGTGCGGCTATCACTTCCAGTCATGATGATAGTGCCGGTAACGGTAAGCAATGGCTGCTTGGCCTAGAGCATCAAACGTTGCATAGCAGTACGTTTGTACAAGCACAGGGTGCGACTCAAGATTTTCGTCAATTAGGCCAGTTGAGTGGTTTTATCCCTACTAAATTGCAACTGGCAGCAAATTGGACTTATGGGACTGATCACTGGGGAAGTTTTGGCCTAGGGTATGCTTCAATACAACGTTATGATAGTCCGCTTGTTAATACGTATTCTGCAAATTACTCTGTACGTTTGAGTAACAAAGCCACGCTCAATGTAATCGCTAATCAAGTGCAGACTGATAATATACGTGCCAATTCATTAGGCTTGAATATTACCTTTTTGCTAGATAAAAATAAATTTGCTACCTTAAACGCTAATAACAATGATGGCGCAAATGACTTATATGCTACGGTCACTAAAAATCCTGATATAGACAGTCCCTTAGGCTGGCGTGTATTAGCGGGTGAGCAGCAAAATCATGAGCGAGAGGAGGCAGGGTTTTATTATCTTGGACAGCATGGGGCTTTGACGGCAGATATGAGCCATACGCCAAAACAGACTGCGTTGCGGCTTGGCGCTAATGGTGGGCTAGTGTGGGCAGATGGTCACACGTTTGCAACACAGCGTATCGTGGATAGTTTTGCATTAGTCGAGGTACAACATTACGCTAAGATAGGGGTTGGCCTTGGTAGTAATGTGCAAAGTTATACTGATGCCAAAGGCATTGCGATGATTCCTCGACTAAATCCTTATCAAAATAATCAAGTGCGCCTGAATGCTGCCGATTTACCAATCAATGCAGAAATAGATTCTATTGAGCAAACTGCCATACCTGCTTTCCGCAGTGCCGTTAAAGTGAAGTTTCCAGTGCGTAGTGGTCGAGGGGCTTTAATTAAAATTTTGTTAGATGATGGTGATGTAGCACCAGCTGGCGCCCTTGTTAATATTGAAGCTGACAAACAAGAGTTTTATGTGGCGCGCCGAGGCGAAGCTTTTATTACTGGTTTACAAACCCAAAACCGTCTTATGCTCAACTGGAAAGGGCAGCAATGCCGCTTTAACGTTACACTACCCGCAGAGGTTATTGATGAGTATCCGCGTATTGATGGATTGATATGCAAGGGAGTCACAAGATGAAAATTCGGCTTATCCACTGGTTAACATTACTGGTATTGCTTATGTCGGCACAAGCTGCACAAGCTCTACTTATTAGTTGTAGTGTTTCATCTGCTGGTTTTACTTCAGGTTATGTCACATCCCCAGTGAATAGTGCTTCTTTCATCGTTACTCAAAATAGTTTTGACGTCACTTGCTCACGTGGTTCTACGATACTTGATGGTACGACTTCCGACTATACAGTAACAGCGAATGATGGTGCAAACCCAAGTGGTAACATCAATAGAGGTGCTTCAGGTGGAGCCAGAATTAATTATGATCTCTATATAGACAGCGCTTGCGGTACAAAATGGCAGGCTGCGACTAGCATACCAAGCCCCGCGCAAACGATCACCATGACGGGCCTTGCGCCAACTACGGTCACAAAATCATTTTGGTCTTGCATTCCTGCTGGTCAAGCGCCGGTTGCGGGGACTTATACAGATACCGTGATTATGACAGTGAGTTTCACGGGGGGAGGGCTAGTAACTACGGCTACAGGTACTTTTCCTGTGACTATTATTGTCCCAGCGACCTGCAGTATTTCTAGCGCTCCAGGGACTGTGGCATTTACTTATACGGCGTTTAGTGCTGCTGCGGTCGCAGCTAACACCACGTTTGGCGTAATCTGCAGTAACTCCTTACCTTATAATATGAGTGTGAGCCCAGCCACTGGTGCTGTTGCTGGTATTAATTATGCGTTATCGCTTACGCCCAGTAGCGTAGGCACGGGTCTAGCACAGACATTTACTATTACTGGCAATGCACCAGCGAATCAAGCCGGCACTTGCACAACAGGTAGTTGTTCTGCTAGTCAGGTGGCAACACTTACTATTACCTACTAATCATTAGGCGTTATTAGCTATCACGTAGGGCTTTAAAGTAAACAGTGATATTGATGTTTTAAATACAATCTAGCGGAAATTCGCTTCTGTAACGTGTAAATGTACAGATGCATTTCTCTAGAGTAAGTCAGCTTAAGAAATAGTTAGTTAACAACGTAAATAAGCTAATATATATTTATTGAGTTCAAGAGAACATCAATTCACTGTTTAATCCATACCCAATCAATTAAGGAGCTGCTCATGTTTAGTACTCAATTTTGTAGTAAATGGTCGCCGTGCATTTTAGGCATCTTACGCATTGTCACTGGGTTTCTTTTCCTTCAGCATGGTTCAGCAAAGCTACTTGGTGTACCGCACATAGCCATGTTTGATGGTTTACAGCTCATGTCATTGATGGGGCTGGCAGGTGTACTTGAATTGGTCGGTGGTGCACTTATCTTAATTGGTTTATTTACAAGACCTGTTGCTTTTATTCTATCGGGCCAAATGGCAGTGGCTTATTTTATGGCGCATGCGCCTAATGGTTTTTTACCAATCCTTAATCAAGGTGAGTTAGCGGCGCTATACAGCTTTGTATTTTTGTACTTTTCAGTTGCAGGGGCGGGTTCGTTTAGTGTTGATGGGGTGCTTAAAAAGAGTTAATACTGATTATTAAGTGATTATTTCAGCAGTTAATTCAGGCGTTATATCATTTTTCCATAATAGATAGACGCGGCAATCAAACTCTAATTGATGGTAATTAGGCTCCATATGTTGGCAAAGCTGATAAAACGCTTTGTCATGATTACGCTCTTTTAAGTGTGCTAGTTCATGAACGACTATCATGCGCAAAAACTCGGTGGGCGCAGCTTTAAAGAAAGAAGAAACTTTAATCTCTTTTTTTGCCTTAAGTTTCCCACCTTGTACGCGGGATATTGCTGTATTTAGGCCAAGCGCATGATGTTCTATGCCTAGCCGATTGTCATAAAGCACTTTATCTAGCAGCGGTGCATTGCGTAAAAATGACTGCTTAATCTCGTTAGCAAATTGGTAAAGGGCTTTGTCTGTTTGTATTGTATGGGTTTGTGTGTAGCGCTGGGCAATGTAATCGCCTAGCAAATTTTGAGTTTGCAGTTCACGAATCTTGTCTTGCAAAGCTATAGGGTAGTGTTGTAGATATTTAAGTGGGAGCGCCATGCTTAATTTTATTCAATCACTTTAGAGTGCTTTGGAGTTACGAATTTGTTCAGTCGGTTTTCAATAAAATAAAAAAGAGGCTATGGCCTCTTTTTTATTAAACGATACTAACAAGTGTGGGTTTAAATAACGCACCATAACTTTTAAGTAACCTACTTAATTTATTCGATTAAAAGTTCGCGTTTACCAGGGACACCATTCATTGCGTCCGCATCTTCAAGTGCTGGTTTGCGTGATGTAATCACCGGCCACAATTCCGCCAAGCGTGCATTAAGCGCAATAAACTCTTGTTGGTCTGCTGGTACATCATCCTCTGCGAAAATTGCTTCAGCAGGGCACTCTGCAACGCACAGGGTGCAATCGATACACTCATCTGGATTGATTGCAAGAAAGTTTGGACCTTCAACAAAGCAGTCTACTGGGCAAACATCAACGCAATCAGTAAATTTACATTGAATACAGTTTTCGGTAACGACATAAGTCATGTTAATAGTCCTTAATAT
>JBKJUR010000054.1:0-71132 GCA_046590165.1 Methylotenera sp.
CTTGCAAGAAAAGTATGAATTGCATCACGGTGTTGAGATTACCGACCCTGCGATTGTTGCGGCGGCCGAGCTCAGTCATCGTTATATCACCGACAGGTTTTTACCCGATAAAGCGATTGATTTGATTGATGAAGCGGCTTCACGCATCAAGATGGAAATTGATTCTAAGCCTGAAGTGCTTGATAAGCTTGAGCGCCGTGCCATTCAGCTCAAAATCGAGCGCGAAGCTGTGCGCCGCGAAAAAGATGAAGGCAGCAAAAAGCGCTTTGGTTTAATTGAAGAAGAAATTAGCAAGCTGGAAAAAGAATATGCTGATCTAGAAGAAATATGGAAATCCGAAAAGGCGCAGGTGCAAGGTACTAGCCACATTAAAGAAGCCATTGAAAAAATTAAATTTGAGATGGAAGAAGCTACGCGTAAAGGTGAGTGGCAAAAAGTCTCTGAATTGCAATATGGCAAACTGCCAGCTTTGGAAGCACAATTAAAAGAGGCATCACACTCTGAAGCTAGTACCGCACCTACAAAAAATAGGATGTTACGTACTGAAGTAGGAGCAGACGAAATTGCCGAAGTGGTCAGCCGCGCCACAGGAATTCCTGTGGCTAAAATGATGACAGGTGAACGTGAAAAATTGATTACCATGGAAGCCAAGCTTCATGAACGTGTAGTGGGTCAAGATGAGGCTGTGAGGTTGGTATCAGATGCGATTCGTCGTTCACGTTCTGGGCTAAGCGACCCAAATCGTCCTTACGGTAGTTTTTTGTTTTTAGGTCCGACTGGTGTTGGTAAAACTGAGCTTTGCAAAGCATTGGCAGGCTTTTTATTCGACTCGGAAGATCATTTAATTCGCATCGATATGAGCGAGTTTATGGAGAAGCACTCTGTAGCGCGCATGATAGGTGCACCGCCAGGCTATGTAGGCTACGAAGAAGGCGGAACACTAACCGAAGCAGTACGGCGCAAACCTTACAGTGTGATACTGCTTGATGAAGTAGAAAAAGCGCACCCTGACGTATTTAATGTGCTGTTACAAGTACTGGATGATGGGCGCTTAACGGATGGTCAAGGACGTACAGTGGATTTTAAAAACACTGTGATTATCATGACTTCTAATCTTGGTAGCCAGATGATACAAAGCATGGCCGACCAAGATTACCAAGTAGTGAAATTAGCAGTGATGGGTGAGGTGAAAACACATTTCAGGCCAGAGTTCGTCAACCGCATTGATGAAGTAGTCGTTTTCCATAGCTTAGGTGAAGCGCAGGTGAAATCAATTGCGCATATTCAAATTCAGTTACTGGCTAAACGTTTAGCCACTATGGATATGACGCTAGATATCAGCGAGGCCGCAATCGCAGAAATCGCCAATGCTGGTTTTGACCCTGTTTACGGAGCCAGACCTCTTAAACGGGCGATTCAAAGTGAAATTGAAAATCCGTTGGCGCGTGAAATTTTGTCAGGTCATTTCGTCGCTAAAGATATTATTCACATTGATAGCAAGGCGGGTAAACTAGTGTTTGTGAAGGCTTAATTATGTTGATGAAAAATATATAAAGGGCTTGGCATAAGGGGTCTGGAAAAACGAACATGGCAAAATTGATACGTACCTGTGTATGGTTATTTTCTGCCATGTTGAGTTTTTCTGTTCAAGCTTACACAGCGACAGAGCTTGAGACTTTCGATAACGAGCCGCCGATTGTTAAAGCCTTGCTTGAGCGTGCCAGCATGTTATTGAATGTATCGTCAGCGAGTGAGGCAAAGAATGTGGAAGCAGCATGGAAAGCCGCTGATTTGTATTGTGAGGCGTCGCGCTATGGTAGTGCAGAGGGCATTTACAGGTTAGGTATGTTGTACGCGTTTGGGCGGGGCGTGCCAATAAACCGCGACTATGCGGCTAATTTATTTGGTATTGCTGCTACTCACGGACATTTTGAAGCACAGAAAATGTTAGAGACGATTGAAATTAAAACGGCTGATACACCGATATGTGTGCTGGAGGCAGTTGCACCCGAAAAGGCACCAGTGAATCAATTTGCTGGCTACCAAGACTCCCCCGAGATTGATGCCTATCTGGCGAAATTACCAAAAAGTAAACGCTGGGTTGTTGATTTAGTCGGCACAATTTCCAACTGGTATAAAGTGGATGAAAAGTTAGTGCTATCAATTATTACAGCTGAATCTGGATTTAAATTTGCGGCAAAGTCTAATAAAGATGCGCAGGGTCTAATGCAGTTGATTCCAGCTACCGCTGAGCGGTTTAACGTAAAAAATGCCTACAACGCCAGCCAGAATATTAAAGGGGGGGTGGCTTATTTACGGTGGTTATTATCGTATTTCAGAGGGGATGTTACCTTAGCTGTAGCGGCCTATAATGCAGGCGAAGGTGCGGTGGATAAATATAAAGGCGTGCCACCTTATAAAGAAACCAAAGAATATGTCAAAAAAGTATTGAATTTATATCAAATCAAGCGTCATACATTTGATGAAAACATTACTAATGCATCGCCTGCTTTAAAGCAGCGCAGGCAAAAAGGAGTTTGAAATGAATAAAGTCAACGGATTACTAATATTGGGTTTAATCGGTATTTTTTCTTTTACAGGCTGCGCAAGCAATACCACAAAGCCTATCCCAATAGATCGAATTACCGCAGAAGAATTGGCTAAAATAATGCCGCCACCTGTCGCGGTTGTCAGTTTAGATGAGATTGTGCTTGATACTAAACAAGGTAAAACGCCAGATTTCATTATTGAGAAAATTAAAGCCAGCAATTCTCGTTACGAGTTAACACCTAGCCAAACCTTGATGCTAAGTAAGCAGGGCGTTGATGTTAAGGTTTTAGATTATATCCACCAAAGCAATGAGTTAGCTAAACAAAACGCCGTGGCGGATGAAATTAATAAACGCGAAAAAAGCAAGCGTGCCGAGATGGATAGATTAAAACGGCAGCAGTATTACTATGAGCCATTTGGTGGATATGGTTTTGGCCCTTATGGCTATGGTGGCTATTATGGACCACGATATCGTGGAAGGTTTGGCTGGGGTGCTGGATTCTATAGGCCTTGGGGTTACTGGTAATAGATTAAATAGATATTTTCAGTTAGAAAGCTAGTGAGAATGATGCAACAAAAAACACACCAAATTAGCATCAGTACAAATGGTCGTAAGCTTTATGACATTACGCCGCAAGTCATTGCCTGGGCAAACAATAGTGGTTTGTACACAGGCTTAATCACATTGTACATTCAGCATACCTCAGCCAGCCTATTGATTAACGAAAATTACGATCGTGATGTGCTGGTAGATATGGAGGCATTCTTTAATCGTTTAGTACCTGATGGTGACCCATTATTTATTCATACGGTTGAAGGGCCTGACGATATGCCTGCCCATGTGCGCACAGCGCTTACCCAAACGCATTTATCAATTCCGCTATTAGAAGGCAAGGCTGCTTTAGGTCAATGGCAGGGTATATTTTTATATGAGCATCGACATGTACCGAGTTCGCGCAGAGTGGTATTTCATTTAATCGGTGAGTAGTAATGTTGGGTTTATTCTTTAATGTTTGAACAAGGCCGCCCATTAAGTGCCCTTGAGCATGCTGTCTATAAATCCTACTATCAAGCACGTACGCTGCACACTGTGCGAATAATAGAAGACCGTGTACCTTTTTGGTTATACAAAAATATGTGTGCAGTAGTATTGGGGCATCGTATCTATTTTAGAGCAGGTGTTTACCACGCAAATACGCCAGCAGGCATAGAGTTGCTAGCACATGAATTGACCCATGTAGAACAATACTTATCGGGGATGAATGTTTTCAAGTATCTATGGGCATCGCGCCGTGGATATAGGCAAAACCTATATGAAATTGAGGCTTACGCTAAAGGTGCTTATGTCCGCGAGCAAATAACATTAAAACAGTAATGACATCGCAGATTGTAAAGAAATGTGAATTTATGATGAATCTTGAATCTTAGGTATTGACCCTATTAAATTTAGGCTATAGTTTGTAAGGTCGTAAAAGAAGTCTCTTCAATTTACTTTATCAGTAGTATTTTTTAGGAGAAGTAATCATGGGTATGTTTTCATTTATAAAAAATGCGGGTGAAAAATTATTTGGTATCGGCGAAGCAAAAGCGGCTGAAGTGGCAGCTAAAGCAGACCCAACCCCAATGAATGTAGATGCTGCTAATAAAGCAGCAGCCGATGCCATAGCCAACTATGTTAAAAAAATGAACTTAACAGCAGACGGTTTAGATATTGGGTTTGATGGAGCCTCGGCGACCGTGATTGTGCAGGGGATGGCGGCAACACAGGCAGATAAAGAAAAAATCTTACTCTGTTGCGGTAATGTTGCTGGTGTTGAGCATGTGCAGGATCAGCTCGGTGTTGTGGAAGCGGCTACTGAACCAGTATTTTATACGGTTGTGAGTGGTGATAGTTTGTCTCATATTGCAAAAGTGCAATACGGAAACGCAAATGCTTATATGAAAATTTTTGAAGCAAACCAACCAATGCTAAGTCATCCTGATAAAATTTATCCGGGTCAAATGTTACGTATTCCAGCTTAAATTATATTTTAACGACAGAATATTGAACTTAAGCTAAAATACAGACGTAAAGGTTATTTGAATCGTTAAACGATACGAGTGGTTGATGTTGAACATTAGCTATTTTAGTTTTTTTAATAACTTTTAACCAAGAATATGATGGCGAATTTAACTAAGAAAAGGGAAATATAATGTCTAATTTATTACGTGCTATGTTAGTTTTAAGTGTTACAGGCTTAATTATGGTTGGTTGTGGCAAGAAAGAAGAAGCTGCACCAGTAGAAGCAGTACCAGCAGAAATGCCAGCAGCAGTTGAAGCTGCCCCAGCACCAGCTGCTGATGCAGCACCAGCTTCTGGTGGTGGCTATGAGCCAACAGCAGAAGAACGCATCCCTGGCATTACAATTGATGCTGCAGCGCCAGTAGCAGAAACTGCACCTGCGGAAGCTGCACCAGCAGAAGCAGCTAAGTAATTACTAGCTAGCGGTAAATTAAAAAAGCACGCATAAGCGTGCTTTTTTATTGTTCTAAATTAATTATTATTTATAATAAATTGCGCTAATTTAAGCTACTCCAGCTCATTGGGTCAAAAGGTCGGCTTTGACGGCGTAGCTCATAATACAGACCGTTGGTTTCATTGCCACCGCTATTACCTACAGATGCAATCGCATCACCCGCCTTAACAGTATCGCCAACTTGCTTAAGCGCAGCTTGGTTATTACCATACAGACTCATGTATCCATCACCATGATCCACAATAATCAAATTGCCAAAGCCGCGCATCCAGTCTGCAAACACTACGCGACCATTAGCGACTGATTTCACTTCAGCACCTTCACTGGCGCGAATAAACAAACCTTTCCAAGAAATCCCACTATCTTCTCGGCTAGCACCAAAACGATTAGTCACCTCACCGCGAACAGGTAGTCTGAGTTTGCCTTTAAGTGATGCAAAATTAGCCCCTAAAAACTCGTTAGTGGGCAAGGTGTCATTACTAGCCACGATTTGTTTTGATGCGTTATTGCTTTGATTAGCATTTTGATTTGTTTCGGCAGACTCTTTTGTCTTAGCCGATTGGGCGGCATTATTTTTGGCAACCTTCTTGGCTAAAGCTTTTTTGCGCGAAGCCTCAGCTATTTTAGCCAAGCGTTCCACTAATTGAGAAAGTTGTTTTTCATCACGTCTTAATTTTTGTATTTCATTTCGCTGTGAGGCAATCTGTTGTGCCAGCGTTTTTACAACTTTAGATTTTTCCAGTTTTTTATTCTGTAAAATCCGTCGTTCATCTATTTGCTTTTGTTTTAATTCACTGACTTCTTTTAACGCTGAAGCAGTTTTTTCATTGAGCTTGCTGATTTTTGTCAAGCTACCCTGCATTGTGCTAATCAGTTCAGCGCGTGCTTTTGCAATGTAGGAAAAATAATGCGCATCACGCGCCATTTCACTTGGACTATCACTTTGCAAAATCATTTGTATATAACTCTGCTGACCATGAATGTATTGCTGGTAAAGCTGGTTACTCAATAGTTTTTGTTGTTCAGCGAGTGATTCATTCGTGGCAATTGAATCTGCTTGTAGTTTTGAGAGAACCTTTTTATTTTTCTGCTGTTGCTGGTTAATATCATATAACTTTTTGTTGGCAGCACTAATTGCGACTTCACTGTCTTTTAATGCATCAGCCGCATCTTTATGTGCTTCCTGCGAATTATCCAACTCTTTTTTCAGTGACTCCAGACGTTCCTGTACGTCATTTAACTTTTGCTTAGGTTGGTCAGGCTTTTTTGCAGCAAATGCACATGGCGCTTGAGAAAGTAATAGCGCAATTAAAGCTATGAATAGTTTACTTCTCAAAGTCAACGAGGCTTTTTCCAGTCATTTCTATCGGTTGCACAACGCCCATCATTTTCAGTAATGTTGGGGCTAAATCAGATAGCGCGCCGTCTGAAGCTAGAGTGGCTTTACGGCCAATATAAAATAACGGTACTTTATTTAAGGTATGTTGCGTATGTGGTTGGTTATTCTCAGCATCAAACATCACTTCTGCATTGCCGTGGTCTGCGGTAATAATCACTTCACCGCCGATGCTTTGTATGGCTTTTACTACGCGCCCCACACAAGTATCCAAGGTTTCAATCGCCTTAATTGCTGCTTTTAAATCGCCAGTATGGCCTACCATATCGCCATTCGCGTAATTGCAAATAATGGCGTTGTATTGGCGGCTTAAAATAGCTTCTTCCAACCTATCTGTTAACTCGAATGCGCTCATTTCAGGCTGCAAATCATAAGTGGCTACCGCTGGAGATGGCACTAAGATTCGGTCTTCACCAGCAAATACTGTTTCCTCGCCGCCGTTAAAAAAGAAAGTCACATGCGGGTATTTTTCTGTTTCAGCAATACGTAATTGCGTTAAACCTAGGCTTGAAACATATTCACCGAAGGTGTTTTTAACTGCATGCGGTGGAAAAATCGCAGTTGCTTTGGTTTCTTTTTTATCATGCATGGTCAACGTAAAATAACCCGCTAACTTAGGCACATGGCGACGATGAAAGCCATCAAACTCTTCACTTAATAGCGCATGCGTTAATTGCCGTGCGCGGTCAGACCTAAAGTTCATATATACGATTAAATCGCCATCATTGAGGTGGATAGGTGCCTCACCCGGCATACGAATCGCGGTAGCTTTGACGAACTCATCATTTTCGTTGCGCGCATATGCGGCTTGTAAACCTTGCTCAGCTGTTGGATAGGTGAACTCACCGATACCTTCTGTAATCAGTGCATAGGCGGATTCAACACGCGGCCAGCGTTTGTCTCTATCCATGCTGTAAAACCGACCGGAAATCGAGATGATTTTACCTACCCCAAGCGCTTTAATCTTTGCTTCAAGTGCGGCAATAAATGGTGCTGCGCTAATCGGCGGTGTATCACGACCATCTAAAAATGCATGTACATATATTTTAGTTAAGCCTAATTTGGCAGCCATTTCTAACATGGCATGAATATGGTCTTGATGGCTATGCACGCCACCGTCAGAAATTAGCCCCAAAATATGCAGCGCTTTGTTGTTATTTTTAAGCTGAAGCAATGCAAGTTTTAATACTGGGTGCTCAAAAAACTCACCGTTGGCAATGCTGTTGTTAATGCGTTCAAAATCTTGAAATACCACGCGACCTGCGCCTATATTAAGGTGACCAACTTCAGAGTTGCCCATTTGCCCGTCTGGCAGTCCAACATAATGCTCGGATGCATCAATCAGCGTGTGCGGATATGCTTGCCATAATGCATCTAAATTGGGTTTACGTGCTTGTGCAACGGCGTTATCTGCGATTTCTTCGCGGTAACCAAAACCATCTAAAATCAATAGGCATACAGGCGTGATGTTTGTAGTAGATAGCATAATATTTGGACTCAATATTTGATGGGCATTTCTATAAATTTAATTTTCGTCGCCACACTGCGTTGCTCACAAAAAATTATTCCTTACATATAACTATATGCTGCGTCTTAATTTTCTGTGCGCGCCTTGTTTGGCTTAGTAACTTGAATTTTCAGAAGCGCCCTGATTTAATATTTAATAACTATTGTCACTATTTTAACTTATTTACCCGTAAAATCTGGCTATAAATTTAGCGCTAAATTTGCATTGCATATGGGCAAGTTGCCACCATATTATCAGTATTAAAATTTGAGAGGATTTTTGTGGAATTTATTAGAAGTAATGCGTTGTTAATTGGTTTAGCTATTGGTTCTGGCATTATGTTATTGCTACCAATGTTTAAAAAGAGTGCTGGCGGTGTCCCAAATCTCACGGGAGCTGAGGCAGTGACATTGATTAACCGTTCTAATGCACTGGTTTTGGATGTGCGTGATGATGCTGAGTTTGAGAGTGGACATATTGCTGATGCAGTGCATATTCCACTTGCTAATTTAGAAGCGCGCTTAGGTGAACTAAAAAAATATAAAAATAAGCCAATTTTAGTGAATTGCCAGCGTGGCGCACGCGCTGCAAAAGCGTGCGATATTTTGCGTAAAGCTGAATTTACACAAGTACATAATTTACAAGGTGGCTTAAATGCATGGGTTGAGGCTAAATTGCCAATTGTTAAAAAAACAGTTAAAAGTGCGGCTAAAACCTCTGCAAAAAAAATCATAGCGGAAACACCTGCAGCGAATGATGAAGTCGTAAAAGATCCAACCAATGCCTAATATCATTATGTATACCACGGCGGTATGCCCTTATTGCATTAACGCAGAGCGCTTGTTAGTGAGTAAAGGCGTCAAAGAAATCAATAAAATTCGCGTAGATTTACAACCTGAACAACGCGTTGAAATGATGGCGAAAACAGGTCGTCGCACGGTGCCGCAGATCTATATTGATGACCGCCATATTGGTGGTTTCGATGAGTTGCGCGCGCTAGATTTAGCTGGAGGCTTAGACCCTTTGCTGGCTCAGTAGGCAGTAAAGGCTAATGGGCTAAATTCTGCTAAAATAACGCCTTTGCAAAGTAGCACCTTATTCAATTAACCCCTTATTTAAGTAGAAAATTATGGCTCAAGAAGATAACAACGCAGCAGCAGAACAAACACAAGCAGCAGGTTTCAGTATCGAAAAAATTTACGTTAAAGATGCATCATTGGAAATTCCAAATGCACCACAAATTTTTACAGATCGTACACAACCACAAATCAGTATTGAGTTAGGTAACTTCGCACAAATGCTTGAAGACGGTGTGTTTGAAGTGGCGATTAAAGTGACTGTTACTTCAAAAATCGAAGATAAAACGGTATTTTTAGTAGAAGTAACGCAAGCCGGTATTTTCCAAATTCGCAACGTGCCTGAAGAAAACCTAGAAATGATTGCGGGCATTACATGCCCAAATATCTTGTTCCCCTACGCACGTGAAACTGTGTCAGATTTAGTGGTGCGTGCTGGTTTCCAACCAGTGTTGCTAAATCCAATCAATTTTGAAGCACTGTTTGCACAACAAAAACAGCAGCAAGCAGAGCAAGCGGATGCAGCCGCAAAACACTAAAGGCTTTCAATTAGCATTAGCGCTTGCATTTCTGGCGCTAATGCCAATTCCGGTGTTAGCGCTAGACTATCGTTCAGTCGCTGTGCCAAAAGCGGTGCTGTATGACGCGCCTTCCAGTGCGGCAAAAAAAATCTTATTGCTCAGCCAATACTACCCTGTTGAAATTATTGTCGATCTAGGTGATTGGTTAAAAGTGCGAGATGCGCAAGGTACTATTAGTTGGGTGGAAGCAAAACAACTCTCTAATAAACGTACAGTGTTAGTTAGCGCGAATAAAGCAGAGCTTAGGCAAGCGGCGGATGCTAGCTCAACGTTGGTAGCAACTTTAGAAAAAGATGTGGCGCTGGAGATCATTGATATGAAGCTCACTAATGGTTGGCTTAAAGTAAAACATCGCGATGGCGCGACGGGGTATATTTTAATTTCGTCGACCTGGGGTTTTAACTAAATGCAGGGTTTCAATTAAGCATGGATTTTAATTAGATGGCGAAATTATCAGGACGTAAAATTGCTGTACTTGGCGCGGGCGCGTGGGGGACAGCGTTAGCAATGAGCATTAGCCAACGCCATCAGGTGTCATTGTGGGCGCGTAATGCTGGGCATGTTTCCGGTATGCGTAAAGCACGTGCTAATCCGCTGTATTTAGGCGACTTTAAGTTTAACGATAATCTGCAAGTTGAAAATGATTTGCAAACTGCATTAAACGGTGCAGACCTTATACTATCCGTAGTGCCTACTGCTGGCTTCAGAGCTATTCTGAAAGATATCAAGCAGCTAGGTTGCAAACTGCCTGTTATTTGGGCACATAAAGGCTTGGAGCCAGAATCTGCAAAATTGCCTTATGAAGTTGCATTGGAAGAGTTGGGCGATTTCAAAGACTCAGGTCAGCATTGGGGTGTATTGTCAGGACCAAGTTTTGCTGCTGAACTTGTTCGTGGCTTGCCTACTGCAGTCACGTTGGCATCCAAAGATGTCGCTTTTTCTAACGAGGCCGCTTTACTGATTCATGGTGCTAATTTACGCGTGTATAACACTAGTGACGTGATTGGCGTTTCAGTTGGTGGCGCAGTGAAAAACGTGATGGCGATAGCGGCTGGTATTAGTGACGGTATGGGTTTTGGTAATAATGCCCGCGCCGCCATGATTACACGCGGTTTGGCCGAAATGACGCGTTTTGGCATGGCGCTGGGTGCAAAACCAGAAACATTTATGGGCTTGGCTGGTGCAGGCGACCTAATTTTAACTTGTACCGGTCAGTACTCAAGAAACCGTGAAGTTGGCTTGCAGCTTGCCAGCGGTAAATCGTTAGCCGATATTTTAAAAGGCTTAGGGCATGTGGCTGAAGGCGTTAATACGACTGCTGAAGTCATTCGCCGTGCCAACACCATGCAGGTTGATATGCCAATTACTCATGAAGTGAATCAAGCACTCACAAGCGGTAAAAGTGCTAAAGATGCAGTGATGGATCTACTTGGACGCAATCAAAAAGCGGAAAGTCTTTAATCTAATAGAAGCAAAGTTGATTGTGCTTTTAACTTCCGCCCTCAAATCCAACTTGTCGCCAAGCTTCATATATCAACACTGCAGCAGAGTTTGATAAATTCAAGCTACGGCTATTCGGTAACATTGGCAAACGCACTCTGTGTTCAGGTGTAAATTCAGCACGAATTTCTTCAGGTAAGCCACGCGTTTCTGGGCCAAATACAAACACATCACCGGCTTTAAATTGAATATCACTATGCCGCGTGCTACCTTTGGTGGTGATGGCAAATAGTCGCTTGCCAGCTAATGCCGCTTTACAATCTGTCCAGTTTTCATGCACTTTTAAACTGGCGAACTCGTGATAATCCAAACCTGCCCGTTTTAATTGTTTGTCCTCTAAAGTGAATCCCAGTGGTTTCACTAAGTGTAAATCTGCGCCAGTATTTGCGCATAGGCGGATGATATTGCCTGTATTTGGCGGAATTTCAGGTTCGAATAAAACGATAGTAAACATAGCTGTCATTTGGAGTTTGGGTTTATCTAGGCAATGTGCGCGCAATTACCCAGCATTCTACATGTGCAGCTCCAGCTTGTTTTAATGTTTTAGCCAATTCATTCAAACTGGCGCCTGTGGTCATGACATCATCGACTAATACGATATTCAGGCCTTGTAGATTTTCTGCGCAACTGAATACCCCGCGTATATTTTTAATACGCTCTTTTAGTGGCAAGCTAGCCTGTGGTTTTGTGAGTCTTGTACGTTGGCATGTGGCGTAATCTAATTTGATTTGCGCGTGTTTTGCGATGATGCGTGTAATTTCTAAGGCTTGATTGAATCCGCGTTCCTTTAGGCGAGCATGATGCATTGGCATCGGAATAATTAGATCAATTTTTTTGGTTAAGTTGTGATTAGATAGCTTTTTCTCATTTAGCAATGTTGAAAATAACGTTGCAAATGTATTGGCCAAATGCAGCATATCTTTATATTTGTAGTGCTGTAATAGGCTATCAACCGGAAAATCATAAGTGAATAGGGCATGCGTGGCATCAAAGTGAGGTGGTGCATTCAAGCAACTGCCACAAGTTAAGCCATTGGATAGCAACGCACATTGTGGGCATTGCAGACTGGTATGCCATGGCAAGTTGCCTAAACAGGCTTTGCAGAGGCCTAATTCGCCACCGTTGTGGCTTGAGCATAGTAAACAATGTGGCTTAAATAGCTTTTTTGTAAACAAATGTTTAAATTTTAATCTAATGTTCAAAGTTTGCGGTATATTTTATTGACAAGGTATAATTACGCTATAAATTTAGTTATTAGACTCTATTAATAATGCTCACTCAGTGAGTGCAAAGTAAGAAAAGCTCATATAAAGGAACTGCACATGCTTGAATCAGCCACAGAAACTTTGAATAAGACTTCAAATCTAGAAGCTATCATTGATACAAGTAACATCAAATCGAATCTTACAAAATCATGTGACACTCCAACTGTAGACCGTTGGAGTGTAGCCGATATTGTCGCATTATTTGAACTGCCGTTTGCGGATTTAATGCACCAAGCACAGACGGTGCATCGTACTAATTTTGATCCGAATGCAGTTCAAGTGAGTACGCTGTTATCGATTAAAACGGGCGGCTGTTCTGAAGATTGCGGTTATTGTCCACAAGCGGCGCGTTACCATACTGATGTTGAAGCTGAGCCACTGATGAAGCTTGATGATGTGTTAGCCGCGGCGCAAGAAGCTAAAGATAATGGCGCTAGCCGTTTCTGTATGGGAGCTGCTTGGCGTGGCCCAAAACAGCGTGACCTTGAACCCGTATTGAAAATGATTGCTGAAGTGAAAGCAATGGGTTTGGAAACCTGTGCAACCTTGGGCATGTTAAAAGAAGGCCAGGCTGAGCAGTTAAAAGATGCAGGTTTAGATTATTACAATCACAATTTAGATACAGCGCCTGAGTTTTATGGCGATGTCATTACCACCCGTACTTACCAAGATAGACTGGATACCTTAGGCCGTGTAAGAAGTGCAGATATCAATGTCTGTAGCGGCGGTATTATCGGTATGGGCGAATCGCGTAATCAGCGCGCAGGCTTGCTAGCGCAACTAGCCAATATGGAGCGCCCGCCAGAGAGTGTGCCTATCAATTTGCTTACACAAGTAGAAGGTACGCCATTGCATGGTACCGATGAGCTGGATCCGATTGAATTCGTACGCACGATTGCTGCTGCGCGCATCACAATGCCGAATAGCTTTGTACGTTTGTCTGCAGGCCGTCAAAGCATGCATGAAGGTATTCAAGCCTTATGTTTTATCGCAGGCGCGAACAGCATTTTCTACGGTGAAAAATTACTGACTACAGGCAATCCAGAAGCCGCAACGGATAAAAAGCTATTCGCTAAATTAGGTATTAACAAGATTTAAGCATGTTAGCTTCATTACAATTAGCATTAGATAAACGTAAAACGGATGGCTTGCTCCGTCAGCGGCGATTGTTAGATTCGCCGCAGGCTGAGCATATTGTGGCAAATAATCAAAACTTTCTATCGTTTTGCAGCAATGATTATTTAGGTCTAGCGAATCATCCCAAATTGATTGCTGCCATGCAGCAGGCTGCTGGCGATTCTGGGGTTGGTAGTGGCGCTTCTAATTTAATCACGGGGCATCATCGCTACCACGATGAATTAGAAAAGCAGCTGGCAAAGTTTGTAGAGCTACCTGCCGCGCTATTGTTTTCCACGGGTTACATGGCCAATATCGGTGTCTTAGGTGCGTTAATGGGGCGTCATGATGCAATATTTGCTGATAAGCTCAATCATGCTTGCCTAAATGACGGGGCATATTTTTCGCACGCTGAGTTTCACCGCTACCCACATAATGATGTAGCGGCACTTGAAAAATTGCTTAAAGCTAGCACTGCTAAACATAAACTCATCGCCGCAGATGCCGTATTTAGTATGGATGGCGATATTGCACCAATACCGGAATATCTAGCGCTGTGTGAAAAATATGATGCTTATCTATATTTAGATGATGCACACGGATTTGGTGTGTTGGGTGAGCATGGCAAAGGCAGTTTGAGTCATTTTGGCTTAAAGTCGCCACGTATTATTATGATGGCTACTTTAGGTAAGGCAGCAGGTGTTGCTGGCGCTTTTGTCGCAGGTGAAAGCGTGGTAATTGAGTATTTGATCCAGGCCGCTAAAAGTTATGTCTACTCAACGCCAGCACCACCAGCGCTATCTGCCACGCTTGCAGCTTCAGTCAATTTGATTGAACAGGGTGATGATTTGCGTGCACATTTAAATACTTTGATTACGTATTTAAAAAACAACCTACATTGCAAAAAATGGCAATTATTGCCTTCAGATACATCAATACAGCCCTTGATTGTTGGTAGTAATCAAGATGCGTTAGCGTTAAGCGAATACTTACAGACCCACAGTATATTGGTGCCTGCGATACGCCCGCCCACGGTGCCGACTGGAACCGCTAGATTACGCATTTCGCTTTCAGCCGCGCACTCACTAGACAACATCAAACAGTTAATCGCAGCAATTCACCATGCTGAAAGCGTTTTATGATAATCACGCCAGCCAATCTACATATTGAATCTACAGGTACAGGGCCAAACCTTGTCTTGCTGCATGGCTGGGGCATGCATAGTGCGGTGTGGCAACCGTTGGTGAAAAAGCTAAGCAAAGTCTTTACTTTGCACTTGGTGGATTTACCTGGTATGGGCTTAAGCCGTACCATTGAGCCATTTCATTTGCATGCAGCTGCAGAAAAAATCGCAGAGATGTTGCCTGCAAATGCAGATATCGTTGGTTGGTCTTTAGGTGGGCAGGTAGCAATGCGAATCGCACTCGACCACCCTGACTTGGTTCGCAGACTTGTATTGGTCGGCACTACACCATGCTATGTTAATAAAACTGATTGGAATGCCGGAATCGACCCAACAGTTTTTAAAAACTTCGCTGACAATGTCAATATTGACTACCATAAAACGATGACACAGTTTTTAACCTTACAATGTATGGGCGCTAACGATGCGCGCAGTACTGTAAAGTTATTACGTAAAAAATTTGCAGAACGTCCTGTACCGACTACATACACTTTGCAAAAAGCGCTTAATATTTTATTGGAAGCTGATTTGCGTGCTGAAGTTGCACAATTAACAAAGCCAACACTGCTGATTCATGGCGATAGAGATACTTTGGCGCCAGTTCAGGCCGCGCATTGGATGATGCAAAATTTACCCACAGGTTATTTGCGTGTGATTTCAGGCGCGTCACATGCGCCATTCCTATCACATCAAGAGCAGTTTATTGAGGCTGTCATTCAGTTTTTAGAACCTGCCACGTCATCAAAAGCATTATAAGTATGGACGCAAAAGTGATGACTGATAGCTACCATATTGATAAAGCGCGTGCGCGAGCTTCGTTTGGCCGTGCGGCAGATACCTACGATGCCGCAGCGATATTGCAAAAGCAAGTACGCGAAGAAATGCTCAGTCGATTAGATTTAGTGAAGATTAACCCACAAGTGATACTGGACGCGGGTTGTGGTACAGGTGCTGCAAGTTACACCTTGAAAAAGCGCTTTGCAAAATCACAAGTGGTTTCGCTTGATTTCGCGTTACCAATGTTACAAAAAGCACGTAGTCAAGCGCATGCGTTGGGATTACTCGGCCAGCTTAAATCTTTGTTTAGTTCAGCAAAGCAAAGCCTGATATGTGCAGATATTGAAGCCTTGCCATTAGCGAGTGCTAGCACAGGTTTGATTTGGTCTAATCTTGCCATTCAGTGGTGTAATGATTTAGATGCGGCCTTACAGGAATTTCACCGGGTGTTGCAGCCTGAAGGTTTATTAATGTTCAGCACCTTTGGACCTGATACTTTGCGAGAGCTGCGTATTGCAACTAGCCAGAAAAATACCGGTGAAGGTAGCTTTACCAGTGTCAGCAGGTTTATCGATATGCATGACATCGGTGATGCATTAGTACGTGCAGGATTCAGTGCGCCAGTGTTAGATGTAGAGCGATTCACGCTCACCTATGATGATGTCAAAAGTGTCATGCGTGATTTAAAAAGTATAGGCGCACACAACGCGACAGATGGACGTGCGCGTGGATTGCTTGGGCGCGGTTTCTTGCAAAAATTGGAAGAAAATTACGAGCAGTTTCGCTATGAAGGCAAACTGCCTGCCACATTTGAAGTAGTGTACGGACATGCTTGGCGCGGTAAAGATAAGCCAGCTGATGGTTTTTCACCAATCACATTTAAAGCTAGAAATAAATAGTCTACATGGCACAGTCTTACTTTGTAATCGGCACAGATACCAATGTAGGTAAGACTTATATTGCCACTGCTTTAGTGCGACACTTCGTAGCCAAAGGAAAACAGACGGCCGGCATGAAGCCAATCGCATCGGGTTGTGATCCAGATCAGCAAGGTGAACTAATTAACGACGATGTGCTTGCATTAAGTAATGCCAGCAATGTAAAAGCACCGTTAGATCTAGTTAATCCATATCGATTCCTGCCTGCTATTGCACCACATCTTGCGGCTGAGCTAACTGGCATTGTGATGAGTTTGGATACTATCACTCAGGCATACCAACAATTAACAGCATTGGCAGAGGTTGTTGTTGTTGAGGGCGCAGGTGGTTTTTTTGTGCCTATCAATGAAACTGAAACGCTGGCTGATCTTGCTTTGCAGCTGAATATTCCGGTGATTTTAGTCGTTGGCATGCGACTGGGCTGCATCAATCATGCGTTATTGACTGTAGAAGCCTTAAACACGAGGGGTTTAAAGCTTGCAGGCTGGATAGCGAACCAAATTGAACCAGACATGCCGATGTTTGACGAAAATTTAACCAGTTTGCAGCACCGAATTTTTGCACCTTGCCTAAGTGTGGTGCGTTGGCAAGGCGATTTACATTTGGCGCTCTAGTTAAGTAATCTTCAGCCGCTTATTTTGATAATTCGGCAGCTTCAACCACCACTTTATAAAGTTGTAACTCTTGCTGTGTTTTTAATCGCACACCATTCACCGCGACTTGCCCACGCTGATTACTCGCGATACCGCCAGTAATCATCAAAGGCTGGCTTTGACCAATCGCACGACCTGTCTTAGCATCGTATTGCACTACGCGTACTTGCACACGGCCCACTGGTAATGGCGTTGGATTAGCCACTACTGCATATAAATTACCATTGCTGTCAGTCTGCGGCCCAGCTTGCAGATATTTAGCGGGGTGTTGCGGTAAATCTAAACGCACGTATTCGGCGGTAGATTGTTTACCAATTTCAGAGTTTGAGTCAGCAGCTACGGCATAGTTTTTTAGTGCATTCGACGTATCACCACGTTCTTCAGCAATTTTACCGAGTAAATAATGGCTGGGCGCAGTGGGTAGCAAGGTATTACTTTTTGTCAGGTATTTTTCTGCTTCAGCTTTGCGCCCCATATTAAACAAAGCAATGCCGCCCTGTACATGCGGCTTAAAGTAATCTGGCTGCATTTGAATCGCTTTGTCATAATAGGCCAGCGCTTCTGCTGACTTCTTCTGTGATAGTGCAATATCACCTAATAGCTCCTGAAAACGCGCCTCGCGTGGTTCACCAGCAATCGCTTGTTTGGCAAACTTAGTCGCGGCTTCTGTGTTCTTTTCGCTAAGTGCTTTTACGCCATCGTCATAGGCTTTATAAGCTGCCTGGGTAGATTTCAATTTAGCCACTTTTTTTGCATAGACATCTTTGCCTTGCTCTCCACCAGCGCCTATTTGGGCAAGGGTCACTTTGTTTGCTGCAACGCGTGCATCAGAGGGTGGGTGGCTTGCAAACAGACCTTGTATAAAGTCACTTTTTTTACCTGCACTTAAGCGCACAAAAGTTTCTTGTAAGGTCACTGCGGATGCGGGATCGTATCCAGCTTTTTTCATATAGCGCATGCCATATAAATCGGCTTCGGTTTCAGCATCGCGACCATATTTGCTGGTTGCTAGCTGTGCGCCAACTTGTGCGCCGCCTACAATCAAGTTAGCGTAGTTGTTATCCTGCGTAGCCATGCCGACCGCGATCATCGTACCTTGCAGCAATATGCCGCGCTCCATACTTTTTGCGCCATGCCTAGCCGCCGCGTGCACCATTTCATGACCCATTACTGCAGCTAGTTCGGCCTCGCTATTAAGTTCATAAAGCAACCCGCGATTAAACGCGATTTTTCCACCAGGCATTGCCCAGGCGTTGGGCACCGAGTCATTCAGTATGATAAATTCATAGGGAAGCTTACGATCTGATGCTGCTGCGAGTCTGTTGCCTATGCCTTGCACATAGGCGGTTAATTCAGGGTCAATCACGTAATCGCCACCCTGCGACTGGCGTGCTGGGGCATAATTTTGATTGCCGATGGAAATTTCCTGTGTTTCTGAAACGACTTGAAACTCACGCTTTTTAGTAACAGGATTTGTGCCACAAGAGGTCGTTAACAGCGTTAACGAGCTTAATAATATGAGGGTTACACTTCGAGACCAAGACTGGGATAAGCTTTTAAATGAGTTTAGTGTAATCATGATTTACGCTCTTTATATATCGTAAAGTTGGTGAGTATGCATATAATCTATCACATTATCAGGCATTAAATAACGGGAAGATTTTTTTTGCTGTAGTGTATGACGAATTGCGGTAGACGAAATATCTAATGCTGTTACTTGTTGCATGGTAATAAAACCAGCGGGGGACTCATGCAAGTCATCACCATTTTCCGTGTAATGATTATGCAGAAAAGTTTCTAATATCTTAGGTAACAGTTCTATTTCTTGTGTCGATTTTTCAGAGTTTTGTTGCGTGTGAGGTCTTTGTACCAGTGTAATATGGCATTGTTGAATAATTTCTTCCCATCGATGCCAAGTATTGAATATGGTAAATGCGTCACTACCCATCAGCAACACTAGACTTACATCATGGCCTAACTCATCACGCAGGCTTTGCAATGTATCTATAGTGTAAGACGCGCCTGTTCTGTGTAACTCGCGGTCATCAAAGCTAAATATAGGATTGTTAACAATGCCTAAACGTACCATTGCCGCGCGATGTTCTGCAGTGACTAAAGGCCTGGATTTATGCGGCGGATTAGCTGATGGAATAAAACGCACTTGATCAAAACTCAAGGTGTCCGCAAGTTCTTGTGCCATGCGCAAATGGCCAAAATGAATCGGATTGAAAGTGCCACCTAAAAGGCCAATAACTTTCAACTTTAATTACCTTCAGATAATGTAATTAACGCAATATTAACGAGCTCGGTCATTATATTAAGCGCTTAGGCCCTTACGTGACCATCACCCAATACCACATACTTAAGCGAGGTTAAGCCTTCTAAACCTACAGGGCCGCGAGCGTGCAGCTTGTCGGTAGAGATGCCAATTTCTGCGCCCAAGCCATATTCAAAGCCATCTGCAAAACGTGTAGATGCATTCACCATCACACTGCTAGAGTCTACTTCACGCAAGAATCTGCGCGCTTTAGTGTAGTTTTCAGTCACTATAGCTTCGGTATGTTGAGAAGAGTGTTGGTTAATATGCGCAATCGCTTCGTCTAAGCCACTGACTACTTTGCAAGAGATAATGGCAGCTAAATACTCCGTATAGTAATCTTCCTCAGTGGCAGGTATGGCTTGCTTTACTAACAGACAAGTTTCAGCACAGCCACGAATTTCGATGCCGTGGGAGGTTAACATGCTTGCCAATTTTGGCAGCATTTGTGTAGCAACTGAGCGTGCCACCAGTAACGATTCAGCAGTATTACAAGTGCCAAGTCGTTGCGTTTTGCTATTTTCTAAAATGCGCAAAGCTTTATCAAAATCTGCTTCGTCATCCACATACACGTGACAATTACCATCCAAATGTTTAATCACAGGAATACGTGCATCATTAGAAATACGCTCAATAAGGCCTTTACCACCGCGTGGCACAATCACATCCACATACTCTTTCATAGTGATGAGTTCGCCGACTGCAGCTCGATCAGTAGTTTCTACCACTTGAATCGCAGTCGTAGGCAAACCTGCAGCCTGCAGGCCTTCATGTACCAGTTTTGCAAGGGCTTGATTACAATTGATCGCCTCAGAGCCACCACGCAAAATTGCGGCGTTGCCGGATTTAATGCATAACCCGGCCGCGTCGACTGTAACGTTAGGCCGTGCTTCATAAATAATACCAATCACACCAAGCGGAACGCGCATTTTGCCGATTTGAATGCCGCTTGGTAGATATTTGAAATCAGTCATTTCGCCAATAGGGTCGGCAAGATTGGCAATCTGCTTTAAGCCTTCTGCCATGGTGTTGATGGACTTTTCAGTGATGGCAAGTCTATCAAGCATCGCTTCATCCAAGCCATTGGTACGCGCAGCGTCTAAATCAAGTTTGTTGGCAGCAAGCAGCGTTACTTTCTCACGCAATATTGCCGTAGCAATATGGCTAAGAGCCAAGTTTTTAACATTAGTGTCAGCACTTGCCATTAAGCGTGAAGCCTTACGTGCTTCAACGCCCATGTTTTGCATATATTGTTTAATGTTCGTGCTTTTAATATCCATGGTATTAGTGCTCATGATTTCATTGCCAATCGTTAATTATACTTTTTTAAATTATTTTTTTATAAAAAGCTATTGATAACAAAACTGTTTGTAACAAAATAAAGCCTGTTTAATTGAATGTTCTAGCGCCCACGCACTCGGGAAAGTCCGAAACATAGCCTAGAAATCTCCAGCCATGCATCACCTTGCATCACGCCTTTGGCAGTTTTATCAATATCAGCCAGTTTTTGCAGTGCGGCTTCAAGCTGGCGTATGCTTAATCTAGCCAATGCACGCTTTACCAATGCTTGTTTGTCGCCATAAATACGGGCGCTAGTCATCGCATTCATCAAGTTTTCACCGCGCATTTCGGCTTGTTTTATACGTACCAATGGTCGCAAAGTCCACATAAGCGGATTCATCACCGCTACTGCGTTTTCACCTTCATCTTGCAAGCCTTGTAACACGCGCACCGTACGTGCAGTATCACCCGCCAATACTGCTTCACCCAACTGAAAAGCATCATAGCGTGATACATTCAGAACTGCCTCGCGTACGATTTCGTCACTTAGCAGACCTTTAGGATAAAGTAAGCCTAATTTTTGTACTTCCTGATTGGCTGCAAGCAAATTACCTTCTATCTGATGCGCTAAAAATTCCAGTGTTTCTGCACTGGTATTCTGACCTTGTTGCGCTAATCGGTTCGCTATCCACTTTGGTAAATTAGCTGCATCTACTTCAGATAATGTGATGGTGACTGCCTGATTTTCAAGAGCAGTAAACCATGCGCTACTTTTCGCTTCACGCTCTAAAGTTGGCAGAATAATCACCACGGTAGTGTCTGGTATCGCTTTACTCGCTAAAGCTTGCAGTGCCTTACCGCCATCAACGCCCGGTTTACCAGATGGAATATTAATTTCTAATAAACGACGGCTCGCAAAAAGCGAAATAGACTGACCGTAAGATTGAATCTGTTGCCAATTAAAATAACGCTCAGCAATCAAACTTGTACGTTCATCAAAACCTTGGTTACGTGCAGCGGCGCGAATGGAATCTAAACTTTCACGCTGGGCTAGCGGCTCATCGCCCACTAATAGATAAAGACTTTGCAAGCCTTGGTTAAGATGCGTATCGAGCTGTGCCCCACTATTTTTGATGGCTAAGCGCATTGGTATGTTGGCTGTTAATTTAAGCTAATTAGTCGCTGCAGCATCTGCAGAAGGTTTAATTGCACTTAATCTACGCAAAATTTCGCGTATAGCGTCATTGCGCATATCCGCATTCAATCTTGCTTCTTCATCTGCTTTGCCCAATAGTGCGTTATCGTTGTAAGAAAAATCACGACGTGATTGCACTGATTGTACGGCGCTCCACAATGGGTCGGCAGGCGCACGGGTTCTAAAACTTGCACGATAATTGAGCTCAAATTCACGCACCAGCCCATCACCACTTAAAGACAAAATACGTTTTTCATTATTCTCGCCCAACATCTCTAGTAGCATATCTGCACTTTCGGCATTGTCTACCACCTTAATGCCATTGGCATCGAGGGAGCGTTTAAGATCTCTCGAAATACTGAGCTTACTGCCCTGAATATACAAATTTTTGAAAGATAATTCGGCTTTACCGCGTAATTGAAATCCGCAAGCGGAGAGCATGAGCGTGATGATTAACACGAAGATGCTAATGCTAGAAAGACCAGTCAAGTGTAAGCGAGAGTTTTGCATGGTTTACCCCACAACAACGTTAATGAGTTTGTTCGGTACCACAATGATTTTACGTACTGTCATATCATCTGCGATATATTTCTGCACACATGGTTGCTGCAAAGCCAACTGTTCTAATGCTTCTTTGGTTTCAGTTTTTGCAACTGTAATACTGCCACGTAGTTTACCATTCACCTGAATCACATATTCCAATGTATCTTGCACCATGGCTGCTTGGTCTGCCACCGGCCAGTTAGCTTCAAGAATATGGCTTTGCGGACATAACTCCGCCCAAATCGCCTGGCAAATATGTGGCACAATTGGAGAGAGTAATAATGCAACATTCTGCAAAACTTCTTGGCGCACGCTTCTTGTCGTAGCATCAGTAGCTTCGATTTTAGCAAGCGCATTCATCAATTCCATCACAGATGAAATTGCCGTATTAAAGCTGTGACGACGACCGTAGTCATCAGCTACTTTTTCAATGGTTTGGTGTAACTGCAAGCGAATCGCTTTGAGTTCTGAAGTGAGCTCGCCGGTAGAGTTAACCGTGTTGTAAGCCGCAATTTTACCTAACTCAACATGCTCAAATACCGCTTTCCAAATTCTACGTAAAAAGCGATTCGCGCCTTCTACACCGCTGTCAGCCCATTCTAAGCTTTGCTCAGGTGGTGCGGCAAACATCATGAACAAGCGCGCGGTATCTGCACCGTAAGTGTCAATCAACGCTTGCGGGTCTACAGTATTGCCCTTAGATTTACTCATTTTAGAGCCATCTTTCAGCACCATACCTTGCGTGAGCAAGTTGGTAAACGGCTCATCATTTTTAATTAACCCAACATCACGCATCAGTTTGTTAAAAAACCGCGCATAAAGTAAATGCAAAATAGCATGCTCAATACCACCTACATATTGGTCTACTGGTAACCAGTAATTCGCACGCTCATCGACCATCGCCGTATTACTATCAAAGCTCGCATAACGTGCAAAGTACCAAGACGATTCAAAGAATGTATCTAAAGTATCTGTTTCACGCGTCGCTTTACCGCCGCAAGTAGGGCAGGTGGTTTCATAAAAACTAGGGTCTTTTTTAATCGGTGAACCCACGCCATCCATCACCACATCTTCGGGCAACACAACTGGTAATTGGTCGGCAGGCACGGTCACTTCACCACAGCTAGCACAATGGATAATTGGGATAGGGCAGCCCCAATAACGTTGACGTGAAATTCCCCAATCGCGTAGACGATATTGAGTGCGTTTTTTACCGAGATTTTTAGCGCTTAATGCAGATGAGATTGCATCTGAAGATTGCTCAAAATTTAAGCCATTGAATTCAGTTGAGTCAAACAAAGTGCCATGTTCTGTCATTGGCAAAACATCTTCGTTAGATTGTTTAATCACAGCTCTAATCGGTAAGCTATATTTTTTCGCAAACTCAAAATCACGTTCATCATGCGCAGGCACGGCCATCACTGCGCCTTCGCCGTAGCTAGCTAATACATAGTTCGCGACCCAAACTGGCAATTGTTCTCCATTCAACGGATGTGTGACAAACAAGCCTGTATCCATACCTTTTTTCTCGGCTGTGGCAACGTCTGCTTCAGCCACGCTACCGCGTTTGCACTCGGCAATAAAATCAGCCAAAGCAGGGTTGTTTTGCGCAGCCAATGTTGCAAGCACATGTTCAGCAGCTACAGCCACATAAGTCGCACCCATCAATGTATCTGGCCGCGTTGTGTAAACTTTCAACGTACCTTCTTGACCAACGATTGGAAACTCAACTTCGCAACCGTAGCTTTTGCCTATCCAGTTACGTTGCATGGTTTTTACTTGCTCAGGCCAACCATCCAGTTTGTCCAAGTCATTCAGCAACTCTTCAGCATAAGCTGTGATTTTCATGAAATACTGTGGAATATCGCGCTTTTCTACCAGTGCGCCGCTACGCCAGCCACGACCGTCAATCACTTGCTCATTGGCTAAAACCGTGCCGTCTACTGGATCCCAATTGACGGTAGATGTTTTTTTGTAAATCAGTCCTTTTTTGAAAAGCTCAGTAAATAGCCATTGCTCCCATTTGTAATACTCAGGTTTACAGGTTGCAATCTCACGGTTCCAATCCACGCCTAAACCCAATTGTTTAAGTTGCGTTTTCATGTGCTCAATGTTGCTATATGTCCAAGCTGCAGGCGCTGTATTATTTTTAATCGCAGCATTTTCAGCAGGTAAACCAAACGCATCCCAACCCATGGGTTGCATCACGTTATAGCCCTTCATTTTATGAAAACGGCTCAATACATCGCCAATGGTGTAGTTGCGCACATGGCCCATATGCAGGCGACCTGATGGATACGGAAACATCGACAAACAATAGTATTTAGGTTTGTCGCTAGTTTCAGTTGCTGCAAATGTTTGATTAGCTTCCCAATAGGCTTGGGCGGTTTGTTCAATGTCATTGAAAGGGTACTGCTGCTGCATAGTTAGGTATTCTTTAATATAAATTCAATACCAAAATTATACCTTGAAGCGGTGCGGTTTGCTGTGTCTGTTGCTAGGTTAGTGTTGAATGCAATAAAGCCTCACAAACACATCATTAGGCTGATTCAGCCTCTCACTAGATTAATATCATTAATCTAGTGAGTTTGAATCAAACTGCCAAAATTTCCCTAACTTAAGCCAGTTGAATCAGTGACTCAATTGCCCTGATTGGTGTGAGTTGAATATTTGTTCGCTTGCCATTGCGTATGGTTAATAATTGCAACGGCGATGCCTTTATAGGATTGTGCAAACTCTACTTCTTGCAGATTAATATCACTAATATCATTAAAGTATTTAATGATGCGTCCATCTGGATGGGCAGTAAACCATGCTTCAACTGTGCTAGCGTCGACAGTTTCTGGCGATTGTTTGAGCCTGCCAAGGAAGTTGTAAATGCCAGGATACCTGCCTAAATAAGCGACAGATATGTTTTTAGATTCCAGTGCGTGTAGCTCCTTGCTAATAGGTCTAACGTCGTAGGAATTACCGGCAGCATGAATTACGACATACATTAAAATTGTGACCAAGATAGTTGAGATGATTGATAGTTTCGAAACAGTATGAGCATGGGATTTCTGGGGTAGAAAATAAACTAAAATGGCTGTTGCAATTGTAAACCAGCCTAACCATAGCGGAATTTCTTTAATCCATTGCGCCATATTAAGGTGCGAGTTCGCATATGTCGGTAGTACCAATAAAAGGACTCCAAGCATAAAAATGGCGACTGCAATTGGTAGCACCAGATAGCGTGAGTTTGAAGTGCTGCGTGCGCTATATCTTGCAATTAACATGGCAAATGCTGGGAATATTGGCAAAATGTAATGAATCTGTTTGCCGCTAATCAATGAAAAGGTGGCAAGAGCAGGTATCAGCCATGCGAGGCAAAGCCGGACACCAATTTCATTTCGAGAGGCATCGCGATTAAAAAGTCCTTTCCAGAAAGCGCCCCACAATAGCCAAGGAAAAAGCAATAGCGGCAAAATAGGAAAATACCACCAAAAAGGGCGATTATGCGCGAATGAGTCCACCATACGGTTGGCTGTCTGCCCCCAAAAGATTGCTTGCTGATACTCTTTTCCGCCATGGATGCCAGCAGGAATCGCCCAAGCTAACGCAATGAGTATGCCGCCAACTACACAGTATAAAACAGGTAGGTACCAGTTTCTGGCGCCCAAACTTTTATCGTTACTCCACCAATGGCTTAATAGCGCTACTGGCAGCAGTTGCAGAAAAATCGTTGGACCTTTAGCTAACAGTCCACCGCCGATTGCCAGTGTGAAGAGTAGCCAACCCTTTAGCGAGCGGTCGCGCATAGCAATCAATAGACCCCAAATACCAAGTACAGTAAAAAAGGCAATCAACATATCGAACATCAGTGCGGTTGAGTAGGTAATCCAGAGGCCGCTACCCAACAGAATAAACGAAGCATTATCTTTAATATTTGCTTGTTCAGGCCACAATATCGCGGCTATTTTTCTTGTGATGAATAAGCTGGCTAGTGCGAACAGAGACGGCACTAAGCGTGGCCACCAATCGTTCACGCCAAAAACTTTCCAACCAAGATTCATCAGCCAAAATAGCAGTGGTGGTTTATGGCTGTAAGCGATGCCATTCAAATAAGGAACCAAGTAATCACCGTTGAGCCACATATTCCAAGCTACAGTAGCGTAGCGTGTTTCATCAATGGGGAAGTAAGAACGACCGTTAAGGTTAACAGCAACTAAAAATATCCATAACAGCAGAATTTGAATGTGGGTTTTTTTAATTGTCATTCGTTGTCTCGCGAGGTGTTGAACAGTCAGATGTAAATACATCTTCCAACGTAAGTATATTATAGGTAAGCCACTATAATGCGCAAAAAATTTAGTCGTACGGACTTTTCTGATGTTTTGGTATGTCATCGTAAACGACAACCCACGAAGGTTTTGACTCAACCCATGTATGGTCTTTGGGCGGAATCAGTTCAATGTTGTCTAGGCTAAAAGTTGTGATATCAATTTCGTCGCTTACTTCGGAGTCTTCGTATAAAAGTTGCGTTCCACAATTCCCGCAAAATCCTCTTTTGCCTTTGCTGGAGGATTGGTATCTGTGAAGTGTTCCGCTTAATAATTGAAATGAAGATTTTTTTACCGTAAACCAAGCAATATAGAGTGCTCCGCTAGTCTTGCGACAAATTGAGCAGTGACAGTTTGTTTCATACATAGGAGTTCCATCGATTAGGTAGCGAATTGCACTGCAATGGCATCCACCTTGAGTCATCTTATTCCCTTTACTAGCAAACGCTTGGTATGCAAATTAACATTATTTGCATACCAAGATTTCTTAACTCACTTATTTAAGTGCGTTAAAAATATTGGTTTTAATCGTTTCCATTTCACCAATACCATTCACAAATACATGCTTAGGTGCACCTTCTAGGCCGCTGTTTGCCCAATCTACATAGTATTTAACTAATGGTTTAGTTTGGCTATGATACACGTTTAAACGTGTTTTTACAGTTTCTTCTTTATCATCTTCACGTTGTACTAGGTCTTCACCCGTCACATCATCTTTGCCTGCTACTTTTGGTGGGTTGAATTTTACGTGATACGTACGACCGCTCGCAGGGTGTGAGCGACGACCGCTCATGCGCTCTACGATGGCTTCATCTGGTACGTCGATTTCAACCACATAATCAATGCCTACGCCTGCGTTTTTCATCGCTTCAGCTTGTGGAATGGTACGTGGGAAACCATCGAATAAAAAGCCATTTGCACAGTCAGCTTCTTTAATACGCTCGCTTACCAAGCCAATAATCACTGCATCTGGCACTAAACCGCCACTATCCATAAATGCTTTAGCTTCCAGGCCTAAAGGCGTGCCAGCTTTAACTGCTGCACGTAGCATATCGCCAGTTGAGATTTGTGGAATATTGAATTTTTCACGTAAGTGAGTGGCTTGTGTGCCTTTGCCTGCACCTGGTGCGCCTAGAAGAATGATTCTCAAGATAGTGTCCTAACGATGATTAGATTGAATTAAGTTTTATTTTTTTTGAGTTTATTATTTGTGGATTATATCAGGCTGGAATATCAAGTTAAGTAATTTGCAATCACCACAAAATCTGCAACAGCTAAATTTTCTGCACGGAGTTGAGGGTTGATATTAAGCGCGATAAATCCATCGTCATCTAGCAAACCTTTAAGTGTATTACGCAAGGTCTTGCGGCGCTGACCAAATGCTGCAGTTACTATCTTGGCAAATATTGCTTCGTCATTGGCAACGCAGGGTAAAGTAGCATGTGGAACACAACGAACAAAGGCAGATTCTACCTTAGGTGCAGGTTCGAATGCTTCTGGCGGTACGGTGATTAAATAGATCATCTCTAGGCGATATTGCAACATCACGCTTAAGCGTCCATAGGCTGGCGTTGAGGGTTCTGCAACCATGCGCTCAACCACTTCTTTTTGCAGCATAAAATGCATATCGCGAATATGCGAAACGTTATCTAGCAAGTGAAAAAGAATAGGTGTAGAGATGTTGTACGGCAAGTTGCCTGTAACGCGCAGATTTGTTCCTAAGCTGGAGAAATCAAACTTAAGTGCATCGGCATTGTGAATAGTAATGACATTTTTATTGTAAGCAGGCTTTACGTACTCATTTTGCATCCAGGCAATGATGTCGCGGTCAACTTCAACCACATGCAAAAGATTGAGCCTTTGCAATAATGGTTTAGTTAATGCACCTAAACCAGGACCAATCTCAACCATCAAATCGTCAGCTTTCGGTGAAATAGCTTCAACCAAACTAGCGATTACACCTTGATCAGTGAGGAAGTTTTGCCCAAAGCGTTTCTTTGCGATATGTTTCATGACGTAATCGGACTTTTTAATTTGTTGTGGGCTAGAGTAATTGCCAAGTCAATCGCGGCAAGCATACTTCCAATATTGACTTTGCCTGAGCCCGCTAAATCTAGCGCTGTGCCATGATCTACCGAGGTGCGAATAATGGGCAAGCCTAGTGTGACGTTCACGCCTTCACCAAAACTGGCATGCTTTAATACGGGCAAACCTTGGTCGTGATACATAGCGAGTACTGCATCGGCAGTACTTAAGTGATGCTTTGCAAATAAAGTATCAGCAGGTAATGCGCCAATCAATTGCATGCCTTCACTGCGTAGCTTTTCTAGTACTGGATTTATAACCTCAATTTCTTCTCGGCCTAAATAGCCATCTTCGCCCGCGTGTGGGTTTAGACCCGCAACTAGAATACGCGGATTTTGAATGCCAAATTTTTGTACTAGGTCGTGATACAAAATGCGGATGGTCGTTTCAAGCCCGCTTTTCGTAATGGCTGCGGGTACATCTTTTAGTGCAATATGAATAGTAGCAAGTGCTACACGCATGCCGCCGCCAACTAGCATCATGACAACATTCGGTGTACTTACTTGATTTGTATGACAAAGCTCGGCTAAAAATTCAGTATGACCGCTAAAAGTAATACCAGCATCGTTAATAATGCCTTTGTGTACGGGTGCGGTAACCATCGCGTTAAATTCATTTTTAAGGCAACCCAGTGCTGCAATTTTTAAGGTTTCCAACACGTAAGGGCTATTTTTTTCGTTTAGAATACCTGCAGATACGCCCTGATTAACAGGGCAATTCAGCACAGTTAACATGCCATCACCATGATGCTGCTGAACATTATTAGCGAGGTAAGGGATTATCTTGAAAGGTAGGTCAAGTTGCTTGGCACGTGCTTTAAGCATATCAGCATCGGCAATGACGACTATGCGGGCATTCAGTGATTGGCTCGCCAACATCACGCATAGGTCTGGACCTATGCCTGCTGGCTCACCCGCCGTGATGGCAATACAAGGTAACTGGCTGGTCAAAATATTACCGTTTTAAAATTCTGGAGTGCTATTCAATTGAGAGTACAGATAAACTGGGGTTTAATTAAATGTTGGTTAAAACTAAAATTTATCTTCAAGTTTCAACTCGACGTAAGCGCGATCGCGTAGCTCCCGTATCCAGTCCTGATAAGCTTCATCTGCTTTTCTAGTTCGTATTTCTTGGCGTGCTTTTAAACGAGCAGCTTCTTTACTCATATCTTGCTTACGACGCTCAAGTACTTGAATGACATGCCAACCGAATTGTGTCCGAACTGGTTCACTAATTTGCCCATCTTTAAGTTCGTTCATCGCTTTTTCAAACTGCGGAACGGTATCGCCAGGGTTGACCCAGCCTAAATCGCCACTATTAGATGCAGTGCTATCTTCAGAAAACTGTCTGGCTAGCGCCTCAAATTTTTCGCCATTATCAAGACGTTCTTTAATATTATCCATTTTAGCTTTACCATCTTTTTCACTCATCACTTCAGATAGCTTGATGAGGATATGGCGTGCATGCGTTTGCTCTATGACCAGTGGTGAGCTACCGCCACGCTTGTTGGTAAGTTTAAGTATATGAAACCCACTTGGGCTACGCAGTACGGGTGAAATGTCACCCACTTGCATTTTATTTAATGCATCTAAAAACAGCACAGGCATCTGAGAACCATTTTTCCAGCCTAAGTTACCACCTTCAAGCGCATTGGGTGCATCAGAAACACTGGCAGAAACTTTAGAAAAGTTAGTACCGGCTTGTAGCTGTGTGACTGCTGCATCAATTTTTGCTTTCGCTTTTTGCACATCTTCGGTTGCGCCTTCTTCTGGCGTGCGAACTAAAATATGAGATATCTCAAACTCATCTTGGCTTTCGTTGCGTGATGCTTGAGTGGTTAAGTAGTTGTCAATTTCAGACTCCGTGACACTTACACGACCATCAACTTCACGCTCACGCAGGCGCGCTATGGTGATTTCACTGCGAATATCAGATCTGAACTTGCGCATGCTAATACCATCTTTAGCCAACGCCTCGCCGAACTCTGTGATTGTCATTTGATTTTGTTCGGCAATCCGTTCAACCGTTTTATCTAGCTGATTATCATCTATTTTAAGACCAGTTTGTGCGGCGTATTGCAGCTGTAATGTGTCTGAAATCAAACGCTCCAGAATTTGCTTACGCAAAATACTCTCTTCAGGCAACTCCGCGCCTTGCTTTTTGAATTGCGCAGTAACCGTGCGAATGCGGCTTTCGAGTTCTTGTTCAGTAATGACGGTTTGGTCAACAATCGCGACAATACGGTCGATCTTGACTACTTCTGCAGCGAGCGCATTAAAGTGGCTCACTGGTAGAAGTAAAGCAGAGGTTAACAATAAGAATTTTATGAAGGCGCGCAAAATAGTTACTCGTAATAAGGTTGTTTATAAGTGTCTGGAATGAGGCCAGTGCTAACGTATCCTGGAATATTGCGTTTGATTACGCTGAGCGGGTTAGCACCAATAGAGGCCAGACCACCTAACTCAAGCTGAAAGAAAAACGCATAGTTGGCGTCTGCAGTAGCGGTACTAACGCGTTGTACTACAGTTCTAGTTTGCCAACAGCCAGCATCATACTCTATACCCGCAAGGGTTTCGATTAACTGATTTTCCCGTAATGAATAGTTCACACGTCCAACGCCGTACCAGCCTTGCCCTAGCGGCCATTGACCAGAGATATCAAACTGGTCGAGCGAATCGCGTCTATAACTGTAACTTAAATTGAGAGATTTGCCCGGTTCAGGATTAAAGCGGCTAGTGAGCGTTGTGCGAACTGAATTTGAATCGTCTGTATTGTATTGCCAAAAAGCATCTACATTCCAACTAGTTTTTAAATTGGCCGATAGACCAGCAATGATGTCTGAACTATTGTTTTTTCTAAAATCCACACCTGGCAGACTCACTACCTGGTCTGCAAAATAATAACGCTGACCAACAGCGGCCGAAAGACGTTGTGTGCCAGTACTACTTTCGATTAAGCGTGTAGTCAGCGCTAAGCTTAACTGATTGGCATTGTTAATACGGTCATTGCCAGTGAATTGGTTTTCACTGAATAAAGTAGTGAAGTTTAAGTCGGCTTCACTGGTGTCAAAGATTGGGATATCCGATTGTTTTTTATCAGGAATATACACATAGTACATTCTAGGTTCGATTGTTTGCGAGTAATCGCTTCTACCTAGTTTAACGTCACGATCAAAATAAAGGCCAGTGTCTAGGCTAAATATAGGTAGCGTGCGCTGTTGAGATTGTAAGTTATTCGCAATATTGTTCAAACTATAGTCAGTGTGATGTATGCCGAATTTTGGTGTGATATAACCATATGATTGATTAAATGGAATGCTAATACTTGGATATATAGTAAAGCGTGACCCTGTTACTTTAACTGGTGAATCGTTGTTGGTGTCAAACGCAACAACCTGAGTGTATAAATCAGCATTTACATCACCATAATATTTATTACCTTTTAACGTTAACTGCGGCAAGCGTTCGTAAGGGTAAGATAGGCCATCTAATGTCTGGTATTTTTGTGCTAGTGCGTTAAATTGCCAAGTATCATCTGCGTAATCTACATTAAATTGCTGTGGTAAATTAATGCGGCTGGTGGTGACGATACGGGTAGATAATTCAGAGAAATATTGATCATCTGAAACTTTTTCTAGACTGTAGCCAGCAGACCAGCCGTTACCTAGATTCTGCTGATGTTTAAGGTTTGCGTAATAACGATTTTCATTAGTTAAGTTATCTTTCTGTAAATATTCTACGCTATCAATACCTGAGAAACTTTCTTCTAAGTACCTGAACTCACCTTGTAATTGCACGCCACGTTTACTCAATACACGTGTAGCTAGCGTTGCATCCATATTGGGTGAAATATTCCAATAGAAAGGGGTTGAAACCTCAAAACCGCTGCGACTCGTACTGCCGATCGTAGGGGCAAGCAAGCCGCTTTTACGTTGGTTGTTATATGAAAAGCTAACCCATGGTGTGTAGAGAAATGGTACACCTTTGAATTCAATATATGCATTTCTAGCAACACCAGATTCGGTGTAGTCGTTAAGTTGTATTTCTTTTGCCTTAATATACCAATCATCTACGCCAGTTGCACAAGTGGTGTAGCGCGCGTCAACTAGGCGTTTTTTATCTTGGCCTTCAAAAAATATCGCTTTAGCATCGCCTCGAGATTGTGGGGCTTGTGATGCTGAAGTTTTAACAGAGCCATCTTGAATCAAAGATTCTTCTGATTCAGGGCTAAATGTTGAAAACGATCTGCCAGACAACAAAGTTTCTCCGCCAATTTGTTGGTTTTGCAAATTGCCTAATCGTTTAGAGAATGTTTCCGAACTACTTGTGAGTGGGCGTGACGAGCCGTCAATGGGTGATTTATTTGCCATCGGGTTTTTCAGGCTGATTGATGCGTCACGCATTTCGCCAATGCTTTCAGACAAACGCATACTTAATTCGGGGCCAGTTAAGCTAGCATTTCCTACGTTAATGCTTGCATTACCTGTAACACTTAATTCATCATTTTGAACATCATAGTCAATCACATCACCTAGGATGGTTTGTTTGCCGCGGGTAATGGATGCGTTACCAATAGCACGCATTTTTCTATCAAGATGCAGCTCAAGTTTGTCGCCATCAATAATTATCCCGTCAGTTAACCCCTCGTCGGTATTGTCAACTGGCACGGTCGCAGTCACTTCAGCAGAAGTATCGCTAGGGGTCACATTCTCAGTTTCAATATTGTCGTCGGCAGCTTGAGCACGCAAGCTGCACGCTAATAAAATAGCAGTAAGGCCGCTTAAAAAACGGCTGTTCAGCATAGGATTTTCACTGATGTTGCGGTGGAGATGAATGATGGATTTGAAGGCACAGGTATATAGAGAATACTAATTTGTTTTATCAATGATAAAATCTCATAAATTGCACTTTTTGGCAATCAATAAATCGTACTTCACCATGTTAAGCGAGTATTTTTCATGATGGTATTAAGGTTTAATTTTGCCTGAAGGCGTGTAAAAGCATTTTATACATATTGGATACATGGTAGTGGATAACAGACAACAGCAATTAGAACACTGGTTAGTAAAGGTATTGCCAGAAGCGAAATTCAGCTTAACAACAGCATCGGCCGACGCCAGTTTTCGCCGTTATTTCAGGATACATTTAGCGGATCAATATTTAGGCCATAGCACTTTAATTGCCATGGATGCTCCCCCACCACAAGAGGATTGTGCGCCGTTTGTTAAAGTCGCTAAGCTATTTTTAGAATCGGGTTTAAATGTACCCAAAGTCATTGCGCAGGATTTAGCGAATGGCTTTTTATTGCTCAGTGATTTAGGCGACGTGACTTACTTAAGTCAGCTCAATAATAATAGCGCAGCAAGTTTGTACCAAGATGCCAATAAAGCGCTCATTAAGCTGCAGCTAGCTAGTAAAGAAGGGGTGTTGCCCAGTTACGATGTGGCTTTACTCAACCGTGAAATGCAATTGTTTCCAGATTGGTATGTTGCTAAGCATTTAGATGTAAGCTTAGATGATAAGCAGCAAGGCATTTTACATAAAACTTTTGAGTTGTTAAATCGAAATATACTGGCTCAAGGGCAGGTATATGTGCATCGCGATTATCATTCACGTAATTTGATGGTAACTGGCGAAAATAACCCGGGTGTGCTTGATTTTCAAGATGCTGTATACGGCGCTATCACTTATGATTTAGTTTCATTGCTTAAAGATGCTTATATTGAATGGGATGAAGAGCAGATCATTGATTGGCTAGTGCGTTATTGGCAAGATGCTCGCAAAGCGGGATTGCCAGTGCCTACAGATTTTTCAGAGTTTTACCGTGATTTTGAATACATGGGTGCGCAACGACATATTAAGATTCTAGGTATTTTTGCTAGACTTTATCACCGTGATGGCAAAGAAGGTTATTTAAAAGATATGCCGTTAGTGATGCATTATTTGCGTAAAGTATGTGAGCGCTATATTGAATTAAAACCAATGCTGCGTTTGTTAGACGTGCTTGAAAATAAGAAACAGCAAGTGGGTTATACGTTTTAATGAGTATGCTAATGAGCATGGTTCAATGAAAGCGATGATTCTGGCAGCAGGACGTGGCGAACGCATGCGCCCACTCACTGACCATACACCGAAACCATTGTTACCCGTGGGTGGTAAGCCACTGATTGTTTGGCACATAGAACGATTAGCCAAAGCTGGTTTTAAAGAGATTGTGATTAACCATGCACATTTAGGTGAGCAGATTGAACAGTATTTGGGGAACGGACAACAGTGGAGCCTGTCCATTAAGTATTCACCAGAAAGCGTTGCATTGGAGACTGCTGGCGGCATCGCGAATGCACGGGCTTTATTAATTGAAGATGGCAATGAAAACACACCATTTTTAGTGGTGAATGGCGATACTTATACAGACTTTGATTTTTCTCAATGTAAATCCCAAGCCATGGCTATGTTAAAGGCTAATCGATTAGCACATCTAGTGCTGGTTGATAATCCTAAACAGCATCCTGCTGGAGACTTTACACTGGATAAGAGTTTGGTCAGCAATGATGGACTACATAAGTTAACGTTTTCTGGGATAGGTATTTATCAGGCGAGCTTGTTTGCGCATATTGAAAAAGGTCAGCCGGCTAAACTTGCACCAATATTGCGTGAAGCGATGTTAACGCAACAGGTGTCAGGTGAACATTATCAAGGTGAATGGCATGATATTGGAACGCCCGAGCGCCTGCAAACATTAGATAGCCAGTTGAGTGATTCACTAATTTAAGTGTAAAAGAAAATTGAATGACAAGTCCTATCAATAAATTTGATGTAACAGAATTTAAAAATCGCCGCATCAAACTCATGCAAATGATGGGTGAGGGATTAGCGATTATTCCTACTGCGCCTGAGTTGATTCGCAATCGTGATAGCCATTACCCATATCGTTTTGACAGTTACTTTTACTATTTAACGGGTTTTAAAGAGCCTGAATCAGTATTGCTGTTAGTGGCAGGTGAGCAACCGAGAAGCATCTTATTTTGCCGCGACAAAGATATGGAGCGCGAAATCTGGGATGGTTTTCGATATGGTGCCGATGCTGCCTGTGAAGCATTCGGGTTTGATGAAGCTTACTCTATTAATGAGCTAGATCATGTCGTATTGAAGTTGCTCGCTAATCAACCCAAATTATTTTTTAGTTTGGGCGAAAGTGCAAGTTGGGATGCGCGCGTCACGGGCTGGTTAAATACTTTGCGTGGACAAGCCAGAAGCGGTGTAAGCGTGCCAGATGAAATTGCCGATAGCCGTAAGTTTGTTGATGAAATGCGTTTGTATAAATCACCCTTCGAGCAAGCGATTATGTGTAACTCTGCCAATATCGCTGCGGCAGCACATAATAGAGCGATGCAGTTTGCAAAACCGAATATGATGGAATATGAGGTTGAAGCGGAATTCTTGCATGAGTTTTATCGTAAAGGCGCACAGGCGCCAGCTTACACCAGTATCGTTGCAGGCGGCGCTAATGCTTGCACCTTGCATTACAACGCTAACAATGCAAAGTTAAATGATGGTGATTTGCTGTTGATTGATGCGGGTTGTGAGTTAGATGGCTATGCCTCTGATATTACCCGTACTTTTCCAGTAAATGGCAAGTTTACAGCAGCACAAAAGGATGTGTACGAACTGGTGCTGGCTGCGCAATATGCTGCAATTGCACAAGTGAACACAAAAAACCACTGGAATGCGCCGCATGAAGCCGCGTTAGATGTATTGATTCAAGGCTTTATCGACTTGAAACTGTGTAAAGGGAGTATAGAAGCAGTTTTTGAAACTGGGGCGTTCCGCCAATTTTATATGCATCGTACTGGTCATTGGCTGGGTTTGGATGTGCATGATGCGGGTGAGTACCAGTATGGTAATAAGGCGCTCACTACACAAAAATATCATACGCAACATTGGCGTATGTTAGAGCCTGGAATGACGTTAACCGTAGAGCCTGGATGTTATATTCGTCCTGCGGATAATGTGCCGAAAGCGTTTTGGAATATCGGCATTCGCATTGAAGATGATGTGCTTGTGACACAAAATGGATGTGAAGTGATGACAGCGCATGCCTTAAAAACTGTGGCTGACATTGAAGCTGCGATGGCTAATTAAGAAAGATTGATGCAAATAAATCATACAGTGGTAATCGTAGGTGGTGGGCCAGTAGGGGCAACCTTGGCGTTATTGCTGGCGAAACAGGGCGTTGAGGTCACTGTGCTGGAAGCGCGAAAGAAAGGCGCGGCGTATGCTGAAAGCCGTGCGCTGGCTTTGTCATACGGAAGTAAGCGGATATTAGAGAAACTCGGGGTTTGGGATAAGTTAACGCCGCATGCAACGGCAATCAATACGATTCATGTGTCACAAAAAGGCAGTATTGGTAGGGCAAAATTACAAGCCAGCGATTACAAGCAAGACGCGCTAGGCTACGTATTGTCTTATGGTAATTTAAGTGCAGCTTTAGATGATGCACTTGGTAATTTAAGCAATGTTAAGTTTATATTTGAAGCAAGTGCTAATGAAATCAAGCATACAGCCCTTCAGGCGAATGTTACCTATATGCACAACGGTGGATTACATCACTTAGAAAGTCCACTGGTCGTGCTTGCTGATGGTGGCCGTAGTTTAGACGAGCTGGCGGGTTTAACACGCGAGACTAAAGAATATGGTCACGATGCTTTGATTACTAAAGTGCGTGCGGAGTTACCACATAACAACGTGGCTTATGAGCGTTTTACTGCCAATGGCCCGATTGCGTTATTGCCGAATGGTGAGCGTGATTTTTCATTGGTTTGGACAGGCAAGAAAGAACTTATTGAGCCATTACTAAAATTGAGCGATGCTGAGTTTTTATCGCAATTCCACCAACAGTTCGGTGACCGGTTAGGGCAGTTTTTAAGCGTGGAAAAGCGTATGGCTTTTCCGTTAAAAATGTCGCAATTGCAAACTGCGGATGCTGAGCATTTAGTTGTGATTGGAAATGCAGCGCAAACGATGCACCCTGTGGCGGGGCAAGGTTTTAATGTGGGTTTACGGGACGCAGAGTCACTAGCGCAGTATATTGCTACAAGTGCTGAGGCAGAATTGGGCAGTACTCAAATGATAGAAGCCTATCGTGCAAGCCGACAATCTGACACTAAAGGCGGTTTGTTATTTACGGATTTTTTAGTAAATATTTTTTCAAATAATCTTTTAGGCGTGTCTGGCTTGCGTGGTACAGGCCTTGGGTTACTGGATATAGTAAAGCCGATTAAACAGCATTTAGTGAGTAAAATGAGTTTTGGTAAATGACAGAAGACCTTACCTTAAGCACTGATATTGCCATCATAGGCGCTGGATTAGTTGGGTTAGCCGCAGCTGTTGGCTTGCAGCAGGCTGGTTACTCAGTGACGCTCATTGATAGCAAACATCCTATTACAGATGTTATTGACTTGGATGCTGTAAGTTCACGTGCAGCAGGGTTAGGTACTACAGCTTCAGATGCTCAAGTTTGGGATACCCGAGTTTACGCAATTAGCCCGAAAAATGCAGAGTGGCTGCGTCAAATGGGTGTTTGGCAGATGATGAACCCAAAGCGTATCGGTAAGATGCAAGGAATGGAAATATCAGGCGACGCATTATTGCCGCCTTTAACTTTATCCGCTGAGGATGCTAATTCAGATAATCTGGGTTTTATCGTTGAAGCAAAAATCTTAACGCAGGCGCTGATGCAGCAGGTGGAAGTGCTAGGAATACATGTATTGTTGGATAGTCCATGCACTGAATTGGTTATCAGTTCAAATAAAATACCCAGTAAAACAACCGTGCGATTGAAAAATGGACGAGCGGTAGAAAGCACACTTTTATTGGCAGCAGACGGAAGTCACTCTTGGGTGCGTCAGCAATTGAATATAGCCTTGCAACTAAAAAACTATGATCAAACCGCAATAGTGGCAAATTTTGAGGTTGAAAAATCACACACCAATATCGCCAGACAATGGTTTGCACAAGATTCAGATGGTAAAAATAGTATTTTGGCATGGCTACCATTGCCCGGTAATCGAATTTCTATCGTGTGGTCAGTGTCTACCCAGTATGCTGAAAAATTATTGCAATTGAGTGATGATGAGTTTACCGAGCAGGTGAGCCTAGCTGGCGCTGGCTTATTGGGTAAATTACAGTTAATGAGCCCTGCCGCGTCCTTTCCGCTTGCATTGCGAAAATCGAATACATTGACGCAAGATTGTGTGGTGTTGATTGGAGATGCTGCCCATCAGGTTCACCCTATGGCAGGGCAAGGCATGAATTTGGGTTTTAGGGATGTGATTGATTTATTGAAAGTATTAAAAGAAAAAAATCAATATCAATCACTTAATGATAGTAGCCTACTAAAGCGCTATTCTCGTGTTAGAAAAATAGATATATTGAATATGCTGTTACTGACAGATAGTCTTTATCGGCTTTTCGAGAGTCAGAATGATGTAGTGAAAAAGGTAAGGCGTTGGGGCTTGTCTGCGACTAACCATAAGGTGATAAAAAAATTACTGGTTGCAAATGCAATCGCCCTTTAATGTACTAAATTGAGTCAAAACATATGATTAAGGAAATTTCATGTTTAAAAAAATGATGGGTATTGCCCTGTTAAGCGCTTTTGCAACACATTCAATTGCAGATGAAGCAAGTATAAAAAAAGCGGTTGAAGCGGCTTATCCAAAATTTAAGGTAGAAAGCGTCACTAAAACTGCCTATGCAGGCTTGTATGAAGTGTTTATGGGTGGTCAAATCATCTATACAGATGAAAAGATGAGCTTCTTAATTGCAGAAGGTCATTTGGTTGATCCAAAAACCAAGAAAGACATTACAGGTGAGCGCATAGAAGAACTGACAAAGGTAGATTTTTCTAGCCTGCCACTTGATCAAGCAATTAAAGTAGTTAAAGGCAATGGTAGCCGCAAACTGGTCGTGTTTTCAGATGTAGATTGCCCTTATTGCAAGCGATTAGAGCAAAATGAACTGACTAATATTACTGATGTAACTATTTATACGTTTCTATATCCATTACAACAGCTACATCCTGATGCGGTCGCTAAGTCTAAGTCTATTTGGTGTGCAAATAATCGTACAAAAGCTTGGGAAGATTGGATTTTTCGCAATCAGCTACCTAAATCTACAGGGAACTGTGAAGTCCCATTGGAGAAAGTCGCTGATTTAGCTAGAAATATGGGCGTGACCAGCACGCCAACGCTAATTTTTTCTGACGGTAAACGTATGATGGGTGCGCAACCTTATAAAGAGATTGAGCGTGCGATGGTTGCTGCTGCTAAAAAGTAATACAGGCGCTAAGTATAAAATTAAAAAGGTGACTAAAGTAATGTCACCTATTTAATTCAAGCCAGATATATTTTAATTATAAATATTTCTTTTTATCTTAAACTATTTCACCTAGTTTAAAGATTGGTAAGTACATCGCGATTACTAAGCCACCAATTATAGTGCCTAGCACAACCATGATAATTGGTTCCATTAAACTTGCTAATGCATCTACAGCATCATCTACTTCCGCTTCATAAAAATCCGCTACTTTACTCAACATTGAGTCTAATGCACCAGACTCCTCACCAATCGCGGTCATTTGCAAGACCATATTGGGGAATACTTCAGTATTTTGCATAGCAACTGTGAGGCTGGTACCAGTGCTAATCTCACTTTGAATTCTTTTTGTGGCATCAAAATACACACGATTTCCAGATGCGCCTGCGACGGAGTCTAAAGCTTCAACTAAAGGTACCCCAGCTGAAAACATTGTTGATAAAGTTCTAGCAAATCGAGCAATAGTAGCTTTACGAATAAGGTCTCCAAATACTGGAACTTTAAGTATTAGTCTATCCATAGTAGATTGCATTGATAGAGAGCGTTTCCATGTGTAAAAGAAAAACCACAGACCGAAGCCTAGTGAGCCAAATATTGCCCACCACCATTGTACAAATAAATCAGAGATTCCCATGACAATTACAGTTGGTGCAGGTAAGTCAGCACCGAAGCTAGTAAATAACTCCTTAAATGCAGGAACTACAAAAATCATAATAATTGCGGTGATTACAAATGCCACAACAATAATTGAAATTGGATAAAATAAAGCAGATTTAATCTTGGATTTAATCGCAAGAATTTTTTCTTTATAGCTCGCTAATCGCTCAAGTAATGTATCTAAAATACCAGCCTGCTCGCCAGCTCCGATTAAGTTGCAAAACAGCGAGTCAAAATATAAAGGATATTTACGAAAAGCCGCACTTAGGCTGCTGCCAGTTTCTACATCGGCCTTAATATCACCTAGCAGCTTAGCAACTGCAGGATTACTATGACCCTTACCGACAATATCAAATGATTGCAAAAGTGGCACACCTGCTTTCATCATTGTGGCGAGTTGTCTAGTAAATAGGGTGATATCTTTTTCTGAAACGTTTCCTTTATTGGCAAAAAGAGTACTTTGCTTCTTAATTTTTGTAACTGTAATACCTTGACGGCGTAAGGTGGCGCTTACAAATGAGTCGCCAGTAGCTTTCATCTCGCCTTTTATGGATTTGCCTTTTTTATCTTTGCCTTCCCAGGAGTACGTTGCCTCTTTAGTGGCTTTAGCTGTAGCTGCCATATTTATTCCCTATAATTTTATGCGCAGTTGTAATCGTGAAACTATTCATTTGTGCAGGCTTCTACTTCTTCAATTGAAGTTAAGCCTTGCATTACTTTTAATATACCAGAACGACGTAAATCGTTAACCCCATCTTTTTTAGCTTGGTCAGCAATATCAATGGCGTTTCCACTTGACATAATAATACGACTCATCGCTTCGGTGATAGGCATCACTTGATAAATGCCAACTCGACCTTTGTACCCGCTGTTGCACATTTCGCAACCACCTTCTTTAGGGCCGAATAGCTGCCAACTTCCATCAAAATCTTCTTCCCTGAAGCCTACGCCCAGTAATGCTTCTTTTGGCACATCAATGGGTATTTTACAGCTTTTGCATAAGCGTCTTGCTAAACGTTGTGCGGTGATGAGTGACACTGCTGATGCGATGTTAAATGGTGCAACACCCATGTTAAGTAAGCGAGTGAGTGTAGAAGGGGCATCATTGGTGTGAAGTGTAGAAAGTACCATATGGCCTGTAGATGCAGCTTTAATCGCCATATCTGCTGTTTCAAGGTCGCGGATTTCACCAATCATAATGATGTCTGGATCCTGTCGTAAAAATGACTTCAATGCGGCTGCAAATGTTAGCCCCTGTTTATCGTTAACGTTTACTTGGTTGATGCCTGCCAATGGAATTTCGCATGGGTCTTCAGCCGTAGCAATATTGACGCCAGGATTATTTAGGATGTTCAAACAAGTGTAAAGTGAAACGGTTTTACCTGAGCCTGTTGGCCCAGTCACCAGTACCAGCCCATAAGGGCGACTTACCGCGCTGAGGAGGCGCTCTTTTTGTATAGGCTCATAGCCTAGCGCTTCAATACCTAATGTTGCGCTGGCGGGGTCTAAAATCCGCATTACGATTTTTTCACCATGGATTAGCGGTAAGGTGCTTACCCTGAAGTCAATGGTACGCGTTTTAGAGAGCACCAGTTTCATGCGGCCATCTTGCGGAATCCGTTTTTCGGAGATGTCCATGCTGGAGATCACTTTGATCCGTGATGCTAATTTTTCTTTAATCACTAGTGGAGGCTGAGTGATTTCTCGTAATATACCGTCTACTCGATAGCGCACACGGTAAAACTTCTCATAAGGCTCAAAATGTAAGTCAGATGCACCCATATTGATGGCATCAATTAACATTTTATTTAAAAACTTAACAACAGGCGCATCATCAACTTCTAAGGTTTGCGGGGTATCGTCTTCTACGTGTAATTCATCTCCGCCTAAATCAAAGTCGTCATCAACATCCAATGACTTCATGCTGGTGTCGCTGGCCTCTACGACTTTATCAATCCACCGGCCTAGCTTGTCATCTTCAACCACCACTGGTGATAGCGCCATGCCCATTTGGAATTGGACGCTGTCGAGTGCATGTAAATTGGTGGGATCTGAAATTGCGACGAATAATAAGTTATTACGAACCTGAAGCGCCATGACACGGTTAGATTGCATCAATTTAGCATCTATTTTCTTGGCTGGCAGATAGTCAGCATTGAAAGTGTCTAAATTAAAATAAGGAAATCCAAAAGCTTTTGCTGATGTTTCAGCAATCATTTGAGCGCTGATTTTTCTACTTTGAATCAGCTGTGTAATAAATGGTGATTTAATAGAATTGGCTTGTGCTTGAATTGCATGTGCTTCATCTTCAGAAAGTAGTTTTTCTTGAATGAGTGTGCGGGCAAGCCCACTTAACTTGTTGGTTGTCGTTGTTGTAGCCATATGGATTACATTGATTTAACGTAATGCTTTTTCCGGTTATTCTAATCAACCCTGATAATGCACTTTAGACCTTTTTTTGTAAAGACTTTACGCCTTTTGAGTGATAAAAAATCAAGTAAATACATCATGATAACCTTATCTGTTCATATGTGAAGTTAGCTAATTAAATACTACAATACTCAAAATATTGTTTGAAAGCCCTTTGATACCCACTTGACAACTGTGGCTATTAAATTTATAAATAAGCTTGGAAGTTTGCATGTGGGTTTATGAGTCCATTCATTGCAACCATATAGTTTGAAGCAGACTTTCCTTAATGAAGAATATGGGTGAGTTCCCTTTTTTTAGTGTTTTGTAGTAGTATTTTTAAAGGATGTATGAAATGGCAACAGGTACCGTGAAATGGTTTAACGATTCTAAAGGCTTCGGCTTTATTACTCCAGATGATGGTGGCGACGATTTATTTGCGCACTTCTCTGCGATTATTGAGGCGGGTTACAAAAGCCTTAAAGAAGGTCAGCGCGTTAGTTTTGAAGTGACCGATGGTCCAAAAGGCAAGCAAGCTTCTAATATACAAAAAGCTTAAGTCTTTATTATAGGTTAGCTATTTTTAGAGTAACTGCACTAGCTGATTTATTTAATAATATCAAAGTCTTAACATCTGCTCATCAGGAATGATGGGCAGATGTTTGCTGTTTTTTCGATTATAAAATCTATAATCAAAGATTAATAACTACATATTGGCAATAATTTCATCGCCAAATTCAGATGTACCAACCTGCGTTGCGCCTTCCATCTCGTTTGAAAAATCGCTAGTGACACGTTTTGCAATAATCGCTTTTGCTACACCACTGATCACTAGGTCTGCCGCTTCTACCCAGCCTAGATGACGCAACATCATTTCAGCTGAGAGAATAATAGAGCTTGGATTAGCAATGTTTTTACCTGCTATTTTAGGAGCAGTGCCATGTGTAGCTTCAAACATCGCTACCGTGTCACTTAGGTTCGCGCCAGGCGCAATACCAATACCACCTACTTGTGCCGCAAGTGCATCACTCATGTAATCGCCGTTCAGATTAAGCGTCGCAACCACATCGTAATCTTGTGGGTGCAATAAAATTTCTTGTAAGAATGCATCGGCAATACAATCTTTAATAATCATGCCGTTTGGCAATTTACACCATGGGCCGCCATCAATTTCAACCGCACCAAACTCCTGCTTGGCAACTTCATAGCCCCAGTCTCTAAAACCACCTTCGGTGAACTTCATGATGTTGCCTTTGTGGGCAATGGTGAGCGATCTGCGGTTGTTGTCAATTGCGTATTGAATAGCTTTGCGCACTAAGCGTTGGCTACCTTCTTTTGATACTGGTTTAATACCAATGGCAGATGATTCTGGAAAGCGAATCTTTTTACGCATACCCATATCACTTAAAAAGCTGATGACTTTTTCTACTTCGTCAGTGCCTGCTGCCCACTCAATACCGGCGTAAATGTCTTCAGTATTTTCGCGGAAAATCACCATGTCAGTTTTTTCGGGGTGTTTTACTGGGCTAGGTACGCCTGTAAAATATTGCACTGGGCGCAAGCAGACGTATAAATCTAACTCCTGGCGTAGCGATACGTTAAGTGAACGTATCCCGCCACCTACTGGCGTAGTCAGTGGGCCTTTTATTGAAACTACATAGTCGCGCACTGCATGCATTGTTTCAGCGGGTAACCATTCGTTTGCGCCATAAACTTTAGTCGCTTTCTCGCCAGCGTACACTTCCATCCATGAAATTTTACGTGCGCCGCTGTATGCTTTATTCACAGCAGCATCTACTACTTTAATCATCGGCGGTGTAATGTCTGCACCTATGCCATCACCTTCAATAAATGGGATAATGGGGTTGTTTGGTACGTTTAGCGTATTGTCTGCATTGACGGTAATTTTTTCGCCAATCGCAGGTACTATGATTTTGCCATCAATCTTATTTTTTGAAGTCATGTTATGTTTCCTAAAGTTGCGTTTTTAATTCAAAGCTAATGATAATTTTATTCAATAAACCCTTTAACGTAGTATGCCAGTTCACTGCGCATGAGAAGCATCCTACGTTAAAAGACTTTATCCACTTGCCAAATGTTTATGCTGCAGGGCGGTTGGACACGGATAGTGAAGGTTTACTTATTTTAACCGATGACGGCATGTTGCAACACCGTTTAAGTGACCCAAAATACAAAGAATTAAAAACATATTGGGTGCAAGTGGAGGGTGCTGCTTCTGATAGTGACTTAACGCAGCTACGGCGAAGCATGGATTTAGGTGATTTTGTGGCAAAACCAGCACAAGTTCGTTTAATTTCTGAGCCAGAGCGTTTGTGGTTACGGAACCCACCAATACGCGAGCGAAAAGCGATACCAACCACTTGGCTGGAAATTAAAATTTCAGAAGGTAAAAATCGACAGGTAAGGCGGATGACTGCTAAAGCTGGCTTTCCTACGTTACGCCTAATCAGGTATTCGATTGGTGATTACACGATAGATGGTATTGAGAATGGACAATTTAAGATATTTTAAAAGGTATTATCAGGTATGAAGCCCATCATTATTTTTCGCAACGTTGCGCATGAAGGCCCTGGGTATTTAGGCGATTTTTTAACTGAGCAAAATATTCCTTGGCAGATAATCAATACAGATGAGCCAGAAGCTTTGCCGCACTCAATATTAGGTTATAGCGGTGTTGTACTCATGGGCGGCCCAATGAGTGTGAATGACGATTTGCTATGGATTGCTCCCGTATTAGGCTTAATCAGAGAGGCATATGCAGCTGATATTCCGTTGTTAGGCCATTGTTTAGGTGGGCAGATGATCAGCAAGGCACTTGGTGCAACAGTCACAGAAAATGCCATTAAAGAAATTGGCTGGGGCGAGGTGTCAGTGAGTCAGAATGACGCGGCAAAACATTGGTTTGGCGATATTGAAAGTTTCAATAGCTTTCACTGGCATGGTGAAACGTTTAGCTTGCCACAAAATGCAACGCATTTGCTAGCAAGCCCTTATTGCCAGAATCAAGCTTACTCAGTTGGCAAGCACTTAGCGTTTCAAAGTCATATTGAAGTCACGGCTGAGATGGTGCAAAGCTGGTGTGAGATTGGCATAGAGGAGTTGGCGGAAGCCTCTCAAAGTCCTGCGGTGCAGCAGTCAAATGAAATGCAACAAAATCTGCCATTACACTGTTTTTTTCTGCAAAAAGTAGCTAGGCAAGTCTATGGTCAATGGATTAAAGGGCTGATGCACTGATTGCGCCGTCATATAACCATCAATATGTTAAAATTATGCAAATTTCTAAGAGAAAAGCTCCATGTCTGGTAATACATTCGGCACACTTTTTACGTTAACTACATTTGGTGAATCACATGGCGCTGCGATTGGTGGCGTGGTAGATGGCTGTCCACCTGGCCTGGCACTGTGTGCAGAAGATTTACAAATTGATTTGGATCGCCGTAAACCAGGCACCTCACGCCATGTCACGCAGCGCAAAGAAGATGATGCCGTGGAGATTTTGTCTGGCATATTTGAAGGTAAAACAACTGGTGCGCCCATCGGTTTGCTGATTCGCAACACTGACCAGCGCAGCCAAGATTACAGCAAGATTATGGATACCTTCCGTCCAGGGCATGCTGATTACACTTATAGTCAAAAATACGGTGTACGTGATTACCGTGGAGGAGGCCGTTCTAGTGCGCGTGAAACTGCTGTGCGTGTTGCTGCTGGAGCAATTGCCAAAAAGTGGTTAAGCGAGCGCTTTGGAGTGACAGTACGTGGTTACATGAGCCAATTAGGCGAAATAGAGATTCCGTTTGAAAGCTGGGATGGCGTAAATGATAACCCGTTTTTCTCGCCAAATAATAGCGTGTTGCCAAAGTTAGAAGAGTACCTGGATAGAATCCGTGCGGAACGCGACTCTGTTGGCGCGCGTATTACTGTGGTTGCTGAAGGTGTGCCTGTAGGTTGGGGTGAGCCGGTATTCGATAGATTAGATGCAGATATTGCACATGCCATGATGAGTATTAATGCCGTAAAAGGTGTGGAAATTGGCGCTGGTTTCGCCAGCGTAGCGCAACGTGGCAGCGTACATAGCGATGAAATGACACCGCAAGGTTTCGTTACTAATCATGCTGGCGGTATGTTGGGTGGTATTTCTACGGGTCAAGAAATACGCGTTAATGTGGCGTTAAAACCCACCTCTAGTATTCCGCAAGAGCGCCGCTCAATTGATAAAGACGGTAACGCGGTAACAATGCAAACCACAGGTCGCCACGATCCGTGTGTTGGTGTGCGTGCCACGCCAATTGCTGAAGCGATGTTAGCCCTAGTGCTAATGGATCATGCTTTACGTCATCGTGCGCAGAATGCGGATGTGGTAACAAGTATTCCTAAGCTATAACTACTGTTATCGCTTTTTGTGAGTAATGATTAATGCATGATCAGCATCATTCGCTTCATTGGCGACTTTCGCGCTTTTACTTCATATATTACTTTTTTGTTGGCGCGTTTGTCCCTTACTGGGGGCTATATCTACAGTCTGAACAGTTCAGCCCCGCTGATATTGGTATTCTAATGTCCCTGTTTCAGATTAGCCGTATCTTTGCGCCTAATTTTTGGGGCTGGCTGGCTGATCATACCGGCAAGCGCGCCCAATGGATCAGGCTCACGGCGTTCTTAGGATTGTGTGGATTTAGTGCAGTATTTTGGGCGCATGGCTTCTTTTGGCTATTCTTTGTAATGGCGGCGTTAAGTATCTTTACCAGCTCAACTTTACCGCTTGCTGAATCACTTACATTGGCACATTTAGCGACTACCAATGGACATTACAGCCGAATCCGCATGTGGGGTTCGCTGGGTTTTATTGTGGCAGCAGTGATTCTGGGTTTTATGATTGATGCCGCGGGTATACATAGTTTGTTATGGTTTTTGCTGCTTGTGCAAATGACCTTATTTGTACTTTCATACACGCTACCAGACCCAAAAATAGAAGCGCATGAACACGACCACTTCTCCATCTGGCAAGTAATCAAACAGCCGAATGTGATTGCCCTTTTAGTGGGGTGTTCACTGATGGTGACTGCACATGGCGTGCTGTATAACTTTTATTCAATTTATCTGAGTGAACACGGCTATAGCAAAGGCATGATAGGTTTGCTTTGGGCTGTTGGCGTTATCTGTGAAATAGGTATTTTTATGCTTATGCCAAAAATAATGGCACGTTTCAGCTTAAAAACAATCCTAACTATTAGCTTGGTGTTGGCAGTTATCCGGTTTAGTTTAATCGGCATTGCAGTAGATAATATCTGGTGGTTAATTTTAGCGCAAAGCCTGCACGCAGCAACGTTTGGTAGCTTTCATGCCGCATCAGTGGAGGTGATTACAAAGTTTTTTAATGGACGTCATCAGGCTAAAGGTCAAGCAATTTACAATAGTGTTGCTTATGGCATTGGTGGTACCATTGGGGGGGTAGCTGGTGGATTTGCCCTACAATATTTTGGTGGTCAAAAAACCTTTATGCTGGCGGCAATTTTTCCGTTGGTAGGGTTACTGGTGATAGGTTTAGGTTTGAAATTAAGCCAAAATCACCAAACAACGCAAGGAATGTTTCGATGAGTTTATATAGTGTATTGAGCAAAATATCAGTATTTAGGGTTAATCTTCTCCGAGTTAACTTCTTGATATTTAGTATGCTCATTTCAGGAGTATGCGCGGCAGATACGCAAGTAAATATTGTTGGGTTATTTAGCAATAAAGCCGTCTTGATTATTAACCGTGGAAAACCCAAAACTTTAAGTGTAGGTCAAACTAGTGACGGCGTTAAGCTGCTCTCAGCAAATAGTAGCATGGCGACTTTGTTGATTGAAGGTAAAACCAAGCAGTTGGGTATGGGCCAAGGAGCTTCAGTCGGTGCTAGTACCGCGGGAGCTAGTCCAAGTGTTACGTTATACGCTAATGCTGAGGGGCACTTTATTTCAGATTGCCAAATTAACGGTGCGACACTTAAATTCTTATTAGATACTGGTGCTACTTCAGTCGCGCTCAATAGCGGCGATGCAAAGTTTGCCAATATTGATTATAAAGCTGGTGTACCGGTAGACGTGAGTACTGCAAATGGCGCAGTTACTGGGTATCGTGTGACAATTGCAAACCTTAAGATTGGTGGTATTACGCTTAGTCAGGTAGAAGCTACCGTTTTCGAGGGGGGGTCACCTTCAATGGTGCTAATGGGAATGACCGCTTTAAATAGACTGGATATGAAGCGTCAAGACCTTGCCATGATATTAACGAAAAAATACTAGCTAAAAAAATAAACTTAAAAGTACCATGATTAAAAAGTGGTGGGCTAAAAAACTAAAGCAATCAAATAAAAAAGGGCAGATTTCTGCCCTTTTTTATTATATGAAATTCATGACGTAAATTTCACATACTCTCAATTTAACTAGAATTAAACTCTAAAGTATTTAAGCCTTATTTAGCTGCTGCAGGAGCTGCTACTTCAGATGCTTTTTCAACTTTTTTATCGTGATGTTTTTTCACTGTTTTTGCTGGAGCTGCATCAGTAGCTGCAACAGCTTTTGCAGGTTCTGCAGTTTTAGCTGCATCAGCTGCAAATGCAGCTGAACCGATTGATAATGCTACAGCGCCAGCGAATAATGTTGTTAAAAATTTGTTCATGTTAATCTCCAAAAATTAAGGTAAGTTGTATAAAAATTTGCATTGGTTTTCCTTGTGGGTTGCCAGTACTTAGTTCGATACCTGGTTGAGATTCGTTTAACTTCATCTGCGACCATGAAATGTAATTTACGCCGTGAAGCTGACACTAAGCTGACAATGTTTGATTCTTTAAAATTAATGTTTTTAAATGGATTAAGGCATTACTAAAACTCTTTTATTAAGATAAAGTCGCAATCATGCGATTACTATTAGTTGAAGATGATTTAATTCTTAAAGATGGCCTTGAGCGATCTTTCTCCAAGTCAGGCTATGCTGTGGATGTGATGACAGACGGCGAAAGTGCAAATCAGTTACTAGGCTATCAAGAATATGATGTGATAGTTTTAGATTTAGGTTTACCTAAACTTAACGGTTTTGAAGTGTTAAAACGTCTACGCGCACATGGCAATAACACACCAGTATTGATTCTAACTGCATTAGAAGATACGCAAAATCGTGTTAAAGGGCTGGATTTAGGTGCGGATGATTATTTAGCTAAACCATTTGAGCTGGCTGAATTAGAGGCTCGTGTGCGTGCGTTAATCCGCCGTGGTGTATCTGGAGGCAGTGCAAAAATAAGTTTTGGCGATGTGGTATTTGATACCAGCAGCAGGCAATGTACGGTGAATGACGTAGTTCTATCGCTTTCAGCACGTGAAGTTGCGTTACTGGAGTTGTTGATGCTTAAGGCCACGAAAGTGGTCAGCAAAGCCAAGATTTTAGAGCATTTGTATAGCTGGAATGAGGAAATGAGCGAGAATGCGGTGGAGGTGAGCGTGTCTCGGTTACGTAAAAAATTAAATGTTTTTGGTGTTGAGATTCGTACTATCCGTGGATTGGGGTACTTACTTGCAAAACTTGAAACGCCAAATTAGAAATAAAGCTTAAGCTTAAAATAGATTGCGTTTCCAACTACAACCTAAAAATGATTCATATTAAAACCAACTCCATTCGGCAAAAGCTACTCAATTGGCTGCTCATTTTGCTATTACCCTTGCTATTGCTTGGTACAGTATCTGCCTACTATTTAGCCACTTATTTTGCAAATTTAGCTTACGATAGAGCGTTGTTTAGAGTCGCTTTGGCGTTGGCAGACCAAGTAGAAGTAAAGGCAGGTAAGATGGTTGTTGACTTGCCGGACAGTACTTTGGATTTAATTGAATACGATAAAGACGACTACATTTATTACCAAGTTCAAGACCCAAATCACCGGGTGGTAATTGGAGAAGATAAATTAACCCCGCCAAAAATCTTGCCTAGCGCTGGGCGACATGTGTATTACGATGCAGAGTTTAATCAGAAACTACTACGTTTAGTGGCTTTTAGTTTGCCGCTTAATGTTGTGGATGTTGTTAGTAATACTAGTTCAAAACGGAATGCCACGATTTTGATCGGTGAAACCACAACCAAGCGCGATATCATGGCACATGACATTGTTGCCATCATGCTCATCCCACAAATTCTATTGCTTATTTTGGTGACATTTTTGGTTAACTTAGGCATAAAACGAGGGCTTATTTCACTAGAAAAATTAAAGGATTTAATCTCACGACGCCTACCCACAGACACACACCCGTTAGCAGAGCATGACGCGCCCCAAGAGTTGCAGCCTCTATTACATGCGATGAATGATTTACTTATCAAAGAAAAAAGTGCGGTTGAAGAACGCCGCCATTTTTTAGCGAATGCTGCACATCAGCTAAAAACACCTTTGGCCGGCCTTAAAATCCAGGCAGAAGCAGCATTGCGGGAACATGATTTGGATAGCGTGCAGCATGCATTACAACAAATAAGTACTGGGAGTGATAATTTAGGTAGGTTGGCTAATCAGTTATTAAGTCTTGCGCGTGCAGAACCTGAACCCAATCAGACCTTAGCATTCGCGCCTTTGGATTTAGTAATTTTAATGAACGACGTTACCGCAGACTGGGTGCCAAAAGCCTTAGATAAACGCATAGATTTGGGCGTAAATTGCACATTACAAACGCTAATAATTAACGGAAATGAAGTGTTATTGCAAGAGCTATTGAATAATTTGATTGATAACGCAATACGTTATAACCCGGCACACGCAAAAATTACCGTTAGCCTTGTGCAAAATGGAAATGAAGTCGCTCTGGCCGTGCAAGATAACGGCCTCGGCATCGCCTTAGATGAGCAGCAAAAAGTATTTGAACGCTTCTACCGTGTACTTGGGAATACTGCAAATGGTTGCGGATTAGGCCTTGCGATCGTGCGTGAAATTGCACACCAACACCATGCGCGGGTTGAGCTTGGATATGCAGATACAGAACATTCGAATGGCACTATAGTGAAAGTTACGTTTAACTTAAAGTAATATTCAATGAAGGTGTGGCATTGCAACACTATAGAAAAAGCCACTGCACTTAATCTCAAGTGCAGTGGCTTTTTTCTGTATAACTAATACAAGTTCTAATACAAGTTACTTTTTACGCTTGTCGTTCTCAATCAAGGCATAGGCTGAGTGGTTGTGAATAGACTCAAAATTCTCACTTTCAACCGTATAAGCCACAATGCGTTTTTCCGCATTAAGTTGAGCGGCCACATCACGCACCATATCCTCAACAAATTTTGGATTATCGTAGGCACGTTCGGTGACATATTTTTCATCTGGGCGTTTAAGTAAACCGTAAAGTTCGCATGACGCTTGTTTTTCGACCAAATCAATAATATCTTCAATCCAGATAAAATCATTGACCAGTGCAGTCACAGTGACATGTGAGCGCTGATTGTGCGCACCATAGTCAGAGATTTTTTTACTACATGGACACAAGCTAGTGACTGGCACCAACACCTTAACTGTGATATCGATTTTACCGTGACTAATTTCACCAATAAATGTTACTTCGTAATCCAACAAACTTTTAACACCAGAAACTGGTGCGGCCTTGTTCACAAAATATGGAAACGTCATCTCGACATGTCCAGATTCCGCTTCTAAACGAGTAATCATTTCACGTAAAATCGTTTCAAACGATTCAATAGAAATAGCATGTTCGTTCATGTTTAGAATTTCAACAAAACGTGACATGTGTGTGCCTTTGAATTGCTGCGGCAAATGCACGTACATATTGAACATAGCCACGGTATGTTGCTCACCGCCAGATTTATCTTTCACAATCACTGGGTGGCGAATGGCTTTAATGCCCACTTTATCAATCGCAATCTGGCGGGTATCAGCCGTATTTTGCACGTCTTCTATTGTGGTAGGAATGGCAGCTTGGTTCATTTTGATCCGATCTCTACGCCTTTAATTTCTGGCGGATTTATAGTGTAAATTAGTATAACGCTAGGCTAAAAACTTGCCTAATTAAATGTTTTAATGGACTTAATCAAAAAATTTGATGAATAGCTTTAACAATACCTTCAGCATTCAGACCGCAATCGACCAACATGGTTTCATGCACACCATGTTCGATAAATTGGTCAGGTAATCCTAGACATAATGTTTTGATTTGCACTGCATTAATAGCATGTGCGCGTATATTCTGTATTGTTTGCAAAGCCTCAATTACAGCAGACCCTGCACCGCCCATCACACAGTTTTCTTCTACCGTGACTATTAATGTGTGGTCATTTAACAATTTTTCAAGCATGGATTGATCAATTGGTTTCACAAAACGCATATTCACAACGGTTGCATCCAGTTGCTCACCCGCTTCTAAGCAAGCTGAGAGCATGCTGCCAAAGCTTAAAATAGCAATTTTCTGAGTAGCATTGTTTCTGTTGGTATTCACTTTGATAGTACTGGCAGCATCACGTTTGATTTCTGCCGTACCAATTGTAATGGCTTGCATTTTTTGTTCAATCACTGCGCCCGTTCCACCACCACGAGGGTAACGTACTGCGGCTACGCCATTGTATTGAAAGCCCGTGTAAAGCATCTGCCTGCACTCGTTTTCATCACTAGGCGCCATAATCACAATGTTTGGAATACATCGTAAAAAGCTTAAATCAAAGCTCCCTGCGTGCGTCGGGCCATCTGCACCCACTAAGCCTGCGCGGTCAATCGCTAGTAATACGGGTAAATTCTGCAAGGCAATATCATGGATAAGTTGGTCATAAGCACGCTGCAAAAATGTACTGTAGATAGCGACTACAGGCTTCAAACCATCACACGCCATACCCGCTGCAAAAGTCAGTGCATGCTGCTCGGCAATGCCTACGTCAAAATAGCGGTCTGGATATTGTTCTGCAAAAGCATTCAAGCCTGAGCCATCGCACATAGCAGGTGTAATGCCGATTAAGCGCTCATCCAGTGCTGCCATATCAACCAGCCAGTCGCCGAATACTTGGGTATAGGTTTTTTTAGCGTTATTTGCAATGGCGTCGCCATTGAAAGGATCAAACTTACCTACACCGTGAAATTTGTTGGGATTATCTTCAGCAGGTTCAAAGCCTTTGCCTTTTTTTGTCACAATATGTAAAAATTGCGGCCCACTTAACTGTTTAATGTTGTGCAAAGTATCAATCAGTGCATCTAAATCATGACCGTCGATTGGCCCTATATAGTTAAAACCAAACTCTTCAAATAACGTACCAGGTGTAACCATGCCCTTAACGTGCTCTTCCGCACGCTTGGCAAATTCCATCATAGGCGGAACTGCAGAAAGTACTTTCTTTCCGGATTTTTTAACAGTTCCATAAAAGCTGCTGGAAAGTAATTTGGCAAGGTAGTTATTAAGCGCACCGACATTGTTTGAAATACTCATATCGTTGTCATTTAATACAACCAACAAGTTGGCATCCATGTCGCCAGCGTTATTTAATGCTTCAAACGCCATGCCTGCGGTCATTGCGCCATCGCCAATAATCGCTACGGCGCGTCTTTCTAGGCCGGCTTTTTGTGCGGCAACGGCCATGCCTAAGGCTGCCGAGATGGAGGTGCTGGAATGACCCGTACCAAAGGTATCGTATTCGCTTTCACAGCGGCGTGGAAAACCAGCAATACCTTGCGGTTTGCGCAGGTTTTGCATTTTTTCACGTCGGCCTGTCAGAATTTTATGTGGATACGTTTGATGACCTACGTCCCAAACTAATCTGTCGTCAGGCGTATTAAACACGTAATGAAGTGCGATGGTGAGCTCGACCACACCTAAATTAGAGGCTAAATGTCCACCAGTTTTTGCAACACTACCGATTAGAAACGACCGTAATTCTTGGGCGAGCTGAACGAGCTGCTTACGCTCAAGGTGGCGTAATTGTAGGGGTGAATTAATCGTGTCGAGTAAAGGGGTCATTTTTTGATATGTATTGTTTTAAGGCAACATTAAAAACTGCATTGTTAAAAACCTGTGTCGTTAAAAACTACGTTGCGTAATAAATCCAGCTAACTCACGTAAGCGCTGTGCATCGTTCCCAAATGGTTCCAGCGCAGTAATCGCTTCTTCATATAGTTGCTGTGCATGCTGTTTTGCAAGGTCCAAGCCTAATATGGTCACATAGGTCGGTTTGTTACTATCTGCATCTTTACCGGCTGTTTTCCCTAGTGTAGTGGTGTCGGCTTCTACATCCAAAATGTCATCAACCACTTGAAACGCTAGGCCGATATTTTGAGCGTAAATGCGTACTGCAGCAATTTTTTCTATGGAGCCACCGACCGCACCCAAGACAGCTGCGGCTTGAATCAGGGCGCCAGTTTTAAGGTGATGCATCGTTTCGAGCTCAGTTTGTGAGAGGGGTTTGCCGACTGAGGCTAAGTCAATACCTTGTCCACCAGCCATACCAGTGGAGCCTGTGGCTTTAGCCAAAATATTGATCATGCTAATTTGCTGGCTGGCTTGCAAGCACAAGTTTGATTGAGACAGTACCTCAAAAGCCAAGCTTTGTAATGCATCGCCTACCAATAATGCCGTGGCATCATCATATTGCTTATGATTGCTCGGTTTGCCACGACGTAGATCGTCGTCGTCCATACACGGCATGTCGTCATGTACTAATGAGTAGGCATGTATGAGCTCAATCGCGCAAGCAGATGCATCTGCAATAGCAGTATCTGTTTGACAAAGTTCTGCTGCAGCGTAACACAGCAACGCACGTACGCGTTTGCCACCACCTAATGCGCTGTAGCGCATGGCGCTGTGTAGCACCTGCGGTGCTAGATTAGTGCTGGGCAACGTTTGATCCAGCACTTGCTCAATTTGCACTTGCTTAGCTTGCGCCCAAGCTGAAAAATCTAATATGTTTGAATCAGTCATTTTTAAAGACGTCATTATTCGGATTGAAATGGCGTTAACTGGTTTTTATCATTCAACATTTGCACTTGCTGTTCTACATCAGCCAGTGATTTTTGACAAAACTGGAGAAGGGTATTGCCACGTTTGTACGCAGCTAATGACGCCTCTAAAGGCATTTGACCAGATTCCATTTGTGCCACAATGTTTTCAAGCTCAGCAAAGGCCTGCTCGAAATTTTTTGGCAAATCAGTTGCAGATTGAATCGTGGTTTTGCTATTGGATGCAGACATAGTAATAATCAATTGGCATTAAGCCTCTATTCTACCAAATCCAGCTGCAAAACCCGCTGTAAAAAATCTCGAATATCAATAATCTCTTGAGCGCATAGTGAGTGTCCCATATTGTACTCATGCCAATTGACGAGATATTGGCAACTTTGTAGTGTATTGAGCGAAGTCTTAGCGGTATCAAAGGTAATCACATCATCAAAAATACCGTGCGCCATGAAGATAGACAGGTTTTTGTTTGTTAAGCTTGCTTCAGCTACTAATTTGGATTTAAGTGGTAAATATGTAGACAGTGCGAGTACGCCAGCTAGTTTCTTTGGATAACGCAAGCTAGTGTGTAGCGCCATGGCGCCACCTTGCGAAAATCCTGCGATGACAATCCTCTCAGCGGGAATTCCTTTATCAATTTCTATTTTAATCAATGCGTTAATATAGTTCTCACTCGCTTGAATACCTGCTTCATCTTCTTTGCTAATAGGCGTTAATCCATAGACATCATACCAAGCGGGCATGATATAACCATTGTTACGGGTGATTGCCATCTCGGGGGCATGCGGCAAAATAAATCGTACATGGGGTAAGTTGAGCTCATGGACAATTGGCTCAAAATCATGACCATCAGCACCCAAGCCATGTAACCAAATCACGCTGGCATTAATTTTGCTGGAGTTATTAGTAAGTATTTCCAAAGGTGGTTTGTAGTTACTCATACTGTTAAAAACTTTATAGTGGTAATCATTTGAATGTGGTGTTTGTAAACTTGTGTAAGACGAGAGTAGATTGCTATTAAAACGATAATATATACGATATGCTTTTAAAAACTAATGAAATCATAGCATTGTATTTAAAAAGCATTATCGTAAATAGTATAAAACTACTATATAAAAACTACGTATAAAAAAGCGCTTATACAAAATGCAAATAAAAATATTAGGCTGTAGTGGTGGAATAGGCGGTGACTTACGCACCACTTCAATATTGGTCGATCATGACATTTTGATTGATGCTGGCACTGGTGTTGGCGATTTATCAATGGATGAGCTTTTAGCAATTGACCATATTTTTGTAACGCATTCACATTTAGATCATATTGCTTTTATCCCATTACTGCTAGATACCGTGATGGGGATTCGTACAGAACCAGTAACGGTACATGCTACTCAAGAAACATTAACTACATTACGTACGCATATTTTTAACTGGCAAGTATGGCCGGACTTCAACGCAATTCCAAATACAACCGATCCATTTTTAATTTATAACGAAGTCAAACTAGGTGAAACAATTACCTTAAAAGGACGGAAATTTACGCCATTGCCTGCAAACCATGTGGTTTCAGCGAATGGTTATCATGTAGACAGTGGTGAAAATAGCCTAGTGTTTACTGGAGATACCACGGTTTGCGATGCCTTGTGGACTGAAATGAATGAGATTAGCAATCTTAGATACATCATTATAGAAACTGCTTTTAGTAATAGTGAGTACGAGCTTGCAGCCGTGTCTAAGCATTTATGCCCATCTACTTTAGTGGCTGAACTTAAGAAACTTAAATCCAACTCAATTTCCAGATATACAGTTAATCAAGTGCCTGTTGAGGTTTATATTACCCATCTAAAACCTGGTGAAGGAGAAGTTATTATGCAAGAAATTGCTGCAAGTGGTTTAACACCTTGCCCGCAGGCGCTAAAAAATAATCAAATATTTAATTTGTAATACCTTTAGCTATAACATGATTTTTTAAGAAACATTTAACGTATTATTTTTATAAGGCTATTGATGTTATGGCCGTAACAGATACCACAGTTATAAATCAAATGTACAATCAATTAGAGCCTATTGCTAGGCTCTCTGCAGGCCGTAAGCAAGAGCTGGCAACACTTTGTTTTGTAGAAAAAATAAATAAAGATGTTGATCCACTCCGTATGAATATGAACGTCGACGAACAAGCACTTTATTTACTTAAGGGTGACTTGGGTGTGCGCTATGAAGACGACAGCAAAGCCGTGCTACGAGGCGGTACAGACGCTGCTAATCATCCTATTCATACGTACGGAAAAATCAAAGATTCTCTTGCACTGACCAACATCGAGATTATGCGTATCGACATGGATTTACTCGATATCATGGTAACGTGGGATCAGCTGTCAGGCAATGAACGTTTAGCCAGTGCAACTAAAAGCAAAGCAAGTAAAACTAGTCAATCCAAGCCTAACCGTAGCACGGGTGATTGGATGAACAATACAAATGTATTTAGTGCATTCAAATTGCAGAGTGGAGTATTTTGCCGCTTGCCGGCAATTAATGTAGTGGAAATGTTCAAGCGCATGACGAGTATTAACGTCAAAGCCGGGCAAACTATCATACAGCAGGGTGGTGAAGGTGATTATTATTACTTAATTCAAAGTGGGTCAGCAACTGTAACCAGAATTACAGATGTTAGCCAGCCAGCGGTGACCTTAGCAGAGCTCGATGAAGGCAATGCGTTTGGTGAAGAAGCGCTAGTTTCGGACAATAAACGTAATGCAACTGTTACTATGAATACTGATGGTGAATTACTCCGATTGAATAAACAAGACTTTGTAGAGCTATTAAAGGCGCCACTCATTACACAAATTAGCCTGTTAAAAGCAAAAGAAAGAGTAGCCGCAGGTGCAATATGGGTAGACGCACGCTTACCCTCAGAGTTTCAATATGATCATATTGAAGGCGCAATCAACTTGCCCCTTAATGAGGTTCGTCAATTAGCAAATAGCTTAACAAATAGTAAAGAGTATGTGTTGTATTGCCAAACAGGTCGCCGTAGTTCGGCAGCTGCTTTTATATTGGCGGAGCAAGGTTTGAAAGTCATGGTTTTACAGGGCGGTACAAGAGTGAGTTAGCATAGCGATATCTAACTATTACTTAATTAAATTGTATTAAGTTTAACTAATTCGACTGTAAACGGAAATTAAGACTGTCCGCAAATAAAAAAGCCCGTTAATTAACGGGCTTTTTTATTTAGTCTTTAGAAGCAAAATCTAATCAGCATAATTACATATCAATCAAATTTTGCTTCAAGCTACATAGCGATTAAATTGCTAACCCACAACCTTTAATTACTACACCATTATTACCAGTTGGAACGCAACTCCATGTAATATCGCCACCTAAAGCTGCAGGCGCGGCTGGTGTGATGGTAACTGTAACGCCACCATTTGTTGTAGATAATATGCCAGCTCCAGCGCAATTAGGAATAGTGTTGGCACCATCCGTACAGCCAAGCGCATTAGTAACGTCATAAGCCTCGCCTACTTTAATTTTTTGACCTGCTAAATCTGCAACACCTTTACCGATTTTTGCTTTAATCGTGTAGTCACGATATGAAGGAATCGCAATCGCAGCCAAAATACCAATAATTGCCACTACAATCATCAACTCAATTAATGTAAAACCTTTTTGAACCATAGTTTTAGGTGCTTGTTTCATTTTGTTTCCTTTGTATTAAAGTTTAAGTGTTTACCACTGTATGTTTTATTGCAGTGTTGAGTATCTACAAGCAATCGTTGTGCCAAGTTAACAAGTTTAGTTATCTTGATACAATGCGTTTTAATTGATGAGGATTCACAATTAGCACCCTCTCTGGCCTGAGATGTGTCACGTACGCCCTTTACTTAATTTTTTTATTAATAAAATCAATATTTTAATAGTATTAATTGCACAATTCCGCCATTTTTTTATTAAATTTTGTCAGATATTTTATATATTTAGCAGAAATAAAAAAGCGAAACCTAAAGTTTCGCTTTTTTTAATCACTCAATAAAGAGCTTTTTTAGACACTACAACCGCTAAAAGCTGTCAAAACCAGTCGCTAAAGAATTTCTTAAGTGACCATTTTGTCACCTCTTGGCGGTCACCTACTTTGAAGACTCAAGCACCTTTTTCAAGTTTGCCAAGCCAGCGTCATAAATTCCAGTGACTGAAGCTACTGCAGTTGCATCATCTTGGCCTTCAGGAATTGGTGGGTTTAGTTTGTAAGTGCGATAAAAGCGGCCTACCCAAGTCACTGTAGACTCACCAGCTCCAGGGCCTTTAGTGACTGTCATCACAGAGTTGTAATCAGTGAATGGTAGTGGGCTACTAATAATTTCATATTTGAGTTTCATGTCTTCATCACTTGCGCTACGTAATTTCTCAACAATCGTTCCGCCGCCTTTTAGTGATAGGGATCTGAAAGTAGCCATTGCGCCAGTATCGTCTTTCTTTTGTTCTACTTTGTCGCTAACAATTGCTGGATGCCATTTTTGCATATTGCCAAAGTCTTTTACCAAGGCCCATGTTTTTGCAGGGTCAGCTTTAATAGTGATGCTTTTTTCGACTTTTTGTGGGGTAGGGCCATGCGCTACTGCTGAAGTAGCTACTAAACTAAGTGCAAGTAACGCTAAAATCTTTTTCATCTTTTCTTCTCCGTAACTCTCAACATGAGAGGATATATTCAAAAACAACGACGTATTATAAATGAGATGCACATTTTATTAAAATGCATCGTTGTTTGCAGTTAAGTTAACGATATTCTGAGTGCTTGGTTGACAAGATTAGATTGTCATTCTTTGTGATGCTAGCAATCACAAAGGCTGGTTGCTTAAAATAATCTGTCCGAACGCGCGGCTCTTTTCACCTGTTTTAATAGTATTGATAAGTTTATTAGATTTAGTATCAATAACACTTACGCTATTACTCCCCCAATTGGCAATGTAGGCACGACTATTTGCATAGTCTAAACTTATACCCTCTGGTGTGCTGCCAACATCAACGGTAGCAATCGTTTTTTGTGTGGCAATGTCCAGCACGGTTACGCTGTCATCTTGCGTATTAGTCACGTAAAGTGTTTTTTCGTCTAAACTGAATACGGCGCAGTAGGGGTGATAGCCCACTTTTATTTTCTTTTGCTCATTTGTTTTAGTATTAATGATGCTAACAGTGTCTTCTTTCACATTAACGCTTACTAACAGTAAACCTCTTTTACTTAACGTAATGCCGTATGGGTGCTTGCCTACAGGAATCCGTTTTTTAATAGTAAGTGTTGCCGTATCAATCATTGCAATATCGTTACTGTCTCTGTTCGCCACATAAAGCACCTGATTATTGGGGCTCACGATTAGCCCCGCAGGCGCTTCACCAATTTTTAACTCTCGAAATGAGCTGGTATCTTTTGTGTTAATCGCGAGGACGCGATTTTCATACCAATCTGCCACATACAGCGTTTTATCATCTGGCGATAAAGCTATGCCGACTGGTGAGCCTTTGATTTTAATCGTATCAATCATTTTATTGGATAACGTATCAATCACGCTAATCTCTTGGCTTTCAACATTAGTAATATAAGCGCGCTGTAATCTGGCTGAAACAGCTACGCCAACAGGCGCTTTGCCGACGGTGATGGTGTGAGTCACCAGATTGCTTGTAGTGTCAATCACAGAAACCGTGTTATCACCTTGGTTGGTAATGTAGGCAAGGGAGTGATTGGTCGGATTGGATGTCATTGAGCATCCTGTACTGAAGATGCCCAGAAGTAGCAAAGCTATCAATTTATTGACATTAAAAGGTTGATTTACAGCGATATTGTTATGTTTATTCATAGGATTACATCTTATATGCAAATGGTGTCTTTCAATAGTGGTGAAAATATGAAAAAATTGCATTAAATTATTAAGGCAGTAAAACGCTATGTTAGATCGTGACGGGTTTCGCCCGAATGTCGGCATTATTATATGTAATGCCAACAATCAGGTGTTTTGGGGTAAGCGTATCCGTGAGCATGCTTGGCAGTTTCCGCAAGGTGGTATTAACCATGGCGAGAGTCCAGAGCAGGCCATGTATCGCGAACTGATGGAAGAGGTTGGTCTAAAACCTGAGCATGTGCAGATTTTAGGCCGCACCAAAGACTGGCTCAGATACGAAGTGCCAGCCACATGGGTAAAACGTGAGTGGCGCGGTAGCTATAAAGGGCAAAAGCAGATTTGGTATTTACTACGCATGGTAGGGCGAGATAGTGATGTGTCGCTACGTGCGAGTGAGCATCCTGAGTTTGATGCATGGCGCTGGAGCGAATATTGGGTGCCGCTAGAAGATGTGATTGAATTTAAACGTGGCGTGTATGAATCCGCGCTGAATGAATTGGCGCCGCATCTGCATCATAAAGCTATTAAGTAGCAGATGCACTAAAAGTAAAAACCTGCACTGAAGTTAATGGTGCAGGTTTTTTTATGGGTGAAGTTCAGCTGTTTATTTTAGCTATCCCAATAAATATTCCATTCTGATGTCATTCCGTGCTTGACACGGAATCTAGTGACTTAAAAGACGCTAGGTACCGACTTTCGTCGGTATGAAGATTGTGAATGATGAGTGAAATCATAGGGTTACCTGTCAGAATAACTATATTTAAATCCAATCAAATTTTCGCAGCCATCATCTCGCCCAACTTAATTGCACGTTCAGCTTTCCAAGCTTCATTAAATTTTAGTGTATCTTTTTCAAATAGCATTACTACAGTTGATCCCAGCAGAAACTTACCCATTTCATCGCCTTGTTTTAGGCTGATGTTTTGGTCTTGATATGACCATATTCGAATGTTTCTAGTACGCGGTGGATTGACTATGCCATTTTCGCCATCATGCCAACTAGTTGCCATGCTACCTACTATTGTCGCACCTACTAAGACTATGATAAAGCTGCCATGCTCAGCCGATGAAAATTCGCATACTACCCGTTCATTGCGGGCAAACAAGTCTGGTACGCCTTGTGCTGTGGTTGGATTTACAGAAAATAAAGCACCTGGCACATAAGTCATATTTTTTAATGTGCCATCGCATGGCATATGAATGCGGTGATAATCTTTGGGGCTTAAGTATAGGCAAGCAAAATGACCATTCTCGAAATTTTTGGCTAAGTTTTTATCGCCACCCACTAAGGCCGTTGTAGAGTAAGTATGTCCTTTTGCTTGAAAAATTTGATTAGCTTGAATGTTACCTAATTGACTTATTGCACCGTCGACTGGACATATAAAGTCAGCAGGCGCAATTGGTCGTGCGTCAGCTTTTAATGGGCGGGTAAAAAAATCGTTAAAGGTTCTGTATGTGCTGATGTTGGGCTCAGCAGCTTCTGCCATATTGACGTTGTAACGTTTTACAAACCAGCCAATGACAGCTGTAGTGAGTTTGCCAGCTTTAAGGTTAGCCAATTTGCCAGCAAGCGCGGTAATGGCTTGTTTTGGCAGCGCATATTGTAAAAGTACAGCGATGTTAGTTTGCACACTAATCCTTCAAATCTAATTGGCGTATTTTTGAATGTAACTGAATAATAAAAAAGGGCAAACCGATAAACGCTTTGCCCTTTTAATCTTATATCGACTAAAAACCAGTGACTAAAATTTAGTTCGATTAGAGTTTAGTTTTTCGATTGGTCAACTAATTTGTTTTTAGCAATCCAAGGCATCATTGCACGTAATTGACCACCCACTTGCTCAATTGGGTGAGCCGCATTCAAACGACGACGGGCTGTCATTTCGGGGTAATTAGTGCGACCTTCTAAAATGAACTGTTTAGCGTAATTACCGTTTTGAATGTTAGCGAGTGCTTCGCGCATTGCATAACGTGATTCTTCGTTAATTACTTTAGGGCCAGTTACATACTCACCGTACTCAGCGTTGTTTGAGATTGAGTAGTTCATGTTGGCAATGCCGCCTTCGTACATTAAATCTACAATCAATTTAAGTTCGTGTAAGCACTCAAAGTATGCCATTTCTGGTGCGTAACCAGCTTCTACTAATGTTTCAAAGCCAGCTTTTACTAACTCAACAGCACCGCCACATAGCACTGCTTGTTCGCCGAACAAGTCAGTTTCTGTTTCTTCACGGAAATCAGTTTCAATTACACCGCCTTTAGTACCGCCGTTTGCGGCCGCGTATGAAAGTGCTAAATCTTTAGCTTTACCTGACTTATCTTGGTACACAGCGATCAATGAAGGAACGCCACCGCCTTTTAAGTATTCTGAGCGCACTGTATGGCCTGGGCCTTTTGGTGCAATCATAATCACGTCTAAATCAGCACGTGGTGTGATTTGGTTGTAATGTACGTTGAAACCATGTGCAAACGCAAGTGTTGCACCTTGTTTTAAGTTTGCAGCAACATCATCATTGAAAATCTGTGCCATTGTTTCGTCAGGCAACAAGAGCATCACCACGTCTGCATCTTTTACTGCAGCTGCAATTTCTAATGTTTTGTGACCAGCATTCTCAGCTTTAGCCCATGAACCGCCACCTTTGCGTAGACCGATAGTAACGTTTACGCCGCTATCTTTAAGGTTAGCCGCGTGGGCATGACCTTGTGAACCATAACCAACGATGGTTACTTTTTTGCCTTTAATTAAACTAAGGTCTGCGTCTTTATCGTAATAAACTTTCATTTCTTTCCTCGCCTTTTCATGCAAATGCTAATTAAATTATTGAGATTTTCTGATTTAAAAAAACAGATATAAATTTGATACTTATACTTTAAGTATTCTGTCGCCACGGCCTATGCCAGAAGCGCCTGTACGTACTGTTTCTAATATAGCTGCTTTATCTAAGCTTTCGATAAATGCATCTAGTTTGGTGCCAGAGCCGGTAAGCTCGATAGTAAAACTGCCGTCGGCCACATCGATAATACGGCCGCGGAATATGTCGCACATGCGTTTCATTTCTTCACGAAATGCACCGGTGGCTTTGACTTTAACTAACATCAATTCACGCTCTATGAATTTTCCGTCATTCAAATCCAGCACCTTAACGACATCAATCAACTTGTTTAATTGTTTGATAATTTGTTCTATCACTTGATCGGAGCCTGAAGTCACAATCGTCATACGTGAAAGTGTAGGGTCCTCTGTAGGCGCCACTGTCAGTGATTCAATATTATAAGCACGTGCTGAAAACAAGCCTGCCACACGTGATAGCGCGCCAGCTTCGTTTTCCATGAGTAGAGAGATAATATGTTTCATATTAATCTTCCTCCTCTCTAGCAACATGATCGTTAGCTAGAATCATTTCAGATAAGCCTTTACCATTTGCAATCATAGGGAATACATTTTCTTCTTGGTCGGTAATAAAATCCATAAACACAAACTTATCTTTTTTAGCGAATGCTTCTTTTAATGCGCCTTCTACGTCAGCCGGATTGGTGATTTTCATCCCGACATGGCCGTAAGATTCAGCTAATTTAACGAAGTCAGGCAAGCTATCCATGTATGATTCTGAATAACGATTTTCGTAGAAAAACTCTTGCCATTGACGCACCATACCAAGGTAACGGTTGTTGAGTAAAATGACCTTAATTGGCAAGCCGTATTGCGCGCAGGTTGAAAGCTCTTGAATATTCATTTGAATACTGCCTTCACCGGTTACGCAGGCCACTTGCGCGTGTTTGTCTGCAAATTGACAACCCATCGCGTAAGGCAAGCCAACGCCCATGGTACCTAAGCCACCAGAGTTAATCCAACGACGTGGCTTATCAAATTTGTAGTATTGTGCCGCCCACATTTGGTGTTGGCCAACATCAGAGGTCACATAGGCATCGCCTTTGGTGACTTCCCATAATTTCTCAATGACATATTGCGGTTTGATCACTGTGGTGGAGTTTTGATACACCATAGATTTAACATTGCGCCACTCATCAATTTGCTTCCACCAATTGCTGATATTGCTTTGTTTTTTCTCAGCAGCCATCATGTCAGAAGATAAAATATCGTTCATCTCACGCAACACAGACTGAACATGGCCAACAATAGGCACATCCACTTTTACGCGTTTTGAGATTGAAGATGGATCAACATCAATATGAATGATGGTGCGTTGCTGACTTAGAAAGTCCGCTGGATTACCAATCACGCGGTCATCAAAACGTGCGCCTACTGCAATCAGCACATCACAGTTCTGCATCGCCATGTTGGCTTCATAAGTGCCGTGCATGCCTAACATACCTAAAAACTGTTTATCAGTCGCAGGGTAGCCACCTAAGCCCATTAACGTACTAGTAACTGGGTAATTTAAGCTGCGTGCGAGTTTAATTAACTCTTCGGCACCGTCGCCCAACACTAAGCCGCCACCCGTGTAAATCATCGGGCGTTTGGCTTCTAGCAGCAACTTCACCGCTTTTTTAATTTGTCCGCTATGTCCTTTAAGTACAGGGTTGTACGAACGCATTTCTACTGTTTTCGGGTAGATGTATTCGGCAAAGTGTGCAGTGATGTCTTTTGGAATATCAACCACTACAGGGCCAGGGCGGCCACTCGCAGCAATATAAAACGCTTTTTTCATGGTGGCTGCGATGTCTTTAACATCTTTCACTAAGAAGTTGTGTTTTACGCATGGGCGAGTAATTCCCACCATATCTACTTCTTGGAAGGCATCCATACCAATAGCAGGTACTGGCACTTGACCACTAATCACAACTAGCGGAATAGAATCCATATAAGCGGTAGCGATGCCAGTCACAGCATTGGTAGCGCCGGGGCCTGAAGTGACTAGCGCAACGCCGACATCACCAGTTGCACGCGAATAAGCGTCAGCGGCATGCACAGCAGCTTGTTCATGGCGAACAAGGATATGCTTAAAGCCATTTTGCTTATAAATCTCATCGTAGATGTGAAGCACAGCACCGCCAGGATAGCCAAAAACGAATTTAACTTTTTCCTCGTTGATACAGCGGATAAGGATTTCTGCGCCAGTGATATTGGGGTTTGTCATAAATATTGATTGCAAGTTGTGCTCTAGTAATACCTCAGGTATTACTTAAGTCGAGCTAATAATTTCCAACCCTAAACATTAACGTGTTAGGCGGTTTTGGTCAAGTTTTCAATTGCTTGAGAGAATATCATCAAGCAAGAAGTTACTTCTTGCTTGTGTTTTAGTGGGTAAATTTTATATTGTGAATGACAACTACTTGAGATTTAGGGCTTAACTTTAGCTTGAAAATGATTTTATTCAGATTCAAGTGGAGGTGCTACTTTCAGTAACTCTTCGATTGTGGTTAAGCCCGCAGCTACTTTTTCTGCGCCATTAATAATCAACGGTTGCATGCCTTCTTGCTGTGCTAATTGCGTTAACTTAGCTAGATCAGTTTCTGGCGTAATCAGTTTTCTTAAAGCAGGCGTCATGGTGAGCATTTCATAAATGCCGCTACGGCCTCTAAAACCGGTTTTACGGCATTCTAAGCAGCCTACAGGCTTGTAAATATGCGCAGGTTTCGGCAGATTGAATCTACCGACTAACGCATCCCATTTACTTTGCTCAATTGGCTCAGGCACTTTACAGCTTGGGCATAGCGTACGCACCAAACGTTGCGCCATGATGCCCAATACGGTTGAGTGAATAAGGTATGACGGCACACCCAAATCTAGTAATCGCGTCACTGCGGAAGGAGAGTCGTTGGTGTGTAAGGTAGATAGCACCAAATGTCCAGTGAGTGCGGCTTGAATCGCCATGTCTGCCGTCGCTAAATCACGAATCTCACCCACCATAATAATGTCAGGATCTTGTCGCATAAGCGTACGTATGCCATCTGCAAAGTTTAGGCCGATATTGGACTGCACTTGCATCTGATTAAATAGCGGTTCGACCATCTCAATCGGTTCTTCTACCGTACATACGTTTACTTCTGGTGTTGCTAATAAACGCAGTGTTGCATAAAGCGTGGTAGTTTTACCTGAGCCTGTTGGCCCAGTGACTAAAATAATACCGTTGGGTGCTTTAGTCCAGGTTTGCCAAGTATCGGATTGTGCTTTTGCAAAACCTAATGCTTGAAAGTCTTTAGCTGACACATCGGGTGCAAAAATACGCATGACCAATTTTTCGCCAAACGCTGTTGGCATAGTGGAAAGACGCAATTCAATTTCCACGCCTTCAGCCGTTAAGGTTTTAATGCGACCATCTTGCGGACGGCGCTTTTCTACCATATCCATGCGGCCTAGCAGTTTAATGCGGCTGGTGATGGCATTCATGATATTGGATGGCAGTTGATACACTTGATGCAATACACCATCAATTCTAAAACGCATCATGCCCATGTTGCGGCGAGGTTCTAAGTGAATATCACTGGCGCGCTGTTCAAACGCATATTTGAATAGCCAATCTACAATATTCACTACATGCTGTTCGTTGGCATCTAAGTTTTTATCTTTACCAAGCTCAACCAATTGCTCAAAGTTTTGTACACCAACAATTTGTCCTGCTTTAGCTAGGTTTGCTGCATTCATAGAGCTAGCTAAACTGTAAATCTCAGGTAAATAGCGACTTACTTCAAGAGGATTTGCCATCACTAATTTGATTTTCATCTTGAGCACGCGCTCAAGGTCGACGATCCAGTCTGTGCTAAATGGCTCAGTAGTTGCGATGGTGGCTTCGCCGTTTGCTGCTGAAATCGGCATGATCTTTAAACGTTCAGCATAGCCTTTGGAGATAATTTGCGCGGCAGAGCCAAAATCTAGTTTGAGCGGGTCAATGTGGTAATAATCTATGCCAGCACGTTCTGCCAACCATGAAGAAAGACTCTCAACCGTAATGGCTTTATGAGGTGGTCTAAGACTTTTCCATTTTTGCTCACCAATCACCACAAGTGGATGCAATTTGGAGCTATCGAGTTTGCGATCTTTGTAGAGCTGTTCGGCCTGGGCTTTATCCAGCATGCCGTCATTGACCAGCATGCGTAGCACGTCGCCTAAGGTTAGGCGGCCAGAGGGTTTGATTATCGGTTTGCTCATTGATTTAGATCTCTATTTTATGAGTTGGCTAGTTTGAGAGTTAAACTATTATGTGCATTAAATAATAGAGCGATTAAACTCTCAAAGTGATAGCTTAACACGCATAGACAAATCAATTGCCTGCACGTTCTTAGTAAGTGAGCCAACAGAAATGCGGTCAACACCAGTCATGGCGATTTCGCGCACGTTCTCTAAGGTAATGCCGCCAGAAGCTTCTAACATGGCACTTTTTCTGGCACGCTTATTTAAACTCACCGCTTCCTTTAGTAATGCCATGCTGAAATTATCTAATAAAATATTAACCGCACCAGCTTGCAGGGCCTCTTGAAGCTGATTTAGATTTTCCACTTCAATTTGTATATTTTTATTTGTATTTAGTAAAAATGCTTTTTCCATTACGGCTGCGATGCTACCCGCGGCGGCAATGTGGTTTTCTTTGATTAAAATCCCATCGTACAAAGCCAACCGTTGATTATGGCCACCACCGACAGTGACTGCATATTTTTGTGCCAATCTTAAATTAGGAATTGTCTTCCGCGTATCTAGAATTTGGCTATGCGTACCGGCAATCGCATCTACATATTTACGTGTTTCAGTGGCGGTGGCAGAAAGTGTTTGTAAGAAATTGAGCGCGCAGCGTTCAGCAGTGAGAAGTGCGCGTGCTAACCCTTTAATTTCACATAGTATTTGATTCTCTACTATGGCGTCACCTTCGCTAACAAACCATTTTATTTCCACATCAGCGTTAACTTGTTTAAAGCTAGCATTTACCCAATCAATGCCACAAATAACCGCAGCCTCGCGCGCGATAATTTTAGCGCTTACAATATGCGAAGCCGGAATAAGTTGCGCTGTAAGATCGCCAGAGCCAATATCTTCATCCAGCGCTGCTTGCACTTGATTGTGCACTAACATACTAAAAGCAGATGAACCTATTGGATAGTGTTGATTAAAAAGCGTCATTGTTATGGTGATTGTTGTGAAGATGTAATTGTAGTTTCAATTATAATGCTATTAACTTTTAAATCATTAGTAAAAATTAAGCTAACCAATTTATGAAACTTTTATATACCATCAATAGCCCTTATGCTCGAAAAGTACGCGTAGTAGCAGCTGAAAAGCATATCGAAATTGTTTTGCAAGAAGTCGTGCTAGGCGCGCCAGATAGCGTTGTAACGCAATATAATCCACTGGGGAAAGTGCCTGTACTAGTATTGGATGACGGCGATAGTTTGTATGACTCACGTGTGATTGTGGAGTATTTAGATAACCGTACGCCGTTGGCACATTTAATTCCGCAAGATGTAAGTTCAAAAATTAAAGTGCGTCGCTGGGAAGCTTTAGCTGACGGTGTCTGCGATGCTGCCGTTGCGGTAGTGGTAGAAAAACGTAAATCAGCCGCTGCACTGAGTGAGGCATTTATCACTAAGCAAATGGATAAAGTGACGTTAGGATTACAAGCTTTAAACAATGACTTAGGTAAAAATAAATGGTGTGTGAATAACACATTCAGTTTGGCTGACGTTGCAATTGGCTGTATGTTGGGCTATGTGAATTTGCGCTTTAACGGTATGGTCGATTTAGCCGTTGAATATCCAAATCTGGAACGACTCAATGCAGCACTACTTAAACGCCAGTCGTTTAAGGACAGCTTACCTGAGCAGTAGTGTGCTAAAAAGCAATAGTGTGCTAAAAAATAATATCCGGAGTGTCGTCCAAGATGCTTGAAAGTTGGGTTTTTTTACGCATCGTTTGCCTATCAATCAAGCGTTTTTGAGCTGCGGAAGGGAAATCTGTAAACTGAATTAGATTCCGCTCAATCAGTATCGAAATCAGATCTTCCAATACACGTGCTAGTTGAATATCGCTTTCACGAAATGGTGCCTTCTCAGCCAGTGAGTTTTCTAAAAACTGAAGATATTCT